>JBMOOM010000089.1:0-305108 GCA_049323275.1 Pseudomonadota bacterium
CCGGTGAAGCTCGAGGGCGCGCGCAGCATCAGGCCCTGGCCCGAGAGTGGACCGCTGGTCCGGTTCAGCATCGGCCTCGAACATCCCGACGATCTTCTGAGCGATATCGAAGAAGGTCTCGCCCGCTATGCCGGCGGACGCAAAGCGGCAGCCGAATGACAAAACACGCAAAACAAGGGAAAAGGAGGAAACCATGAAGAAACATCTGACCAGCGCGATGATTGCCACGGGCCTCGCGGTGGCGCCGGCCATGGCCGCCGCGGGCGAACGGGTCGACGCGATCAAGGCGCGCGGCGAGCTCATCTGCGGCACCAGCACCGGAACGGCGATCGGCCTCAGCACGCTCGACGAGACCGGCAAGTGGTCGGGTCTCGAAGTGGATTATTGCCGCGCCCTCGCCGCCGCCCTCCTTGGCGATGCCGCCAAGGTGAAATTCGTGCCGCTCGAATTCAAGAACGCTTTCGCCGCCCTGCAATCGGGCAGCGTCGACCTGCTGGCGCGCGGCGCCAGCTGGACCTTCACCCGCGACACTGAGATGAAGTTCAGCTTCATCGGCCCTTACATGTATGACGGCCAAAGCTTCATGGTGAAAAAGAGCCGCAATGTCGGCAAGATCGCCGATCTCGGCGGCGCTTCCATCTGCGTCTCGGCCGGCACCACCTCCGAGCTCAATCTCTCGGATTATTTCAGGGTCAACAATCTCGATTACACGCCGATCGTCGCGAACAGCCGCGAGCAGAATCTCGCCAATCTCGAAGCCGACCGCTGCGATGCCTATACCAATGAGCGCGGCGGGCTGGCGGCGAGCCGTCTCGGCCTCACCGATCCGGACGCCTATGTGATCTTCGACGAAATCATATCGAAGGAGCCGCTCAGCGCCACCGTCAAGCAGGGCGATCCGCTCTTCCACGATATCGCCGTCTGGACCTACTTCGCGCTCGTCAATGCCGAGGAGCTCGGCGTCACCGCCGCCAATGTGACCGAGCTCGCCAATTCCTCGCCCAATCCGGAAGTGCAAAGGCTGCTCGGCAAGACCGGCGACTTCGGCGCCAAGCTCGGCGTTGCCGACGATTGGGCGGTGAAGGCGATCGCCGCCGGCGGCAATTACGGCGAGATCTTCGAGCGCAATCTCGGCAATGGCAGCCGGGTCAAGCTGTCGCGTGGCCTGAACAATCTGTGGACCAAGGGCGGCCTCATCTACGCCCCGCCGGTGCGCTGAAGCGACGATGACGGTCTCGGAACATGAGCGCATCGGCGCCGCCTGGCGTCCGCCGGTAATGGACGAGTTCGAGGCCGCGCCGATTATTGGTCCGAGGCAGCGCCGCGCCAAACGCGTCGCCTTCATCCAGCAGGCGCTGGTCCTGCTGGCAGTGGGGCTTCTGGCCGTCCTCATGGCCAGGAACACCGTCATCAATCTGCAGGCCCGGGGTCTCGCCTCGGGATTCGACTTCCTCTGGCAGGAAGCCGGATTCAAGATCGCCTTCGCCCTGATCCCCGTCGAGGCGACCTCCACCTATGGCCGGGTCTTCGTGGCGGGGCTTCTCAATTCGCTGCTGGTCGCCGCGCTCGGCATCGTCGCGGCGACCCTGCTCGGCTTCATGCTCGGTATCGTCCGCGTCTCGCCGAGCCCGCCTCTGCGCCTCCTCACCAGAGGATATGTCGAGCTGGTGCGTAATCTGCCGCTGCTCCTCCATCTGCTGCTGTGGCAGGCGGTGATCCTGCGCTCGCTGCCGGCGGTCAGGGACGCCATCGGGCTGGGCAGCATCGCCTTCCTCAGCAATCGCGGACTCTATCTGCCGATGCCCCTGCTCGGCGCTCAGGCGACCTGGCTGCTGAGCGGTCTTACGGCGGCGGCGGCAATGGCAGCCATCGCCTGGATGCTGCGCCGGCGCGCCCGATCGCAGGGTGAAGCGTCGCCGCTGCTCGCCACAGGCCTCAGCGCCGGCAGCCTTCTGCTTCTCGTCGTGGCGCTCTTCGGCCTCGACTGGCAGGTGCCGCAGCTCGCCGGCTTCGATTTCCGCGGCGGCCTCAAGCTGATGCCTGAATTCGTGTCGCTGATCGCCGCACTCACCATCTACAACGCCGCCTTCATCGCCGAGATCGTGCGCGCCGGCATCCAGTCGGTGGACAAGGGCCAGCGCGAGGCGGCCGCGGCCCTCGGCCTCTCGGACCGCCAGGTCCTGCGCCTCGTCATTGTGCCCCAGGCCTTGCGGGTCATCGTGCCGCCGATCGCCAATCAATATACCCATATCATCAAGGCGTCGTCGCTGGCGACCGTCGTCGGCTTCCCCGATCTGGTCAATGTCTTCCTCGGCACGTCGCTGAACCAGACCGGCCGCGCGGTGGAGATCGTGGCGATGACCGCTGCGGTCTATCTCGTCCTTTGCGCCGCCGTCGCTTTGGCGACGGAAGCCTTCAACCGCCGCGTCGCTCTGGTGGAGCGCTGAACATGCATGCTCCCTCACCCTCCCGTCCGACGCCTGCCGCCATCCTGCACAGGCTGCTGACCGCCATCCGCGCCTACCCCGTCAGCACACTGCTCACCCTGGTCCTCCTCTATGTCGCCTTATGGCTTTCCTGGCACATCGTCGACTGGGCCTTCATCGAGGCGACATGGCGGGCGGAGGACCGCGCCAGCTGCAATCCCGATGGCGCCTGCTGGGCTTTCATCCTCAACCGCCTGCCGCAATTCACCTTCGGCTTCTATCCGGAAGCCGAGCGCTGGCGCGCCTGGATCGTGCTGCTGGCGCCGCCGGCCTTGCTGCTCCTCGCCATGGCGCCGGACTTCAGGGCACGGCGCTGGATCATCGCCCTCGGCTTCATGGCCTATCCGCTGGTATCCCTCGCGCTCCTCTCCGGCGGGGTCCTGGGCCTTCCGCATGTACCGAGCGACCAATGGGGCGGCCTGCTGCTCACCATGATCGTCGGCATCGGCGCCTTCGTCCTCTCCTTCCCGATCGCCATCCTGCTGGCGCTCGCCCGCCTGTCGAAGCTGCCGGCGTTGCGTTTCCTCACCATCGGCTTCATCGACTTCTGGCGCGGCATGCCGCTGGTCGCCGTGCTTTTCATGTCGGTGATCATGTTGCCGCTCTTCCTGCCGCCGGGATTCGAGATATCGCGTCTCGGCCTCGCTTTGACGGGCCTCACACTCTATTCCAGCGCCTATCTGGCCGAGGTCATCCGCGGCGGCCTGCAGAGCATCGGGCGCGGCCAGACCGAGGCGGCGCTGGCGCTCAGCTTCGGCTTCTGGCGCACCCAGACCTATATCGTCATGCCGCAGGCGTTGCGCGCCGTGCTGCCCGGTATCGTCAATTCGGTGATCGCGCTCTTCAAGGACACGACCTATGTGATGATCGTCGGCCTCTTCGATCTTCTCAATATCGTGACCGCGGCGCTGTCCGATGCACGCTGGCTGGGCCTTGCCACCGAAGGTTACGTTTTTGTCGGCGTGATCTACTGGCTCTTCTGCTTTGCCCTGTCGCATGTCTCCGCCCGCCTCGAAGCGCAGCAGAACCGGGTCTCGCGGCAGGATCAGATCCTGACCGGAAGCACCCAATGACCGCGCGCACAGCCATCAAAATACGCGCGCTGTCGAAATGGTTCGGTGCCTGGCGCGCCCTGCATGGCGTGTCGGTGGATATCGAGGGCGGCGCCTGCACCGTGCTGTGCGGTCCTTCCGGCTCCGGCAAATCGACATTCCTGCGCTGTCTCAACGGGCTGGAGGAATGGCAGTCGGGCGAGATCGAGATCGGCGGCATCGCCGTGGGCGACCGGCCGCGCGCCCTCACCAGGCTCCGGCGCGATGTCGGCATGGTGTTCCAGAGCTTCAACCTGTTCCCGCATCTCTCCGTGCTCGACAATGTCGCCCTGGCGCCGCGCCTTCTGCTGCGCCGCCGCCGCAAGGATGCCGAGACGGAGGCGATGCGGCTTCTGAAGCGCGTCGGCGTCGCCCGCCAGGCAGGCAAGCTGCCGGCCGGACTGTCCGGCGGCCAGAAGCAGCGGGTCGCCATCGCCCGCGCACTGGCGATGGAACCGAAAGTTCTGCTCTTCGATGAACCGACCTCGGCGCTTGATCCCGAATCCGTGAGGGAGGTCCTCGACGTGATGATCGAACTGGCGACGGGCGGCACCACCATGGTGGTCGTGACCCATGAAATGAGTTTCGCCCGCCATGTTGCGAGCCGTGTCATATTCATGGATAGGGGCCGCATCGTCGAGACCGGCGAGCCCGATGCCTTCTTCAGCTGTCCCCGCAGCGATCGCGCAAAGCAGTTTCTTGCCGATATCGCGCGCTAAGCCCTGAACGGTTCCCCTCCGGGAACCTATTCTCAGGTGAAACGTTGTCCCGCGCATAGTTCATCTCAATGCGAGGATAGACCATTGGCCAAAGCACGAAAGGCGCGCCGGGCGCGCGCTACGCCCAAAAGCACCGCCAACCGCCTCTTCGATGACGCCTTGTCGCTGGCCTCCACGCTGGCCGAGAGCCGCAAACGCGCCGGCGCCGACAAGATCGTCGAATTCGCCGAGGCGACCCGCCATTTCGGCGAAACCCTCGACGATTTCCCGCAACTGCGCGCCTATAGCGATACGGCGGCCGACAATCTCGACGATCTGGCGGACTATGTCGCCGAAACCGATATTCCCGACATGCTCGACGATTTTGCCGGCTTTGCGCGGCGCCAGCCGGTCGCCACCTTGACGCTCGGCGTCGCCGCCGGCCTGGCGGTGACGCAATTGATGCATGGCTGGCCGGTTCCCTTGAAACGGAAGTCCGCGGCGCCCGGGCGAGGCAGGGGGCGGCGGACAGCACGCAAGGCCCTGACCTGACATGAGCGTCGAGTTGCAGGAGATCGGCATGGCGAAACCCGACGACGACTCCTTCGCCGGATCGTTTGACGACCTCAAGCGCGACTTTGCCGCCTGGTTCGTCGCGGAGCGTGCCTTGCTGCGCGCCCGCATGAACTCGAGCGCCAGGCGGTTGGCATTGGCGGCGAGCCTTGCCCTGCTCGGCATGCTGCTCGTCTTCGTCGCCCTGATCGTGCTGGCGGAGGTTCTGGTTCAGCAGCTGATGGCGTCCTTCGGTCCGATCATGGCCGGACTGATCATCGGCCTAGCGCTGTTGCTTGTCGCCGTTCTGCTGATCGCCGGAGCGGTCGCGCTGCTGCGCAAGCCCGATCCGTTGAGTGGCCACTTGCGCAGCTCGGCGAAATTCATCTGGAGCCGGTTCCATGACTGATCTCGCGGCGCTCGAAGCCGAGGCTGATCGCCGGCGTCAGGCCTTTGCCGACAGCCTGCGCAGGTTCAAGCCCAAACTGACCCCGCTCGGTCTCGCCGACGAAGCCTTGCGCCGTCTCGATCCGCAAGCAGAAGCGGTCGCCGCGACCGGGCGCACCCTGCGCCGCAACCCGCTCCCGGTCATCCCGCTGCTGCTCGGATTCGGCTGGCTGATGCTGGAGGCGCGCAAGCCGGTCAAGGCGGCGAGGCCGAAACGTGCGAGCCTCAAACGCAAGAAGAGACCCCTGATCACATCGCAAGAGAAGGAATGACATCATGAAGACGACAAGAGCACGCAAGACACGCAAGGCCGGCCGCAAGGCGTCCAAGTCTTCGACCGCGCAGCTGCTGCAGGACAATGCCGGCACGGCTTTGCGCCGCGGCCGCGATACGCTGAGCCGCGCCTATGGCTGGGCGCAGGAGGCCGGCAACGCCCGCCTGGGCTCGCTGCGCATGCCGCGCCCCGCCGATATCAGCCACCTCGCCGAAGCCAACCCGCTTCTTCTCGGCGCCGTCGGCCTGGGCCTCGGCGTCGCCATCGGCACGCTGTTTCCGCGCGGCATGGGGCGGCGCCGCCCGGCCGTCGCATCCCGGGCAGCCAATGGCAATGGCTCGGCCGCACCGGTGAAGGCAGCGGCGCGCCGCCGGCCCAAGAAGACCCGGGCGGCAAAATCCCGTCCGGCTCAGGCCAGCACGAGTTGATCACTTCAGCCGGTTCAGGGCCTCGGAGAGCTTGACGCGCTGGGCGGCCAGGGCCGTCTTGCGCTCGCGCGTCTCCTCCAGCACCTCTTCCGGCGCCTTGGCGACGAAGCCCTGATTGCCCAGCCGGCTGTCGATGACGGCGATGTCCTTGGCGACCTTCTCGAGCTCCTTGTTGAGGCGCGTCCGCTCGGCGGCGAAATCGATGACGCCTTCGAGCGGAAGCGCGAGGATCGCCTCGCCCAGCACCACTTGCGCGGATGACGCCGGAACCTTGTCCTCGAAATTGATCGCCTTCAGGCGCGCCAGCCGCACGATCTCCTGTTCCCAGGTGGCGGCGCGCCGGCGCGACTCGGTGTCGGCGCCGACGATGACGCAATCGATCTTCGCCCCCGCCGGCACATTCATCTCGGCGCGCACCGAGCGCACCTGCGAGATGAAATCGACGACCCAGCTCATCTCGGCGTCGACCTTGACATCGCCGAGCCCCTGATAGCTCGGCCATTGCGCGTCGATGAGCATGCCCTGCGCGCCCGTCTTCTGCCACAGCTCTTCGGTGACGAAGGGCATGAAGGGATGCAGCAGCAGCAGGATCTGGTCCAGCACCCATTGCGCGCAATGCTGCGTCTCCGCCTTGGCCGCCGCGTCATTGCCCGACAGCAGCGGCTTGATCAGCTCGACATACCAGTCGCAGAACACGTTCCAGGCGAAGCCATAAAGCGCGCCTGCCGCGTCATTGTAGCGATGCTCCTCGATGGCCTTGGTCACCGTGTCACGGGTGCGCGCGACCTCGCCGGCGATCCAGCGGTTGATGGTGACGCGCGCCGCGATCGGGTCGAAATCCGGATCGCGCCTGGCGCCGTTCATCTCGCAGAAGCGCGCCGCATTCCACAGCTTGGTGCCGAAATTGCGATAGCCTTCGACGCGCTGGGTGGAGAGCTTGATGTCGCGGCCCTGCGCCGCCATGGCGGCGAGCGTGAAACGCAGGGCGTCGGCGCCGAACTGGTCCATGAGGACCAGCGGGTCGATGACATTGCCCTTCGACTTCGACATCTTCTGGCCCTTCTCGTCGCGGACCAGCGCATGGATATAGACGGTGTGGAACGGCTTCTCCTTCATGAAGTGAAGGCCCATCATCATCATGCGGGCGACCCAGAAGAAGATGATGTCGAAGCCGGTGACCAGAACGTCGGTCGGATAGTGGCGCTTGAGTTCGGGCGTCTCGTCCGGCCAGCCGAGCGTCGAGAACGGCCACAAAGCGGACGAGAACCAAGTGTCGAGCACGTCTTCGTCGCGCGTCAGGAGCGTGCGCGTGCCGTAATGGCGCTGCGCCGCGGCGAGCGCCAGGTCCTCGTTCTCCTCGACGAAGACTTCGCCATCGGGACCGTACCAGGCCGGAATCTGATGGCCCCACCACAGCTGGCGCGAAATGCACCACGGCTGGATGTTGCGCATCCATTCATAATAGGTCTTTTCCCAGTTCTTCGGCACGAAGACGGTGTCGCCCTTTTCGACTGCGGCGATCGCCGGCTGGGCGAGCGTCTTGGCATCGACATACCACTGCTCGGTGAGCCACGGCTCGATGACGACGTCGGAGCGGTCGCCATGCGGCACCTGATGGACATGGGGCTCGATCTTGTCGAGCAGCCCCTGCTCTTCCAGCATGGCGACGATCTGCTTGCGCGCCTCGAAACGGTCGAGGCCGTGGAGGGCGAGCGTTGCCGCGGGCACCTCGGCCTGGCTGAGGAAATCCTCATTGCCGGCGAGCAGCAGCTTGCCGAACTGGTCGAGCACGTTGATCTGGCGCAGGTCGTTGCGCTTGCCGACGTCGAAATCGTTGAAGTCATGCGCCGGCGTGATCTTGACCGCGCCGGTACCCTTCTCGGGATCGGAATACGTGTCGCCGACGATCGGAATCAAGCGGCCGACCAGAGGCAGCACGACATTCTTGCCGATCAGGTGCTTGTAGCGCTCATCGTCGGGATGAACGGCCACGCCCGAGTCGCCCAGCATCGTCTCGGGGCGCGTCGTGGCGACGACGATGAATTCGTCGCTTCCCTCGATCGGATATTTGAGATGCCACAGATGGCCCTTGATCTCTTTCTGGACGACTTCGAGATCGGAGATCGCGGTCAGAAGCTTCGGGTCCCAGTTGACCAGCCGCTTGTCCTTGTAGATCAGGCCTTCCTTGTAGAGCTGGACGAAGACCTTGAGCACCGCGCGCGACAGGCCTTCATCCATGGTGAAGCGCTCACGGCTCCAGTCGCAGGAAGCGCCGAGACGGCGCAGCTGGCGCGAGATGGTGCCGCCCGATTCTTCTTTCCACGCCCAGACGCGTTTGAGGAAGGCCTCGCGGCCCATGGTCCGGCGGTCGGTCTTGTTCTCCTTCTGGAGCAGCCGTTCCACCACCATCTGGGTGGCGATGCCGGCATGATCGGTGCCCGGCTGCCACAGGACGTCGCGGCCGCGCATCCTCTCGAACCGGCACAATATGTCCTGGATCGTGTTGTTGAGCGCATGCCCCATATGGAGCGAGCCCGTCACATTGGGGGGTGGAATGACGATGGTGAAGGGCTCGGCCTTGGGCCGGCGTCCGGGCTTGAAATAGCCACCCGCTTCCCAGGCCTCATAGAGGCGGGTTTCCATCTCGGCAGGAATATAGGTCTTATCAAGCATGATTTTCGCTATGTAAGGAGAACAATGCGGGCTTTAAACACGACTGCGCCGCCGGATTCAACCGGGCACTCTTCCGAAAATGCCGGGCTCAGTCCTTGAACCGGATGCCGACCTCGTCGCCTTTGACCCAGACACGCTCGGCCGGGCGCAGATCCATCTCGCCGGGGATGGTGACCCGGAAGCTTTGGGGAATGAGGAAGGATTCGCCGACCCGCAGCCGGGCGCCGGTGGAGCTCACATCGCGGACCTTGCAGGTGATGACCGTCCTGCCGTCGAGAAAGAACACCCGCGCCTCCTTGAGGCGGCGCATGCGCGGCGATTGCCGTTTATCCACCGTCATTCCTCGACCATTTGCGCGATTTCCCCCGATGGCGCCGGCCCTCCGGCTAGCGTTGCGGCCGCCTGACCACCCGCTCGATCTCCTCGCGCACCAGGCGCTCGACGATCTTCGGCAGATTTTCGTCCAGCCACTGTTTGAGCATGCCGCGCAGGAGCTCCTGGGCGATATCGGCGATAGGCCGGTCGCCGAGCGCCCGCCGGGTGATCGTCTCGGCCAGTTGGTTGAACGCCGCCTGGGTGGCCGCGCTGCTGCTTTCCGACAGAAGTCCGGCTTCCTCGGCATAGTCGGGTTCCGGCTCGGCGACGGCGGCCGGCGGCGGAAAGCGCGGCGGACTCAAATCCGGGGCCGGCGCGTAAGCCGGAGGCTCGGATGCGATATAGTCGGTGACCTCGGTGCTGTAATAGCCCTCATAGGTATAAGGCTCCGGCGTTTCCGGGATGACGGGCTCGGGCTGACGGGACCGCGTCTCATAGGACGATGACGGACTCTCGCGGAATCCCGGGATCTTTGTGTCCCGACGCCCGCTCAGTATGCCGGCAAAACCTTGTGGCTGGTGCGACCCGGAGCCGTTCGCGGGGGGGTAGTCGAATTTCCGCGGCGGCGGGCTTTCTGCCCGGGGCGCCGGCGTGGCGGCCTTCGCTCTGTATTCAGGCAAGGATCCGGTGAAGCGGTCGGATGAGGCAGTGGCATTTTCATCGATGGCGCGCCGGATGGAGGCCAGAACGTCCTCCATTCTGGGCTCGCCTGGTTTCTGCCCTTGCTTCATCGAAATAAGTCCTGTCGCCGGCGACCTTTGGCCAGCAAGATCGCGCAAAACGATCCTGCTTGCAAATGACAGGCTGAGTTTATCACAAGAACATGAACCGCGCGACGGGCAGCCTCAGTCGACCGTCTTCACACCCGTGCCGATCCACTTGTTGCGCACCCGGTCATAATTCTCGATCGGGTCATAATAGTCGACGCCCAGGCCGATCTGGCGGGCGGTCAGTTGACCGATCGAGCCCAGGATCTGATAGGCAGCGACGATCTGGTCGCGCTCGGCCTGGGCCAGGATGATCTGCGCGTCGAGCAGCGCCGACTCGGCGTTCAACACATCGAGCGTCGTGCGTGAACCGACAAGGTTTTCCTGCTTCACGCCCTCCAAGGCGATCGCCGCGGCGGAAACCTGCGCCTTCGAGGAGTCAATGGTCTCACGCGCGGCGGCGAGCAGGTTCCAGGAGCTCACGACGGATTCGCGCACGCTGCGCGCGGCGCCGATGATCTCGATGCGGCGCTGGCTCTCGACCTGCTTGGCTTCGCGCACCGCCGAATAGACGCTGCCGGCCTCATAAAGCGGCACGTTGACGCTGCCGACCAGGCTCAGTTGCTCGGTATTGCCCTGCGACGTGTGGTCGAGATCCTGGATGGTCTTGCTGGCGCTCGCCTGCAGGTTGACGCTGGGCAGCAGATCGCCCCTGACGACATCGACATTGTAGCGCGCCGCTTCGGCGACGAAGGCGGCGGAGAGGATATTGGGATTGATCTTCTCGGCCAGCGCGGTCGCCGATTGCAGGCTCTTGGGCAGCTTCGGCAAGCGCGGATATTTGAGCGTGCCCGGCGCATGGCCGACCAGCCTGTCATAATTCGCGATGCTCGCGGCGAGATTAGACTTGGCCGCCGCGACCGCCGATTGCGACAGCGCCAGCTGAGCCTGCGCCTGGGAGACGTCGGTCTTGGTGACCTCGCCGACATTGAAGCGTTCCTGGGTGGAGCGCAGCTGCTCCTGGAGCGTCTTCACGTTGCGCTGCCTGAGCTGCAGCACGCGGCGGTCACGGATGACATTCATGTAGGCGGTCACGGTGTCGAACAGCGTCTGCTGCTCGACCGCGAGCAGGTTCTGCCGCCCGGCCTCGACTGTCGCTTCGGCCTGCTTGACGCCCTTGACGGTCTTGAAGCCCCGAAAGATCGGCTGCGTCAGAGTGATCGAGATGTCGGCCGGATTGGTCGTACGGGTGTTCCCGGGGATCGGCTTGGTCTTGGTGTCGGCTATCCCAGCGCTGGCCCCGGCCTCGACGGTCGGCCGCCAGCCGGACAAGGCCTGCGGCGTCGCTTCGTCGGTGGCGCGCTGGCGGGCGCGCTCGGCACGGATCGTCGGATTGCCCGAATAGGCGCTCGCCAGAGCTTCCGCCAATGTCTCCGCATTGACAGTCAAAGGCATGAAAAACAAGGGAAGAGCTAAAGCCCCGGCAACTCCCCACGCAGTGACCCGCTTACGCCCCATTTGCCCAAAACTCACTTTATTAGTGTTCCCTTCGAGCCCGAAGGCCCACTCTAGCGCAAGAGCCCAGAGCAATCAAAAGACAAAGGCTGGCCTGTCCACAACCACCCCCGGCAGCCTGGCGACCGACGCCTCGAAAGCCGGCATCGAGCTGATGGCCCCGTCATGGCGGGTGAAGACGGTGGCGGTCGCCACCGCATGGTCACCGACCACCGCGACGAGGCGGCCGCCATCCTGCAATTGCTTCAGCAGCGCCGGCGGCACCACCGGCACCCGGCCATCGATCACGATGGCGTCATAGAACTCGGCCGCCTTCCAGCCTTCGGCATGCGCCGCTTGGTGAACCTCGGCATTGTCGATCCCGAGCGCGGCGAGATTGGCCGCCGCGGCGTCGACGAAAGCCTGGTCCTCGTCGATGGCGACGACGGCGTTGCAGAGCCGCGCGAGCAAGGCGGTGGCATAGCCGGTGACGCAGCCGATATGCAGGGCCTTCTCATCGGCGTCGATTTCGGCGAGCTGGACGAGCTTGGCCAGCGCCATCGGCTCCATCAGGGAGCGCCCTCCGCCGAGATCGATATCCTCATCCATATAGGCGACGACGCGGCGGGCTTCCGGCACGAAGAGTTCGCGTGGCAGTCCCGCCATCGCCTGGATGATGCGCCCATCGGTGATCCCGTTGGGGCGGATTTGCGAGTCGATCATTCTTGATCGGGCGAGAGCGAAATCGGTCATAAGACGCTGATAACCAAATAGGGACAGTCTGTCCATCTGCCAATCGTAACACATTGTAGTTGTCGCAAGCTTCGACTATAAGCCCCGCCGAAGGCCTCGTGGCGGAGTGGTTACGCAGCGGACTGCAAATCCGTGTACCTCGGTTCGATTCCGGGCGAGGCCTCCAATCTTTTCCTTATAAATCAAAGATTTTGTAGATTCCGCGACAGCATCGGCTGAGCCTGGAAACTGAACTCTGCGCGGCGCCTGTTCGGCACATCGAAGATACAAACGGACAGTATTGGGCAGACGCTTTCGGGCCTCTCGGGAGCGCTCTGATTCGCGCCTCGCCCCCTCGTCAGCGCGCTTTTTCAGCGCTGGTGAAACCGAGCCGGCGCGCCCATTTGGGGTGCTTCCTGACCAGCCAGCGGCCGAGCCTGATTTCGACCCGCCGCCTGAGCCGGCGCGCGATCGGAACATCGACGGCCAGGATAAGAAGACCGAGGGGAACCATCCAGAATCCGAGGATCGGCAGGAAGCCCAGGAGTCCGCCCAGGATGAGCACGCAGCCTAGGATGATTCTGACAACGGGATGGCCGGGGAGATAAAGTTTCCGCCCGCCGAATTTGACACTGTGCATAGGCGCCTGACCCGCTTGTTACCGGACAGATATGGTGATCGCATGACGGCTTTTCGACGGCTTGCAAAAAGACTTTTCAAATGCGAGAAACCTATGTATAGGCGCTGCCATTCCCCGGTAGCTCAGTGGTAGAGCAAGCGGCTGTTAACCGCTTGGTCGCTGGTTCGAGTCCGGCCCGGGGAGCCAGATCAAACAAGGGGTTAGATGCCGGGCGTCTAGCCCCTTTTTCTTGATAGGTACGCTATAGGTACGGAGCGGCGAGTTGCTTCGCTATTCGACTGCCTCTACAGAATGGGACTCAAAATGCCGGTCCTGGTCTATCGAAAGAATGCGGCCTCGCGAGGCACGGTCCACCGCCACTACTTGCGATGGCGCAAGGAACGAAGCCTGGCTGTTCGTTGTGACAATGAGACGTGCCGGTATCACCATGAGGCGCTTGTTTGGAACGGGCAGTCGTTCAAGCCTATCCTCGACCACAAGAACGGGGTGAACACCGATAACAGGCCGGAGAATCTTCGCTATCTCTGCCCGCTATGTGACGCACAGCTAACAGAGACGCGAGGCGGCGCTAATAAGGGTCGCGTAGAGAAGTCAGAAGGCGGATTTGCTATCAGCGACAAGAAAAGCGGTCTCCGCGGATACGTGCTGCCGGCAGAAGCCGCCACTTATAGCTTAGGCGCGGGCGCTCCAGTGTCGATTGAGAAAATCATCATCGATGAGCGGGAATCGAAATAGGTGCACCGCACATGCAGCGTCGACCGTCGGCGCCCTCCTGAAACAGAAAACCCCGCCGGCCTTGCAACCGACGGGGTTCCGCACGACAGCGGGTCAACGAGGGGCGCTGGAAGCCCGCTGTCCCGAAGATGCTACTCGATCAGCGGCAGTCGCGAAACCTCGCCGGCGCGCCCGGCGAGGAGCGCTCAGTTTCCAGTCGGCCCCGCCTGTGAGCTCATCCTCTTCGCCGGATCGGCCAATTTTTCTTCTAGCGTCCGCCAGGGATTCATGTGTTTGCCCATCAGCCGCGGAAGCCCAAGCGCGTCGACATCGATCTCAAACTCTTCGGAGAGGAAGTCGGCGACAGCCCAAAGCGCCCTTGCATGCTGCCGATGCGACCGCGCACGAAGAGCTTCGCCGCCGCAGTCCCAGGCGATGCTTTCAACGTTGAAAGCCGCTCCCACGAGAAGAAGCGCCCCCTCGATCGATCGCGGCCTCAGCGTCATCAGATAGGCGTGGTGGGCGCGAATGTCATCATCCAGATGCTTCATTTCTCTCCGACGATACACTTCATCGGCATCGCGCATCTCGTCCAGCTCATTAAACCTGGCTTGAAGTCGATCAATCTCTCGAACAATAGCGACTACTGCATCTTCGCCTTCGGTCGGCGGCGCAAGGCACTCTTCGCCAGTTGGAAAGAGCCTCTCAGAATCCGCAGCGACAGAGGCGACGAGGCGATCGTCACTGTACGCTGAGTTGTCGTCGACCGAATTAGCGCCGCAATTCCTCAACACATGCATTTTTGCCGCAAACCCTGGCAATGTGTGCGCTCGAATCTCGCTTATTCTCCGAAGCATCCGGTCCCCGCGGATGTCGGAATGCGTTGCCAGATCCTCCTGCCTCTTGAGATCATCATCAGGTGTCTTCTCAAGCAAAGCGAAAAGCGCGTCGGTCTTCTGCTTCTGCGCCCACCATTCTCGGCAGAGCTTGAGCAGCCTCACATCGGGGTCTTTGACGCCGGCCATGGCGCCGGCCGCAACGACGACCTTGGCCTTAAGCTCATGGATAGAATTGCCATCAGGCCTGGCGGGCACTTGTTTTTTTGAAACGAACGGGATCGTCGCGGCCGCTGCAACGCAGCCCGCAAGAGCGGTAGCCATGGAGAGAACTCCTCTACGGTTTGGCCGCCGCCCCGATACGTCTGAGGATGAATCGATATGCTGAATATCGGGTAAACGCGTCTCGATTTGCGCGTGATCAGCCTCAGGGCCTTTGGGCGCAGCTATGGTGTTGCATATGTCACCCATAAATCACCACCCCGGCCAGCGGGCCGCCCATGTAGCCGTCGGCGGCACCGCTCCGGTCGGCAATGCCATTGTCCCCGTCGCATTGCGCCCCTTCGTCCTCGCAGCAGGGCTCGGCCTCGTCCGTCCGGGCGTCTGTAGGGCCGCTCCAGGCGTCGAGCTGGCAGAAGCCCGCCGAGACATAGGCCACCCGCCCGCCGGGCTCCCTGAGTGCGGGGAAGAGCCCTTGCATGCGCCCTCCGAAGATCTCGATAGGCGCCGGCAGCCTGGCCTCGATCGCGCCCATGGACGACACGTCGGACGACGTGTCGTCCTCCAGGTCGACGGCGCCGGTAAAGGTCAGCATCAGGACATTGAAACCCAAGCTCGGTTCGAGGTCGGGATCACCGTCGATGGCGTCGAGGAGCGCAATCAGACGCTCGATCTCCGCCTCGATAGTGGGCCAGAGCTTTTCAGGCATAGGTGTGGTAAAAGGTGAAGCAGGCATTGCTTATCCTCCAACGATAGCTGTGCTTAGAGCCGGGTTGGTGGTGCAAACACTTGCCCGGCTCGCTTATTGGTGGCACAATAAATTAACCATGTCAATTACGGTGACACCAAAACGCCCACGAGGCCGACCACCAACTGGTCGGCTTCCCCATTTGACACTCCGATTCCCTGACGATCTGATGATTTCAGTTGAAGCTTGGGCGGCGAAACAAAAGGACGCCCCTTCCCGCTCAGAGGCGATCCGTCGCTTGGTTGAGCTTGGACTAAAGAAGGGACCGCGACAGTCGCCTTGACGCTTGGCGAGCAACTATGCAACCGTGAGTCCCATCATTGCGGGGGCGAAACGGGGATAGCGCAATGGAAAAGCTGCCGAAGCGGTTTGTTGAACGCGTTGCACGCAATCTAAAAAACTACCAGGCCATAACCGACGCTCAGCGGAAGCGAGATGTTTCCGAAGCCGATACCGTGACGGTCGTCAAAGACGTCCTCGCCGACATCTTCGGTTATGATAAGTACGCCGAGCTCACCAGCGAACACCAGATTCGCGGCACATTCTGTGACTTAGCCATTCGTGTCGATGGCAAGGTCCGCTTTCTTGTCGAGGTGAAGGCCGCCGCTCTAGACCTTGCCGACAACCATCTTCGACAGGCTCTGAACTATGGCGCCAATCAAGGCATCGAATGGTTGGTCTTGACGAACGGCCTGGAGTGGCAACTGCACAAAGTCATTTTTGGGCAGCCGATCGATAAGGAGGAAGTAGCACGCTTCAGCATTCAAAACGTGAGCGCTCAGCGCCAAGACGATTTGCAAGTCATGTTCCTCTTGGCCCGCGAGGGTATGGTTTCTGATGCGATCAATACTTTCCATCAGCGATCGCAGCTCGTGAACAAGTTCATGGTCGCGCAGCTTGTGTTATCTGATGGCGTGTCGACAATCATCAGGCGCGACCTGCGTCGCCTATTTCCCGAACTGAAGGTGAGCCCCGAGCAAATCCAAGAGCTTCTCTGGAACGAAGTCTTGAAGCGCGAGGTGCTGGAAGGCGACAAGGTGAAAGAAGCGGCCACCCGAATTAAGCGAGCGACCAATCGCTTGGCAAAAGCGGCAGCAAAAGAAGATGCCGCGGCCGTGATCCAACCTCCTGCGGCTCCCGCCTAGACAAATGACAAGAGCAACCCTGCCAACCCGATGTCGCTTACACATACGCAGGACTAAGTCATGACCTGGGATCGCCTTACGGACCCGATGCTGTCCTTTCTTCTCACGGTGATATTCAGCATAGCCGTCTACCTTTTGCGTCCGCGCGTACGTCTCGTTTGGTCTCAAACACATCTATTTCATCACCGCTTGAAGTCCAAACAACCAACCGATTCGCCTAAGGAGAACCCGACCGAAATTGTACCGGCAGAATTCGGCGTTCAAGCGGCGTCTATCATGGTTCAAAATCGCGGGCGGGCGACAGCCGAGCAAGTTGAGATCACTCTAAACTGGAAGCCTTGGGGACTTTCGGTTTGGCCGCAGCGCCCATACACTGAGAACGTAAATCCAGAAGGACGACTCACCATTCAGCTCCCTACTCTGGCCTCGGCTGAAGTTGTGACGGTTAACATGATCGACAATGTTGAGCTGCCGGCTTTGCTAACCGTACGTTCATCGAGTGGCTTAGCGAGGGAAGTCAATACTCTTCCGGCGATCCAGTATCCGAAACCGATCTTAATCTTCATCGCAATTCTGATGTTTGTGGGCTTTTTCACTATTGCATGGTTTGTGATCTACCTTGCTGTTGCGGTCTTGCGCTGGCGAGGACTTTTGCCATAGATCATTGCGATCCGACATTCTCGCCCATGACCGATCGTGACTTCGACCTCCTCCGCCGCTACCGCTCGCCCCGCCCTCTCGGCCGTGAGCTCCTCCAACAGCAACCCTCCACTGAAGTGAGTGCCCGAAGTGAATGACGTTCATATCACTCAAATTTCAAACGTGGTCGAGTTCAACGAAGAGATTCTGCGAAGAGTTTCGCATTATTCGATGGGCTTCGTGTCAATCGAAAGAAGCGAACGCCACGAGGACTTACGCTCTGCAGGGTCCGGCACCTTCGTTAGTATTGGAGAGCACTACGGCATTCTCACTGCCGCGCATGTTACAGCAGCCATCCAAGAGCACGAAGAGTTCGGCATCGTTCGCTTGAACAGAGCGGGAATCCGCTCCCGGATGCAAATACCGATTGCCACCGTAAGTATCGAATCTATTGGGCCAGGTTCGTCGGGAGAAAGCGGACCGGATATAGCTTTTGTGAGATTGGCTCCAAGTACAGTGGCCACTATTGGAGCTCAGAGTAGTTTCCATAGCCTCGATAGATACCGCGAAAAGGCAATGGCGCCATTGACGAACGGGCAACTGCGCACTGACGCAATAGCCGGCGTTCTTGACGAACTGACGGAACGGCGAGTTGATCACGAGACTAGGGAGATTCGCATTGTCATAGAATCGCGCCTGGAAAAAGGAGTGGCTAAGCAGATCCGGCAGGACGATCAGTTTGACTACTTGTCGTTTGACTCTCTTGACGGCCCAGGAGGCCCGTCCAGCTACGCGGGGACAAGTGGAGGCCCAGTGTGGCGGACATTTACTGACGTCGACGCTTCGGGTTTCGCCACGGCACGTGAGATCGTTTTGTTGGGTGTCGTTTATTATCAGTCCGCCGCAAAAACAGACCGGTCAAGAACGCTTATCTGCCACGGCCCACATAGTGTCCATCAAACCCTGCGCGAACGAGTATTGAGTCGATGGTCATAGGTGCAAAGGAATGAAACTCCTTTCAGAATGGACAAAAGGAGACCTTGAGCGTCTGATCAAGGAGAAGGTTCCAGAGGACAGCCGCCTTGAATACAAGGGCGACCTTGCCGTATCAAAAGGGAAGCAACCGGGAAAAGACGACTGGCATATTGCGCAACACACTGTCGGCGAAACCGCTCGTTCGGACATAGCTGCTGAGATCATCGCGTTTGCCAATTCTAACGGCGGCATGATCATCCTCGGCATGGAAAAGAGTCTCGATAAGTCCAGTCCAAATACCCCATGCAAAATCGCGGCACTCCCGGAGTGTGCGAAACTCGCCGATATACTTCGGCTCGGCTGCCGCGACCTAATCGAGCCACGATTGGAGAGACTGGACTTTATCGGCCTCCCAACCGAATCTGATAGATCCGGCGCGGTCCTTATCCAGGTCGGCACATCTCGACTGCGGCCTCATCGGCATACCAAGACGAAAGAGTGCTATTTCCGGCGTGGTGAAAGCAGCACAAGCATGACAATGGACGAAATAAAGAATCTCACTCTCTTCGCCGTCACTCAGGAACAGAGAGAAGCAGAGAGGTATTCGAGGCGCTTTAAAGGTCTAACACACGTCCTCGGAAATTTCCCATTGCGGACAGCGTGCGTTTTCTCGGTAATTCTGACTCCTCTCGACGACATCATTATTCCAAATGTCACAACAGACAGAAGGCTCCAACAGTTCCCGCTGAAATTTCAAGGCGAACAAGTTTGGGACGACAACCAGCGTACCGGATTCTCCGCCAATTTCGTTCATGCCGAAAGTGCGTCCTGGAGGCCAATACTCCGTGGCATACAAGCTGCGGAGGTAAATGAGGAATATGCCAGTGCACGCCAGATATTCGAAGACGGGAGCGTATGTCTTGCTCTAGGTATTGAACGACCACCGAACGAGCAGTCGGAGATGAACGCGACCTGGACAACGGGTGTCTTAGCCAATGCTCTGTTGACGATGGAGCTTGCCCGCCTGATTACCAATGGTCGAGATGTACCCTACTCCTTGCGTTGCACACTCGCAATTCAGAATGGTGATGCAATATTTACTGATTTCCAAAGGCAATATAGCCGATTCGTTGGCAAGCTCGGCCAAGGAATAATTGAATATCTGCCCATGATGATAACTGACGTCTCGTCCTTCGATTCCGTGATCAATGACATTGACCGAGATACCTGGAACTACGGCGGTAAAATACAAGCTAGACGCTTGAGTATTGATTGGACGGGACCGTTCAAACACATCGAGAGTGTTGCCCAAGGCGGACAGCGATGAGGTCTAATTAACCTCGCCCGTCGGCACATACTGTTCCCTGATGAACCGCGCCAGGCCCTCGATCTCATCAGCTGCCTCATTGGTACCGAGATCGGCCATCAGCCGGCCGGCATAGGCCGTCATCAGCACATGGCGAAATTCACCGGGCTCGAGACCCAGCGCCTCGAGGCGCTCGCCGATCTGTAGAAAGACATTCGCAGCAACATTGCCTTTATCCTCCTCACCCTGCGCCAACCCGACGAATATCTTGGCGAGAAAATCCACCAGATCCCCATCTTTCAGGCTCATGAGAGCGTGGAGCAAATGCAACTTCTGGCTCATTCTCAGCGCCTCTTAACGACTGGTCGAATTCCATACGCCGCATTGAGGATGCTGGCGCCCTTGTGATCTGTCATGAAGCGCCCTATCCGGTCGTCGATATACATGTCGATCTGCTTCGAGACGTTCGGCCCCTGCTTCTCCTGCGTCCTCACGTCAGCGCTGGAATTGTTGATTACATTCACGACGACATTGCCGCCGGCCTGACGCCCCGCACCGGCGAGGCTCGGCAATTGCATCTTGACCGGGATCGAGCGGCCATCAGGCAGGGGGACGTAGGCTTCCGGCTTGCTGCCCTCGCCGAACATGGCGAGCTGCGGCGAATTGGCGACGCCGCCGCCGGCATATCGGCGCAATGGCATTGATCCCCGCCCCGTCATAATACCGCCCTTGGCGAAGCCCAGCGCTTTGACGAGGCCGCCGGCGGCGCCACCAGGCCCTCCCGCGTTGAACAGGCTATCGATACCCATCTGGATCAGCTGGTCAGCCAAGCGCCCCAACGCGCTTGTCAAAGCGTCGATCGGCTCGACGCCCTGACGAATGTCGGTCAGGAAGCCCGACACTGAATCCTTGAGCATGCCGTTCAGCTCCTCAAGGTGAGCCTGTCTCTCGGCAAGCTCCTCGGCCTTCGCCGCGGCAACGCCATATGAGGCGCCAATCTCGTCGATCAAGCCACTCAGTTCCGGGGTGAGCTTTATCCCGGCCTCATCGGCCGCCTTGAGCAGACCTCGAACCACGCGGAGCTTTTCAGCCTCCACCGCAGTCAGGCCATAGCTATCGGCCTGCAGGCGTAGCGCCTCTGTCTCCCGGTTGACCATCTCGATTTCGCGCTGGAACTCGTCGAGCGATCGGTCATCAGGCTCTTTGATCCTGGGCGGTTTCTTCGTCTTGTCCTTCGGCTTGTCGGGTTCAGGCAATACGACGCCGCGCCCGGTCTCATACGCATTTCGGGAGAGGCCGGGCAGTTCTTTTCGCTTGATCGCGTCGAGAAAGGCGGCGCTGATCTCGAGCTGCGCATTGATACCAGCGAGCTCATCCTTCCACGCCTTCAACAGCGCGTCCGGTGCGCCCGCGCCGCCGAACCCGAACGCCTCTTGCGTCGCGGTGGCGATGCGCTCTTGCAGCTCCTTCTGCCGCGCGAGGACGTCGCTTCTGCCGGCGGCACCAGCACTGTAGGAGTCGAGGATCTTCTGCCGCAGCCTTTCGCCGAGAACATAGGGGTCGGTCTGCTGCATGAAGCTCACCAGCCGAACGACGGCCGCCTTGCCCCCCTTCTCAAATCCGCGCCACATCTGCGCCCATCGGTCGTCGATATCATCGGCCGTTTGGCCGAGCTCGTTTGACATGTAGCGGCCGGCGTCGCGCGCTGCCTGCGCGCCCTGCTTGATGGCCGCCGAGCCCTGCTGAAGGAACGGCAAGGCATCCTCGGCCGATCGGGAGAAAGCGGCCATGGAAATGGCTGAGGCCTCCCCCTGGCTCCTGGTGCGTGAAATGAGATCGACGACCTCATAGAACAAGGTGAGCGTATCGCGCACCTGGCCGCTTTGGTCCTTCAGCGGGATGCCATTGAGGGCGAGGATCTTGCCGAGATCATTGCCCTTGGTGACGGCCTCGCCGATCGCCTTGTTCAGTTTCTGAAAGAGGTCGACCACATTCGCCGTTTCGACGCCGGCATCCGCGGCGACGTCGGCGACAAGCTGCAGGTCCTCGAAGCTGATGCCGGCCCGCTTCGCCTCATCGGCCAGGCTGGCGACATCCTTGACGACGCCCACGATCGCCCGGCTGATCTGTTCGATGCCCAACCCGCCAATGAACCCAGCGCCGAAGCCTTTTAGGCCGGCGCCCACCTTCGACAGGTAGCGCTCGACACGGGTGGCGTGGTCTTGGACCTGGCGCTCGATCTTGCGCATCTCGCGCGCGGTGAAGCCGTTCGCCTTGGCAAAGGCGCTCTCGTATTGCTTCAAATTCGCTTCGACGCGAACGATCAGCTTTTCAAGGTCTTGGGTTGCCATCGGTTACTCCGGATCAATTTTTTGGGTCAAATCAGCGTTTCGGCCGAAATTTCCCCAGACACGAAAAAATCTGCAAATGCGCGGGGCGCGGGTTCAGGCTGGCGATCCCCATAGAGATCAGAGGCGCCCCCTCCCTCATGCCTGCCCCCGTCGGAATGCGGCATGCCCGACGATCATCAACTCCCCCTGTCTCATGGGGGCATTCATGAGAGCGGAATACTTGCGGAGATCCGGCAGCGGGGGTCGAGGCGAGCCGCGTGGCCGGGGAGTTGCCGGCCGGACATCGCGAGCCATTGCGGCCCGCCTCGATTGGAATGCGCGTCGCTGGGCACTGACCATCCAACGATGCGCGAGCAACTGGAGGCCCGCGGGTAGAAAGTCGATCTTCTGGCCCAGGCGCCACGCAAAAGCCGTAGGACAGGCGCCAGCCGCCGAGAGTGATATCTCTTCAACCCACGTCGAGGTGATGATTTCCACGCCTCCCTCGTTCCTGATTTGCGTGTTCAGGTGTCCGACGCTGACTGCACAGTATCCGTCGACCATGGCTGCCACTTGGGCGCCAGCGTCGTCGAGGGCAACCTCAGCTCTGAAGCAGACCCCGATGCTATCGTCGATCCATACGTCAAGCCCCTGGTCCGTGCGGGAATATGTGCGTGAGAAGTCATGCCCGATCAGCAACGAGATGCTGCTGCAGAGCCGGTAACAGCCCTTGGTAGGGAGGAGCACTCGTCCCTGTGAATTGGCCGCATGAAGGACTGGAGTGGAAGCGATCCCGGCGACGGTGATATTCACTGCAGCCCCGCGATCTGCCTGAGGCTGAGCTCGATCCCGCCAAGGTCGAGAATGCCGATGTCGGCCTCTTGCCCCCCGGCGGACCGTACACGTTCGGCGATCTCATTGAGGGTGCGAAGTCTGGCCCTAAGTTCGACAAGGGCTTCCAGCGCCGCACCGGCGGCCTCGCTCTTGATGCCTTCGAGCGCCCTGCTGATCGACATCGAATGCGCCTCCCGGAGAGGCCTAAGTCCTTTCCGAAGATCACGGATCATTGCGTCGATTTCATCACGCTTGCTGACCGCTTTTCGGATATCGTGATCGAGCGTCCTGCCGGCGCCGTCTCGGCCGAGCTTGGCAGTCAGGCCGATGAGATGATTCTGCGTCTCTTGGCGTTCGGCTCTCAGGGCGGCCAGCTCTTCCTCCTGCTTCGCCATGCCCGCCGGCATTCGCACCGCGGCGGCAATGGCATGGACGCTGGGTTGAGCGGCTTTCGCGAAGACTTGCATCTGATCCTCCGTTTGATTCGAAAATCAGCGTACCGATTATTCTCAACGAGTGAGAGTAACGCCGTGACAGAAATTTCCAATTAGCCTCGAAAGCGCATCTTCGATCTTCTCGAAATTCCCCGCGTCTGCTTCGGCAAGGTAGTGCTGTTCAATCAGGCGATCGACCGTTGCGTTCTCATCGATCTCGATCTGCACGACTCGAAGACCAAGCCGCAGTCGTCTTCGGAGATCTCGTTGTCGTTCGGCTGGGCTCTTGCTCATCGAGGCAGCTCTGACCGGGGGCTACCCAAAAGCTCAGGGACATACGTGTGCGGGACCGGCGCCCAAGCCGAAGCGTCATAAACCGTAAGTTTTCGGGTTCTGAGCCGAGCTTTTTTCGGGGCGTTTATGACAAAATCGTGTGGATGCCGGTCGTGGCAGGCGCATGTTTTAGAGATCGAAGGCCGCCCCCGCGGGGCATGTGAAAGTTTCGAGGCAAGCCGTGGCTGGACCGGCGCCCCCGGAAAATCCACGTTTTTGCAGATTAACGTCGTGAGTGGCTCAATTCGCAAAAGCCACATTGGCGAGGTCAGAACATCAATGTGGCTTTGCGTGAATTTTCTGGGGGCGCCGGTCAGCACGGACGAAGGCCCCAGGGTTTGCGGCCGCCCCTCGGCCATTGAAAACTTCCCCACCTGGATCGCCACTACTGGGAAGCGCTCCCCACCACCCCCCACACCCCTATACGGGGTGGTGGTGGGGTGGCATGTTGTCACCCCACTTCCCCACCTTTCCCCACCGCATCTTTTGACTGGTGGGGAGGTCATGTGTTCGCCCATTCGCCGACCTCAATGATCGGGCGCACGTTGTTGCGTTTATCGACGACCGTTCCCTCTTTCAGGGCGCCGGACTTGAGCCAAACGGCGATCATCCTGGTGATGCGCTTCCTATCCGCTTCCGCATCGAGACCGAGGATCTCGGCAATGGCGTTGCCGATCCATTCCGGCGACTGGGGACTGCGACGATAGTTCTTGCCGTCGATCGCCTTCTGGACGTCGAGCAAGTTGCCGACGGTCATGTCAGCGAGTGGGTCAGGCCATTTCCAGGACGTCACCACCCCGACATTGTCACCGTTTGGCAACTCCACCGATTCGATCTGATGCCATGTCGTCTTGTCCGCTGGCGGTGCCAGGTTCGCCTTGCCATTATCGATCCGAAAGAACTGTCGATGGTTCTCGACGCCGGCAGTCTCGCCCTCCTCTTTGGTCATCCGGTTCAGGACGCGGGCGGACCTGGCCGCCGCCAACAGCGCCACCGCGCCGCGGCCATCTTCGACGGTATGCTCGCTTTGGCCCTGCGAGGCCTTGCGCACGTGGTGGACGAGCTCCACTGAGCAGCAGCAGGCATTTGCGATAAGCGCCCATTGACGGGCAACACGGTCGATCGCGCTATTGTCGTTTTCTGGAACCGAATGAGTGAGGACGAAGGGGTCGACAATCAAAGTATCGATGTCGTTCGCCATCACCTCGCCGATAATCGCCTCGACCACCGGCTCTGCGACCAGAAGCTCGTCTCGAACCTTTCGGGCGACGATCATCTCGGTGCTGCGTCCGCTATCCAGGAACAGCCTGCCCTCAATTTCCTGAGGCGAAACTCTGTGAGCCAGACAAGCAGCGGCAACCCGGCGATGAAGCTCATCGATCGGATCCTCGCCGTTCCAAAGCCAGACGTTGCCCCGCTCATGGACATATTCGCCGAGCAGCGGCCGGCCGGTGGCCTGTGCCAGGGCCTCAGCGAGCAGCAGAGAGGATTTCCCCATGCCGCCCGGCGCAAAGGTCACCGAAACGAACTTGCGCAGCCTGTGAGCTCCATAGAGCCATTGGCGGGACGGCAGCGCCGCGGGATCGGTCCAGACGTAGGGCGTTGCCTTGATTGGCTGGCGGGTGAACGGCAGCGGCTCGAAATCTTCGGCTGGCGCTTCTGCCCTGGCCCGCCGGTCGGCCTCGTCTAGCGATATGGTGCCCATCTGGTTCATGCTGCCTGCCTCTCGCCGCCGCGGGGGATGAGGATGCGCCGGCGGTCGAAGCGCGGCGGATTGAGCCATGCATCGAGCTGCCGGGCGTGCTCGATATCCTCGGCCTGGATGGCGCCAGGAACGCCGCCAAGCCAGACCGACACATAGCGGTGATCAAGGACGCAGCAGCCCTGGCAACCCGCCTGGAGCCAGCGGAGTGGTGTCCGGTGAACGCTCAGGACGCCGCCAAGCGCCCATGTGGCCGGGTTCACGACCCGCGCAATGCCCAATGCGTCGGCGCCGAGCATGGTGGCAAATGTGTCGGGATTGCCGATCGGCCATGCGCAAACGTCGATCGCCGTCTCGTCGTCCTCGGCATAGACCTCGATAACCGCCGCCGGCTTGCCTTCCTCCTCATCGATTTCGAACGAGCCGTTGCCGAAGAAATGGCAGCCCATGATGGCGATCACGCCGGCATGTCGGTTCAGGGCATCGAGGTCGATGCCATTGGCGGTCACATAGGCGGCGGTTTCAGTCGTCCAGGCAGCGCGCCCAAGAAACGCGGCTTCGGCGAGAAGGGAGTCGATCATGTCTTGACCTCCTCGGCCGGCCGGTGCTCGCCGCAGAAGTCGTCAATGCGAACGTCGGGCCAGAGCCCGAAGGGCGGCGTGAAGCGCGGCGCTCGCCGCCGGCACTCACCGTGAGCGGGCGCTCCCTCGAAGCGGTTGAAATATTTGCAAGTGAGGCAGCTGGGCATGCTCATGGCGTGGCCCTCAGGAGGCGCGGCCAATCTGCAAGGCGCGCTCGGAGGCCGCCTTTTCCAAGAATGCGGTGAGCTCGCTGGCGATCCACCTGTTGGTGCCGGGGCCAACCTTCACCGGCGCCGGATAGCGACGGGCGTTGATCCCGCGCCACAAGGTGCTGCGATGGATGGGGGTGCTCTCGCCGCCCAGAATCTTGCAGGCCGTGAGCTCGTCGACGAGATCGGAATGGATGATATTCATTTCAGTTCCTCGCGTAGCTATTTGATGCGAGGAATTTTAACTAGGTTCGCTGATTTGTAATTCAGAGCTATTTGCTCTCGGGGTATTTAGCTCTGAAGTCCCGCCAAGAGTCTAAGGCGGCACGAGGATTTCCAGGCAGATCGAGCACCGAAAAAGCGTCGATCATGAAGTCTGCAAACGCACCAGCATCAGTCATACTCTTGGGCGCTTGGAAGCCCCTCCGCTCGGCCCAGACGTTCCTAAGCCTCTCAACGATCGCTAATGCAACAAGATCTCGCCTACCAGCGATCGGCGCACCGTCGACAATGCGATTGGCGAAAGGCATTGCTAAGTCAACAACACGATCAAGTGAGTGCAGGATACTCAGGGAGAGCGGATCACGTGATTTGTGACCGTCGACCTCATGGATAGAAAAACTAAACAGTTCCATCTCGTTGCGCGTGTCGCCATGAAGGGATCGCCACGCTTCTGTTAGCTCGCGAGCGAGGCGCTGTATTCTTCGCAACTTCTCGTGCTCTTGTCGCGGGTTCATTGCACCAGTTCCCGCTGCCCCAAGCCACAGCGGCATCATCACGTATTCTCCATCCAGACGCTCCCCTGAATTGGGGGGAGGACCTAGGTGACGCCCAAGAACCAAGTCCAAGGCGGCCTGACGGCCTTGAAACTCTTCGTCACTCCAATCGTCTGGCCACGCCATCACGCCACCGCCTTTACCAGCGGCACGACCTCGCCGCCGTCGGCGAGAATACCCGCGAGCCGCGCCGCCCATAGTTCAAGCGCCTCGCGCTTCTCCTTGTCATAGCTGTAGCGCGCATACACCCTGGTAGTGACCGTGCTTTTCGTCGTGCTGCGATGATTGATCACGTGACCGAC
This sequence comes from Pseudomonadota bacterium, assembly GCA_049323275.1. Classification (GTDB taxonomy): domain Bacteria; phylum Pseudomonadota; class Alphaproteobacteria; order Rhizobiales; family Aestuariivirgaceae; genus Taklimakanibacter. Next base: position 26,681 of record JBMOOM010000089.1, read on the forward strand.
GATGAAGGGAGACACGCCCAGCTCTTCCATGCCGGTGGCGGCGGTGCGCCGGAGGTCATGCGGCGTCCATGGAGTGGCGCCCATGATCGTCTTGGTGCCGTCCTTGGCCTCCTCCTCGACCCGCTTGACTGCCTTTGGGACGCTAGCCCCGGTGACGGCCGCCCGGCCACCTGGACCGGGAAAGACGAATTTAGAAGCTCTCCTGCCCTTCCGCTTCGCCAACTCGTCAGCCGCCTCGAGCTGCTGGCGGATGATCTCGATCGCCATTTCGCTCAGGGGAACGGTGTGCTCTTGCTTGTTTTTGGTCCGTGCGCCGGGAATTGTCCACAGCCGCGCCTCGAGGTCGAGCTCGGCGCGCGTCATGCCGGCAACCTCGCTTTCACGTTGGGCGGTGATCAGGAGCAGGCGCAGGATCCGGCGGGTTGATTCCCTCATATCGGCCTGAGGCAGGGCCTCCCAGACGCCTTTGATCTCGTCGGCTGTCAGAACCCGGTCGCGGCTGGTGACCTCGCTGGGCTTGCTCATCCCCTCGACGAGGTTCTCGTCCAGGTCGCCACGGCCGCGCGCCCAGCGGACCATTGCCCGGATGTCCTCGAACACCCGATTCGCCTCCACGGGAGCCCCCCGGTCCTTCACCGCGTCGATGCATTTTGTGATGTCGCGGCGGTGGAGGTCTGCCAGCTTTACGGCGCCGATCACCGCCGACACGTTCTTGCGGAGCCGGCGCGCAATGGCTGGCGCCGAGCGCTTCCCCTCGGCGCGCCTGACGACATAGTTCTCGATGAGGTCGCCGACGGTCTGGGATGCCGCCAGCGCCTTTTTGTCGGCAACTGGGTCACCACCCTCGCCGATCTGGCCACGGGCCTCCCTTGCCTTTTCCCGGGCCTTACCGAGCTTCATTTCGGGATAGCGGCCGAGCTTGAGCCGGGCCCGCTTGCCGTCGGTCGGCTTCGTGTAATGGAGATAGAAGGCCTTGGTGCCAGCCGGCGACGCCCTGAGGCACAGCCCCTTGGTCACGGTGTCGAAATAGTCGGTCTGGTCGCCATCGACGGCCCTGGCGGCCTGACAAAAGCGATCGGTTAGCTCGACCTTTGGCATGCGTCCCTCGACCAAGCGGTTTCAAATAGGTACGGAAATAGGTACGCCAATACATGCGCTTTGTCGAGACAGCACGCGACATAGCGCACCCCTATGCACAGGAGAAATGCCCAGTTTGAAAGGGTTTCGCTATCGCATCTTGTCGCAAGCCGTTTCCGGCAATTTCGCCCTCAAGTCTCTGTTAACCGCTTGGTCGCTGGTTCGAGTCCGGCCCGGGGAGCCAGTTTTCAGAAGGGCTTGGCGCCGGGTCGCCGAGCCCTTTTTCATTGCGCGCCGGATCGAGTCACACTTCGTAGTCGAAGACCAGGATTCCCTGGATTCCGCCCTGGGCGGCTTCAACGAGGGCCTTGCCCACTTTCACATGCTCGGGATGCGGAAGATAGGCGTCCCGCGCCGCGGCGTCACGGAAGTCGACCACGAAACCATGACGGAAGCCCTTTTCGACATTCTCCGGACTGTTGTTGGCGCCGACGGTGACGGCGAGGATGCCCTCGATCCTGTCTTTGAGCTTCACGACTGAATGGAGAGCCCGGCTGACGGCGGGCTCGTCGAGCTCCGGCCTGAAGTTGATAAGCACGACATGGCGTATCATGCGTCACACTCGATTTTGAAGACAGCCCAAGCTAGGCACAAGCTTCGGAATAGGCAATCCGCTCCACCTGCCCTGCTCTCTATTTTCTGGCTCGCCTGATGCCCTCGTTCTCGAAACATGATATGCTGAGCATCCCATCAGCGGCCCGATCGGGTTGCGCCGGAAGGATGAGAGCCATGTCGAACGACGTCTCTCGATTATGGGTTATTCCACTCACGGCAAGTGCCTGTCTGTTCCTTGAAGCGAGCCTTGCCGCTCAGACCACGGACGAATTGCCGAGCCCGCAAGAACCCTGGCTTGCCGAGGAAGGCGATTGGGCTGCCGATTTCAACGAAGCCCAGCTGGCCTGTTATCAGGGCTCGATGCGGGCGTGCGACTCGATCTGGCTGAGTGAGCGGGTCCTCCTCGATTCATTCCTGAGCGAATATGGAAGAAGCTGCGGCGGCCGGGTCGATCTGCGCGAGATCAGGCGCGCCAATCTCAATTGCACCGAGGCCTTTCCCGGTCACGATTGACCGTCGCTCAGTCCGCCAGTCCGGCTTTCTTCAGGCCGTCGGCAAATATCGCGAGGTGCTCGGGGCGGCTGATCGGGAGCCAGTCCCCGATATTTGAAATGCGTAAGGCCGGATCGAGCTTCCGCATCTCATCGACGGCCCGTCTCGCCTCCTTCTGCCGGCCGCCGAGCGCCCGCGTCGCCGCGATCAGCGCCACGACCATGAGGAAGCTCGGCAGATTGCCGTATGAGCGTTCCGCCCACGCGGACGCCGCCTCGATTCGACCGGCAAACAGATGCGCCATCGCGATCCCTGCCTGCATGCGATAGAGCTCAGGATCGACGGGACTCAATCGCATGGCCCGCTCGAAGTGCCCGATTGCTTCATCGCACTCACCGTGCCAGGTCCGCAGGAAACCACCGAGAAACCAAGCCGAAGCCAGATTGGGGTTCAGGAATACCGCTCTGTCGAGAAGCGCGATGCCGCTCTCGAGATCGCCGGCCAGATGCGCGAGCGCGTGCCCGCCGCGCGTGAGAGCCACGGCGTCGTCCCTGCCCAGTTCGACGGCACGGCGCGCCAGACGTTCTCCCTCGGCGATTTCAGATGCGCGGTCTGCCATCCCCCCATTGATCTTGCGCCAGAAATAGGACCAGGCGGCCATGGCGTGAGCGGCCGCGAAATCGGGATCGAGCTCGATGCTTCTCCGGAACAGTGACAGGGCTTCAGCGATGGCGTCCTGTGTGCCCCGATGCACATGGGCGACACCGCGCAGATAGCAGTCATAGGCGTTCAGGCTGGCCGTGGGTTTGCTCTTGGCGCGCTCGATCTCGGCCAATTCCATTTGCGGGGCGATCGCGCCGGCGACGCTCGCCGCGATCTCATCCTGCAGCTCGAAGATATCCTCAAGCCGTCCCTCGAATCGATCTGCCCAGAGATGCGCGCCCGTCGACGCCTCGATAAGCTGCCCGGTGATGCGGATGCGATCCGCGGCTTTGCGCAAACTGCCTTCCAGCACATAGCTGACGCCGAGCTGCCGGCCCACTTGCTTCAAGTCGGCCGCCCCGCCGCGGTAGGTAAAGCTCGAATTACGAGCGACGACGAACAGCCAGCGCACCCGCGACAGCGCGGTGATGATCTCCTCCACCACCCCATCGGCGAAATAGGCCTGCTCGGGATCTCCGCTCAAATTCTGGAATGGCAGAACGGCGATGGATGGCTTGCTCGGGAGGGGTGGGACCGGTCGCAAGGCATCCGCCGTCGGATCAGACGCCGTACTTGGAACGCGCGCGGCCGCTTGGATCTCGGTGACGTCGCCCACGAAGCGGAGCCCCTTTCGCGGGATCGTGCGAACGAGGCGTTGTTCCTCGCCGCTGTCGCCGATGGCCTTGCGAACGGCATTGACATGGCTGGTGAGCGTCGATTCCGAAACGATACGCCCGCCCCATACCGCCTCGATCATGTGATCCTTGCTCACCACGCGGTCACGGTTCTGAACCAGATAGAGCAGCAGATCGAATACTTGAGGGCCAATACCGACTGCTTTCGCGGCCCGTGTAAGCTCTCGGCGCTCGGGGTCGAGGACACAGTCTGAGAACAGGAATTTCACAAAGAACTCCGCCAGCAGCCAACCGGCGAGTGTCGGCCAGGATTCACGGCATTTTACCGGTCCTTGGACATATTTCCAAGGCGGACCAAAGGACTTTTGAAGGTCGCCGCAAAGTCTTTCCGCCGTATGCCGGGCAATCTCCGTCCGGTGCCGACGCCACGTCGGGTTGCAGGAGATGTCTCATGAAGATCGTTGTCATCGGGGGAACCGGCCTTATCGGTTCGAAGGTCGTCGGACTGTTGCGTGCCAAAGGCCACGACGTTCTGGCTGCCTCCCCAAACACTGGCGTGAACACCATCACACGCGAAGGGCTGGCGGAAGCCCTTGCAGGCGCGGGCGTCGTCATCGACGTGGCCAATTCGCCGTCATTCGAGGACAAGGCTGTTCTGGCGTTCTTCGAGACCGCCGGCCGCAATCTCCTCGCCGCGGAGGCCGCCGCCGGCGTCCGTCATCACGTGGCGCTCTCCGTCGTGGGGGCCGACCGCCTTCCCGACAGCGGCTATATGCGGGCCAAGGTGGTACAGGAAGAACTCATTCGATCGTCGAAGACGCCCTATACGATCGTCCGCTCGACCCAATTCTTCGAGTTCGTCGAGGCGATCACCCGATCGGCATCGGGCGGCACCGCGATCCGGCTGTCGCCGGCGCTGCTTCAGCCCATAGCCTCGGATGACGTGGCCTCGGCCCTGGCAATGATAGCCTCAGCTGAGCCAGCCAATGGGATCGTCGAGCTGGCGGGTCCCGAGAGGATCCCCCTCGACGCTCTGGCGAGGTGTCATCTCGAGGCGACGGGCGACCGCCGTGAAGTCATTGCCGATATTCGCGCCCGCTATTTCGGCGCCGAGCTCGACGACAGGTCGCTTACGCCCGGCGCGCACCCGATGCTCGGCGCGATCCGCTTCGAGGATTGGCTGCGTTCATCCAGCCGGACCTGATCGCGCATTTCGTTTCAAGGAGACAAGCATGCTCAAATCAACCTGCATCGCGGCATCCATCGTGCTCGGAGCTGCCGCCATCGCCAATGGCACATTCATGCTGATCGATCCGGAGCGCTGGTATTTCACGGTACCTGGTGTGACCACAACCGGCCTGTTCAACCAGCACTTCGTCCGCGACATCGGATTGATCTTCCTGCTCGTCGGGAGCGCGTTCCTGGTCGGCGCCCTCCGGCCGCACCTCAGGATCGTAGCGTGGGCAGCGCCGTCGATCTGGCTCTCCGGCCATGCGCTTTTTCATTTTTGGGAAGTGGCCGTCGGTATCTGCGGACCATCGGTCCTGGCGCGCGACTTTCCAGCGGTGACGCTGCCGGCGTTGATCGGGATCGCCATCACGGCCTGGGCGATAGCCGATTCGCGCGCACCAATGGCGAGGACCGTCGGGAGGTCCGCGTGATGAGCGCCCTCGTTGGAAAGGTCGTGATCGTGACCGGCGGCAGCTCGGGCATCGGCCGCGCCACGGCGCTAGGCTTGGCCGGTCGCGGCGCCAGGGTTCTCATCACCGGACGGCGGGAGGCGCTGCTCACAGATGTGGCAACCGAACATGCCAACATCGTCCCCTTCGTCGCCGACGCGGCCAGGCCGGACGACGCCAAGCTGACCATCGCACGGGCCGTGAGCCTGTGGGGACGACTGGACGCCGTGGTGAACAACGCCGGCGCGGGAGCCATCCTGAGCTTGTCGGACGCGACAGAGGATCAGATCGCGAGCATCTTCTCGGTCAATGTCTTCGGCCCCAGTCTTCTCGCCGCCGCGGCCCTCCCCCATCTCGCGCGAAGCAAGGGCTCGATCGTCAACGTCTCGAGCACGTTCGGGCGGAAGGCGGCCGCGGGCCTGTCACACTACGCCGCGAGCAAGGCGGCACTGGAGCATCTCACGCGCTGCTGGGCGCTCGAACTGGCGCCTCAAGGCATACGCGTCAATGCCGTGGCGCCGGGTCCGACCGACTCGAACGCCCTGACCGGCATGATGGGTCTGTCTCCCGAGGCTGCGGCAGCCGTCGAAGCAGAGGAACGCGCGCGTATTCCGCTCAATCGGCGCGGCGCTCCCGATGACATCGCACGCTGGATCATTTCGCTCGCCGGTCCGGAGGCGGATTGGGTGACCGGCCAGGTCATCACCGTCGACGGCGGGCTGAGCGTGTCCTGACAACCGTCACCTTGGAGACCCGCCATGGACGATGAAAGGGAAGAGCAGCGGCGGCGTCCTGCCGATGCGGAAATGGGGCGCGTTCTCAAAACCCAGCCGCTCAACATCATGTCCGGTCTCGACCCTTCTTCCGGCACGATCGCCCATTGGAAACACGGCGCTCTCCATGACGTTGTTCAGCCGATGGCCGATCACGTGATCATGACCTATATCGACACGGTGCAACCGCTGGAGCGGCGGACGGGTCGAAACACCGCGACGGGCGTGGCACGTCCGGGTGTCGTGACGATCATCCCGGCAGGCACGAGCGCGCGCTGGGACATCGCCGGCGACGTCGACGTCGTCCAGCTGTATCTGCCTCAAGCAACGATCGAGCGTGCCGCCGCCGAGGCCGGTAGCGCGCTGCCGGCCGAGCTTCTGGAACGGACGGGCCATCTCGATCCGATTACGGCACGCCTGCTCGCTACGGCATCGGAAGCGCTCGAGGGCAACACGACGCTCGACGCCATGTTTCGTCAGCAGCTGACGGACCTGCTGGCAACCCGTCTGTTGGCGGCGCATTCCGAGATGCCGCTCACACCGCGGCCGGTGTCGGGCGGACTGCCCCCCGGAATTCTGCGCCGCGCCCTGGAGCGCCTTCGCTCGGACAGCGATGCGGATGTCTCGCTGGCCGCCCTGGCCGCGGATGCTGGTTTGTCGCGCTTTCACTTCTGCCGCGCATTCAAGGAAAGCACCGGCAAGCCACCGCATGTCTGGCTCCGTCAGCACCGGCTCGAACAGGCGAAGGCCATGCTGCGCGATCCGTCCATGTCGATCATCGCGGTCGCCATGGCGCTCGGCTATGCGTCCCAGACGGCGTTCGCCGCGGCGTTCAAGAAGCTGACCGGGATATCTCCCAGCGAATTTCGGCGCCTGACAACTTGACCGCAATTCCTCTGCACTCGCCGCAATCGCTCTGGCGCGGCGGCTGATGCGTTTCGCTAATTCATCTCCACGCCCACACGCCACGGGCGAAACGAAACGGCTCAGCGTCATTGTCAAAGGAGATTCTGAAATGTTGGACGTCACGACCAAACCGAAGCTGGACACCATCTCACGCCCCGACAGATCGAAGCCCGAAGAGCTGGTTCCGTCGCGCTACGCGCTGCGGATCGGCGAGATCGAGGTGCTGGTGATCAGCGATGGCGTTCTGCCGCTCCCGACGGCAATGTTGGGACACAACGCCAGTCCGGCCGTCCGGGCGGCCTGGCTGGACGACATGTTCCTGCCGCGGGATGCTTGCGACTGGCCGCTGAACGCGGTCCTGGCCCGCAGCGGCGGGCAGACCATACTCATCGACGCCGGACTGGGCTTCGATCCGGACTTACAGTTGCCGCGGGCCGGTCAACTGGTCAAACGACTGGAGGCTGCCGGCGTCGACGTCGGATCCGTGACCGATGTGGTGCTTACCCACATGCATATGGACCACATCGGCGGGCTCCTCGTCGAGGGGATGAAGGAGCGGCTGCGCCCGGACCTGCGGATCCATGTGGCGGCCGCCGAGGTCGAGTTCTGGCAGGCGCCCGATTTCTCCCAAACATCCATGCCGCCGGGCTTCCCGGACGCGCTTCGGTCGGCCGCCAAGCGGTTCGCGAAAGAATATGGCGACCATCTGCGGCCGTTCGACGAGAAGAATGAGGTGGCGCCGGGGGTGGTCGTCCATCGCACCGGCGGTCATACGCCCGGACACAGCGTGGTACGCATGGCGTCCGGCGGTGAAGGCCTGACATTCGCCGGCGACGCCGTCTTCGCGGTCGGCTTCGATCAACCCGACTGGCACAATGGCTTCGAACACGATCCCGAAGAGGCGGCGCGCGTTCGGATCCGTCTCCTGCGCGAGCTGGCGGAGTCCGGCGAGATGCTGATGGCCACTCACCTGCCGTTCCCCTCCGTTGGCAGGGTCGCGATCGACGGCGACGCCTTCCGCTGGGTGCCGGTCTTCTGGGACTACTGACCGTCAACTGACCGCGCCCACTTGAACAACTGGTCGATCGGCTTCGGTTCCCCTGTCGTAAGCGGATCGACCATCCTGCCCTCCCCCAAAATCAAAGGATTTGCTCAATGACCACGATCACCAGCATGGATGGTGTCCAGATCTTCTACAAGGACTGGGGCCCGAAAACCGCTCAACCCATCGTCTTCCACCATGGCTGGCCGCTTTGCGCCGACGATTGGGATGCCCAGATGCTCTATTTCCTCGGCAAGGGATACCGCGTCATCGCCCATGACCGCCGCGGTCACGGCCGCTCCAGCCAAGTCACTGATGGACATGACATGGTCCATTACGCGACGGATGTCGCAACGCTCATCGAGCATCTCGACCTGCGCAACGCCATTCATATCGGCCATTCGACCGGCGGCGGCGAGGCCGCGCATTATGTGGCCCGGCATGGCAAGGATCGCGTGGCCAAGCTCGTCCTCATCGGCGCGGTGCCGCCGATCATGCTCAAGACCCCGGCAAATCCCGAAGGACTTCCGATCGAAGTCTTCGATGGACTGCGCAATGCTCTCGCGACCAATCGTTCGCAATTCTATGTCGACTTCGCGAGCGGGCCCTTCTACGGCTACAACCGTCCTGACGCGAAGCCCTCTCAGGCGGTCATCTGGAACTGGTGGCGCCAGGCGATGATGGGTGGCGCCAAAGCGCAGCACGACGGGATCAAAGCGTTCTCGGAAACGGACTTCACCGACGACCTGAAGGCCATCGGCATTCCCACGCTTGTGATGCACGGGGACGACGATCAGATCGTTCCCATCGCCAATTCAGCACTTCTATCGGTGAAGCTCCTGAAGGATGCAACGCTCAAGATCTACGAGCATCTTCCTCACGGCATGTGCACGACCCATGCAGAACTCGTCAATGCCGATCTCCTAAAATTCATTACCGCCTGATCCCCGCAACACCGCGCGAAAAAAGGTCTCCGCCGCGTAGCGACGGCCCGTCACGCGCGCTCGCAATCGAATGGAGAACTCCCATGAGACTCGTCATCATCGGCGCCGGCTTTGCCGGCATGTACGCGGCACTTTCCTCGGCTCGCCTGCGTGACATCAAAGGCGTAGCCCCGGGCGAGTTGGAGATTATGCTCGTGGCGCCTGAGCCGACCTTGGTGGTGCGGCCCCGCCTTTACGAGCCCAGGCCTGAGACGCTGACGGCGTCTCTGCTCGATGTCTTCGACGCCATCGACGTGACTTATCTGCGCGGAACCGCCGAGAGTGTCGAAACCGAGCGCCGTTCGGTCATCGTGGCGACGCCTGAAGGCGGGCGCCGGTCCGTCAACTACGATCGTCTGGTCGTCGCGACCGGCAGCCGGCTGTTTCGCCCGAACGTGCCGGGCCTCGCCGAGCACGCATTCAGCGTCGACAGCCTGGAGGATGCCGTCAGGCTCGACCGCCACCTCAAGAGCCTCGCCGACCGGCCGGCATCGGATGCGCGCAACACCGTCGTCGTCGCCGGTGGCGGATTCACGGGGCTGGAGGCGGCGACCGAGATGCCCGCCCGGCTTCGTGACGTGCTCGGCAAGAGCGCCAAAACGAGAGTGATCATCGCCGATCGCAATACGGCAATCGCGCCCGATATGGGCGCCGGCCCGCGCCCCGTGATCGAAGAAGCCCTTCGCAAGCTCGGCGTCGAAACCCGTCTCGGCGCCGGCGTTGCCGCCCTCGATGAAACCAGTGTCACGCTGTCCAATGGCGAGCGCATCGAGACCTCGACGGTTGTCTGGGCCGCCGGCATCCGCGCCGCTCCTCTCACCGCCCAGATCCCCGGCGAGCGCGACAATTTTGGCCGCCTCGTCGTCGACCGTGAGCTGCGTGTCGTCGGCGTGCCGGGTGTTTTCGCGACTGGTGACGCCGCCAAGGCCCTCTGCGACGATGACGGCAATCATGCGCTGATGTCGTGCCAGCACGCCGCGCGCATGGGCGCCTTCGCCGGCAACAATGCGGCGGCGGAGCTGCTTGGCGAAACACCGGCCCCTTATCACCAGAGAGCCTACGTTACCTGCCTCGATCTCGGTGAGGCCGGCGCGTTGTTCACCCGCGGATGGGACCGCAAGGTCGAGCACGTTGGCGCAGACGCGAAAAAGATCAAGCACGAGATCAACACGGTCTGGATCTATCCGCCGAAGCCCGTGCGCGCCGCAGCTCTTGCCTCTGCCGATCCGCAGCGCGTGACCGATCTCTGATTTCTCCATCCTCAGCGACCAAGTGGAGGGCAATTCGATGTATCAAGCTAAAGAACAATCGCTCGTATCCTGCGGGACGCCTCCCCCCCCCTGCGCCGGGACATGCCCGGCGACAGCAGGCTATCTCGATGAAACGCAATGTTCGGGCTGCCGCCTGTCACTTCCGGCTACCTCGGCCGCCTGGAGCGGTCCGCCCCGCCCTCGCGCACGCAGCAACTCGCCGATTACATTGAACGCCCCTATGCGGCGCTTCCCGCCAATGATCGGATACGATCCGCCAGCTCACGCTTGACATTGACCGCATTCAGGCTCCGATCCGCCACTAGTAACTCGTGATGTGTCAGCGCAAACAGACGGCTTGGCGTCTCTTCGATGGTCTTCGCGCAGGCCTCGACCATATCCGGCAGAGCCGCCGTGAGACAGGCATGCGCCTGTACCCGGCAAGCCTCCATGGAACCATTGCCAAGGTCATGAAGCGCCTTCGCGGCTTTCTCCACCACTTCATTAGAGAGAATTGTCATCGCGCTTCGGACTCCTGCTGACCATACCCGCCAGGGACGGCATTCGAGCCCCCGCTCAGCCAGCGAGGCGGCCGAACCGGGCGCGCCGAGCCCCGCCAGAAGCCGGCTCTTGATCGGATCCCGCACCACTGACGGCGGGATCGTCGAGGACATCGAGATCGAGCCTGTTTCAGGCTCGTATCGACAAACTTTATTGTCAATACCGAATATTACATGCCGTTCACCCCAATTAACCGGCATGCCAGTCATCCCGGATCATCGATTGCGCCGCTTCCGATACCGGATTTAAACTGCGTATCGAGACTCATGCCGGCTGCCCGCCCGACAGCAGTAGCGAATAAAGGGAACGCGACGATGGCACATGTTTCACGCAGGGACTTTCTCAAGACCGGTGTCGCCGCAGGCGTCGCGATCAAGGTTTCCTTCCTCTCTCATCCAGCGCAAGCCCGTCTCATCGAGACGCCGCCGCTTCCCGGGCCCGACTGGCTCAAGCCCGACGGCAGACCGCGTTATCGTCTCGATGCCATCGCCAAGGTCACCGGCGAGAAGACTTTCGCGCGCGACTACCGCGCCCGTGATCTCGAAGGCTGGCCGAAAGAGCAGTCGCACGCTTTCCTGCTGCACGCGACCAAGGCGGATCAGGTTTTCGAAGGCATCGATCTGAGCGTCCTCGGTGATGATCTCAAGCCCGACAGGCTCGTGCTGCATGAGGATCTGGTCACCGACGGCATCACCATTCCCGTGCCCAACAACTTCTATGGCGACGTCTTCCTGGTGCCCAAGGGTCAGACAGCGCGCCTCCTCGGCCAGCCGGTGGCGCTGCTCTTCTATCACGACTTCGCCCGCTATGACGCGGCCAAGCGTCTTTTGCGCTTCGACGACCGGGTGGTGCGCTACGGCGCCAGGGCGCCCTATTCGCATCCGCCGCATTATGGCGCCGCCCGTTATGTGCGCATCGATGGCGGCGATCCCTTCGCCGAGGACAGCTATTCGCCGCTCAAGGACGCGGTGATCTATGGCAGCTTCTCGGGCGACGATCCAGTCTGGCCGCCGGCCGGCGACGGCGATGCGATGGCGCGCGGCATGACGGCCGCCGCCGAGATCGAAAAAGAGATCGCCGCGGCCGGCCAGGATGCGCTGGTGCTCAAGCACCAGTATTTCTCGCAATCGGTCGACGCCTCGGCGATGGAAGCCGACAACGGCAATGTCTGGTACGATCCCGCCAGCGGCATCCTGCATATGATGGTGGCGACGCAATCGCCCTATGAGGTGGCCGAGGTCGCCGCCATCCTGGTCTCGAAATCCAAATTCAAGCTGGGCACGGTCGATCTCAAGGCCGGCTATACGGTGGGTTACGGCACCAAAGATCATTCGATTTTTCCGTTCTTCTGCGTCCTGGCCGGGCTCTATGGCGACGGCCGCCCGGTGCGGCTCGCCAATGACCGCTATGAGCAGTTCCAGATGGGCCTCAAGCGGCACGCATTCTGGATGGACAATGTGCTGGTGATCGACCGCGCCACGGCCAAGATCCGCGCCATGACCGGTCATTTCAGGAATGACGGCGGCGGGCGCGCCAATTTTTCCTTCTCGGTCGGCTTCGTCGGCGCCACCGCCGCGCAATCGATCTATTATCTGCCGAAAAGTGATTTCTCCGCCGCGGCGATCGCGTCGCGGGCCGTCGATGCAGGCTCCACCCGCGGCTACGGCACGCTGCAATCGATGTCGGCGACCGAGATGATGATCGACGAGGCGGCCGAGCTTCTGGGCGTCGACGCCATCGACCTCCGGCTCAAGAATGTCTTCAAGTCGGGCATGAAGAATACGCAAGGCGCAATCCCCGCCGGCGCCTTGCGCAACGAAGAGATATTGCTGAAGGCGCGCGAGTTTCCGCTGTGGCGCGACCGTCTTGCGAAAAAGGCCGAGTTCGAGGCCGCCAATCCCGGCAAGCGTTATGGCGTCGGCTACGGCCATGTGCAGAAAGACTATGGCACGGGCGCCGAGGCCGCCATCGCCTCGATCGAGTTCGATGCGGCCGGCCGCCTGCGTTTCGCCCATGTGGCGCATGAGATCGGCACCGGCACCACGACGTCGCAGGCCATCATGGTCGGCGACATATTGGGCCGCGTGCCGGACGAGACGCATTATGCCAAGGTGGTCTGGCCGCAGATGCCGCTCGAGACCACCGAAGAGCCCTATACGATGAGCCAGGCGGACGAGGACCAGCGCAAGCAGAATCCGCGCTGGACGCCGAGCTTCACCTCGCCGATGAGCGCCACCAACAGCGTCTACTATCTGGGCCACGCCACCCGCGAGGCGGCGCGCGCTCTGCTCGATCTCGCCATCTGGCCCGCCGCTCTGGCGCTGTGGTCGCGCGGCATCGGCGGGGGCGCGATCGCGCCCTATACGGTGAGACGCGAGGAGCTGCGCCTCGCCCATGGCCTGGTCAATGCCGGCGGCCTGCCGCCGCTGAGCTTCGCCGACGTCGCGGCCGAGGCGCATCGGCAAGGCCTCGTCACCGGCGTCACCGTGCACAGCTTCAATCGCTGGCAATGGGCGGAGGCCGAGTTCGATATTCCCGGATCCGGCCGCCATAAGATGCCGGTCGACGCGCTGGCGCTCAAATATGGCGACGGCGCCCCCGCCGACCGCAAGGCGCTGATGACTCTCGACGGTTGGCAGTTCGTCGACCGTGCCAGCGTCACCTATCCGCCAACCCAGCGCAACAATGCCGGCGTAACCTATTACGCGCCGATGGCGACCTTCGCCGAGGTGGTGGTCGACATCGGCTCCGGCGACGTCACGCTTCTCTCACACCATTCGCTGATGGAATGCGGTACCCAGATCGTGCCCGAGCTCGTCTCGGGCCAGATCCAGGGCGGCATCGCCATGGGCGTCGGCCACGCGCTCAAGGAGTATCTGCCGCTTTATGAGGATGGTCCGGGCGACGGCACCTGGAATTGGAACCGCTATGAGCTGCCGCGGTCGAAAGACGTCGCGGTATGGTCGCAGACAGCCGAAATCCTCGAGCCGCTGTCGGCGACCGACGCGCCCAAGGGCATCGCCGAGGTGGTGATGATCGCCATCGTCCCCGCCATCGCCAATGCGGTCGCGCATGCGATCGGCCGGCGCTTCTACGCCTTGCCTATTACGGCTGAAAAGATCAGGGAGGCGCTGGCATGACGATCGCGCTCAAGAAACTGTCGCTCACCGTCAATGGCAAGGCCGTCGACCCGATCGACGTGCCCGACACGATGATGATGCAGGACTTCCTCTATGAATATCTCAACCTGACCGGCGCCCGCATGGGCTGCGGCCAGGGCATCTGCCATGCCTGCACCGTGATCGTCGAGAAGGACGACGGCACGCTCGAGGAGATGCGCACCTGCATCACCGGCGCGCACTGGTTCGAAGGCAAGAAGGTCCGTACCATCGAAGGCCATGCGAAGCGCGACGAGAGCGGGAAGATCACCGAGCTGACTCCGGTGCAGCAGGCTTTCATCGAGCATTTCGCCTTCCAATGCGGCTACTGCACGCCGGGCTTCGTCACCGGCGCCACGGTGCTGATCGATGAACTGAAACGCAAGCCGGTGGCGCGAGCCGATCTGGAGCGCACCATCAGCGAGGCGCTCGACAAGCATATCTGCCGCTGCACCGGCTATGTCCGCTATTACGAGGCGGTTCGCGACGTCATCCTCAATACCCCTGGCCTCATCAAAGCGTAATCGTCATGAACAAGCGCACTCTGCTATGGACCGCGATCGTGCTGGCCCTCGTCGTCCTGCTGGCGCTCGCAAGCATCTTCTTCGGCCTGTTCGAGAAGAGCGTGGTGGCGAAGGATGTCGACCACCCCTTGCCGCCGGAACAAATGAAGACGCTGGCCGAACGTGGCGCCTATGTCGCGGTCGCCGCTGATTGCTACGCCTGCCACACCGCCAAGGGCGGCGCGCCCTGGGCTGGCGGGCTTCCTTTCACCACGCCCTTCGGCACGATTTATGCCACCAATATCTCACCCGACAAGGAGCATGGCATCGGCAACTGGACGCGGGCGGAATTCCACCGCGCCCTGCGCGACGGCGTCGGTAAAGGCGGCGCGCCTCTTTATCCGGCGATGCCCTATGCCTCCTATCGCCAGATGACGGCCGAGGATGTCGATGCGGTCTATGCTTATCTCATGAGCCGCGCGCCGATGCAGGTCGCCAACAGGCCCAATGACCTGAGCTTTCCCTTCAACATTCGCCGGGTTCTCACCTTCTGGAATCTGGTGAATCTTCCAGGCGACATGACGCCACTCGATGCGGCGCGCTCGGAGCTTTGGAACCGCGGCCGCTATGTCGTCGACGCGCTCGGCCATTGCGGCGAATGTCACACGCCGCGCAATGTCATGCAGGGCATGAAGGCGAACGAATATCTCAAAGGCGCCGTGCTCGAGGGCGTCGTGGCGCCCGACATCAGCAAGGACGGCCTGGCGCGCATGGGCTTCGATCCGGTCCTGCTGCCCGCCTTCATGAAGTCCGGCATCTCGGCGCAAGGCGCCATGACCAATCAGATGTTCGAGGTGGTGCATTTTTCGACTCAGTATATGACCGATGAGGATCTGGGCGCCCTGTCGGCCTATCTGTTCGATCTCGACAAGCTGCCCGACAAGCCCGCCTCTCCCGCGGCGCCCAAGCCCGTCGCCGTGGCGCCGGAGCTCGCGGCGGCGGCGCGCGGCAGCTATCTGGCGCTCTGCTCGGGCTGCCATGGCGTCGAAGGCCAGGGCATTCCGCATGTCGTGGTGCCGTTGTCCACCAATGCGTCGCTCCGGCTCGCAACGCCGCGCAATCTCATCCGCACCGTGCTCGACGGCATTCCGGCGCAGCATTTCCCCGGTCTCGAACGCATGCAGCCCATGCCGGGTTTCAAGGACCAGCTGGATGACCGCCAGATGGCCGATCTCGCCAACTGGATGCGCGCCCAATGGGGCGGTGAGGAACCAACTGTGAAGCCGGAAGACGTCGCGAAAATCCGCCGCGGCGAATGAGGCCTCTACAACAGCTGTCTGAGCGCTCATCGGAAGGACGCGGCACGGCCGATCCAGCCCCTTGCAAATATCTGCCGGCCGCCGTATAACCGATTGCGATTAGCAACTGGTTTAGGAATGCTATCATGTCAAAGCTCTATGTGCGTGCTTTTGCCATTTCCGTGGACGGCTTCGGCGCCGGTCCCGACCAGAGTCTCAAGAACCCGCTGGGCGTCGAAGGAGAGAACCTGCATCAATGGTTCTTCCCGACCAGAAACTTCCAGAAGATGCTCGGCAAGGACGGAGGAACCGAAGGCGTCGACAACGATTTTGCCGAGAAGAGTTTCGAGAATATCGGCGCTTGGATCATGGGCCGCAACATGTTCGGCCCGGTCCGCGGCCCCTGGCCGGATGAGAGCTGGAAAGGCTGGTGGGGCGACAACCCGCCCTATCACGTGCCGATCTTCGTTCTGACGCATCATAAGCGCCCTGCCCTCACCCTGGAAGGCGACAATGTCTTCCATTTCGTGACCGACGGCATCGAGGCCGCACTGGCACGGGCGAAAGAGGCTGCGAAGGGCAAGGATGTCCGCATCGGCGGCGGCGCCGCGACGGTCCGGCAATATCTCGAAGCCCGCCTCATCGACGAGATGCATCTGGTCCAGTCGCCGGTCCTGCTCGGCCGCGGTGAAAATCTCTTCGCCGGGCTGGACCTGCCGGCGCTCGGCTATGCCTGCACCGATCGCATCCCGACGCCCGCCGCCACGCATCTCATTGTCAAGAAGCAGAAGTGAGGTCAGCGGCGGAACGGAAACAGCGCGCGCAGGCGCTCGTCGCGCAGATAGAGTCCGCCCCACATGAAGAGCCCGAGATAGAGCCCGAACAGCAGATGGCTGAAGATCGGGCTGCCGAGCCGCAGATGGGTGGCTATGGCGCCGCCGAGATAGCCGGTCATCAGCACGGCGCCGAGCAGCGAGGTGCGCGGATAGGCGTAAAGCGCCGTACAGATGAGCGCCAGAATGCCGAGGCCGCGCGCCAGCGCCGGACTGGCCGGATAGCCGAGCTCCGTCAATGTCGTGATGACGATATCGAGCGGCGGCAGCTTGATGAGGCTGTCGAACAGCATGAAGAGGACGAAGAGTCCGCTCAGGCCGTAGCCGATCCGAGTCGCCGTTTTGCTGTTCATAGCCATGTCTCTCCGTTCCCCTAAGCTTTGACCGTGCCGCCGCTGACCATCCAGGGCGTCCCGAAACGATCGATCACCATGCCGAAGGTCTTGGCGAAGAACGACGGCTGCAGCGGCACCAGCACGTGCCCGCCATCGGTCAACGCCATGAGGACGTCGCCATTGGCGAAGCTGAGCTGCGCATGCAGCGCCTTGTCGGCGCTGCCGGGCGGCATCTGCGGCGATGGCGGCAGATTGCCATATCTGATGAGGCGGACGAGCCTGGCTCCCAGCGTCTTCTCATTGAAGCGCATGGCGTCGCCGGCCGTTCCGTTGAAGGAGAGATAGGTGCTGATCTGGCGCATGGGTCCGTCCTTTCGATCGGGAAAATCGGGAGGCGGACCATAGGCGTATCGCTAGGGATCTGTTTTGTACAGAAACGACAACTGCTCATCCTGGCGCAAAACACCCGCCGGCGTCTGGCCGACGAGTTGCTTGAGCGCGCGGGTCATATGCGGCTGGTCGAAGAAGCCCGTTTCATGCACCGTGTCGAGAATCGAATGTCCATCCTGCAGAAGCCGGACGGCGCGTCGCGCCCGTTCGATCTGCCGGAAGGTACTGTGTGTCATGCCGGTCGCCTGGCGGAAGTGCCGCTGAGCCGAGCGCAGCGACAGTGCCTGCTCATCGCCCGCGAGCCCTTCGGTGATCGCCTGATTGCGGGTGACGAGGCCCTGCTTCACCAGCCGCGAGACGAAATCTTCCGCCGTCTCGAAACCGGGATATTCCCACTGCGCCCCGGCGAGCCAGAAGCCGCGCCCCGCCATGTCGGGCATGTCCTTGTCGTTGCGGTCGATGAGCGCGCTCACCGGCAAGGACGGCATGAAGGTGCCGAGCTTGAAACGAATGCCGAACCATTCGCCGTCAGCCGGACAGTCGGCCAGCGTCGCTTTCGTCTCCGGCCCTCTGATGGTCAGAAAGGTTCTGCCCTGGACGCGCGACACCGCCATTTCCCAATGCGGCGAGGCGATCGAATGAAATTGTCCGGCGCGCTCACTATGGCAGCGCCATACTCTTTCGATGAAGGGAGAGTCTGACGGTCGGTCCTTGAAGACCAGGAACAAGGCGGTATCTCCTGTCGTTGGTCGGCGCCTTCACGCCGCTTCTTTGCGCGCCGCAGAGAACAGTGTTTCGAGATATCGCCTCAGATGATCGAGACACTGGGCGCCGGCGCCGGGGTCCTGCTTCGCCTTGGCGAGGATCAGCGCACCCTGGATCACTGCCTGAATGTGCAGCGCCAGACTCTCGGATGTCCAGCTGCCGTCGCTACCATATTTGGCGAGCGCGGCGGCGATGTCCTTGGCGAGGCCCTGGCCATGCCGGTCGAAGGAGACCGTGCAGGCATCGCGGATCTGCGGATGGGACAGATAGACCTCCTGCACCAGCGTGCCGCCGAAGCAGGTGAACTGGGTGAGCTCGCCCTGCATCGCGCTTTTGCGAAAGTCGACATAGGCGAGCAGCCGGTCCACCGGATCCGGCAGCGCCTGATAGGGAGCCGCAGCGAACAGCGCACAGGCATATTCTCCCCAGTGCTCCGCCGCTTCGATGGCAAGCTCCTCCTTGCTGCTGAAATGATGGAAGAAGCTGCCTTTGGTGAGGCCCGCCTCGGCGCAGATGTCTTCGATCCGGGTCGCGGCATAGCCCTTGGCCCGGAACACATCGATCGCCGCGTTCAGGATCTTGGTTTTCGACTCGTGTCGGCTGTCTTGTGTCCGCATACCATACCTGCTGACGCCTGCTGACTTCACAGTACCTACCAGTCGGTATGGTGTCAAATCACCTCACACCGCTTCGGCCTGCTCCAGGACGGCATATTCCCTGGCGAGGCGATCGAGCAGCGCGCGCACCGACGGCAGCAATCCCCGGCGTGACGGGAACGCGGCGTGGATGATTCCCGAACGCGGCGCCCAGCCCGGCAGCACATCGATAAGTCGTCCGGCGCGCAGATCCTCCGCGACGACGAAGGTCGGCAGTTGACAGACGCCGACGCCCTTGAGCACCGCCAATCTCAGCGCCACCATGTCCTCGGTGACGAAACGCGGCCGATGGCGGATGACGCTCGACGCCCCCTGGGCGTCTTCGATCCGCCATTCATGCTCCGGCCTCGCCGGCTCCCAGGCGAGGCTCGGCAACAGGGCCAGATCGGCCGGCACGACAGCGCGCGAAAAGCCCTCGAGCAGCGCCGGCGCCGCCACCAGGCGCTGCCGGCTCTCGGCAAGCTTTCGGATCACCAGGTCGCTGTCCTCGAGGGGCGGAAAGCGCACCCTGATGGCGAGATCGAAGCCTTCGCGGATGACGTCGACGCGCCGGTTGGTGCTTTCGAGCTGCACTTCGACTTTCGGACAATCGGCGACGAAGCCGGCAATGATCTCGGCGAGCTGGAAATAGATCACCGACGAAGGACAGGCCAGCCGCACCATCCCTTGCGGCTCGGATTTCATGCGATCGATGGTTTCCTGGGCCGCTTCGGCCTCGACCATCATCGCCACGCAATGGCGGTAATATTCACGCCCGATCTCGGTGACGGCGAAGCGCCGGGTCGAGCGCTGGATCAGCCGCACCCCCAGGCGTTCCTCCAGCAGGCCGATACGCCGGCTGAGCCGCGAGCGCGGCATGCCGAGCTTGCGGGCGGCGGCGGCGAAACCGTTCTGCTCCACGACATCGACGAAGAAGCGGAGATCGTTCAGGTCCTGCCGCATAGTCATTGTCCTATCCATGGGACATTATAGCCCGAAATAGCAGTCTACCGCCAGTTTTGGTGCGCTCATATGTTCTCCCCAACAGATCCCTCAGGGATCCGCAAGGAGACACCAAATGAGAAAGATCTTAGGAATTTACGGCGGTCCCCGCCCCCATTGGGTCGGAGATGGCTTTCCGGTCCGCTCGCTGTTCTCGCATGCGAGCCATGGCGAGCATGTCAGCCCCTTCCTGCTCCTCGACTATGCCGGCCCCGCCCGCTTCGAGCCGACGGATCAGCCGCGCGGCGTCGGCGTCCATCCCCATAAGGGCTTCGAAACGGTGACCATCGTTTATGAGGGTGAAGTCGAGCATCGCGACTCGACCGGCCGCGGCGGCGTCATCGGCCCCGGCGACGTGCAGTGGATGACCGCCGCCAAC
Organism: Pseudomonadota bacterium; assembly: GCA_049323275.1. Lineage (GTDB taxonomy): Bacteria > Pseudomonadota > Alphaproteobacteria > Rhizobiales > Aestuariivirgaceae > Taklimakanibacter. The sequence continues at coordinate 46,694 of JBMOOM010000089.1, forward strand.
GGCATCCTGCATGAGGAATTCCATTCCAAGGCCTTTACCGCCAAGGGCGGCACCCTCGAAATGGTGCAGCTCTGGGTCAATCTGCCCGCCAAGGACAAGAGCGCGACGCCCGGTTACCAGGCTCTGCTCGCGAGCGACATTCCCTCCGTCGCCCTACCCGGCGGCGCCGGTTCGCTCCGCGTCATCGCCGGCGACTATCAGGGTCGCAAGGGACCGGCGCAGACCTTCACGCCGATCGATGTGTGGGACCTTTCGCTGAAGCGCGGCAAGCGCATCGAACTGACGCTGCCCGAGGGCCGTACGCTGGCGGTCATCGTGCTGAAGGGTTCGGTCCGCTTCAATGACGACGCCATTGCCGGCGAGGCGCAGTTCGCCTTGTTCGATCGTGCCGGCGGCGCCATCGCGCTCGAAGCCGAGGGCGACGCACAGTTGCTCGTCCTCAGCGGCGAGCCGATCGAGGAACCCGTCGTCATGCACGGCCCCTTCGTTATGAACAGCGCGGACGAGATCCGCCAAGCCATCACCGATTTCCAGAGCGGCCGTTTCGGCGCGCTCGCGGAAAATGCCTGACCTGACCACCAACCTCAAACAAGGAGTGACGACCATGATCGCCAATTTCGACGGAAAACGACCCGTGATCGATCCCGATGATGCGGTGATGCTGCTCATCGACCATCAGAGCGGCCTGTTTCAGACGGTCAACGACATGCCGATGCCGGTTCTGCGCAACCATGCGGCGGCCCTCGCCCGCATGGCGAGCCTCGCCAAGCTGCCGGTGATCACCACCGCCTCGGTGCCGCAGGGCCCGAACGGCCCGCTGATCCCCGAGATCCACCAGAACGCGCCGCATGCGAAGTATGTCGCGCGCAAAGGCGAAATCAATGCCTGGGACAACCCGGAATTCGTCGCCGCGGTGAAGGCGACGAAGCGCAAGACACTGATCATCGCCGGCACCATCACCAGCGTCTGCATGGCTTTCCCCGCCATCAGCGCGGTCCAGGACGGCTACAAGGTCTTCGCCGTGGTCGATGCCTCGGGCACCTATTCGAAGATGGCGCAGGAGATCACCCTCGCCCGCGTCGTCCAGGCCGGCGTCGTGCCGATCGACACCGCCGCCGTCGCTTCCGAGCTGCAGCGCACCTGGCATCGCGACGATGCGCAGCAATGGGCCGAGGTCTATACGAAGATCTTCCCGGAATACCAGCTGCTGATCGATAGCTATCTCAAGGCGCAGCAGGTCGAGAAGGACCACGAGCAGCTCGACTCGCAGCGCAAATAGCCGGCATGATCGAATGCGGCCATGGCGACATCCCCGCCATGGCCGCATCTTTTATTTGCGGCGGCGCAGCGTCGCCGAATGCGCTTCGCCGCGCGACAATCCGATATCCTTGAGCTGCTCGTCGCTCAGGGAGAGCAAGGCACGGCGTGTGCGCCACGCCATGATCCTGACGCCGATCCAGCCCGCCATCACCGCCATGGAGCCCGAGGCAGGCTGCCGGGCCAGCGCGTCACGGCGCGCCCGGTGCATGATCAGGCCCTCAGGGCCGAAGTCTGCGCCTCATTGAGTTTCTGAGCGCATTCCTGGCAGCAGACCTCGACCGTCTTGCCGCCGATCGTCACCTTGATCGGATTGGCGCCGATTTCATCATCGCAGGCCGCGCAAGTTTTCGCTGACATGATGTTTCTCCACGTTAAGAACCCGATATTGGGTAGGTGGAGTACACCACATTCAGCCTTGGCCGCGCTGTCAGATTCTTTAGCGATTTGTCGTCGACTCGCGGAACTGCGACGGCGTCCTGCCATAGGCCTCGCGGAAGGCCGCGGTGAAATGGCTATGGCTGGAAAAGCCGAGCTCGAGGCCGAGTTCAGTCAGATCGTCATATTGGGCGATGAGATCAAGGGCGCGCGCCAGCCTGAGGCGCAATTGATAGCGATAGAGCGGCAGGCCCTCCACTTGCTGGAAGACCTGGGTGAGATAGACCGGCGAGCAGCCCACCTCTCCGGCGATCTCGGCCAGCGTCCAGCGCCGTTTGAGATCGCCCGCCAGCACCAGCTTGGCCCGATCCGCGAGGCGTTGCCGCCCCTCGCTCGCTCCCGCGACATGGGTGGTGCGCGGCGTGAGCGCGCGGCGCAGCAGCGTCAGCGCCAGGCTTTCGGCCTCCAGCGGTTCCGCCAGCCCGTTGCGCAGGCTGTGCCGCAGCATGGCGACCAGCGCCTGGGCGCGCGGATCGATGCGCAGGCGCTGTCGCCGAAAGGCTACCCGCTCGCCGTCATGGAGAAATTCGCTGGGCGCCAGCTCGCGCAGCAGCGCATTTTCAACCTCGAGCACGAGGCAGGCATCTCCCCCATCGACAGGATGGCTGATGCGATAGGCTTCACCTTCATTGAAGAACAGGACCTGATTGGCTTCCGCCACCGCCTCGTCGCGCCCGAGAAAGCGCACATAGGTGCCGCGATAGGGAAAGACGAGCAGCGTCGATCCCGTGCATTCCTCAGCGCTCCTATGCCGCTTCCCGCAGGTGCAATAGACGTCGCGCACCGCGACGGTCGGCGTCTCGAGCAGCGTATGACCGGTCAGGTCGGACATGGCTCATGGCACGATGGTGGTGAACAGATATACCGCAAAAATGACGAGATGTACCGCGCCCTGCAGCACCGTGGTCCGGCCGGTGCCGAGCGACAAGGTGGCGACCAGCAAGGACAGAGCGAGCAGCACCATGCCTTTGTGATCGAGGCCCAGCACCAGCGTCCAGCCGGTGGCGACCGCCACCATCGCCACCGCCGGAATGGTGAGGCCGATCGAGGCCAGGGCTGAGCCGAGCGCCAGGTTGAGGCTCGTCTGCAGACGGTTGTAGCGGGCCGCCTTCAACGCCGCGAGGCTTTCCGGCAGGAGCACGATGGCGGCGATGATGATGCCGACGACGGCCTTGGGCGCCCCTGCCGCCGAGACGGCGGTTTCGATGGTGGGCGACAGCGCCTTGGCGAGAAGCACGACGGCGCCGAGGCAGATGATGAGAAGCCCGCCGCTGAACAGCGCGGTGCTGAGGCTCGGCGGAGCGGCATGTGCGGCCTCGTCATGCGCCGCTTGGCCCTCGGGCAGGAAATAGTCGCGGTGCCTCACCGTCTGCACCAACACGAAGGCGCCATAAAGCGTCAGCGACGCGATGGCGATCATGATCAACTGGCCCGGTGAATAGATCGGCCCCGCGATGGTCGTCGTCGCATTGGGCAGAATCAGCGTGATGACCGACATGGCGGCGAGCGTCGCCAGCGCGGCGTTGACGCCATAATGCCCGAAGGCCTGCTCGCCATGGCGAGAACCGCCGACGAGAAGACAGATGCCCACCATGCCGTTGAGAATGATCATGATCGCGGCGAAGATCGTGTCGCGGGCCAGCGCCGCCGTCGTCTCGCCGCCCGCCAGCATGAGCGAGACGATGAGCGCCACCTCGATCACCGTCACCGCCAGCGCCAGCACCAGCGTGCCGAAAGGTTCGCCCACCCGGTGGGCGACCACCTCGGCGTGATGCACGGCCGCCAGCACGCAGGCGACAAGCCCGGCGCCGATCGCGATATTGAACAGCGGATGGGAGAAGCCGAGCGACACGGCGAGCAGCAGCCAGCCGGCGAGCGGGCTGAGCCAGGTCCAGATGGGCAGATGGTCGCGCAGCATGATGAATCCGTATTTTTGAGGTCTAGGATAGTCTGCAGGTCAGGCAGAGGAGCGGTGCGCCGTCATCTTTCTGGACGGAGCTCACGACCGTCAAGCCCGAACCTGCGAGCTTCTCCTTGACCAGACGGGTGATTTTCTCCCGCTGCGCCGCGGCGGGTGGCTCATAGAAGAGAAAGAGCCTGCCCGTCGTTTTCAACAATTTCCTGACGACCGGCAGCTCGTTCCTGGGATCGGTCCAGAACAGATTGACATTGATCGCGAAGATCTTGTCGAACGAGCCTTCCGTGCCGCCGAGATCGGCCAGCGCCGCATGGCGGAAGGACGCCTGGCCGGCCGTCTCCCAGCCGCGGCGCGCCGCTGCGACGGCGGTGGCCGAGCGGTCAATGGCCAAAATGCGCCCGCCCCTGAGTTGCGGCGCGATCAGGGACACGGCCAGGCCCCTGCCGCATCCCACCTCGAGCACGGCATCGGCGGGTCGGACCGCCAGGGTCTCGACGGCCCAGCCGATTCGTTCCGGGACCCTGACTGCCATCCCGCGAGTATCGCCTATCAGACCCGCTCACGGAACGTCCCAAATACGGCCCGGCTTTTTCCGTTCTGCCGCCACAAAGCCGGGCGATATGTAACTTGCCCATACGGCACAGAGCTTTAGAATTGCCGGGCGGTGCCGCTCATGTGATGAACGGTCCGCTGCAAGTCTGATACATCCCCGATTCCTTCCATAGCCTTGGTGCACTGACCCCATGATGAAGAAGTACCTGATGGCCGGCACGGCAAGTGCCCTCCTCGCCCTCACCGCTATGCCCAATCTGGCCGAGGCCAAAACGCGGATGTTGCTGATCGGCGTCGCCGACTACAATGAGGACTCAGGGATCCGCGACCTCCTGGGGCCGCGCAACGACGTCTCCATCATGTGGCGGCTGTTCAAGTCGCGCGGCGTCGATCCCAAGGACATCACGGTGCTCAGCGACGGCATTCCGGAAGGCGCCGACTATCCGGCCATGAACGGGCCGGCCACCATCGAAAATATCCGCGCCGCCTTCGACAAGATCGCCGCCGAGACCGGCCCCGAAGACGACTTCATCTTCTATTATTCGGGCCACGGCACCCGCCAGCCCGACAACGACCCTTCCGCCGAGATCGAGCCCGAGGCCGACGGCTATGATCAGGTCCTGCTGCCCTCCAATACCGGTCCCTATGACCCGACCGGCGGCGGCATCAAGAATGCCCTCGTCGATGACGAACTGGGCCAGAAGCTCGACGCCATCCGCGCCAAGGGCAGCTTCGTCTGGGCGATCGTCGATTCCTGCAATTCCGGCACCGTGACGCGCGGCGACAGCGTCACGCGGTCGATCGACCCCGCCACACTCGGCGTCCCCGACAAGCCGGCGGCGACGACCGGGGCGAGCGCCTCGCGCGGCGGCACCCGAAAGGGGGCCCTCAGCATCACCAACCAGAACGACCTCGTCGGCTTCTATGCGGTCGACGCCTTCGACGAAGCGATCGAGCGCCCCTTCACCGGCTACAATCTGCCGATGGTGGGCGACGGCAAGACCCAGCGCATGGGCGTCTTCACCAACGCGCTCCATCACGCGCTGACCCAGGGCACGGCGCAGACCTTCGCCGACCTGGCCCGCGAGATCTCCGCCGATCTGCAGACCGACCGCTCCGGCGGCCGCGTGCCTCAGCCGGTATTCGACGGCGTGCTCGACCGCGCCGTTCCGGGCACCGCCAGCAAAGGCCCGCGCCTCATCACCTCGATCATCACCGATGAGACGGTGGCGGTGCCGCAGGGGGTGCTGCATGGCTTCGAGGAAGGTTCGAAGGTCGAGCTCTACGCGCCGGGCAAAAGCGACGCGCCGATCGGCAAGGCCGATATCGTGAGCGCCGAAGCCGCATCGAGCCAGGCCGGCAATATCGTCTGGACAGAAGGCGCCGAGAAGATCGTCTCCGGCCCGATCACGGTCAGGCTCGCCGAACAGGCGGTGAGCTTCCGTTATGCGGTGTCGCCGCCGCCCGCCGAGGACCTCAAGGCTGGCGCCGAGGCCGACACCGTGTCCAAGGCCGTCGATATGGCTTTCGGCAAGGACTCGGGATCCGCCGAGATCGGCATCAATATGGGCGAGCCCGGCAATCCCGATGGTGACGTGCTGCTCCGCGCCCAGAATGGCCGCCTGTGGATAATGCGTCCCGACCGCCCGCTCGACACCAGGGCCGGCAGCTTCGGCGAGACGCCGTCGATCGAGATCGGCGATGATCCGCAGAAGCTTGCTGAAAAAGTGAAGCAGGCCGTGTGGTCGCTGTCGCGGGCCGAGAAGCTGATCCGCTTCGCCTCCTCCATCGGCTCCGCGCAGGATCCCAATACCGACCGGCCGGAGATCACCGCCACCATCGAGCGCAAGGGCGACAAGAGCGCCGATCCCGCCAGCGCCTGCGCCAAGCCCGACAAGAACGCGCAGGGCAAGTCGCTCGCCGCCTTCTCGCCGCAAGGTGTCGGCAACTGCGACACGGTGCGCTTCAAGATCTCCAACGAGACGGACCAGACCTATTACATCGCCGCCTTCTATGTCGATGCCCTGGGCGGCGTGATGCCGCTGTCGAGCCAGGACAAAGCGCGCGGCTGCGTCAGGACACTTTATTCGGGCTCGGGCGAGGTCACCTATACGATCCAGATCAATACCTGGGACGCCAAGAACAAGCGCCCGGCGGCGATCGGCACCGAAAACGCGGTGATCATCGCCATCCCGCAAGACTCTTCGAAGATCGCGCCCAGCATGTGCTCGCTGATCCAGCCGACCTTGTCGGCGATGCAGCAGACCCGCAGCGTCGAGTCGGCGGCGACCCGCGGCTCGGCGCAAGGCAAGTCGCTCAAGAATCTTCTGGGCGGCATCACCGGCTCGGCGACCCGCGCCGCGACCATCCAGGAAGATGAAGGCGGCGGGCCGGCGATGACCTCGAGCCTCTTCACCTTCGACGTGCGGCCATGATCACCGCGGCGCGGCCGAGCCTCTCTTGGCCGCGCACTTCCGGCGAAGCGATCAATTCAGATTGAAATTGCGCTTCACGATCAGCGCCTTCGGCTTGATCGTCTCCTCGCGCGCCTGGAGCTGTGGCGCCGGCCTCACCGGCCTCGGCGCCGGATTGCGCGATCCCCGTTGCATGACGACCACCCGCGCGCCGGGCTTCACGCGTTCATAGAGATCCGCGACATCGACATTGAGCAGCCGGATGCAGCCCGACGAGACCGCCTTGCCGATGGAGCGCGGATCGGCGGTGCCGTGAATCCGGTAGAGCGTATCGACCTTGCCTTGGAAGAGATAGAGCGCCCGGGCGCCCAGCGGATTGGTGGGGCCGCCCGGCATTCCGTTCGCCCATTTGGCGGCGTTGGCGTCCCGCTTCACCATTTCGGCGGGCGGCGTCCAGCGCGGCCATTTCTGCTTCCACCTCACATCCGCCCGGCCCGACCAGGAAAAGCCCTGGCGGCCGACTCCGATGCCATAACGCAAGGCCTCGCCATTGGGCTGCACCAGATAAAGATAGCGGTTGGCCGTGTCGACCACGATGGTGCCCGGCTTTTCCGGGCCCGAATAGCTCACCGTCTGGCGGCGGAATTGCTTCGGCACCAGATCGACATCCGATTCATCGATGGGGAATTGCTCGTCGGGATGTGCAATGGCGAGGGCGGCCGGCGCGCCGAGCGCGCAAGCGCCGAAGAGGGTCGAGAGTCTGAGCATTTGCCGGCGATTCATGAAGGCACCTTGAAATTGATTCCGTCGCTCAGAAGTAGCGGGAATAGATTCAAGAGTCTTTACCGCGGCGGCCCTTGCGGCGACATCACAACGATTTGATATTTCGTGGCATTTACGCGTGGAATGGTAGCGCCGCGGCAACGGTGGCCCATAAACCCTTCGCCATCTGGACGATATGCCCTTGCGGCAATCGAGTGTATGATGGGCTTCTCTCGATGGGAGGACAGATATGGCGACCAGGATCGTAAACGACCTGAGGTCCCATTACCGGGCCTGGGACCAGGGCAAAGGTACAACGAGCGAGCGCTTCCTCGAGCTGATGGCGGACGACGGAACCTTCCGCTCGATCGGCGGTGGGGCGAAGGTCATGCAATTCACCCGCTCCCACAGCAGCAAGGAGAATATCCGCGCCTATTTCGCCGAGCTGGCGCGCGACTGGGAGATGCTCTTCTACAATGTCAGCACGCTCCTGGAGCAGGACAACACCATCGCGGTCGTGTGTGAATGTGCCTGGAAGCACAAACATACCGGCAAGACCGTCCATACGCCGAAGCTCGATGTCATCCGCGTCAAGGACGGCAAGATCGCCGACTTCTACGAGTTCTTCGACAATCACCAGGCCTTTGCCGCTTGTTCCGCCGATGGCGTATGCACCGTCCCCGCCGATCCTGTGCCGCTCAACGGCCACGGGCCGTCACGCCTCGAAAGCGAGATGACGGTGGCGACCCGCGCCAATGTGAAGACGCTCAAGCATCTCTATGCGCAATGGGCCGAGACGAAAGGCGCCAGCGCCCAGTCGATCATGGAGATCCTGGCGCCCAATGTGATCTGGGGCTCGCTCTCCGCCGGCGCCTATCCCCTCGCCTTCTCCCGGACACGGCGCAGCCGCGACGAGGTCGGCGAGTATTTCGGTGGCCTCGCCGAGAGCTTCACGATGAACTACTACGATGTGAAGGAATATGTCGCCGCCGGCCCCTATGTGCTGATGCTGGGCGAGGTCTCCTTCACCAATATGAAAACCGGCAAGGCCTTCGTCTCCCCCAAAGCCGATCTCTGGCGCTTCGCCGGCGGCAAGGTGGTGGAGTTCTACGAATATTTCGACACCGCCGCAGTGATGGCCACGGCGACCTGAGCGACTAGCGATCTTTCGGCAGCCACCCTTTCTCCAGAGCCGCGATAAGACCGCTTGCCGTTTCGCTCTGCGGCAGCGCCCGCAGCTGGCGCACCGCCTCGACACGCCAGGCACCATTGTCGCGGCCGGCGAGCCACACGGCGGCGATCTCGCCGCCTATGTCGCGCGCCTTGATCTTCTCCGGCACCTTCGGCAAAGCCTTCCTCACCACGAAGGGGATGCGCACCGTGCGCTTCTTTGCATCAGTGATCGTCACGGTGAATTTCGTGCCGGCCACCTGCTCGACGTCGATCGAGAGCTCGCGCGCTTCGTGGATGACGACCTTTCCGGTGCCGACCTGCACACGAAACGGCCCCTCGCCACCGTTCCAGGCCAGGCGCACGGGCTCGCCGCCGCTCAGGAGGTAATTGCGTCCGCGCACCGCCAGCGGCACCTTGATCGTCTCGCCGGTCTCGGCGCCCTTCGACACCAGCACAGAAAAGGAATCGTCGTCCCCTCTTCCGGCCAGGATGGCGACGATCTGCTCGATGATGGTGAAGGAGTCGTCGCCGCTCGCCATCTCGCCGGCAATGTCCTTGCGCATCAGCTTGCCGGAGACGACGAGATTGCCTTCGCGCGCCAGGCTGAGCGTGATCCTGCTCTCCTCATCGCGGATGAAGACGGAATCGCCTTCATAGACGGGCATCAGGAGCTTCGGCTGAAGCTCGACACCCTTGCGCACGACGACGGTGCCCTTCTCGGCATCGGCGCCTTTGAGCTCATAGGCCATGATATAACCGGCCGGCCGGACGTCCTGCGCTCGGGCGCCGCCGGCCAGCAGCCCCAGCATGATCACGAGGAAAGCGAGAACCCGCGCCACGTTCGGCTCCCTAATGCGTCTTGAGCATGGAGCGCCAGCCTTTGCCGTGGCTCCAGTCATAGATGATGCCCGCCAGTGAATCGAAGAACTTGTGCAGGATGAACAGAGTGAGCGTCACCGCGATGATGCGGATGGCGACCTCGAAGCCGAAGAGCCGCGACAGGATGAGCGCCACGGCGACGGTGATGAGGCCGGCGATGAAAGCCGAGGGCGCCAGCTGGAAATTATAGGAGATGAAGGCCAGCACCGCGAAGATCGAGACGGCGATCAGGATCTCCACCAGCGGTGACGCCTCGGGCATGGTGGCCATGGCCGTGCCGGCCGCCACCGTATTGGCGAGGATCACCGCGCCCGGCTGCGAGCCGAGCGGCGTCGCATAGACGTCATGCGAATTGGCGTGGGTCACGCCGATGACCACCACGCGATCCTTGAAAGCGTCCGGATGGATCTCGCCCGCCGCCGACGCCCGGCCGCCTTCGAACCGCACCAGCGCCCAGGCGGGGATCTGCCGGAACAGCGGCACTTGCGCGCCTCTGAATTCGATGGTCTTGGCGCTCGCCTCGTCGGTATTGGCGTTGAACATATATTGGATGGCGACGTCGGACGACTGGCGATACGGCCAGACGCTGGGCTCGCCCTCGAGCCGCTTGCAGCGGCGGTCGACCTGCTCGGCGAGAAACCGCCGCAGGTCGCCGGAGCGGTCGCCCCCCGGATCGAATTTGGCGGCGGCGACGAGCGCCGGTGAAGGATAGGCGACACCCTCCGCGCCCTCGCACAAGGTCTGCCACAGCCTGAGGCGGCGGACGATGCGATCGGCCGAGAGCGGCGTCAGGACGCTCACCCACATCGCCTTGCCGGTCTCGGCGAACAGGCTGTCATAGGGTGTCGAATTGGCCATGGTCGGCGTGCGTTCGGGCTGGTCGGCGCTGACGCTGCCGGCGCGAAAGCTGCGCACGAACATGATCGGCGGATCGCTCAGGCGGGAAGCGCTGATCGCGCTGACAAGGGCTGGATCGGCCGGCGTCGCCGCATTCTCGGGGGCCAGATCGATGTCGGCGACGATGGCGCTGGCGCCGCCCGCTTCGGCGATCCGGATCAGTTCGGCCAAGGCCGGATGCGGGGTGATCGGCGGCCCGCCCCAATTGGCCATGGTCTCGTCATCGACCTTGATGAGCGTGACGGGCAGTGAATTCTTGGCGGCGCCCGACAGGGCCGCGGAAATCTCGATGATGCGGTCGGTCTCGGTGAAGCTCTTATAGGCCGCGGTGATGCTCTTGCCGCCGCCGAGAAGCGTGAGCAGCGCCACCAGCACGGCGGTGAGGATCGCCCACAGCCAGCGCGGCCAGTTCCGCAAAGCCACTGCCCTCGTCCCGCCCGCCATGTGCCGGCACTTGCCTCAACCTTCAAACAGGATCCGGACCGGCGGAAATCCGCCGGCCCGGTCTTACGTGAGATATCAATCCTCTTCGGCCGGATCGTCCTTGGTGCCCGGACGGTCGAAGAAGGCCTTCACGGCGTCGAACATGACACCCTTGGTCGTCTTCTCGTCGCCCTTCTTCCAGATCGCCTCGAACTTCTCCTTGTTCTCCTTGAAGTTCTCGAGGCGGGACGCCGCATTGGCCGGATACATCTGCGCGATCAAGGCGCGGTCGCCGGAGGAGATCTGCGAATTAGGCTCGGGCACGAAGCACTTGCTCTTGGCGCCCTTCTTGTAGAAATCGGCCGGGAACTGATAGAGCATGACCGAGTTCTTGTCGAACTTGGTCAGCTGCAGGTCCTCGCCCGAGGCTTGGCGCAGGTTCCAGTCGATCGTCTCCTTGGTCCAGTTGTTCGGCGGGCCTTCCAGATAGCTGTAGATCAGCTTCCAGTTATATTCGTTGTCGCAGCCACCCTTCGGATTCTGGTGCTCGTGCTCGATGCCGAGCGCATGGCCGAATTCGTGGCGGATGGTGCCGATCTCATAATCCGACAGCTGGTCGGGCGACACGTTCATGAAGCCGCCGAGATTGAGCGAAGGCTCCTTCTGGTCGACGAAGACGACGCTGTTCTGGCCGAGCTGCGACCAGTAGCCGTCCTGGCTGAAGGAGACGCGGATCTGCATTTCCTTGCCGTTCTCGGGCTGGCAGGTGCGGCGCTTGCCGGGCTTGCCGAAGTCGAAGCGGACAGAGTTGTCCTCGGCCTGCCACTCCTTGGCGACATTGGCGACGACCTCGCGCAGCGCCTGGCTGCCTTCCATGAAGCACACGCGGATCTTGGGATAGTTGGCGCCCCACAGCGTGCTGTTGCGGTAGATGCCCTTCGACTGCTCCGAATCGTCGAGCTTGTTCAGCGCAGCCTGATACTGCTTGATGCGCTTGATGTACTTGTCGGGCAAGCCGTCGCGCGCAAGAAGCGGATTCTTCTCCGCCGCGATGGCACCGGATGCCGCCGCTACGGCCAAAGCCGACGCGATGATCCATTTAGATACGCCTAATGCCGCCATTCACTCAGTCTCCTTCGAGTTGGTTTGAGTTCGGATTCAGTTGAGATCTTCAGGTCTATTGTCCGTCATTCGGATCGTCGGCGGTGCCCTGGCGCTCGTAGAACGCTTTGACGAAATCGATCATGACGCCCTTGCGGCCCTGATCGCCCGCTTTCGCGACGATGGCCTCGAGGGCCTGCTTGTTCTTCTCGAACGCCTCCATCCGTGCCGACGCCTGGGCCGGATACATATGCGCCAGGGTCGCGTGGTCGGTCGCCGAGATATCATCATTCGGGTGGCCGGCGAAGCACGGACTGTCGGAACCCTTAAGATAGAACTTGTCGGAGAAGGAATAGAGCATGACGGATTTCGGATCGAAGTCGGTCGTCACCAGATCGTCGCCGAAATAGGTCTGCATGTTGAAATCGATGGTCTGCTTGTCCCAGCTGTTGGGCGGACCGCTCAAATACTTGTTGATGAAGTCCCAGTTGAACTCGTTCTGGCAGCCGCCGGCCGGGCTCTGATGCTCGTGCAGCAGCCCCAGCGCATGGCCGAATTCATGCAGGATGATGCCGCGTATGTCGCCCTCGGCCAGCTCTTCGGGCTTGAACTTGTCGAAGCCGGAGAGGTTGAGCGAGGCCTCCTCCTGCTTGGCGTAAACGACGGCGTTCTGGCCTATATGCGACCAGTAGCCGGGCTGGTCGTAGGAGATGCGAATCTGATTCTCCCGGGTTCCGGCGGCATCGCACTGGCGCGGCTTGTCGGCCTTGCCGAAATCGAGCTTGAGGCCGACATCATCGGTGATCCACTGGCCGGCCACCCGGGCGACCGCCGCATTGGTCTCGGGCGAGCCGCCGAAGAAGCAGACGCGCAGCTTCGGGTAGCTCGGCGCCCACACTGTCATGGTCGAGTACATGCCCCGGGCGGTCTCCGAATCATCCAATGATTCCAAGTTCTTCATATGCTCCGCGATGCGCCTGATGTGCTCCTTCGGTAGCCCCGCGCCGATGCCCCGGGGATCATGGGCCTTGGCCTGGCCCGCCAGACAAACCGCCGCCATGGCCATGGTACCGACGACCCCGGCCAGCCTCTTAACCGACATGCACAACTCCCTGTTGATCCCCTCCGAGGGCCAGACGAATCTAGCACACGGAGGCGAAGCGACAAAATAGGTTATCGTTGCGGAAGGTGGTGAAACTGAGATCACAAGGCGTCAAACTCGGTGCGAACTCAAGGCTGGCCGGGGATGCCGAAAAAGCGCAACATGGGGCCATGGAGATCCGCGACATTGAATCCTGCCTGCCGCCGAAGCTTCATACCTTCAGCCGGCAAGTGCTCGAGATCTATCTTCATGGCCACATGACCACCGAGGAATTCCGCCGCTGGTTTCACATGCCCAATTCCGACTATCTGATGCTCGGTGATTGCATCGCCCAGAAGGTCGATCCACATTATATTCCGGAAGCCAAGCTTCCGCCGTCCATCACGCTCAGGCCCAACACCTTCTGACACCGATCTTCCGCCCGCTGGCGGGACCTGTTATCGGTTCAGGAATAAGCCTCTCGAGCCAGCCTGTCGGAGAACTCATGGAAATCAAACCGGACGTCATCGCCGCGATCGGCAACACCCCCCTGATCAAGTTGAAGAAGGCTTCCGAGCTGACCGGCTGCACCATCCTGGGCAAGGCCGAATTCATGAATCCCGGCCAGTCGGTGAAGGACCGCGCGGCGCTCTTCATCATCAAGGACGCCATCGCCAAGGGCCAGCTGCGTCCGGGCGGCACCATCGTCGAAGGCACCGCCGGCAACACGGGCATCGGTCTCGCGGTGGTCGCGAACGCCATGGGCTTCAAGACCGTCATCGTCATTCCGGTCACCCAGAGCCAGGAGAAGAAGGATACGCTCCGCCTGCTCGGCGCCGAGCTCGTCGAAGTGCCGGCCGTTGCATATAAGAATCCCAACAACTACGTGAAATATTCCGGCCGCCTGGCCGAGACCCTGGCCAAGACCTCGCCCAATGGCGCCATCTGGGCCAATCAGTTCGACAATGTCGCCAACCGCCAGGCCCATGTCGAAACGACCGCGCAGGAGATCTGGAAGCAGACCGACGGCAAGGTCGACGGCTTCGTCTCGGCGGTGGGCTCGGGCGGAACGCTGGGCGGCGTCTCGGACGGCCTCAAGGCCAAGAACAAGAATATCCGCATCGCCCTCGCCGATCCTCTGGGCGCGGCTCTCTACAACTATTACAAGACCGGCGAGCTCAAGGCGGAAGGCTCCTCGATCACCGAGGGCATCGGCCAGGGCCGCATCACCAAGAACATCGAGGGCGCCAAGGTCGACGATGCCTTCCAGATCCCCGATCAGGAAGCGATCCCGCTCGTCTTCGATCTCCTGAAAGACGAAGGCCTCTGCCTCGGCGGTTCGACCGGCGTCAATGTGGCGGGCGCCATCCGCCTCGCGAGGCAGATGGGGCCCGGCCACACCATCGTCACGCTGCTGTGCGACTACGGCACCCGCTACCAGTCGAAGCTCTTCAATCCGGAATTCCTGCGTGAGAAGGGTCTGCCTGTTCCCGACTGGCTCGAAGAACGCACCGCCCATGTGCCGACGGTGTTCGAGGATGTGAGCGCCTGATGACTGCCCTGCTCTTTCGCGAAGACGCCTATATGAAATCCTGCGACGCCAAGGTCGTCGGCATCAATGAGCGTGGCGGCATCCTGCTCGACCGGACCGTCTTCTACGCCACCGCCGGAGGCCAGCCGGGCGACAGGGGCAGCCTGAGCATCGACGGCACGATCGTTCCGATCGCCACCTCTGTCTATGACGACGCGAAGAATGTCGTCCACGTGCCGGCTGCGCCGGTGACGCTCGCCGAAGGCGCGCCCGTCACCGCGGCCCTCGACTGGGACAATCGCTTCCGCAACATGCGCTGTCATTCGCTCATGCATCTCCTGTGCGCCGCGGTGCCCTTCCCGGTCACCGGCAGCGCCTTGACCGAGGACGGCGGCCGCATCGACTTCGACATTCCGGAAGGCCACATCCCGGCCAAGGACGAGCTCGCCGCCAGGATCAATGGCTGGATCGCGGAGGATCATCCGATCACCACACGCTGGATCGCCGAGGAGGAGCTCGACGCCAATCCCAATCTCGTGCGCACCTTGTGGGTGAAGCCGCCGCGCGGATCGGGCCGCATCCGCCTCGTCTCGATCGGCGAGAATGACAGTGTCGATCTCCAGCCCTGCGGCGGCACCCATCTGAAATCGACCGGCGCCATCGGCGCCATCGCCGTCGCCAAGATCGAGAACAAGGGCAAGATGAACCGCCGCATCCGGCTGGCCTTCGCATCGTAACGGGAAGAACCATGTCGCCTTATGTCGTATCCACCGAATGGTTGGCCGAGCGTCTCGATGCGCCGGACATCGCGATCATCGACGCCTCGTGGCATCTGCCCACCGCGAAGCGCGACGCCAGGGCCGAATTCCAGGCGGCGCGCATTCCGGGCGCCCAGTTCTTCGACCTCGACGATATTTCCGACACCACCACGAGCCTGCCGCATATGCTGCCGAGCCCGGAGAAATTCGCCTCGCGCATGAGGAAGCTCGGCATCGGCGACGGCAAGAAGGTGATCGCCTATGACACCCAAGGCCTGTTCTCGGCGGCACGCGCCTGGTGGATGTTCCGCATCTTCGGCCATGACGATGTCGCGGTGCTCGATGGCGGCTTCCCTAAATGGCAGGCGGAAGGCCGCCCGATCGACGAGGATCCGCCGGGCAAGCCCCAGGAGCGGCACTTCTCGGCGCGCTTCCAGTCGATGATGGTGCGCGACAAGGCCGATCTGCTGGGGGCGCTCAAGTCGGCCAAGAGCCAGATCGCCGATGCCCGCTCGCCCGGTCGCTTCACCGGCGCCGAGCCCGAGCCGCGCCCCGGCGTCCGTTCCGGCCACATGCCGGGCGCCGCCAATGTGCATTACGCGACCTTGCTCAACAAGGACGGCACGCTCAAATCGCCCGACGAGATCGCCAAGGTCTTCGCCCAGGCCGGCATCGATGTGAAGAAGCCTGTCATCACCTCCTGCGGGTCCGGCGTCACCGCCGCGATCCTCACCCTTGGCCTCACCCTCATCGGCGCCAAGGAGCATGCGCTCTATGACGGCTCCTGGAGCGAATGGGGCGCCGCCGCCGATACTCCCGTTGCAACAGGACCCGCGCCATGACTCAGCCAGACCTCCTCGACCGCTATGCCGAACTGATCGTCCGCTCCGGCGTCAATGTCACCGCCGGACAGGAGCTGGTCATGACCGCTCCGGTCGATGCCGTGCCGCTGGTGCGGCGCATCACCGAACACGCCTACAAGGCCGGCGCGACCTTGGTGACGACCTTCTATGGCGACGACGAAGCGACGCTGGCGCGTTTCGCGCACGCCTCCGACAAGAGCTTCGACGCCGCCCCCGGCTGGCTGTTCGACGGCTTCGCCAATGCCTTCAAGGCGGGCGCGGCGCGGCTCGCCATCATCGGCGAGGACCCGTCCCTCCTCGCCGGCCAGGATCCCGACAAGGTGACGCGCGCCAACCGCGCCCGCTCCAAGGCCTACCGCCCCGCCCTCGAGCTCATCGCCGGCCATGCCATCAACTGGTGCGTCGCCGCCGCGGCGACGCCGGCATGGGCGCGCTCGGTGTTCCCCGGCCAGGCGCCGACGGATGCGCTCGAGGCGCTGTGGCAGGCCATCTTCACCTGCAGCCGCGCCGATACGCCGGACCCGGTCGCCGCCTGGGTCGAGCATTCGCGCAAGCTGCGCCAGCGCACCGACTTCCTCAATGGCAAGCGCTACACGGCGCTTAAATACAATGGCCCCGGCACCGACCTGACCCTCGGCCTGGTCGATGGCCATGTCTGGAAAGGCGGCGCCTCGACGGCCAAGAACGGCGTCACCTGCAACCCCAACATCCCCACCGAGGAAGTCTTCACCATGCCGCATAAGGACAGGGTCGACGGCATCCTGTCCTCGACCAAGCCGCTCTCCTATCAGGGCACTTTCATCGAAGGCATCAAGGTGCGTTTCGAGGCCGGCCGCATCGTCGAAAGCCATGCCGACAAGGGCGCCGACATCTTCGCCACCATGATCGGCACCGATGAGGGCGCCGCGCGCCTGGGCGAAGTGGCGCTGGTGCCGCATTCCTCGCCGATCTCGGCGAGCGGCATCGTCTTCAACAACACGCTCTTCGACGAGAACGCCGCCTGCCATATCGCGGTCGGCCAGTCCTACAGCGACACCCTCGCCAATGGCGGCAGCATGAGCAAGGACGCGCTCGCCGCCGCCGGCGCCAATGCGAGCCTGATCCATGTCGACTGGATGATCGGCTCGGGCGCGCTCGACATCGACGGCGTGCTGGCCGATGGCCGCACCGAGCCCTTGATGCGCAAGGGCGAGTGGGCGGCTTGAGCATGGCCGCCCCGGTCGCCGGGCGCCGCTGATGTGCCGCTGTAATTAACAGCGGCGTTTACAGCATATATCAGCGGTTATCAGCGGGTTTACAGCGGCCCGCGCTTTCCCCTGTTCCTGCGCGGGAGGGCGTCCGACTGACATACCCCCGGTGCGCCCAATTACGCCATCCCTCGAGGGGCGCGACGCACAAAAAATCCCTACTCCGGAAGAAGTAGGGATCTCGATTTCGGGGCAGCCGTGTCAGTGCAGGATCTGGCTGAGGAAGAGCTTGGTGCGCTCGCTCTTCGGATTGTTGAAGAACTCGACCGGCGAGTTCTGCTCGATGATCTGGCCCTGGTCCATGAAGATCACCCGGTTGGCCACCTGGCGGGCGAAGCCCATCTCATGGGTGACGCACAGCATCGTCATGCCCGATTGCGCCAGATCGACCATCACTTCGAGCACTTCCTTGATCATTTCCGGATCGAGCGCCGAGGTCGGCTCGTCGAACAGCATGATCTTCGGATTCATGCAGAGCGAACGGGCGATCGCCACGCGCTGCTGCTGGCCGCCCGACAGCTGGCCCGGATATTTGTTCGCCTGCTCGGGAATCTTCACGCGGGTGAGATACTTCATCGCCGCGGCTTCGGCGTCGGCCTTGGCCATCTTGCGCACCCAGATCGGCGCCAGCGTGCAGTTCTCGAGCACGGTCAGATGCGGGAAGAGATTGAAGTGCTGGAACACCATGCCGACTTCGCGGCGCACTTCGTCAATGCGCTTGAGGTCGTTGGTGAGCTCGTTGCCGTCGACGATGATCTGGCCCGACTGATGCTCTTCCAGGCGGTTGATGCAGCGGATGAGGGTCGACTTGCCGGAGCCCGACGGGCCGCAGATGACGATGCGCTCGCCGCGCTCGACCGAGAGATTAATGTCCCGCAGCACATGGAACTCGCCATACCACTTATTGACGCCGATGAGCTGGATCGCCACCTCCCCGGCTTCGTTCTTTTCAACCTTCTGTGCGGTTGCCTGAGCCATCAAATCCCTCTTCTCTTATGGCCGGTCGCGAGCCGGCGTTCCATGAATATCGAATAGCGCGACATGGCGAAACAGAAAACCCAGAACATCAGGGCAGCGACAAAGTAACCTGTGGTTCCGGTTTGCGGCGACACCCACTTGGGGTCGCTGAAGCTGGCATTGATGATGCCCAGAAGGTCGAAAAGACCGATGATGAGCACCAGCGTCGTGTCCTTGAAAAGGCTGATAAAGGCGTTGACGATGCCCGGAATGACGATCTTGAGGGCCTGCGGCAGGACGATCAGGTTCATCATCCGCCAATAGGACAATCCCAGCGCCTGGGCGGCCTCATACTGTCCCCTGGGAATGGCCTGCAGGCCGCCGCGCACAGTCTCGGCCATATAGGCGGCCGAGAACAGCGCCGTACCGACCAGGGCGCGCAGCAATTTGTCGAAATTGACGCCCTCCGGCATGAACAGCGGCAGCATGATGCTGGCCATGAACAGCACGGTGATCAGCGGCACGCCGCGCCAGACCTCGATGAAGACGATCGAGAACAGCCTCACCACGACCATTTTTGAGCGCCGGCCCAAGGCGAGCAGGATTCCCAATGGCAATGCGGCGACAATGCCGGTGACCGCGACGACCAGGGTCACCAGAAGCCCGCCCCATTGCTGGGTCTCGACCGGCACCAAGCCGAAATCGGCGGTGACGAGCACGAGCACGGCGATGATCGCCGACACCGCGCCGACCCATCCGAGCAGCGCCGAACGCGCCGAGATGTCCTTCGCCGAGGCGTGGTGACCAAGTGACAGGACAGCGGCGGCGGTCAGAAGGAACAGGTTGACCAAGGTGGCGATGGAGATGAAGCCGCCGAAGGCGTTTATCTCGGGCATCGCGACAAAGAGAGAGACAAGCCAGATCGCGACCGCAATGCCCGCCAGGATAAGTCCGAGCTTGTTGCGTTGTATCCCTTCCTCGATGCCAAAGGCGGCGAGCGGAACGACGAGCGCCGACAGCAGCAGGGCCCCGGTGATGAAGTAGATCGTCGAGTTCGAGAGATCGAGATTGCCGCCGGTCAGGAGAATGAAGGTCATCAGCGGATAGACGACCAGCAGGAACAGCGCGTTCCACTTCTTGTAGGGAATGGACGGTATCGCCATCGTGGCCAGCGTCACGGCGCCGACGATGAAGCAGATATTCACCCGCCAGCGCTGATCGAAGGGGTAGAAGCCATAGACGAACTGATGGAATTTCGCCCACACATAGGGCCAGCAGGCGCCCGAATCCGGAACCGCGACGCAGGCCTCGCGATCCGCGCCCGTAAAGACGCCGCGGATCAGGGCCCAGTCGATGATCCCCCAGGCGATCCAGAGGACGAATGCGCCGCCGAGGATCGACAACACCGTATTCAACGGGCTTGAAAAGACATTGGTAAGGAGCCAGCCGACAGCGCCGGTGGTATTGGGCGGCGCGGGAAGCCGCGGCGCCTCTTCGGTGCGAACCCAGCCATGCGGCGGTGGAACGTCGGTCATGACTATCTCTCCACCAGGCGCACACGCGCATTGTACCAATTCATGATCATCGCGGTCAGGACGCTGAGCGACAGATAGATGAACATCCAGATGAGGACGACCTCGACCGCCCGGCCCGACTGGTTATTGACGACGCCGCCCATGGCAACGAGATCCGGATAGGCGATGGCGACGGCGAGTGACGAGTTCTTGGTCAGGTTGAGATACTGGCTGGTCAAGGGCGGGATGATGACGCGAAGCGCCTGCGGGATCACCACCAGGCGGAGCGTCGGCTGCGACCTGAGACCCAAGGCATGCGCCGCCTCCGACTGGCCGTGGCTCACCGCCAGGATGCCTGCGCGGACGATTTCAGCGATGAAGGATGCGGTATAGATCGACAATGCCAGGAGAAGCGCAATCAGCTCCGGCAGGACGGTCAGGCCGCCGGCGAAATTGAACCCCTTGAGCTCGGGATATTCGAAGCTCACAGGCGCGCCCAGCATCAGGAACGCGAGGAGCGGCAGGCCGACGATCAGGCCGAGGCCGACCCAGAAGCTGTGAAACTGTTCGCCGGTCAATTCCTGGCGCTTTTGCGCCCATCGCTTGATGACGAACGCGCCGATGAGGCCAAGGATGAAAGCGATGCCGACATAACCAGCCCCCTCGCCCCATTTCGCCAAGGGCATGACGAGGCCCCGGTTGCTGAGAAAGGCGAGGTTGAAGAAGCTGATGCTCTCCCTGGGACCTGGCAGCGGCTTGAGCACCGCCGCGTACCAGAAGAAGATCTGCAGCAGCAGCGGAATATTGCGGATGAGCTCGACATAGCCGGTGGCGATCTTGGCGACCACCCAGTTCGACGACAGCCGCATGATGCCGACGATGAATCCGATTATCGTCGCGAAGACGATGCCGAGGCCGGCGACGATCAGCGTGTTGAGAAAGCCGACCAGGATGGCCCGGAAATAGGTCGAATCGCGCGTATATTCGATCGGCCTCTGGATGATGTCGAAGCCGGCGGTGCTCCACAGGAAATTGAAGGAAAGGCTCTTGTTCAGCCTGGCCAGATTGACGCTGGTATTGTGGACGATTTCGTAGCCGAACCAGATCACCAGCAACAGGAAAACGATCTGCGCGAAACGTGAGCGCACCTTCGGATCGTTGAATGCTGAGACGCGTTGTGGACGCGTCTCATCGATGACTGCGGTCATCTCTCACCCCTTCCACCCTATCGCAACCGTCACGTTCGAACGTGATCTCGTTGTGCAGAAAAAACAGGAAGCCCGGATTTGCTCCGGGCTTCCCACATTCGATCAGCGGATCGGCGGCGCGTATTGCAGGCCGCCTTTGTTCCACAGCGCGTTCTTGCCGCGGGCGATCTTGAGCTTGGTGCCCTCGCCCAGATTGCGGTCGAAGATCTCGCCGTAGTTGCCGACATGCTTGATGATCTGCGCGGCCCAGTCGTTGGTCAGGCCGATGCCGACGCCGAAGTCACCTTCCTTGCCCATGAAGCGCATGACTTCGGGGTTCGTCGAGTTCTTCATCTCGTCGACATTCTTCTGGGTGATTCCGAGGTCCTCGGCATTGACCAGAGCGAAATAGGTCCACTTCACCACGTTGAACCAGGCATCGTCACCCTGGCGCACCAGCGGGCCAAGCGGCTCCTTGGAGATGATTTCCGGCAGAATGACGTGATCATCCGGCGCGGCGAGCTTGAGGCGTTCGGCATAGAGGCCGGACTGGTCGGTCGTGTAGACGTCGCAGCGGCCGTCCTGATAGGCCTTGAGCACTTCCTCGTTCTTCTCGAAGGCCACGACCTGGTAGGTCATGTTGTTGGCCTTGAAGTAGTCGGCGAGATTGAGTTCGGTCGTGGTGCCGGTCTGGGTGCAGACCGAAGCGCCGTTCAGGTTGAGCGCGCTGTTCACGCCCAGCGACTTTTTCACCATGAAGCCCTGGCCGTCATAATAGGTGATGCCCGCAAATTTCAGGCCGAGCGACGTATCGCGGCTCATCGACCAGGTCGTGTTGCGCGACAGGACATCGATCTCGCCCGATTGGAGCGCCGTGAAACGTTCCTTGGCGGAAAGCGGCGTGAACTTCACCTTGGTCGGATCGTTGAAGATCGCCGCGGCGAGGCCACGGCAGAAATCGACGTCGAATCCGGTCCAGTTGTTCTGGTCATCCGGGAAGCCGAAGCCGATGAGGCTCGGATTGCTGCCGCATTGGATGAAGCCCTTGGCCTTAACGTCGTCGAGCGTTCCGGCGGAAGCCGCCGAGACCGCAGCGACGCCGAGGCCAAGTCCCAATGCCACTGTCAAAAGCTTGCTTTTCATTGCTGATCCTTCTCTGAACATGCTGCCGCCCTGAATTTTCGTATCTCTGTGAGGAGATCGCTGCGCCCTTTGCGGGGCTATTGTATATTCTGGGAGCGGTCTGCCTATTCGATTTTGTTACTCCCTCGAGAACGAGGCCTGGGCCCGGTTCCCTTCAAATCAGAGAAGCCGAGAAATGCGGCTGGGTCAAGCGCCTAGGCGTTCATCAAGAAGTATGAGAAGCGATCGGGGATCGGGGACTGTATACGCTTCCGGCTTGGCCGGCCGTCGGATCATCACCACCTCGACCCCCTGCATGCGGGCCGCCGCAAGCTTGGCGCGTGTGTCCTCACCCCCGGAATTCTTGGTCACCAGATGGGTAATCGCGTGATCGCGCAATAGCTGCAGTTCTGCGTCAATATCGAAAGGCGGCCGGGCCAGGAGCACCTGCCAGGCCGCGGGAACGGCCTGCATCGGAGGCTCGATCATGCGGGCAATGCCGGAAATATCCGGCCGGGCCAGGAAAGGCAGTATCTCCTTGCGCCCGATGGTGAGCAGCACCCGGGCGCCCGGCGGCAGCGCCCGCAGCGCCGCCGCATTGTCCGCCACCTCGCTCCAGCGCTCGCCCGCTTCCGGCCGCCAAGCCGGCCGCTCCAGGCGAAAGAGGTCGATGCCGCGCCGTCGGGCCGCCTCCTCGGCATGCCGCGAGATGGTCGCGGCGAAAGGATGGGTGGCGTCGATCAGGGCCCGGAAGCGCCCCTCCTCAAGGTAACGGGCGAGCCCGTCGGGTCCGCCGAAGCCGCCCAGCCGCGTCCCGCCGCGAATCGCCGCCGCGGCACGGGTAATGCCGGCGAGCGACGTCACCGGCGCATACCCTGCGTCGCAAAGGAGGCCCGCAAGGTCGCGCGCCTCCGCGGTTCCACCCAGAATCAGGATACTGCCTTTCGCACTCGCCATAAGCGCATTGTATTATCCGGGAATTCGGGCCAACAACATCCAATGGACAAGCAATCTAACAGCAGGGCCGGCGAGGCGGCGGTTTCGGGTTTCGCGCGCCTCGACGCCGAGCCCTTTCCGGCCTTCGAGCCGGGCTGGGTCTGGCTGGTGGGCGCCGGCCCCGGCGCTCCGGGCCTCATGTCACTTCTGTGTTATCATGCGCTGCAATCGAGCGACGTCGTCGTCTATGACGCACTGGTCAATCCCGGCATCCTGAAATGGGTCCGGCCGGGAACCGAGCTCGAATATGCCGGCAAGCGCGGCGGCAAGCCCTCGGCCCAGCAGCGCGATATTTCCCTGCGCCTGATCGAGCTGGCGGAAGCCGGCAAGCGCGTGCTGCGCCTGAAAGGCGGCGACCCTTTCATGTTCGGGCGCGGCGGCGAGGAATGCCAGCACCTGGTGAAGGCGGGAATTCCCTTCCGCATCGTTCCCGGCATCACCGCCGGCATAGGTGGTCTGGCCTATGCCGGCCTTCCCGCCACCCACCGCGACACCAATCATTCGGTGATGTTTCTCACCGGCCATGACGCGTCCGGCAAGATGCCGGCCAATGTGAACTGGCAGGCGGTCGCGACCGCGACGCCGGTGATCGTGATGTACATGGCGGTGAAGAATCTGGACGAGATCGCCGATGCGCTCATCGCCGGCGGCCGCGCCCGGGAAGACAGCGTGACGATCGTCTCCAATGCCACCCTGCCGCAGCAGAGCGTGGCCCATACGAGGCTTGGCCAGGTGCGCGAATTCCTCAATCGGACCGAGCTTCCGACGCCGGCCATCGTCATATTGGGACCCATCGCCGAATGGCGCTCGGTGCTCGACTGGTATCAGGGAGCGCTCCGGGAGAACCCCGTTGGCTGACGGGCTCGTCATCGCGGCGCCAGCTTCCGGCAGCGGCAAGACGCTGGTGACCTTGGCGCTCCTGCGCGCCCTAACCCGGCGGGGCCTCGAGGTCGCATCGGCGAAAGTAGGCCCCGATTACATCGATCCGCGCTTCCACGAGGCGGCGACCGGGCGCGCCTGCTTCAATCTCGACGGCTGGGCGATGAGTCCCGCCCTCGCCGCAAGCCTCGCCGCCGAGATCGGCGCCGGCGCCACCCTCACGCTCATCGAAGGGGTGATGGGACTGTTCGACGGGCCCGAGACCGGACGCGGCTCGACGGCCGATCTCGCCGAGGACCTCGCTTTGCCGGTCGTGCTGGTCCTCGACTGCAGCCATCAGGCCCAGTCGATCGCCGCCCTTGTCCATGGCTTTCGCAGCTTGCGCCCCAGCCTCGCGGTGCCGGCCGTCATCCTCAATCGCGTCGCCAGCCCGCGCCACGAGGACATATTGCGCCAGGCGCTCGGTGACATGGAGATTACCGTGCTCGGCGCCGTGCCGCGCGACGGCGGCCTGGTTTTGCCAAGCCGGCATCTGGGGCTCGTGCAGGCGAGCGAGCATGTGGATCTGAAGAGCTTCCTCGACCGCGCCGCCGACAGCGTGGCGCGGCATATCGACATCGACGGGCTGTCCAGGCTGGCACGCCCCATTCAGCCGTACCCGCCGCAGAATGTGCTGCCGCCGCTCGGCCAGCATATCGCGATCGCACGCGACGAGGCCCTCGGCTTTCTCTATCCGCATATCCTCGCCGGCTGGCGGCGCGCCGGAACGGAGCTTTCCTTCTTCTCGCCGCTCGCCGACGAACCGCCATCGGCCCGCGCCGATGCGGTCTTCCTGCCGGGCGGATATCCCGAGCTGCATGCGGGCCGCCTGGCCGAAGCGGCGACCTTCATGACCGCCCTGAGAAGTCTCGCCGCGAAGGACCGGCTGATCTATGGCGAATGCGGCGGCTATATGGTTCTGGGCAACGCGCTGGTCGATGCCGACGGCGCCGAGCACGCGATGGCGGGTCTCCTGCCCGTCACCACGAGCTTCGCGCGACGCAAACTGCATCTGGGCTATCGCCGTCTTACTCACGACGATGCCTTGCCCTTTCCCGGAACGCTCAAGGGCCATGAGTTCCATTATTCGACCATCGCGCGCCAGGACGGCGCCACGCCGCTGTTCCACGCCGAGGACGCCGCGGGCCGTGATCTCGGCCCCATGGGCCAGCGCCGCAACCGGGTGATGGGCTCCTATGCCCATGTGATCGCATGACGAGGGCCTTCATGCTGATGGGCACCGGCTCCGATGTCGGCAAGTCGCTCATCGCCGCCGGCCTGTGCCGGCTCTTTGCCGAACGCGGCCTGGCGGTCAGGCCGTTCAAGCCGCAGAACATGTCGAACAACGCCGCGGTCTCCGCCGACGGCGGCGAGATCGGCCGCGCCCAGGCGCTGCAGGCGCGCGCCGCCCGCGTCGCGCCGACCGTTCACATGAATCCGATCCTGCTCAAGCCCGAGACGACCACCGGCGCGCAAGTGATCGTCCAGGGCAAGCGCGCGGTGACGGCGAGCGCCCGCGAGTTCTTCAGGACACGGGGCCAATACATGCCGGCGGTGCTCGACAGCTTCCACAGGCTTGCCCGCGAGGCCGATCTGGTGATCGTCGAGGGCGCCGGCAGCCCGGCCGAGGTCAATCTGCGTCGAGGCGATCTCGCCAATATGGGCTTCGCCGAGGCCGCCGATATGCCCGTCATCCTCATCGGCGACATCCATCGCGGCGGCGTCATCGCCTCGCTGGTCGGAACCCAGGCAATTCTGCCGGACGACGACGCACGCCGCATAAAAGGTTTTCTGATCAACAACTTCCATGGTGATCCTGACCTCTTTTCGGAAGGCGTGAGCTTCACCGAGGCGCGGACGGGCTGGCCTTGTCTCGGTATCGTGCCGCATTTCGCCGAGGCCCGCCTGCTGCCGGCCGAGGATGCGGTCGCGCTCGAAAGAGCAGCGGCGACCGGCAGCGGCAAGTTTCACATCATCGTGCCGCGCCTGCCGCGCATCGCCAATTTCGACGATCTCGATCCCCTGAAGCTCGAGCCCGGCGTCACGCTGGAGATCGTCCAGCCCGGCAAGCCGATGCCGCGCGACGCCGACCTGGTGATCATCCCCGGCTCCAAATCGACCATCGGCGATCTCACCGCCTTGCGGGCACAGGGCTGGGATATCGATATCGCCGCCCATCACCGCCAGGGCGGCGCCGTGCTGGGTGTCTGCGGCGGCTATCAGATGCTCGGCCGCATGATCCACGACCCGAAAGGGCTCGAAGGGCCCGCGGGCTCATCGCCGGGCCTGGGTCTGCTCGATGTCGAGACCACGCTCCATCCCGACAAGACGCTGACCCGCGTCACGGCGCGCCATGTGGCGAGCGGCCTCGATGTGACCGGTTACGAAATCCATCTCGGCGCCACCGAAGGCCCCGATTGCGCCAGGCCCTTCACCTTTATCGGCGATGCGCCGGACGGCGCCTGCTCGGCTGACGGGCGCGTGACGGGAACTTACATCCACGGCCTCTTTGCGGGCGATGGCTTCCGCCGCCACTTCCTGTCCAGGCTCGGCGCCGCCCCCGGCGATGTCGCCTTCGAGCCGACGATCGAGGCCACCCTCGACAAGCTCTCTTCTCACCTCGTCCGCCATCTCGATATCGACCGCCTGCTCGGCCTCGCCGGACAGGTGAAGCTCTGACATGTATTTCACCGTCACCGCTCTCGCTCTGCTCGTCGAGCGTTTCATCGGCTACCCGCCAGCGCTGCATCGCCTCATCGGGCATCCGGTGGAGTGGATCGGGCGCTTCATCGGCTGGCTCGACCGGCGCTTCAACCCGCCGGAGCGGCCGGCATCGCGCCTTGCAGGCGTCCTCGCGCTGCTCGCTCTGCTGCTGGTGACCGGCGGCATTGCTTTTGCTGTGGCGCTCATGCTGCGCGCCCTGCCTTTCGGCTGGATCGCCGAAGCGCTGCTTGCCACCGCCTTCCTGGCGCAGAAGTCTCTCCGCGACCATGTCCAGGCGGTGGCCGACGGGCTTGCGATCTCGCTCGATGAGGGGCGCCTTGCGGTGAGCCGCATTGTCGGGCGCGATCCGCAGGCGCTCGCCCCTTCCGGCGTGTCGCGCGCCGCGCTCGAAAGCCTGGCCGAGAATGCCTCCGACGGCATCGTGGCGCCGGCCTTCTGGCTCATCATCGGCGGCCTGCCCGGCATCGTGCTCTACAAGGCGATCAACACCGCCGATTCCATGATCGGCCACAAATCGCCGCGCCATCTCTCCTTCGGCTGGGCCGCGGCGCGGCTCGACGATCTCGTCAATATTCCGGGCGCCCGCATCACCGGGCTGCTCTTTGCGTTGGCTGCGAGCTTCATCGGCCGCGCCAGCCGCAAAGCCTCGTTCGAAGCCATGTATCGCGACGCCGACCATCATGTCTCGCCCAATGCCGGCTGGCCGGAAGCGGCGCTCGCCGGCGCGCTCGCCATCCGGCTAGGCGGCCCGCGCTCCTATGGCGGCAGGGAAGTCGATCTCGCCAGGATGGGGGACGGCAAGGAGAAGCTCGACCGGGTCGATATCGAGCGCGGCCTCAGCCTCTACGGGCGCGCTTTGACGATCCTGACGGTCGCCGTCGCGCTGGTGGCTTTGGTTTCTTGAGCACCATCGGCAGGCCGGCCGCGATGAAGAGCACTTCGTCCGCGACCGCCGCCAGGGATTGATTGGCGCGGCCCGCTTCGTCGCGAAAGCGCCGCGCCAGCGCATTGTCGGGCACGATCCCCAGGCCCACTTCGTTGCTGACCAGCACGACACGGCCTTTGAGCTTCGGCAGCGTGCCGCACAGAAGCTTCACCTCGGAGGCGACATCCTTGCCGTGATAGATCAGGTTGTTGATCCAGATCGTGATGCATTCGACGAGGATGAAGCCGCCCGGACGATCGGCCCCGCGCAGTGCGTCCGCGAGATCGAGCGGGACTTCCAGCGTCCGCCAGCCCTTCCCGCGCTGAGCGCGATGCAGGTCGATCCGCTCGCGCATTTCCGCATCGATGATTTCGGCGGTCGCCACATAGACGCGCTGCTTGCTTGCCTTCGCCAATGCCTCGGCATGACGGCTCTTGCCGGAGCGCGCACCGCCGAGGACTAGGGTGATGCGCCTCATGCCTTCACCGGCGGCAGCCGGGAGATGAAATGGCCGCGCATCGCCTGCGGCCAGGTCTTGAACGGCACCTCGCCGGTGGCGCTTTCGCCATGCAGGTCGAACCAGGCGAGAATGGCCTCGGCCTCGGCGCGCTCAGGGCGGAAGCCGCCGGCGAGATAGCTGTAGCGCTCGCTGTCCTGCAGGAAGACATTGCAATGGCGCAGGCACGACCACAGGCAGCTCTGGCGCGCCACCTGGACATCGTCGCGCCCGCGCTCGGCCAGAATGTTCTCCATGTGCCGCGCCAAGGTCTCGCCCCCCGTCAACCCGTCGGGGCCTTCACGCTCCTCGACGGAATGGCGACATGTGGTACAGAAGACGATACGGCGCATGATGGCTGGACTAATTTCGGGGCTTGCCAATCTTGCCGCTTCAATGATTGAGTTGCGCCATCCTGTCAACGCCACGGAGCCTTCATGGAATTTCGCCGCCTCGCTTTTGTCGCAGCCGAGGCTCCCCAGGCGCGCCGCGCCCTTGGCCGCCTGGTCAAGATCTACGGCCAGGCCGCGCCCGAGACCGCGGATGTCATCGTGGCGCTCGGCGGCGACGGCCTCATGCTGCAGACGATGCACCGCTTCATGTCCTCCGGCAAGGCGATCTATGGCATGAATCGCGGCTCGGTCGGCTTCCTGATGAACGACTTCAGCGAAAAGAGCCTGCATGAGCGCTTGAAGGCCGCCGAGCCGACCTCGGTCCATCCGCTCAAGATGAAGGCCGTCGACCAGGCGGGAACCGTGCACAAGGCGATGGCCTTCAACGAAGTGTCCTTCCTGCGCCAGAGACATCAGACGGCCAAGCTCAAGATCTCGATCGACGGGCATGTGCGGCTCGAGGAGCTGACCTGCGACGGCATCCTGCTCGCCACGCCGGCCGGCAGCACCGCCTATAATCTTTCCGCCTATGGACCGATCCTGCCGATCAATTCACCCCTCCTCGCCTTGACGCCGATCAGCCCGTTCCGGCCCAGGCGCTGGCGTGGCGCCATCATCCCGCATCAGGCGCATGTGACCATCGAAAGCCTCGAGGCCGAGAAGCGCCCGGTGGCGGCGGTCGCCGACCACGTCGAGGTGCGCAATGTCCGCAAGGTGGAGATCGCCCAGGACCGCAAGCGCTCGGCGCGCCTGCTGTTCGATCCCGGCCACAGTCTCGCCGAACGGGTTCTCGCCGAGCAGTTCCGATTTTAGCGAACCCTTAAGGATGCCGCAGCTACACTCAGTTTCGTTGTGAGTTGCGTAGCAGAGTTAGAAAATGCCGGAGTCGAAAGCTCCGGCATTTTCATTTTTGCGACGGGAAGAGATTTGCTTCCCGCGTCCTCATGCTGAGGGGCGGGCGAAGCGCGCTTCGGAGCATCCTTCAGGATAGAGCCGGGATGCTTCGCCGGAGACCTGAGCGTGAGGGTTATGGAAAAATCGGCGGCGGTTTCAGGCGGCGCTGACCAGGCCGTCGCGCAGGCGGTTGGCGATGAGGCGCACGCGCTCGCCGGAATAGCGGCCGATGAAATCGAGATATTTGGCGCGCTCCGCCGCCGGCATGGCGCCGTCGCCGGTCATGATCTGCTCGATCACGCGGCGGGCGAAATTTTCTTCGCTGAGCACGCGCTTGGCGTCGCGCAGCTCGCGCTCCACCTGGCCCGCGGCACGGATCAGGCCGACGCAGGTCGGCGGCAGGCCCGAGCCGCGATAGAGCGAATTGAAAGCGGACGCGCCGCCATAGAGCGCGTCCCGCGCCTTGACGACGGTCACATTGGCGAGATGCGCCATCGCCGTCTCGACGATGCGCATATTTCCGACGCAGGCCGAGCGCATCACCATCGAGGCGGTGAGCATGCTGCGGCCGGTCATGAAACGGATGAGCGACGGCAATTCGACATCATTGGCGCTGTCGAGGATCGACAGAATGGCGCGCTCCTCGGCATCGGCCACCATGTCGGCCGCGTCATTGGCGGGCACCCAGCCGCGCTCGGCCATGAGCTGATGCACCTGGTTGGAGGCGCGCTTGGCCTGCAGGATTCGGATGTCGAGCGGCAGCGTGTCGAGCGACAACAGCCGGTCGATGATCTCCTGAACCCGGCCGAAGCGGGCATAGAGAATGCGGCAATTGCGGTCGGACAGCGTGCAGCTCTCGTTGTCGAAAAGCGTCAGGCAGGCCGCGAGATCGGCCTGGGTGGCGATCTCCTTGACGACGTCGTCGTCGAGATCGGGCCGTTTCGCCAGCGTCACCTGGCGGGCCGTATCGCCGACGCGCGCGATGCTGCGCATCTTCCAGTGATCGAGCGCCGGCGTTTCGGCGAGGAACGGCAGGGCAATGTCATCCTCATCGGCGATGATGCTGAACAGGATGTCGGCATGAATGTCCTTGGCGGTGACGAGCGTCTCGGCGAGGACGCGGCGCACTTCCTTGACCGGATCGGCGGTGAGCTTCAGCACCACCGGCACCACGCAGTCGCGCTCGTTTTCAGGCGCCTGGGGGTCGTTGAGAAGGCCAGCCAGCTCGACGGCAAGCTGCGTGCGCGCCTGCGCGTCTCCCGTTTCGATGATCATGTCGAAGATGCCGACATCGAGCCCAGGCTGGCCAGTCATGAAAATACCCACTCACCACGTTCCGAAGCCTAAAATTGTCAGCTAACCACTAAGAAACGGTTTACCATGACAATCGTGGAGTCAGAGTGGGTTAGCGGCCGCCGGGACGATTCCGGGACAGGTCAGGCCTGGGGTGCCTGGGCGGCCTGCGCCGGGGACGCCTGCTTGCCGGCCCCCTCTTCCGCCTGCGCCTGGGCGGCGACCGGCGTCGTCATCGGTCCCGCTTTCAGGATGTCGCTTGCCGTCGCCTTGACGGTGGTCGGGCGCTGCTTGCGCCGCCACAGAGCATGCACCGCCATGATCACATAGATGACGGCCATGAAGGTCATGAAGCCCGACGAGCCCAGATACTGCATGAAGAAGCCGGCGATCGAGGGACCGGCCATGGCGCCGGTGCCGTAGAGCAGCACGAGCTTGCTCGAGGCGCCGAGCATCTGCTCCTTCGCCATATGATCATTGGCATGCGCGATGACGAGCGAATAGATCGGCAGCGCGATGGCGCCGAAAACCGTGAACAGCGCGATGAGCACGGTCGAGGAAATGCCGGCGGCTGGAATGGAGATCAGCGCGATCGCCGCGGCGATGGCGCTCAGGATCATGATGATGCTGCGCCGGTCGTAACGGTCGGAGAGCAGTCCGGCCGGATATTGCGACACGATGAGAGCCAGGGGCGGCAGCGCCAGCATCACCGACACGAGCGTCAGCGGCAGGCCCTGCATCAGCGCATAGACGGAGCCCATGCTGAAGAAGGCGCTCTGCGCCAGGCCGCTGGCGAGCGTCGCCACGATGGCGAGCGGCGATGAACGGTAGATCTCGGCAATGGTGACCGAGCGCGTGCCGGCGAGGCTCGGCGTTTCGGTGCGCATCAGGGTCAAAGGCAGCATGGCCATCGACAGGAGCGCCGAGACGATGATGAAGCGCGAGAAGCCGGAGCTGTCGGCGACATTGAGGAGAAGCTGGCCGAGGCCCATCGCCGCGTAGGTGACGATCATGTAGATCGACAGAAGCTGGCCGCGGTTCTTGTTGGTCGAGGCCGAATTGAGCCAGCTTTCGCACACGATGAAGAGCCCGGAGGTGCACAGGCCCGCCACGAAGCGCATCAGGAACCACCAGATCGGATCGATCCACAGGGGGATCAGCAGAACCGCGGTGGAGACGACCGAGGCGAAGGCGGCGAAGACGCGGATATGGCCGACGCTCTGCACGATGCGCGGCGTCACGATGGAGCTCAAAAGAAGGCCGGCGAAATAGCCGGACATGATGAGGCCGGTGGTCGCCGCGTCGAAATTTTCCGCGCTCGCCCTGACGCCGACCAGCGAGCCATGCAGGCCGTGGCCCAGCGAGAGGATGGTGACTCCGAGGAGCAGCACCCAGACGGAGCGCAAACCGGCAAACATCAAACCCCTCCCGATGATGAGTTCCGTGCCTACTGCATGGAGAATGTGAAGGGATTGTGCCCGCCTGACCAGGTAATCAGAGCAGCCCCACCTGCTTGAGCTTGAATTCGAGCAGGTCGCGGTCGAAGGGCTTCAGCAGGAACTCGGCCGCCCCTTCGATGATGGCGCTGCCGATCTCGTCCGTATTGGCGCTCTCGGTATAGACCAGCACCACGGGCTTGCGGCCATTGGCGGCGCGGCGCACCCGCTTGACGAACTCGCCGGCGCTCATGCTGCCGATCCGGTCGGCGGTCACCACGACATCCGGCGAATTGGCGCGGCAAAGCTTCAAAGCGGCGTCGGCCGAAGCCGTCTCCGACATGTCGAAGCCGTACTGACCGAGCAACTGGCTTAGGACCTGCCGCTCTTCTTGATCCTCATCGACAAGCAGACATCTCGTCATGTCGATTATTCCTTCCAAACGCATCCGCAACCAGCCGCTCTATTGCCTTGCAGCGAGTCCTGCGACTCCGGTGGTTAATGCGTCGTTAACAGGCTTTCCACAGCCCCGAACCCTACGGAAATGTAAATATTTTCAATGAATTAGGCTGTCATATGAGGAGGTTATCCACATATCCCGATTGTGGCGGTTTAACGCCTTTCGGGAGACTCGCCGCGCGACTCAGGCAGCTGACCGTACATCCGGTAATTGCACGCTTCAATACATGCCCGTTCCTTGAAATTTTTACCTGAGACAGCTAGATTGTAAGCTAGATGAAAGGAACCCACATGGCCGAGATCGGAGCTTTCGAAGCCAAGAACAGACTGGCCGCCCTGTTGGACGCCGTGGAGCGTGGCGAGGAGATCACCATCACGCGCCGCGGCAGGCCGGTGGCCAAATTGGTGCGCCACGAAGGGGCCCTCGATCAGGCGGCGGCCAAGACCGCGACCGCAAATATCCGCGCCATGCGCAAGGGCGTCACCTTGGGAAGTGAGATCACCATCAGGGATCTCATTGGAGAAGGCCGCCTGTGAGCCTGGTGCTCGACGCATCGGCGGCCATCGCCTGGTTCTTCGAGGACGAACGCAGCACCGAGACCGACGCGCTTCTTGATCGCGTGGCCACGGAGGGCGCCATTGTTCCCACTTTATGGAAGATCGAGATTGCCAACGGCCTGCAGATGGCGCTGCGGCGCAAGCGCATCGATCGTCCCTATCGCGACAAGGCGCTCGCGCAGCTCGCCGCCCTTCCAATCGAGACGGATTCAGAAACAGCGCTTCATGCCTGGACAGCGGCTCTCGAGCTCGCCGATCGCCATGCTTTGACAGTTTACGACGCGGTCTATCTCGAGCTGGCGATGAGAAAACGATATCCGCTGGCTTCGCTCGACAAGGACCTGGTTGAGGCTGGACGCCGCGCCGGATTGCCCACCACGTGAGCTCTCACCCTGTCCGAAAGCAGGAGGCGCTGGCGATACACATCCGCCAATCTATGCTTTAGTTAGGACCAACAGGAGGAAGCCATGCCGGGATTGTGGTTCGAGGAGTTCGAGATCGGGAAAGTCTACAGCCATCCCATCACCCGCACGGTGACCGAGATGGACAATATGATGTTCTCCTGCCTCACCATGAATCCGCAGCCGCTCCATATCGACCGGCATTTCGCCGCCCAGACCGAATGGGGCCAGCCCTTGATGAACTCGCTGTTCACGCTCGGCCTGATGATCGGCATCTCGGTCAACGACCTTACCCTCGGCACCACCATCGCCAATCTCGGCATGACGGATGTGAAGTTCCCCGCTCCCCTCTTCCAGGGCGACACCGTCAACGTCACCACCGAGGTGATGGCCAAGCGCGAGAGCAAGTCGCGTCCCGGCGCCGGCATCGTCGACTTCCAGCATAAGGCCTTCAAGCAGGACGGCACGCTGGTCGCCGAATGCCGCCGCCAGGCCTTCATGCGCAAGCGTCCGGCCTGAGGCTCATTCATGCGCTCTCTCCTTTTCGTGCCCGCCGACAGCGAGAAGAAGCTGCCCAAGGCCCTCGCCAGCGCCGCCGATGTGGTGATCCTCGATCTCGAGGACTCGGTGGCGCCCGCCGACAAGCCCAAGGCCCGTGGCCTCGCCTGCGATGTGCTGTCATCGCCGCGCGGTCGGGCCAAGCTGTTCGTGCGCGTCAATGCGCTGTCGAGCGGCCTCACCGGCGCCGATCTCGACGCCGTCGTCGCGGCGAAACCGGACGGCCTGGTGCTGCCGAAATCGGAATCGGGCGCCGACGTGAAACGCCTGATCACGCTGGCGAAGCTGCCTGTTCTCGCGATCGCCACCGAGACGGCGGCGTCGATGTTCAATCTCGGCACCTATGGCGATTGCGGACCGCTGCTTCTCGGCCTCACCTGGGGTATGGAGGATCTGGCGGCGGCGCTCGGCGCGCAATCGAACCGCGATGCGCAAGGCCGTCCGACCGCGCCCTACGAGCTCGCCCGCACTTTGTGCCTCATCGGCGCGCGCGCCGCGGGCGTCGAGCCGGTCGACGGCGTCCATGCCAATTTCCGCGACCTCGCCGGCCTCGAGGCGCAATGCCGCGACGCGGCGCGCGACGGCTTCACCGCCAAGATGTGCATCCATCCCGACCAGGTCGAGGTGATCAACCGCATCTTCACGCCCTCACCCGAAGCGATCGCCCGGGCGCGGCGCATCGTCGAGGCTTTCGCGCAAGCCGGCGATGCCGGCGTCATCGGCCTGGATGGCGAGATGCTCGACGTGCCGCACCTGAAGGCGGCGAGAGCGCTGCTGGCGCGCGTAATGGGCTAATCCGGGCGGCGCATGCGCCAGGCGGCTTCCACCGTCGCATATTCGCTGTAGCCCATGCGCGCGATCGGGCGCATGGCGGCGGTGTCGACGCGACCCTCATGGATGAAACGGTCGTCGATATAGATGCCGACCACCCGCCCGATGATCGCATAATCATGCGTGTCGCCGTGATCGTCCGGCAAAGGCACGATCTGGAACAGCCGGCATTCGAGCGCCGCCGGACTTTCCTTGACGCGCGGCGGCTTGACGAAGCGCGACGGCGCGGGGGTAAGCCCCGCCAGCTTGAACTCGTCGACATCGGGAGCGACCCGCGCCGAAGACATGTTCATCGGCTCGCGCAGATCAAAGGTCGCCAGATTGATCACGAATTCCGACGTCGCCTCGATATTGGTGAGCGAGTCCTTCATGCCCCCCGAGCCGATGACGACATAATGCGGCTGCTCGGCGATGGCGTTGAAGAAGCTGTAGGGCGCCAGATTGGGCACGCCCGACTTGGCCATGCTCGACACCCAGCCGATCGGCCGCGGCGCCACGATGGCCTTGAACGGATCGTTGGGCAGGCCGTGCTTGTTGTCGATGGCGTCGTAATGCATCAGCCGAGCTGCTTAAGAAGTGCCGGGAGATCGGCGATGCTGGCGATCACGTGATCGGCGAGCGGCGCCAGGTGATCGGTGGCGGAATTGCCGGTGAGAACGCCGATGGCGAGCCCCGCGCCCGCATCACGCGCGGTTTCCATGTCATGCGGATTGTCGCCGACCATGGCGACTTCCTCCGCCTTGATGCCGATAGCGTCGGCGAAAGCATGGATCATGTCGCCATGGGGCTTGGGTCGCGCCACGCTGTCGGCGCCGAGAATGACGTCGAACAGATCGGCCGCATCGAGCGCCCGCATGTGGAGCGTGGCGGATGCCGCCGTGTCGTTGGTGCCGACGCCCAGCCTGAGCTTCATCGCATGGAGCTCGCCGAGGACCGGCTTCAGCGGCATCAGCGATTTGAGATGCTTCACGCCGAGATGGGCGTAGTCGACATTGAGGAGCCGCATCTTCTCCCTGACGCCGGCCTCATCGAGATCCGGCCACCAGATTTCGACGATGTCGCGCGTCGTGCCCTGCGCCAGCACCGAGCCGGCGCGGAAGGCGCCGAGATCGGGATCGTAGCCCGCCGCCATGAACTTGGCCTCGATCGCCGCGGGCGTCAGATCGGCGAAGATCTCCGCCAGGAGCTCGCGATAGACCGGCACCCAGGTGCCGGTCACATCGATCAGCGTGCCGTCCTTGTCGAAGAGAACGCCTTTGATCGCCATGGCCTAGCCGTTCCAGCGCGTCAGCAGCGCCTGCGGGTCGGGGCGCGGCCGGTCCTCGAGCGGCGCGGTGGGCGTGCCGAAATAGACGACGCCGACGACCTTCTCGGTCTCGCCGAGGCCCATCGCCTTGCCGATCTCGGCGTCATAGGCGATCCAGTCGGTGTTCCACTGGGCGCCGATGCCCTGCGCCGCCGCGGCGAGCAGCATGTTCTGGGTCAGGGCGCCGGCCGAAAGCAGCTGCTCCCATTCCGGGATCTTCACATGGGGGCCGGCCTTGGAGACGACCACGATGACGGTGGGCGCGCGCAGGAACAGGCTGCGCTGGAATTCGAGCGAGTCCGCCCCGTGCTCGGGATGGAGCTTCTGCCAGCGGGCCTTGAGCAGCTCGCCGAATTTGGCGCGCGCCTCGCCCTCGAACAGGACGAAACGCCAGGGCGCCAGCTTGCCGTGATCGGGCACGCGCACCGCGATGTCGAGAATGGTCTTGAGCTGCTCGGGCGTCGGCCCGGGCGCGCCCATCGTTTTGACGGACGCGGATTTGCGGGTTTTGAGGAGGGAAAGGGCGGAGGAGGTGTCGTTGAGGCTGGTCATGGCCGTCTAACAAGGGAACCCACCGGCCAAAGTCAAGTTCGGAAACAACAAAGCTCAAATGCGCCGCTTGGTATTAACCAAATATTAAGCATAAGATTGAGCCCGGGTCCCAGGTGGTGTTGGCTGTCATGCGACCGGAGCGGGCGAGGGATCAAGGGGAGAGTTCGAGTATGCATCAGGGCCGCCTATTGCTTGCACTTCTGGCGGCCCTGCTTCTCCCTGCCCCGGTGCTTGCCGCCTCCTCCACCGCCGCCATCGACCGCGCGCCCGAGATCGAGGACGTCCGCAGCGACGTCGCCTCCGAGATCCGCATCGAGCTGACCAGGCCCGGCCAGGAAGGCCTCTTCCTCAATGCCAGGCTCAGCGAGGATGGCGGCCTCATCAGCCTGCCGATTTCCTGGCAGGTCAAGGCCTATGGCGGCGAGACGCTGCTCACCCGCGACGCCGATTTCGCCGAGCTGCCGGCCGAGCCCGGCGACTATCTCGTCGCGGCGCGCTACGGCATGGTCCAGGTCGAGCGCAAGGTGACGCTGCTCGAGGGCCAGCGCCTCGGCGTGACCTTCGTACTGAATGCCGGCGGTCTGCGCATCCTGCCCAAGCTGCAGCAGATCGGCCTGCCTGCCGCCCGTCCTTTCACCAGCATCTACAAGGCTTCGGGCATCGACGGCGGCGACCTGGTGGCGATCACCGAGGAGCCCGGCGAGATCCTGCGCGTCGGCGCCGGCGCCTATCGCATCGAGAGCCGCTTCCAGCCCGGCAACGCATCTGCCATGACCGAGGTCACCGTGAAGCCGGGCCTGCTGTCGGCGGTCGAGATCGACATGAATGCCGGCATCGCCCGCCTCGCCGCCCCCGGCCTCGAGGACCACGACGTGATCTGGTTCATCACCGATGCCAAGGGCGAGGCGCTGCCGGGCGTCCCCGGCCCCGCCGCCGACGTCGTGCTGAAGCCCGGCCGCTACAAGCTCCGCACACGGATCGACGGCAGCGAGAAGGCTTCCGCCTTCACCATCGAGCCCGGCAAGGTCAGCGCCATCATCCAGGCCAATTGAGGCTTGCTTCCGGCTCCCGTTTTACCCACGATCGGCATCGGGACGATTGCTTGAACCGAAGGAGCTGCCATGGCGGAGAGCAAGACGGTCCGGGGTCCGATCGCGATCGACAGCATCCCCTGGGGTGAAGCCGGCGAAGGCGTCAGATTCTTCATGCGCTATCGTGTTCTTTCCGATACGCGCAGCGACGGCCGCAAGATCGGCATCGCTTACGAAGAGCTGCCGCCCGGAAAGCAGACCGTCCCCTTCCACTATCATCTGCTCGAGGAAGAGCACATCATCGGCCTCGACGGCGAGGCGACGCTCCGCTTCGGCGATGCGCGCTACCGGATCAAGGCGGGCGACTATGTCGGCTTTCCGGCCGGGCAGCGGGCCGGCCACTGCCTGATCAACGAAGGCGACAAGCCGTTCCGCTATATCGTCATCGGCGACAACGATCCCAACGACATCTGCGTCTATCCGGACTCGAACAAGATATCGATCCGCCGCTTCGACCGCGCCATCCTGCGCAATGGCGAGCGGCTCGATTATTGGGATGGCGAGCGCGCCGGCGAGCCGGTCGGGCGTTGAGCCTCAGAGCGCGGCGATGGCGTCGTCCAGCACCTTGGTGGCGCGGATGAAATTGAGCCTGCGGCCAAGCTCCGCGACGCGCTCGAGCTCGCCCCTCACCTCCTCCGACCGCTCGCCTTGGCCGGCGCGGCTGAGGATGCGGGCACGGTCGATGAGGAACTGCGCCCAGGGGAACGGCTCCTTCGCGGCATAGGCTTCGAGCGCCCGGGTGAATGTCTCGGCCGCCGCCCAATCGCGCCGCTTCAGCGCCGACGTCATCATGTGGCTGTTGAAATACATGTGATTGTGGCTCGGCGCCCCCGCCGCCAGGATTTCCCGCGCTTTCGCGATATGGCGCGCGCGCTCCGCCTCATCGTCCGAAAGCTCGGCCATCAGGCCCAGCACGATCGGTCCCATGTAATTGA
Organism: Pseudomonadota bacterium; assembly: GCA_049323275.1. GTDB lineage: Bacteria > Pseudomonadota > Alphaproteobacteria > Rhizobiales > Aestuariivirgaceae > Taklimakanibacter. Next base: position 85,593 of record JBMOOM010000089.1, read on the forward strand.
GCCCGGTCTCCTCGCACAGCCGATAAGCGAGATCGGTGAATTGGCGGGCCTCGTCGATCTTGCCGTCGACCAGCGCCAGCTCGGCGAAGAACATCTTGCTCTCGGCCTCGAAACGCTTGGCGCCGAGAGCGATGGCGATCTCATCCGCCTTCGCCGCATGCACGCGCGCCGCGTCGAGCTCGTCGGCCTCGAACAGGGCGAAATAGCTGCAGTGATGGGCGATCATCGCGGCGCGGCGCGCACCGGCGCGTTCGGCCAGCGCCAGCGCCTCGCGATTATAGTCATTGGCTTCGCGCCACTCGCCCTTGGACAAGGCCGTGATGGCGCACATCGGCAGATTGGCCGCCTCGATACGCCCGAAACCTTCCTTGCGCGCCAGCGCCACGCAGCGCGTGAAGGCGTCATAGGCGCTGAGCATGCGGCCATTGGCGTAATAGCCGTCGCCCAAGCCGCCGAACGCCCGCGCCTCGGCTTCGATCGATCCCGCTTCACGGGCGAAGACGAGCGCCTTCTGATGCGCCGCCAGGCATTCGGCGAGCCGGCCTTGCGGGAACAGGAGATTGCCGCGCAGGTGATAAGCGCGCGACAGCTCGCGCAGCAGCCTGTCCTCCTCGGCGATCGCCATGGCGCGGTCGAGCGCCGCATTGGCCTCGTTGAAGCGGTCGGCGAGGCGCAGGCTCTGGGCCAGGCCGATATTGGCGCGGCAGAGCAGCGTCCGCTCGTCGCCCGCAAGCTGCAACGCCTCGGGCCAGACCGCGAGCGAGGGCGCCACCTGCCCGGTCTCGAGCAGCATCTCGCCCCGCCGGGTGAGGAGCTCGGCCTTGAAGCGCCCGTCGCTCGCCAGCGCCACGGCGCGCGCATTGAGCGCGATCGCCGCCTCATGATGATGGATCGCCCATTCGCCCTGGGCCGCCGCATCATAGGCGGCAGCAGCACCGGGATCCTGCGCCTGGTCGAGATGGCTCGCGGCCAGAAGCCGGTCGCCGTCCTTGAACCATTGCGCCGCTTTGACATGCAGCGCCTGGCGGCGCGACTTGGGCAAGGTGCCATAGGTCGCCTCGCGCACCAGCGCATGGACGAATTCGAAGCCTTGCGCGCCCGGACGGACCAGGAAGGCGTCGACCAGCGCGCGCAACGGCACGTTCCGGCCGTCCATCAGATGGTCGATCTCGTCCTGGCCGAACCGCTGGCCCAGCACCGACGCCGTCTGCACGATGCGCCGGTCGTTTTCATTCAGGCGGTCGAGGCGGGCGACGATGAGGCTCTGGATCGATTGCGGCAGCGCCTCGCCGCCGGCGCCGGTCTTGTGATGGAGCAGCTGGACCAGGAACAGCGGATTGCCGGCGGCGCGCGCCAGGACATCCTTCACCAGCGCGCTCTTGCCCTCGAGCATCTGCTCGGCAAGATTTTGCGCGTCCTTCTCCGGCAAGGCGGCGAGGTCGATCGTCGTCAGCGGCGTGGGCGCGATGCGGGCGCGGAAGCCGGCATCGAGCGGGTCGCGCTCGGGCCGCGCCGTCAGCAGCAAGGTGATCGGATGGGTCTCCGCCGCCTTGGCGAGCGCCGCCAGCATGTCGAGCCCGTCCTCATCGATCCAATGCAGATCCTCGATGGTGATGAGCAGCGGCTTCCCCGCCGTGGCGAGCCCGGCGATGCGGGTGAGAGTCTGCGCCCGGGCGGCGCGCCGGCCGGCCATGTCGAAGGTGTCGAGGACGCGGGCGAGCCGCGCCGGCAGGCCGGTGCCCAGGAGATCGTGCAGGAAGGTTTCGTCGCGCTCGCCGAGGCCGGCGCGGCCGACAAAGGCGGCGATGTCCTCGCTGTCGGCGCCAAGCAAGGCCTGGGTGATGAGCCGGCGCAATTGCGACTGGCTGCCGGCGCCGAAGCTCAGCACCGCCGCCGACAGGCAGCGGCACTGGCGCCGCCGCGCCGCCAGCATGGCCTGGTCGAGCAGCCGGCTCTTGCCGATGCCGGCATCGCCGCGGACATAAACGATGCGGCCGGTCTTCTCGCGCGCCGTGAGGTCGAGCTGCGCCTCGACCTGGCGCAGTTCCGCCTTGCGCCCGACAAAGGGCGCCGGCTCCGTCTCGGGCCTCGATTCCCACGAGGCCAGCTTGAAGACCGGCTGCGCCGCGGCGAAGCCGTCGAGCCGGTGGCTGCCGAATTCCTCCACCGCATAACGATGCGCGACCGCCGAGGCGAGGTCGTCCGAGAGCAGGATCTCGCCCCTCTTGGCGAGATCGCACAGGCGGGCGGCGAGATTCACCGACGAGCCGGTGATCGTATAGGGCCGATGCACGTCGCTGCCCGTCGAGGCGGCGAGCACGGTGCCGGCGGCTAGGCCGCAATGGACGTCGAGATGGCCGGCCCCGTAGCGCTGGGCGAGCGGCGCCAGACCCTCGCTGATGGCGATGGCCGCGGCGACGGCGCGCTCGGCATCGTCGCCATGCGCGATCGGCGCCCCGAACACCGCCATGGTGCAGTCGCCGATATGCTTGTCGACGGTGCCGCCGAATTTCACGATCTCGCTGTCGGTGAGGGCGAAGAAATCATTGAGGAGCCGCTGCACATCCTCCGGGTCGCGCTCATCCGAAAGCGCCGTGAAGCCGGACAGATCGGCGAAAAGCACGGTCACCGGCCGCAATTCGCTGTCGGGCGGACGGGTCTCCGCCGGCGCCGAGAGCGCCGCCCCGCATTCACCGCAGAAGCGCGCGCCGGGCGGATTGGCGGCCCCGCAGGCGCGGCAGGCCGCCATCAGCGCCGCCCCGCAGGCAGTGCAGAAACGTTGGCCGGGCTTGGCGGGAGCGCCGCAGGCGGTGCAGTTCATAGGGTTCGTCTCGTGGTCGATCGGTCGCCGCCATTATCGCCCGCCCGGGGCTTCGCATAAAGCGCTATCCGGCCAGCGCGCCGACTGCCGCAGGACGGCCTCATCGATATGGGCGAGGAAAGGCGTCGCCTTGAAGGTGGCGAGGATGAGCCTTTCATTATCGGCGCTGCCGAAGGGACGGAGGAGCCGGCCGACATCGCCCTTCCCCTCGTCGATATCGACGAAAAGCGGCGGCGTCGCGCAGGAGGCCGCGACGCCATCGAGGGCGAGACTGCGGATCGCGGCATTGCCGCGCGTATGCCAGTGGACGGTCCGCGTCGCCAGATCATAGACGATGCTCCATTGGGTGCGTCCGCTCTGCGCCACGTCGGCGAGCGTCGCGAAGGCTTTCGCCACCGGATCATCCGCCGGATCGCGCCGGCTCTGCTGGGCCAGAGCGGCGCGGATGAAGCGCGCCAGCGAGCCGCTGCCCGTCGCCTGCGCCGTCCCGCTCGTCACTTCCCGCATGAAGTCGAGCGAGCGCTGATAGCTGTCATTGGCAAGGGCCGCCACCGGCAGGCCGTCGCCGCGGCGGATCTCCGCCTTGCCGTCCAGGAATTCGACCACGGCGGCATTTCCCTGCGCGTCCATGAGCTTGTAATGGAGCGGGATGCGGCTGTCGATGCGGACCCTGGCGGCGGCCGCCAGCGCCTCATCGACGGTGGCCGAGGTGTCGAGCACATATTGCATCCATTCGGCGACGCCGATGCCGGGGCGTTCATCGGGGGCCTCGTAGCGCGCCTCGTCGAGCCACATCTGGCTCGTCGCCAGGCCTGCCTCGTTCATGCCGCTCATCGGCGACTCGCGGCCGAACATGTTGAAGGTGATCGAGGCGTAACGCGCCCGCCAGCGCGCCGGCTGCCCTTCCGTCTCCGAAACCTTGGCGAGGCCCCTCTTGTTGATCAGCACGACCGCCTGACCGATCGGAAAATCGAAATTGTAAGCCAGGATGGGACGCGTCCGGTCGGTGAAGGCGATGGTGGTGCAGGCATCGGCGGCGGCCGGCAGCAACGCCAGAAGGAGGAGTAGCAGGAGACGCGGCATCGGTATTCTCCTTTGCCGGGAGACTACCATGCCGCGCCGCAGCCTTGCGTGACCTACTTTGCGATATTGACGATGACCACGCCGGCGAGCGCCATCAGGCCGCCGAGGATCGCCATCAGCCCCGGCACCTCGCCCAGCCACAGGAAGCCGAGCAAGGTCGAGATCGGCGGCACGCTGTAGAGGAAGTTGGAGGCGCGGCTCGCCGGGAACTTCGACAGCATGATGGAATAGGTCGCGTAGGCGATCATGCTGGGGCCGACGCCCAGATAGATCACCGAGAAGAATCCCTCGGTGGTGGCCTGCGGAACCTGCGCCAGGGCGGACGGCAGCGCGGGCGCCAGGATGAGCGTGCCGATGACGATGTTCCAGGCGGCGACGGTGACCGGCTTGTGCTTCTTGAACAGCGGCTTCTGGGCGATGGTGGTGACGGTGTTGCACAAGGCCGCGCCGAACACGAAGAGCGCGCCCATATTGAGCGACAGCCCGTCGCCCTCCCCGAAGGCGATGAGGCCGATGCCGGCGAAGGAGATGGCGGTGCCGAGCCAGGCCCATCGGCCGAAGGTCTCGTTGAGCAGCAGCATCGCGAAAATGGCGGTGATGATCGGATTGACGTTGATGATGAAGCTCGCCGGACCGGCCGCCACCGTCTGCTCGCCGACATTGAGCAGCACCGTATAGAGCGCCACGAAGAACACCCCACCGGTGAGGATGCGCCAGATCTCCCCGCCCCGCGGCCAGCCCGGCCGGGTGATCAGCAGATAGAGGGCGGCCGGCACGCCCGCTATGGCGAAGCGCAGGGCCCCGAGCTCGATCGGCCCGAAGCTTTCGAGCCCGGCCCGGATGGCCGGAAAGGCCGAGGCCCAGATCAGGATGGTGATGACGACGGAACCGATGGCGGTGGCGTTGCGGGTGACCGGAGCGGTCGATGTGGCGGCGTTGGACATGGGTTCCGATGTCGGGCCAAACGAGCTCCTTGACAAACGAAACAATCGAGCATGAGCTGTGAGCATGGATCACAGCTCAACTTTACCCTTGCCGCCGCTCGACACGCTGCGCGCTTTCGACAGCGCGGCCCGCACCGGGAGCTTCTCGGCCACCGCCGAGGCCCTGAACCTCACCCACGGCGCGGTCAGCCGCCAGATCGCCAGGCTCGAGCACTGGTTCGGCCACCGGCTGTTCGACCGTCAGGCCCGCGGCGTCGCGCTGACGCCTGAGGGCCAGCGCCTGTTCCTGCGCACCTCGGAAGCCCTGTCGATCATCGCCGACGGGTCCGACCGGTGGATCGAGGCGCGCGGCACCGCCGTGGTGCGCCTCACCTCGATCCCCTCGATCAGCGGGCTCTGGCTCATGCAGCGGCTGGCCGGCTTCGAGGGCGGCGACCCGGCCCTGCGTATCGAGCTCACCGTGGAACATCGTCATGCCGATCTCGAGGCGGAAGGCGGCGACCTGGCGATCCGCTGCGGCCGCGGCCGGGTGCCCAACCGCATCTCGGCCCAGCTTTTCGAGGAGATGTGCTATCCGATCGCTTCACCGGCTTTAGCCCAAAGCATCGGCTCAGGGGCGCCCGAGCGCCTGCTCGATTTTCCGCTGATCCATGATTCCGATGCGTCGGCCTGGCGCGCCTGGTTCGGCGGCCAGAACATCGACTACAAGCCACGCCCGCAGGATCGCCGCTTCGAGGACTACAATCTGGTGTTGGACGCCGCCGCCCATGGCCTCGGCATTGCCCTGGCGCGGCCGCCGCTGACCGAGGGCTCGCATCATCAGCGCCGTACCGTCCAGGTGGACTCCCATAGGGTCAAGAGCCCGGTCTCCTACTGGCTCGACCGGCCGATGCGCAAGCCGCGGCCCGCCGCCACGATCCTCGCAACACGGATCATGGCAGCGGCCGGAGTTTCGGAAGCCGACATAGAAAACTTCGTAACTTCAAATAATTAAGGCACGAAGCTTAGACTCGTGTTCAGGCGGTGCGCTCGCGCTTGATGTCAGGTGGCGTCGCTTCTTCAACCAGCATCTTAACCACCTCCTCCAGCTTCAGCGACTGCTGAGCCTGCGAGCCGAGGCGGCGGACATTGAGCGTGCCCTCTTCCATCTCGCGCTTGCCGGCGACGAGGATGACCGGGATCTTGGCCACCGAGTGCTCGCGGACCTTGTAGTTGATCTTCTCGTTGCGCAGATCCGTCTCGACCCGGAGCCCCGCCCGGGCGAGTTCCTGGCGCACCTTCTCGGCATAGCCATCGGCATCCGAGACGATGGTGGTGACCACCGCCTGGATGGGCGCCAGCCAGAGCGGGAAATGCCCGGCGAAGTTCTCGATCAGGATGCCGGTGAAGCGCTCCATCGAGCCGCAGATGGCCCGATGCACCATGACCGGCATCTTCTTTTGCCCGTCGGCGTCGACATAAAAAGCGCCGAAACGCTCCGGCAGGTTGAAGTCGACCTGGGTGGTTCCGCACTGCCATTCGCGCCCGATCGCATCGCGGAGCGTATATTCGAACTTGGGACCATAGAAGGTGCCCTCGCCCGGATTGACGCCGGTCTTGATGCGACCGCCCGAGTCCGTCGATATCCGCTCGAGGAGCCGGCTCAGGACGTCCTCGGCATGGTCCCACATGGCATCTGTCCCGACCCGCTTCTCCGGCCGCGTCGCCAGCTTGACCACGAATTCGGTGAAGCCGAAATCGGCATAGACCGACAGGATGAGGTCGTTGATCTTCAGGCACTCCTCGGCGAGCTGCTCCTCGGTGCAGAAGACATGCGCATCGTCCTGGGTGAAGCCGCGGACGCGCATCAGCCCGTGCAGAGCGCCGGACGGCTCATAGCGATGCACGGCGCCAAATTCCGCAAGTCTTATAGGGAGATCGCGGTAGGACTTGAGACCATGTTTGAAGATCTGGATGTGCCCAGGGCAGTTCATCGGCTTGAGCGCGAAGACCCGCTGGTCCTCGGTTTCATCGCCCGCCGTCTGCACCTTGAACATGTTCTCGCGGTACCAGCCCCAGTGGCCGGACGTCTCCCACAGGACCTTGTCGAGCACCTGGGGCGCATTGACCTCCTGGTAGTCGGCCCTGAGACGCCGGCGCATATAGGCGATGAGCGCCTGGAACAGCGTCCAGCCCTTGGGATGCCAGAACACCACGCCCGGCCCCTCCTCCTGGAAATGGAACAGGTCCATTTCCCGCCCGAGACGGCGGTGGTCGCGCTTCTCGGCCTCCTCCAGCGCCGTCAGATAGGCCTGAAGGTCCTTGTCATTGGCCCAGGCGGTTCCGTAAATGCGGGTCAGCATCGGATTCTTGGCATCGCCGCGCCAATAGGCGCCCGCCACCTTCATGAGCTTGAAGGCGCCGCCGATCTTGCCGGTCGAGGTCATATGCGGGCCGCGGCAGAGATCTATCCAGCCGCCCTGGTCGTAGAATTTGATGTCCTGGCCTTCCGGAATGGCATCGACCAGCTCGACCTTGAACAGCTCACCCCTTGACTTAAAAAATTCCTTCGCCGCTTCACGTGAAACGATTCGTTTACTAAATGGCTTGTCGCGGGCGATGATCTCCCGCATTTTCTTCTCGATCACGGGAAAGTCTTCCGGGGTGAACGGCTCATTGCGGAAAAAATCATAAAAGAAGCCGTTTTCGATCACCGGACCGATCGTCACCTGGGTGCCGGGATAGAGCTCCTGGACCGCTTCCGCCAGCACATGGGCGGTGTCGTGGCGGATCAGCTCGAGGGCCTCGGCGTCGTCCCGGGTAATGATTCGCACCTTGGCGTCCCCGGTGATCGGGTCGGCGAGGTCGACCAGCACACCGTCCTTCATCAGGGCGACGGCTTTCTTCTCGAGGGATTTGGAGATGGAGGCGGCGAGCTCGGCGCCGGAAAGTCCCGCTTCGACCTGGCGCACGGCGCCATCGGGAAATGTCAAATTAATCATGGTCTTCTCCTGCTCACTCCTGCACACGCAGCAGGTAAGCTTCAATGTTGCGACGGGCCGCTTATGGCAGCGCTTCCCGCGAGCGTCAATCGGGCCAAACGCCGTGCACGGACGATCAGCGCCCGGAACAAACCACTTCGATAACCAGACGTTAACCTTAACAAGTCATGTTTCCTGACTGAACTGCAGCGCAACTCAGTGGGGAAACTAACCATGACCAAATTTCTTCTTCGCCTCTCTCTCTGCACCGCCGCCTTGGCCGCGGTGACCACCACCGTCGCCCATGCCGCCGACTACGAGCCGCCGCCGCCGGAAATGCGCGGCTCCTGGACCGGCCCCTATGTCGGCGCCTTCGTGATGGGCGTCGGCGTCGAAAGCCGCTACGACGCGGAATGTAACGATCCCGATGACTGCCTTATCGACCCCGAGATGAGCGGCTTCACCTGGGGCGGCGGTCTGCTGGCCGGCTTCAACTACGATCTCGGCAACGGCTTCCTGCTCGGCGTCGAAGGCGACTATGGCTGGGCCGGCAAGGTCGACAATGACGATCCGGGCGAAGCGACCGAGATGAAGATTAAGGACATCGCCACGCTGCGCGCCCGCGCCGGCTACATCTTCAACGACGACACTCTCTTTTACGCCACCGGTGGCGCGGCCTGGATCAAGACCACCTTCGGCGGCGAAGTCGGCGCCATTCCCGATCGTGAGTTCATCGACGACACCCAGTGGGTCAGCGGCTGGACCGTCGGCGGCGGCATCGAGCATGCCTTCTCCGAGAGCGTGCATGCCCGCCTCGAATATCTCTATCTCGATATGCAGGACCAGGAATACGATCTCGATGTCGGCACGGTCGATCTCGAATTTGACGGCGGCGTCCACCTGATCCGCGCCGGCCTGACCTTCAATTTCGGCAACTACTTCTGATCAAAGTTTGAGTGCCTCTGGTTAGTTGCTTAAGCTGCCTGCAGTCAGAAGGCGCTGGAGTCCCCCTCCGGCGCCTTCACTGCTTGTGGCGCCAGGCCACATGCTTCCAGGCACGCCAGTCGCGTGGAAACTCCTCGGGCACCGGATCGAAGCCGTCACCACCCCAGGGATGGCAGCGCGATACGCGTGACAATCCCAGCCAGAAGCCGGCCCAGGCGCCGTGGCGCCGGATGGCGTCCATCGCATAGTCCGAACAGGTCGGCAGGTAGCGGCAGCGCCGCCCGAGCACCAGCGAGATGCTGAGCTGATAGGCGCGGATCAGGCCGAGCAGGAGCAAGCCAACCGGCGTCGCCGCCTGTCGTTTTTCCGCCGCATCGCGCCGCTCGCACATTCTGTCTCGTCCACCAGCCGGTTAAAGTCGCTTCGTCCGTCACGGAGATAGGCATGTCCGCCGCCAAGCCCAATATTCTTTTCATCATGGCCGATCAATTGGGCGCGCGCAGCCTCAAGGCCTATGGCCATCCGCTGGTGAAGACGCCGCATCTCGACCGTCTCGCCCGCGAGGGCGTCGTGTTCGAGAACGCCTATACGCCGAGCCCGCTCTGCGCCCCCGCCCGCGCCACGGTGATGAACGGCCTCCTGCCGTCGCGCAGCGGCGTCTATGACAATGCCGCCGAGTTCCCCTCCGCCATTCCAACCTTCGCGCATTATCTGAGGATCGCCGGCTATCGTACCTGCCTGTCGGGAAAAATGCACTTCGTCGGCCCCGATCAGCTGCATGGCCTGGAGGAGCGCCTCACCACCGATATCTACCCGGCGGATTTCGGCTGGACGCCGGACTGGCGCCTGCGGCAGGAGCGCATCGACTGGTGGTATCACAACATGACCTCGGTGCTGCAGCCGGGCATCGCCGAGATCACCAACCAGCTCGAATTCGACGACGAGACCGCCTTCCTCGCGATCCGCAAGATCTATGACTATGCGCGCTACGAGCCGGAGACGCCCTTCTGCCTCATGGCGTCCTTTACCCATCCGCATGATCCCTATGCGGCGCGGGCGAAGTTCTGGAACCTCTATCGCGACGAGGACATCGACCTTCCGGCGACTCGGGCGATTGCAAAGGACAAGCTCGATCCGCACAGCCGGCGCCTCTACGAGATGTCGGCGATGGACGATTATAAAGTGGCGGAAGCGGACATCCGCGCCGCCCGACACGGCTATTACGCCAACATCTCCTATGTCGACGATCTGATCGGCCAGTTGATCGCCGCGCTCGAAGCGACGGGCAAGCTCGACGATACGGTCATCATGTTCACATCAGACCATGGCGATTTCCTCGGCGAGCGCGGCCTCTGGTATAAGATGTCCTTTCTGGAGCCCTCGGCGCATGTGCCCTTCATCGTCTGGTCGCCGAAGCGCTTCGCGCCGCGCCGCGTGCACGAGCCGGTCACCCTCTGTGACATTCTGCCGACCTTCGCCGATCTCGCGGGGAGCGGGCAATCGAAACTCGCGCGCAAGGTGGATGGCAAGAGCCTCTATCCCCTGCTCTCCGGCGCTCCGGAGAATCCCGATGCCACGGCCTGGGGCGAATATCTGGCAGAGGGCGCCATCGCGCCGCTTTACATGCTGAGACGGGCCAAGTGGAAGTTCATCCACACGCCCGCCGATCCTGACCAGCTCTTCGACATCGGCAGCGATCCCGACGAACGCACCAATCTTGCCGACGATCCGCGCTATCGGGAACTGGCCCAGGCATTCCGCCGCGAGGTCGAGCAGGCTTTCGACATTCCGCGCATCACCCTCGAGGTGCTGACCAGCCAGCAATCCCGCCTCATGATGTTCGAGGCCTTGCGCCGCGGCGCCCATTTCCCGTGGGATTTCCAGCCGCTGCGCCAGGCTTCCGAGCAATATACGCGCAACCACATGTCGGTGACCGACCGCGACCTCAAGAGCCGCTATCCGGCGGCGCCCGATATCGCGGACAAGCGGAGCTGATCGAGACGCCGCGTGCAAGCAGCGACCGGCGGGCGGACTCTAGGCCGGCACGGCGGTCTTCGCCTTGGCCTCGATCTGGTCGAGCGCATCGACCACCGCATCGAAAGTGAGCAGCGTCGAGGCGTGCCTGGCCTTGAAGTCGCGCACCGGCAGGAGCGCTTCGAGATCCTGCCACTTGCCGGCGGGCGGGTCGCCGCCCTCCTTCAACATTGCATACATTCTTCCGCGCAGCGCCCGGAGCTCCTCGGGGGTGGATCCCACGATATGCCGCGCCATCACGGAGGACGAAGCCTGGCCCAAGGCGCAGGCTTTGACCTCATGGCCGAAATCGCTCACCTTTCCGTCCGCCAGTTTCAGGTCGATGGTGACTTTCGAGCCGCACAGCCGGGAAATCGCGGTTGCCGTTGCGTCCGGCGCATCGAGGCGTTGCAGCCGGGGAATATCGGCAGCGAATTCAAGGATCTTTCGATTGTAGACTTCGTTGATCATGCACACATTCTATGGCGCCGAGCCCGCGCGACAATGCGTCCTTCGGCATGTTTGCCCCTGGAACCCGCCCATGATATGGGATCGGCCAAAACGGATGTCAAAGTGAGCCCCAATATGGATGCTGTCGTCAAGAAAATCGCGCGGGAATCGGCCGTCAAGCGCCCCTCCCAGGAGGAGGCCGAGGAAGCCGTTCGCACGCTGATCGCCTGGGCCGGTGACGACCCGACCCGCCAGGGCCTGCTCGACACGCCCAAGCGCGTCGTCAAGGCCTATAAGGAATTCTTCAAGGGCTACAGCGAAGACCCGCTCCAGGCCTTGTCGCGCACCTTCGACGAGGTCGAGGGCTATGACGACATCGTCATGCTGCGTGACATCGAGTTCAACTCGCATTGCGAGCATCACATCGTTCCGTTCATCGGCCGCGCCCATGTCGCCTACCTGCCCTCGCATGCGGTGGTCGGCATCTCGAAGCTGGCGCGCGTCGTCGAGATCTATGCCCGCCGCCTGCAGACCCAGGAGACGATGACGGCGCAGATCGCCAAGGCTATCGACAAGGCGCTCGCCCCCAAGGGCACGGCCGTCCTCATCGAGGCGGTGCATCAGTGCATGTCGCTGCGCGGCGTGAACAAGCGCAATGTCGCCACCATCACCACCCAGTTCACCGGCGAGTTCAAGACCAGGCCGGCGCTCCAGGCCCGCTTCATGGAGCTGGTGCGGGCGCCTTCGGGCGGCTTCTCTCTCTGATGTCGACAGGTGACGAAGAATCGACCGTCTTCGCGCCGCGCTATGACGACAAGGGGCTGATACCGGCCATCGTGACCGACGCCCGCGATGGCGCCGTCGTGATGCTTGCTTACATGAACGCCGAAGCGCTTCGCCTGACCCTCGATACCGGCGAGGCGCATTATTGGAGCCGCTCGCGCGGCGAGCTCTGGCGCAAGGGCGCAACTTCGGGCGAAACCCAGAAGGTCGTCGACCTCAAGCTCGATTGCGACCAGGATACGGTCCTGCTCACGGTCGCCATGGCTGGACGCGGTGTCGCCTGCCACACCGGCCGGCACTCCTGCTTCTACCGTCGGGTGAAGCCGTCCTCACAAGGTTACGAACTCGAAATATTATGAGATTTCCTGATCTTCCGTGCACGGTGTAAGCTCGCACCATGAACGGAAATGTCAGGCACGCGATCGGGCTGGCGCTCGGTGCGGGCGCGGCACGCGGCTGGGCCCATATCGGCGTCATCCAAAGACTGGAAGAAAACGGCATCCACGCCTCATGTATCGCCGGCTCGTCGATCGGCGCGCTGGCCGGCGGTCTGCACGCGGTCGGCCGGCTCGATGATCTCAAGGATTTCGCCCTCGGTCTGACCCGCCGGCGGGTCCTGTCGCTGCTCGACATTTCCTGGCGCGGCTCCGGGCTGATCGCCGGCGAGAAACTCGGCGGCCTGCTCGACGAAGCCGTCGGCGGCACCACTTTCGCCGATGCGAATATCCCGTTCATCTGCATCGCCACCGAGCTCGGCACCGGCCACGAGCTCTGGCTGCGCTCGGGCGAGCTGGCGCCGGCGATCAGGGCCTCCTATGCCCTGCCCGGCGTTTTCCGTCCGGTGCGCGTCAACGGCCACTGGCTGATCGATGGCGGCGTGGTCAATCCGGTGCCGGTGGCCGCCTGCCGCGCCCTGGGCGCCCGCATGGTGATCGCCGTCAATCTGGGACCCGAGACCGCCACCGGCATCGCCATCCAGAATCCGCCCGACATCGCGGCGAGCGACAAGGGAAGAGCGGCGCCGAGCCTCACTTCCGTTCTGGTCGCCGCCTTCAACATCACCCAGGACCGGCTGTCGCGCTCGCGCCTCGCCGGCGACCCGCCCGACATCTCGCTCAACCCGCGCGCCAATGGCATGGGCCTGTTCGAATTCGACAAGGCCGAGAAAGCCATCGCCGCCGGCCGCGAGGCGGTCGACCGCGCCATGCCCGAGATCGAGCGGGCGATCTCAATCCTGTAGCTCTACCACGTCTGCTCGACGGCCTTGGGCGCCGGCCACGGCTTGAAGCTGTAAAGCGCGCGTGTCCGCGCTTCCAGGGCGCTCGCCAGAGTCTCGGCGAGATTGAGTGCATTCACAAGCTCGGTCTGGGTGAAATAGGTGAGATAGTCCCTCGCGAGGTCGCGTTTGCCGGCGCTCAGCAAGGCATCGGCAGCACCACTGACGCTGTCATGCAGCCTCCGCAATTTGCGCTCGACGCCCTCCCATATGGCGGTCACTTCCGGCAGATAGATTTCGGGTTCCTGCAGCATCACGTAAAGCAGCCGCTTGAACACTTGCGCCGCCGAGCGCGTCGCTTCGATCTGCTGTGGCACCAGCGACACCTTGTCCGGCTTGCGCAGGTCGATGAAATTGGCGGATTCGCCATCGGTCAGATAGCGGTGCATCCGATATTCCTCAGGCACCTCGGCGACCCCCATGTAGACGGGCACGAAGGGGGCGGCGAGCGCGCCGATCTGCGTATGCCACAGCACCCGGAGCTCGTCATGAGGCGGATGGCGGAGCGGCACGATCTGGCCATACCCCGCAGTATCGCCGGTGAGCCTCGGTGTGCGGATCGCCCAGGCGATGTCCTCGAAGGAAATCTTCTGCGGCCGCTTCGCCCGCGCCTTCATCTCATCTTCGATCCAGGTCACCCCGGCCCAGCGATGGAGCCCGTCGCCATAGATCGCATTGGCGTTGAAGACGTCGCTCTTGTCGGGATCGAACCAGCCCTGCGCCACCGCGAAGGAAATGAAATTGGGCGAATAGAGGTAATCGGGATGCGGCTGCTTGAACGGGATGTCGCCGATATAGCCGGGCCGCGATGCGCGGATGCTGTCGGGTCCCAGACGCTCGGCCGCCCACAGGCCCTGTCCTCCTGAGAACTGGATGACGACCCAGCCCTCCTCCGCATCGGCGATCAGATGCGAATTGCCGCCATAGGTCGAATGGCCGTATCGCGCGATCAATTCACCGATCAGCTCGACACCTTGGCGCGCGGTTTTCGCCCGCTCCAGCACGAACCGCGCGAGGTCGCTGTAATTGGGCCCATTCTGCGTCTTGGGCGTCATCGCGTTGAGGTCGGCCCGCGACGCCGACCAGACGTCGCGCACCGCGACGCCATATTCGTTGAGGCCGCCATTGGTGAGCGGCGCCGGCACGCCGCGGAAATGGCTGTAGCTGACCCTGATATGGCGCGCCGTCTCGGGCGCTTGCGGAATCTGCGACAGCGCGCCGGGAAAATCCGATTCCGCCGTGACCCCCACCGTCACCGTGGCGTCGGCCGCATGCGTCCGGCGCGGCACGATTTCGAGCCAGTGGCTCGACGGCTCGTCGCCATAGCCGGCCAGATAGGGCACGCCGTCCGAAGTATGGTTCTTTCCGATATAGAGGGCGTAGCTCATGACTTCTCCTGATCGATATGCCGCCAGAAATGGCAGGCGACCTCGTGGCCGTGACCGGCGGTTTCGAGTATGGGCGCCTCGGCGCGGCAGCGCTCGCGCGCATGGGCGCAGCGGGTGTGGAAGCGGCAGCCCGATGGCGGATTGCGCGGACTTGGAATCTCGCCCGGCACCAGAAGCCGCCCGCGCTTTCTCTCCTGTGCGGTGATCTGCGAGCTGAGCGACAGAAGGCTGGCACTATAGGGATGCGCCGGCCGGTCGAAGACCGCTTCCGTCGGGCCGATCTCGACGATCTGGCCCAGATACATCACCGCGATGCGATGGGCCATATAGGCGATGAGATTGATATTGTGGGTGATGATGAGAAAAGTGAGGCCGAGCTCCTGCTGGAGGTCGCGCATCAGATTGAGGATCGCCGAGGCGGCCGAAACGTCGAGCCCCGCGGTCGGCTCATCCGCCACGATGAAATCGGGCTTGAGCGCCAGCGCCCGGGCGATGCCGACACGGCGCGCCTGACCGCCCGACAGCTGATGCGGGAATTTCGAGGCGAGATCGGCCGAAAGCCCGACCATCGCCAGCAAATCATCGACGCCCTGCTGTTCTTCCGCTGGAATACCATGAATGCGATAAGGTTCGGTCAGAAGCGAAGCCACGCGCTGGCGCGGCGACAGGCTCGAATGCGGATCCTGGAAGATCATCTGTACCCGCCGCCGGAAATCCTTCTCGGGAATGCGGCGCAGATCCTCGCCGGCGAAGGTGATCTCACCGCTCGTCGCCGACTGCAGCCTGAGCATCACTTCGCCGAGCGTCGTCTTGCCGGACCCCGACTCTCCGACGAGTCCCAGGACCTCGCCGCGCCGGATGCTGAGATTGATCCCGTCGATCGCCCTGACCGGCCGGCTGGCCGCCGAAAGCAGCCGGCCGAAGAGTCCGGTCGTCTCGCCGAAATGCTTGCGTAGATTACGGGCCTCGATGAGCGCGTCGCGCTCGGGTTCCCTGACTTTCACCTTGACCGGCGCCGCACCAACCGCCGCAACTTGCGGGCCGGCCGTGCGCCAGGCCTCGGCCGTCGCCGGATCGAACATGTGGCAGCGCACCTTGCCACCGGCCTGCGGAATGAGCTCTGGCTCCGCCTCAGCGCAGATGCTCCGCGCCATCATACACCTTTCGGCGAATTTGCAGCCCGGCGGCAGCGCCGACAGGCTCGGCACCCGGCCGGGAATGGTGGCCAGCGCTTCGCCGCGGCGATAGCGCGACGGCACGCAGTCGACGAGCGCTCGCGTATAGGGATGGGCCGGATTGTCGAACAGCGCCGCGGCGTCGTTCTCCTCGACCACACGCCCGGCATACATCACGACCACGCGGTCGCAGAGCTCGGCCACCGTGCCGAGGTCGTGGGACACATAGACGATGGCGGTGCCGTGCCGCTCGCGCAATTGCTTGAGCAGCTCGAGGATCTGCGCCTCGAGCGTGACATCGAGCGCCGAGGTCGGCTCGTCGGCCACGAGGATCGCGGGCTCGAGCAGCAAGGCGGTCGCGATCGAGATGCGCTGCCGCATGCCGCCGGAGAATTCATGCGGATAGCTCGCCATCCGTTCCGCCGCATCGGGAATGCCGACGCTGGTCAAAGCCTTGACCGCTTCACTGTGGAAACTGGCGGGCTTTGCTCCCCTCTCCTGATGCGAGCGCCAGGCTTCGGCCATTTGCGAGCCGATCCGGAAGGTCGGATTGAGGCTCTGCATCGGATCCTGAAAGATCATGGCGATGTCGCGCCCGCGCAGCCGGCGCAACTGCTCTTCATCCAGGGCGAGCATATCGCGGCCCCTGAGCCAGGCCTCGCCGCGGTCGATCTCGGCATTGCCGGGCAGAAGCCGCAGGAGCGAAGCCGAAAGCGTCGACTTCCCGCAACCGGATTCACCCACCACGCCGACGATCTCGCCCGGCCGGACGGTGAGCCCTATATCGCGCAAAGCGGCATAGACATCGCCGTCGAGGTGATAGGAGACGTCGAGGCCTTTGATATCGAGAAGCGGCTTATCGCTCATCGGGCCCGCCTCATCAGGAAACGGCCTGTGCGGCGACCGAGACCCGCGAGGCGCGGATCGGCGATGTCGCGGAAAGTCTCGCCCAGAAGCGTGAAGCCGGTGGTGACGAAAATGATGGCCGTCAGCGGTCCGACCAGCGGCCAGACCGAGATGGCGACATTCACGAAGCCCTCATTGAGGAGCACGCCCCAATCGGGCGCCGGCGGCGGCACACCCAATCCCAGGAAAGCGAGCCCGGCTTCGATGACGATGGCGCTCGGAACGTCCATGGCTACGACGACCAGCAAGGGCGGCAGCATATTGGGGAGGAGATGCAGGAACATGATGCGGCCGCGGCCGGCGCCGAGCGAGCGTTCGGCCTTGATATAGGGCTGCTGCCTTGTCGACAGCGCCAGGCCGCGCGCCAGGCGCAGATAATAGGGAAAGAGCGACAGCGCGATCACCAGCGTGGTGTTGAGGATCGATTGCCCCACCAGCGTCAGAAGCGCCAGGCCCAGGATCACCGACGGAAAGGACAGGAAGGTGTCGGCGATGACGGTCAGCGCCCGGTCGATGAAACCGCCGACATACCCCGCCACCAGCCCCAGCAGCAGGCCGGCTGTGAAGGCCGAGAGCACCGCAGGAATGGCGATGGTGAGGGCGAGCCTGGTGCCATGGATGACGCGCGAGAGATTGTCGCGGCCGAGATGATCGGTGCCAAGCCAATGATCGAAAGACGGCGCGGCGAAGCGCTTGGCCATGGCGATGGCGGCCGGATCATAGGGCGCGATGAGCGGCGCCGTGACGGCGACCAGCAAGGTCAGCACGACGATCGCGAAACCGATCGAACCGGCCGGACGGGCGAGCATCCGCAGTATCGTTTGCCTGAATTCAGACACCGGTTTCGAAATCCTCGCTGAGGCGCACGCGCGGATCGAGCACGCGATATGAGAGATCGGCCAGGATGTTGGCGAAGATGAAGAACAGCGCGTAAGTGAAGACGACGCCGCGAATGACCGGCCAGTTGCGCTGGTCGATGGCCGACAGCGCCAGTGTCCCGAGGCCGGAACGGCCGAAGATCGTTTCGGCGAAGACGGTGCCGGTAAGGCTGTAACCGACCATGAGTCCGAAGAGCGCGATGATCGGCAGCACCGCGTTGCGTAGCGCATAGCGATAGAAAATCACATTCTCACGGAAGCCGAAGGCGCGGGCGCTGCGGATATATTGCGCGCCCAGCACCTCGAGCATGGTGGCGCGCAGGATACGTGGCAGATATCCCCACCAGAACAATGCCAGCGCGGTCGCCGGAAGAATCAAACGCGCGAGATAATTGAGGGGATCGGAAAAATCGCCCGCCCCCACCGCCGGCAGATAGCGCAGTTTCACCGCGAAGATCAGGAGAAGGATAAGTGACGTCACATAGACCGGCGCGCTGACGAAGATCATCGACATTCCATGCGTCAGCCGGTCGAGCACGCCGCCAGGCCGGCGCGCCACCGCAATGCCGAGCGGAACGCCGCCCGCCACGGCCAAGATCATGCTGGCGAGCGCCAGCGCCAGCGTGTCGGGCAGAGCCTGGCCGATGAGCGTCGTCACCGGCACGCCGCCGACGAAATCGGTGCCGAGGTCGCCGCGCAGGAGCCCTGAGAAGAAGTCCCAGAGCTGCAGGGCGACCGGCTTGTCGAGCCCCATCTTGACGCGAATCTGCGCGATGAGCTCGGGCGTCGCATGGGCGCCGAGCACCGCGCGCGCCGGGTCGCCGGGCACCAGATGCACCGCGGCGGCAAGCAGCAGCGCCGTCAGGAACAGGACGACGACGGCGCCTCCGAGCCGTTTGAGCAGATACCCCGCCACGCCACCAACCTCGCCGGATCACACCCTCTTGAAATATTGCAGATAGGGATTGCCGTTTGGGTCGAAGGCGGCCTCGATATTGGCGGCGGTGACCGCGCAGCCCACCTGGTGATTGATCCAGATATAGCCGAGGGACGCATCCATCAGCTTCTGCATCTTGATCGCGATCTCGGTGCGCTTGGCCTCGTCGCGCTCGGCGGCCAGCTCCTCATGCAGCTTGTCATAGTCGGCATTGCAGGCGAAGGCCCAGTTCCATTGCGCGAACTGATCGCAGGTGAACCATTCGAACTGATAGAAGGGATCGGGCGCGCCGCCATAATTGCTCCAGGAGAGCTGTCCCACCGTTTTGTCCTTGATGTAGGTGTCGGGCGGCGTCAGCAGCACATTCACCTTGATGCCGCCTTCGGCGAGATTAGCCTGGATCACCTGCATGACGGTGGCGGCGGTCGCCTGGCCGCCGGCGGGCGTCGAGAGATCGAGCTCGAGCGCCGGGACGCCGGCCTCGGCGAGCAGCGCCTTCGCTTTCTCGACATCGCGCTCATAGACGGGCGCATCCGGCCAGTAGCCCACCCCCATTTGCGGCGCGATCAGCGCATTGAGCCTGGTCGACACATCGAGATCCTGGGCCTGGATGAGCGCCGGCACGTCGATGAGATAGCGGATGGCTTCGCGGACCTTCGGATTTTCGAGCTTCGGATGCAGCACGTTGAGCTGGAGGAAATTGTAGCTCATCGGCTGCTGCACGATGGAGGCCTTCACCGCCGGGTTGTTCTGCAGCCTGAGCACGTCGAGCGGCGCGGCATTGTAGGTGAAATCGAAATCGCCGCTTTCGACGCCGGCGGTGAGCGCCGCGCCCGTCGGCGCGCTGCTCGAATTGACGAGCGAGACCTTGATGTCGTCCCAGGGCCAGGACTTCGCATCCTGCCCGGCCGCGCCGCCATAGTCGGCGAAGCGCTTCATGACCAGCTCCTTGTTCGGCGTGTAGCTCACCACCTCATAAGGGCCGGTGCCGACCGGCGCCTTGAGCCAGCCTTCCTTGCCGAGAGTTTCCATCGCCTTCTTCGACACGATGAGGCCGCTGGTGGCATAGGGCAGCGTCAGCCGCAGCATCGGGGCGAAAGGCTTCTCGAAGACGATCACGCCGGTATATTTGCCCGTGACCTGCACTTCCTTGTAGCTGCCGAAGTCGCCGCCATAATAGGAGACGTCACCTTCCGCGGCATCGGGATAGAGCTTCACCTTTCCGGTGGCGCGGTCGAAGGAATATTTCACGTCCTCGGCCGTGAGCTCGCCGAAGCCGCGATGGAACTGGATGCCTTCCTTCAGCTTGAACGTGATCGCCTTGCCGTCGGCCGACAGCTCGAGCGTCTCGGCGAGCCGGTTGACCGGCTTCCATTCGCTGCCGGGCATATAGCTGGTGAGGCCCTCATAGATGGTGCTGAAGGGCGGGTATGGATAGTCATAGACATTTGTCAGCGTATCGAGTGTGCCGGGATCGAGCTGTGGGCCGAAGCGCAAGGTGGCGCCTTCCGCCCAGGCGATGCGGGCGCCGAGCGGAGAGGTCGCGGCAAGCGCCGCGGCGGACAGCAGCAGGTTTCTGCGAGTGATCATCGGAAGTCTCCCTGGATGGCTTGGCTTCTGGTCGAGCCGTTTCAAGCCGTGACTTGGCTTGCATGGGATGGAATGATGGAGATTGCGCGGCCTGCGAGGCCATGGCCGTTGGTCGTTCTATTCTATTGTACGTCTCCCCTGCTCCATCCCGTAGGCAGGATGTGCCAAAACCGACGCCACGGCCATTTCGCTGCTTGTTACAATCCCTTCGCATTCTGACGCTCTCAAAGCGTCAGAAGGAGAGGTTCAGACGTCCACCCAGGCTCCCAGCACCTTTTCGCCGCGCGCCATCTTATTGCTGATGCGCTGCTCGATGTCGGGCCGGATCGCCTTGTCATGCTCGGGAAACTGACCGCAGCAGCTGAGCGCCTTGCGCACATCGATGCTGGGCGAGATGAATTCGAGCAGCACGCGCGACGTCGCGGGCGTTCGCCGGTTGAGATTGGAGGTCGCCGTCTGGATGCCGATGAGCTGGTGGATGCGGCTGGCATGGCTCGGATAAAGGATCGTCTGGGTGACCGAGTTCCTGAGGATGACCTCCTCCTCGAAGACGAACAGCCGGTCGAGGATGAAGGTGACGAGGCCCAGATATTTGAAGATCGCCTCGGTCTGCTCGCTGCGGTCGCGCCGGCGGATGATCTCGATGTTCTTCCAGTAGCAGATGCGGTTCTTGCGATAGATGCGCACCAGCGACTTGGTGATGTAGCCCGGAAAGGCGAAGGAATAATAATAGCGGAAATAATAGCCGAGATAGCGGTCGGGGATCGCTTCCGATTGCGCCTCGAGTCGGCGCAATGTCTGGGCCGCGGGAGTCAGCACCGGCGCCGCATTGGCGCTGCGCGGCTTGAGCTTTACGATCTCGGCGAAATTCGCGTGCGGCAGCAGGATTTCGGAATCGAGCACACCGAAATGGTCGCAGATGAGCCTCAGATTGCTGCGCGAGGGAAAGACAGCGCCGGCGAGATACTTGTTGAACTGCTGCCGGTTGAGGCCGAGGCGCCGGCAGACTTCCGCGATAGACTTCTCATAGCTGCACAGCAACGCCAAGTTGCGGCGGAAATCCTCGCCCTCCATGGAACCGACCGTCTCCTCGCCTTCCCGTTTTCCCCCCCCCGGCGGAACGGGATTATCCTGAGGAAGCGATATAGCTCTTCATCTCTTCGGCTTCACGCTCGATCGCCTCGATGCGATATTTCACCACATCGCCGATCGAGATCATGCCGCCGAGCTTGCCGGCCTCGACGACCGGCAGATGGCGCACGCGATGGTCGGTCATCAGGGACATGAGCTCGGCTTCGGTGTCGCGCGGCGCGCAGGTCCTGACCTTTGCGGTCATGAACTCCTTCACCGGTTTTTCCAACGCCTGGGCGCCGCCCGCGGCGATGGCGCGCACGATGTCGCGCTCCGAGACGATCCCGCCGATGCGGCCTTGCGCATCGACGATCACCACGGCGCCGATTTTCTTGGCGGACAGGATCTGGGCCACTGCGAGCACCGTGTCACCGGGCCCGGCCGTCACCACGGCGCGGCCTTTGGCGTTGAGAATTTGCGCAACGGTCATGCACACCTCCATCTTCGCTGAAGGCCAGAGTAACATGAACTCAGGCGCGGTACACCCCTCTCCGGCTGACGAAGAAGTAAGCGATGAGACCGGCGATGAAGCCGCCGAGATGCGCCTCCCAGGCGATCCGGGCATTGTCGGCGAAGCCCGGCAGCCATTGCACGCTGGTGAGCAGCGTCATCACCAGGAACACCACGGTGAAGATGATCGCGCGGCGGTCGCGCAGAAATTCCCGGAAGGTCAGAGGCCCATAGGGTCCGCCGAACATGATCGGGATGGCGGCGGCGAGAAGGCCCGACACGGCGGCCGACGCGCCGACGGCAATCACCACCGTGCCCCAGAACAAGACGAGCATGGCGAGCGCCCCGCCCACGGTCGCCACGAGTGAAATCAGCAGGAAGCGCAGCGTCCCGAACTGGCGGGCGACCGGGGTGCCGAAAATCAGAAGCCAGAGCGAGTTGAGCAGCACATGCGCCCAGCCGTCATGCAGGAAAGCATAGGTGACGATGCTCCAATATTGCGAGCCCTCGATCATCGCGATTGCCGCGGGCCCCTGGAAGCGGGCGGGAATGAGCGCGAAGGCGTAGAGCGTCCAGATCTCCCAATCATGCCCGCCCCACAGGATGGCGACGTGGATTGCGATCAGGACCGCGACCGTGATGAGAACCACTGGCGGCGCGTTAACCATAGGTCCGCTGCCGCTGCGTAATCCCCTGTTAATACGAGGCTGATCCGGGCCGCCGCCGGCCCCGTTGGTCATTTGTGGCACGGGAACTGCACTCTTTTCGCCAAACGTCCACTCCTGACACAAGCGGCGCATACATGCAGACAGATACCATCAAGGCCACGGCAACCCCAGAAGAAATCCTCCATCCGGGGAGTCGCGCTTTATTCCGCTATTGGGAAGCCGTGCGCGGCGAAATGTCGGCTCCTCCCCGCGATTGGCTGGATCTGCAGAAAATCCGCAGCCTCGTCCCGTTCCTGTTCATGATCGAGCGCACCCCCACGCGCGGTTTCGCCTGGCGCCTTGCCGGGACCAAGGTGTGCGAGCTCTGGGGCATGGAGCTGACCGGCATGCCGGCCATGGCCCAGGGTGAAAGATTCGAGCGCGAGACGGTGACCCGCCTTCTCGACGGCGTCATCGACGATCACCAGCCCTTCGTCCTGCGCTTTCGCCTGAGTTCTGCCAGGGGCATGACGGTCGCCGCCGAATTCGTCGGCGCGCCGCTCCGCGCCCGCAACAATGCCGCCACCTATGTCTTCGGCGTCATCATGCCGTTCCGGGAAGCCAACTGGCCGCGACACGATTCCGTAACCACATTCGAGCTTTCCGCCGCCCGCACCATCTGGACCGAGCCGGTGCCGGGCAGCACCGATGCCGAGCCGCACCGGATGCATCGTGCAAATTTACCACAAGCCTTCCAGATCATTAACGGCGGCCGGGCCGAAAACTAGCTCTTTTAGTTCTCCTTAACCGCACATTTTTAGCCCTTCGCTAATCTGGCGATGTTAGGTTGGCTCAAACGACAATCGCCTAAGGCAAAGTTTGAGAGGCAATTCCGGCCGTGACTGCAACAATCGCGACGGGCGCGAGATTTTCGTCTGCCGACGAGCCGGCTGGACCGGCCGTGCTGTTCGGCCGTTTCATGCTTCCCGATATGACCGAATATCCGTGCCAGGTCAGCGAGTTGACGGTGGACGGGGCCATCTTCTCGACCGCCGCGGCGCCCGAGGCGGCGACCCAGATCGTCGCCTATATCGACGAGATCGGACGGGTCGAAGGACAAAGCGCCGATGCCGTTCCGGGCGGCTTCCGGATCATTTTCTCCCACAAGGGCCAGCGCCGCGAGCGTTTCGCCAACCGTCTGGCCGGGCGCGCCGACAAGAACACCACTGCCGGCACCGATCTGCGCCGCCACGCGCGTTATGCGCCGGAAGACGGCCAGTCCTATATCACCCTGCCCGATGGCCGGATCTATCCATGTGAAATCCTTGACATTTCACTCTCGGGCGCGGCCGTTAAGGTCGATGTGATGCCGAGCCTCGGCACCTATCTCATGCTCGGTAAGATGCGCGGCCGGATCGTGCGTTATATCGACCAAGGCATCGCCATCGAATTCCTGAAGCCGCTGAACACCGCGCAGCTCGCCGGTCAGGTCCGCTGAACGACGGAAATCTCTCATTTTTGGACAAATTGGCTGGCCGCCTCGCAAGGGCGGCCTTTTTCTTATGCCGCCGGAAGCGTGATGCCTAACAACTCCTGGCCATCATTGGTTAATAGTCCCGACTCCCTACCTTTCTAATTTATTACGACTTTTCAGAGACTTACACTGATAAACTGAACGCGATCTCAAAGCCTTGGCGGTACTGTTGCGTCCAACGATAAGGGGAATGGACGTCAACAATGACTATCTTGGCAAGACTCGGGGGAGTTGCGCTCGGATTGGCCTGCATGATCGGGACGGCTCATGCCGTCGATGCGGACCAGGTCCGGGTCGATTCCAACAAAGGACAATTCCAGACCGTTTATGGCAAAGCGCTGCCGCCTATCGGCTATGTCGAAATGTGCGCCCGCGAGCCGAAGGAATGCCGCGCCATTGGCGGCAAGGCGGTGCATCTGGCTCTGTCGCCGGACCGCTGGAACCTCGTCTATCAGGTCAACACCTTCGTGAACGGCAAGATCGCGCCGATGAGCGACGATGAGCTCTATGGCAAGCCGGAATACTGGACCTTCCCGACGGATGCCGGCGATTGCGAGGATTATCTGCTGCTCAAGAAGCGCTACCTCGAAGGCCTGGGCTTCCCGTCGGAAGCGCTGCTGATCACCGTCGTCCTCGACGAGAAGAGCCAAGGCCATGCGGTGCTCACCGTCACCACCGACAAGGGCGACTTCGTGCTCGACAATCGCCGCAACGAGGTGCTGCGCTGGAACAACACCGGCTACACCTATCTGAAGCGCCAGTCGGCGGAAGATCCGCGCCAGTGGGTGTCGCTCACCAGGAAGGCGCCGGCCAACAGCGGCACCGTCGCCGCCGGCGCCGCGAAAAAATAACGATGGGATCAAATTTGGGAGCTAAGGCCCGGTCGGCGTCCCCCTCCCCATCCCCCACCAGACCGGGCTAAAGGGAGCCGGCTCTGTCCCACCCAGAGCCGGCTCCGCCTCATTCGGCAGGGACTTCCCGCATGCCGGCGGCGAAGCGGCGCCAGTTCTCCACATAATTCTTGGCCGACTGCTTCAGCTTCTCGGCCATTTCCGTCGAGACCTCGCGCACCACCTTCCCGGGGGCGCCCATCACCAGCGAGTTGTCGGGGATGACCTTGCCTTCCGCGATGAGCGCATTGGCGCCGATCAGGCAGTTGCGGCCGATCTTGGCATGATTGAGGATCGTCGCGCCCATGCCGATCAGCGTATTATCGCCGATGCTGCAGCCATGCAGGATCGCCTTGTGGCCGATAGTGCAATTGCGCCCGACGGTCAGGGGCGCGCCCATATCGGTGTGGAGCACGCAGCCGTCCTGGATGTTGCTGCCCTCGCCGATCAGGATCAGCTCATTGTCGCCGCGCAGCACCGCCCCGAACCAGATGCCGGCATTGCGCTCGAGCTTCACCTTGCCGATCAGCACCGCGCTGGGCGCCACCCAGAACTCGTTCTCTGGCGGGAGCTCCGGCGTGGCGCCGTCGAGCGAATAGACCGTCATGCGGATGTCCTCTCTTCACGCTGGTTTGATCGGACTATACCGCGCTCATGGCGCGGCGCCAGCCTCAAGCGAGGCGGCGCACCGCTTCGACCGCGTCCTCGATCCGCCCCAGGAATACCACGTCGGGCGATTTCACCTGATGTTTCGCCAATTCCTTGCGGACGTCGAAGGCCGCCCCGGTCACATAGACCTTCACGCCGTGGCGCACCGCTTTCCTCACCACGCCGGCGATGACATTGGCGCCGG
The DNA here is from genome assembly GCA_049323275.1 of Pseudomonadota bacterium. Classification (GTDB taxonomy): domain Bacteria; phylum Pseudomonadota; class Alphaproteobacteria; order Rhizobiales; family Aestuariivirgaceae; genus Taklimakanibacter. The sequence goes on from JBMOOM010000089.1 coordinate 111,247, forward strand.
TCGAATCGAGGAAGGGCACCGCCGAGAAGTCGAGCACGAAGCCCTTATGCTGATCGGCGATGCGCTCGAGCACCGCCCCCACCGTCGAGGCGGCGCCGAAGAAGAAGGCGCCGCTGATGCGGTAGACGACGACCTCGGGATCGCTGGCCAGCGCCGCGTCATACGGCTTGCGTTCGCCATTGCTGTCGTCGGCGCGGTCATCCGCCGCCAGCGGCCCGTGCTCGACGCGCGTCATATGCGCCATCCGGTTGATGAAGATGAAGGCGCCGATGGCCGAGCCGACGACGATGCCTTCGGTCAGGTCGCGGAAGATGGTGAGCAGGAAGGTGGCGAGCAGGATCGCCGCGTCGCCCCAGGAAGACCTGATGAGCGAGCCGAAAGCATGCTTCTCCGCCATGTTCCAGGCGACCACCGCCAACACGGCGGCCAGCGCGGCGAGTGGGATATAGCTCGCGAGCGGCGCCGCGATCAGCATGAAGACCAGGAGGAAGGCCGAATGCAGCATGCCGGAGATGGGGCCGCGCGCCCCTGCCCTGACATTGGTCGCGGTGCGCGCGATCGTGCCGGTCACCACGATGCCGCCGAACAGGCCTGAACCGATATTGGCGACGCCTTGCGCCACCAATTCGCAATTGGAGCGGTGGCGGCGGCCGCTCATGCCGTCGGCGACGACGGCGGAGAGCAGCGACTCGATGGCGCCGAGCAGCGCGAAGGCCACGGCGTCGGGAAGCACCGCCTGGATCTTCTCGAGCGAGAATGGCGGCAGCTGCGGCGCCGGCAAAGTGGACGGAATGCCGCCGAAGCGCGTGCCGATGGTTTCGACCGGCAGCCCGAGCCCATAGGCGACGAGCGCGGCCAGCACCACGGCGATGAGGATATTGGGCCAGTGCGGCCTGAGTTTCTTCAGGCCGACCATCACGACGATGCCGAGGACGGCAATGGCGAGCGCCGACGGATTGACGGTGCCGATGACGCCCCACAGCGCTTCGATCTTGGGAATGAGGGCTCCCGGCTCATGGGCGATCGTCAGCCCCAGAAGATCATGGATCTGGCTGGCGAAGATGATGACCGCGATGCCGGCGGTGAAGCCCACCGTCACCGGATAGGGAATGAATTTGATATAGGTGCCGAGCCGGAGATAGCCGGCCACGACGAGGAACATGCCCGCCATGATGGTGGCGAGCAGCACGCCGTCGACGCCGTGGCGCTCGACGGTGGCGGCGACCAGCACGATGAAGGCGCCGGCCGGCCCGCCGATCTGAAAGCGGCTGCCGCCCAGGAGCGAGACGAGGAAGCCGCCGACGATGGCCGTATAGAGTCCGCGGTCCGGCGTGACTCCCGAGCCGATGGCGATCGCCATCGACAGAGGCAGCGCCACGATGGCGACGGTGAGGCCCGCAACGAGATCGGCGCGCAGATCGGCGAGCTTATAGCGCTCGCGCAGCACGGTGACGATCTTAGGCGTGAACAGCTCGATGAAGCTCGGCCCCGGAGCGGGCAGAGGTGATTTTCCCGACCAGTCCGTCATTTCCCCGCCGTCCCGCTTTCCTTCAGTTATTCGAGGTCGAAATCCAGGATGGCCATGGAGAAGTTGTAGGACAGCTCCCCATCCTCATCGTCGCGGAAGATCACGCCGATGAATTCGTCGCCGATATAGACTTCCGCCGAGTCGCTCTTCTGCGGGCGCTTGCGGACTTCGATATTGGCGAGCTCGAATTTGGCTTTCAGAAAACGGGTGAGCTTCTTTATCTCATCGGGTTGCACGATGGGGTTCCTTGATTTGACGGGCGAGCCTCAAGGTCTACTCTGCCGGTCGAAGACAAGACAAGCCTATTCTACCCCCTGCGACGGTTCCGCCTTGAGCTGGTGGTCCATGACCAGCGCCGGCTCGGCGCAGCCGGCATAACCGACGACCTTGGCCGGGACACCGGCGACCGTGCGGTTGGGCGGCACGTCATGCAGCACGACCGAGCCCGCCGCGATGCGCGAGCAATGGCCGATCTCGATATTGCCGAGAATCTTGGCGCCCGAGCCGATGAGGACGCCATGGCGGATCTTCGGATGCCGGTCGCCCGATTCCTTGCCGGTGCCGCCGAGCGTCACTTCCTGCATGAGCGAGACATTGTCTTCGACGACCGCGGTCTCGCCGATGACGATGGCATGGGCGTGGTCGACGAAGATGCCTCTTCCGATGCGGGCGGCGGGGTGGATGTCGACGCCATAGACGACCGAGGAGCGGCTCTGCAGGTAATAGGCGAAGTCGCGGCGATCCATCTTCCACAGCTGATGCGCCATGCGATGCGTCTGGATGGCCTGGAAGCCTTTGAAATAGAGGAGCGGCTCGAGATAGCGGTTGCAGGCCGGATCGCGCTCATAGACCGCGACGACATCGGCGCGCGCCGCATCGCCGATCGCCGGATCGGCGTCGAGAGCGTCCTGGAAGGCCTGCTGGATCAGCTCGGCGGAGAGCGCATTGGCCATGCGCAAGGCGAGCCGGTGCATCAGCGCGTCCTCGAAGCGCGGCTGATTGAGGACGGCGCCGAAGATGAAGCCGCCGAGGCTCGGATCCTTCCTGGCGGCCTCCTGGGCCTCCTCGCGGATGCGGTCCCAGACCGGATCGAGGCTGGCGACGCTATGCGGATGTGTCGACTGGCGGACCATCGGATACTCCCTGACTTTCGGGCCTCATCTTACGCTACTGCCCGGGAAATGGGGAGCTTTCCCGCAAAAGCAACAGGATTGCGTTAATGTTGGGGCTCTGATAGCCGCCTTTGATGGACAAAATCGCTTCTCCCACTCCCTATCTCGAAGCCTGGCGCGAGGAGACGACGGGTTTCCTGATGCTCAATCGCCCGGACCGCCGCAACGCGCTCAACCGCGAGATGTGGGCAGCGCTGCCGGACCTCGTGGCGGCGCTGGACCGCGATCCCCGGGCCCGGGTGCTGGTGCTCAGGGGCGCGGGCAGCGAGGCCTTCGCGGCAGGGGCCGATATCAGCGAATTCGCCGAGAACCGCGCCAATCCGGAGCTGGCGCGCGATTACGAGGCGCTGAATGGCAAGGCATTCGCCGCCTTGCGCGCCACGGCCAAGCCGGCGATCGCCATGATCTCCGGCTTCTGCATTGGCGGCGGCCTGGCCCTGGCGCTCGCTTGCGATCTCAGGATCGCCGGCGAGGACGCCCTCTTCGCTTTGCCGCCAGCCCGGCTGGGCCTCGCCTACCCGCTCGACGGCCTGCGCGACCTGCTCCACGCCGTATCACCGGCTTTCGCGAAGGAAATGCTGTTCACCGGCCGACGCTACAGGGCCGCGGAGGCGCTGGAGGCCGGACTCATCCACCGGGTCGTGCCTGCCGACCGGCTCGACGCCGATATGAGGGCGCTCGCGGCCGAAATCGCCGAAAACGCGCCTTTGACCATCAAGGCATCGAAACGCGCCATCGACGCCCTGGCCGGACGGCCGGTTGCAGAGGATCTGTCGGCGCTCTCGGCCGCCTGCTTTGCGAGTTCCGACTATGCCGAAGGCCAGCGGGCCTTCCTGGAAAAGCGCAAGCCGCGTTTCACCGGAACTTGATTCCGATTTTAAGAAACATGATCTAATCTATTGAATTCAGGAAGTTAATTACTTCTTCTTTGTGCTGCCTGTCGCCCACGGCGTTCATGTGATTGCGCCGCGCCAGCGTGATGCCCTTGGCGCCCGGAATGGCCGCGACCAGCGGATCCACCTTGCCGGCGATATCGTCCATGTCGCCCGCGACCACCAGCACCGGCACCCGGATCCCGGCCAGTTCGGCGGAGGTGATCTTCTGGCGTCCCGAGCGCATGCAGGCGGCGAGCGCCCTAAGGTCACCCTTGGTCTGCTCGGCAAAGACACGAAACACCCTGGCGGAAGGATCACTCACGCTGTCGGCCGCGGGCGCTTCCAGTGCGTCCGCAATGGCGTCGGAGCCTCCAAATCCCCGGATCATGTTCTCGGCGAGGCCAGAGAACACGGCGGCGGTCACCCGCTCGGGATGATGGAGAGTGAGAAAGGCGGCGATTCGAGCCCCCATCGAATAGCCCATGACCCGGACCCGGGAGAGGCCCAGATGATCGAGCAGCCGGCGGGCATCCTCCGCCATTTCCGGCGCCGTATAGGCCTCCGGATCATAGAGCTTGCCGCTCTCGCCATGGCCGCGATTGTCGAAAGTGATCGTCTGGTAGCCCGCGCCGGTCAACGCCTTCACCCAGCCGGTATCGATCCAGTTGACCCGGGCATTGGAGGCGAAGCCGTGGATAAGCAGGACCGGCGGCCCTTCGCCCGCCACCTCATAGGCGATATCGACGATGTCGGAACGGAAACTTGGCATCGGACCTCATGCTTTGCGGCGGCCGCAACATATGCTATTCGCGCCTCAATAACACGGCCACTTTCAAGGATGCATCATGGCGTCGGGCATTACACCGCATTTTCAGAACAGCGACGGCGTGCCGGCGATCGAAATCGGCACCAAGGAATTCATGTGCATCGGCGCCAAGCCGCCTTACGATCATCCGCATATCTTCATCGACATGGGCGCCGACAAGGAAGCCGTCTGCCCCTACTGTTCGACGCTCTACAAGTACGATCCGAGCCTTGCCGCGACGGAATCGCGCCCGGCCAATGCCTTGTGGACCGACAAGGCGGCCTGACCGCCGCTCGAATTCTCATCGATTATTGGGAGGCGGACGTCTGCCTGACCATGTCCTGGTCGAGCTTGCTCGTGCCCGGCGCGCATACGGCGCAGCCGGTCAATAGCGTCAGAGCGAGAAGGACCAAAAGGCCGCGTGGCGTGATCATGCTGCCGGAAACTGACAGTGCGCCTTGCGATTGTCCAGCTTGATTCGGAACGGCGGAAACGGCACGGTCGCGCGCATGATCGAGATCAGGGAATATCGCGAAAGCGATCAGCAGAGCCTGGTCGCCTTGATTCGCGAATTGCAGGCGAGCGAGGTCGTTCTCTATGAGCGCATGAAGCCCGAAGCCGATATGGGCGTCTGGTACATCGACCTGCTCAAGAAGAAATGCGTCGAGGATGAAGGCGTCATCCTGATCGCGGAAGAAGACGGCGCCGCGCTCGGTTATGCGGTGATCCTCACCCGCTCGGTCGAGGACGGCACCGGCGACGAGGTCGGATATGACTACGCCTATGTCGTCGATCTCGTGGTGGCTCGGAAAGCGCGCCGGCGCGGCATCGGCAAGCTCCTGCTCGCCGATTGCGAAAGGCGCGCTCGTCAAGCCGGACGCGATGATCTGCGCATCACCGTGCTCGCCGCCAATCGGGGCGCCCATGATCTCTACCGGGCTTTGGGCTTCGACGATCTGCTCATCAACATGCGCAAGCGCCTGACATGAAGCACGACGCGCTGTCCAATCTCCAGGCGCGCCGCCTGGCGCTCGTCGCGCAGGGCTTCGGCAAGCCGAAGCGCGAGGGTACCGCCAACTGGACCCGCATCGAGCAGGCGGTGCAGCGCATGAACCTGCTGCAGATCGACAGCGTCAATGTGCTGGTGCGCTCGCACTATCTTCCCGTCTTCGCGCGCACCGGTCACTACAGCCAAGACACCCTCGACCAACGCACTTTCGGCAAGCGCAAAAGGCGCTTCTTCGAATACTGGGCGCATGAGGCGAGCTTCCTGCCGCTCGAGCTCTATCCGCTCCTGCGCTGGAAGATGGAGCGCGCCCTCAACCACAAGGGCGAGCATCGTTATCTTGAAAAATTCGCGCGCGACCAGAAAGCCTATGTCGATGAAGTGCGCGATTTCGTGAAGAGCAACGGTCCGACCGCGGTGAGCGACCTGCCCGATTCCGGCGAGCGATCGGGCAAATGGTGGGGCTGGAGCAAGGGCAAGATCGCGCTTGAATATCTCTTCCATACCGGCGAGGTGACGGCGGCGACGCGGCGCGTCTTCGAGCGTCTCTACGACCTGCCCGAACGCGTATTGCCCGCCGAAACCCTGAATGCGCCGGCAGTGCCCGAGGACGAGGCGGTGCGCCGTTTGATCGACCTTTCGGCGCAGGCCCTGGGTGTCGGCAGCGAAGCGGATCTGCGCGATTATTTCCGCCTGCCGGTCGACGCCTTCAAGAAAGCGATGCCGTCTCTCATCGAGGACGGCACGCTGGTGCCGGTGAAGGTCGAAGGCTGGACGATCAAGGCCTATCGCCATCGCGATGCGGGTGCGCCGCGCAAGGCCGGCGCCAACGCCCTGCTCTCGCCTTTCGACCCGCTCGTCTGGGAGCGCTCTCGCACCGAGCGCCTGTTCGGCTTCCGCTACCGGATCGAGATCTATACGCCCCAGCCCAAGCGCATCTATGGCTATTACGTTTTGCCCTTCCTCGAGGGTGACCGTCTGACTGCCCGCTTCTGCCTCAAGGCCGACCGCCAGGCCGGTCTGCTGCGGGTCAATGCCTCACATGGCGAGGATGAGGTCGATGCTGTGCGGACGGCCGAGGCCGCCGCTCCTGAATTGCGCCGCATGGCGGCGTGGCTCGGTCTCGCCGATGTCGAAGCGGCGCAACGCGGCGCGCTCGCCAAACCCTTGCGCCAGGCTCTGAAGCGCTCATGACCCACAGCCACGACGACATACTGACCGACCGGCTCATCCTGAGGCTCATTCCCTATGCGGCGCTTCTGTCCACCGAGACCGGACATATCGCCGATGCGGCGCGTGTGCTGCATCTCGAGCTTCCCGCCGACTGGATCGACGTCGCGCCCTTGGCGCGCCGCCGCCTGCCGCAGCTTCTCGAGGAGCCGGACTACCGGCCCTGGTCGGTGCGCGCCATCGCCCTGCGGACAACCGGCGAGGTTGTGGGCTATGTCAATTTCCATGGCGCGCCGGCTCGTCACGAGATGGCGGGGCGCGATGCCTGCGCCGAATTCGGCTATACGATCTTCGAGAAATACCGCCGCCAGGGTTATGTCGAGGAAGCGGTGCGCGCCCTGATGGCCTGGGCCAGACCGCGCGGCGCCCGGCATTTCATCTTCTCGATCGCCCCCGGCAATGAAGCTTCGCAAAGCCTCGCCGCCAAGCTCGGCGCCCGCAAGATCGGCGTCCAGATCGACGAGGAGGACGGGCCGGAAGACGTGCTTCTGCTGAGTTGAGAGGCGGCGGCACGGGCCGCCGCCTCCCGATTGCTCAGATGACTTTCTCGCGCACCAGCTCGTCGGTCACCTTGGCGATGGCGGCGCCCAGCGTATCGGCGACGAAGTCGACCTCCTGCTTGGTCATGATGAGCGGCGGCGACAGCACGTCGAGATGGCCGATCGGGCGGACGAACAGGCCATGCGCCTCACATTCATTCGAGATGCGCTTGGAGATGTTCGCCTCGTCGGGCAGCTTCTCCCTGGTCTTCTGGTCGGCCACATATTCGACGCACATCATCAGGCGGCGGCCGCGCACGTCGCCGACGATCGGCAAGGCGCGGAGCCCGGCCAGGCGCTGCTCGAGATAATCGCCGACCCGCGCGGCATTGCCGAGCAGGTCCTCGCGCTCGATGATTTCGATATTCTTGAGCGCCACCGCGCAGGCGACCGGATGGCCCGAATAGGTGTAGCCATGGGTGAACCAGGCATCGCCGTCAGGCGCGCTGATCACCTCATGCACCTTGTCGGAAAAGAGGACCGCCGACAGCGGGATATAGCCGGAGGTGAGGCCCTTCGCAGTGACGATGATGTCGGGCACGATGCCGAACTCGGCCTCCGACGCGAACATATGGCCGAGCCGCCCGAAGGCCGTGACCACCTCGTCGGCGATGAACAATATGCCGTTGTCGCGGCAGAGCTTGCTCATCCGCGGCAGGTAATTGGGCGGCGGCATGGTGACGCCGCCCGAGGCCTGCGCCGGCTCGGCGATGAAGGCGGCGATATTTTCGGCGCCCAGGCTTTCGATCTTCTGGCGGAACTCCTCGACCAGGAAGTCGCTGAACTCCTCGACGCTCATCCCGTCCGGGCGGCGATAGGGATAGGGCGCGGAGAGATGATGGACGAGATCCGGCACGTAGCGGAAATGCGGCGACTGATCGCCGTCGCGCAAGCCCACCGTCATGCCGAGATAGGTCGAGCCGTGATAGGAGTTCTTGCGCGAGATGATGTATTTGCGCTGGCCGGCGCCGCGCCGCGACTGATAATAATGCGCGAGCCTTATCGCCGTATCGATGCCGCAGGAGCCCGACGTCGCGAAGGCGACGTGGTTGATGTCCCTGGGCGCCAGCGAAGCGAGCTTGGCCGCGAGCTCGGCGGCGGGCGCGTTGGTGACGTCGACGAAGGTCGTCGTGTAACACAGCTGCAGCGCCTGCTCGGCCATCACCTGGGCGATCTCCTTGCGCCCATAGCCGACATTGACGCACCACATGCCGCCGATGCCGTCGAAATAGCGCCTGCCCTCGGCGTCCTTCACATAGCAGCCCTCGCCTTCGACCAGGACGAGCGAGCCCTCTTCCTTGAAACTGTCGAAATGTGTGTAGGGATGCAGGAAATGATCGTGGTCCTTTTGCCAGAGATCGTCCGGATTGAAACGGTTGCTAGCCTGACGAAGCATGATTTTCTCTCAATGTTTTGACTGAACGTTCATTCAATATGAATGCGCGACAAAGGGCGTTCCCCTGTGTCCTGAAGTCTAGCCCAGGCGCCTCTGCGTCGCCAAGCCAATGCCTGTGCAGCTGCGAAACGATATCTTGACGCTAAGGCAGGACATGGCGCGATTATACTCCGTACACTGATAAAATGCCCGGCAAATGAGTCCGGTTTCGGGTGGATATGGAGTGCCCTGTCGCTCAGATTGAGCACAGACAAAAGGAGTATCCGTCATGACATTGAGCTCGATCTCATCGGCACCGGCCGAGACTGCCCTCGCCTCCTCCGATGAAGCAATCTCTTACGCTTTCGGCCGCTCGACGCTCGGCCAGGTGCTGGTGGCGAGGAGCGCCAAGGGCATCTGCGCGGTGCTGTTCGGCAGTGACCGCGACAGGCTTATCCGGGACCTGCGCAGGGATTTTCCCGCTGCGCAGGAAATTCAGGCCGACGCACGGCTTGCCGATGACATCGCCGCTGTCGTCGCGCTGATCGAAGCGCCGCAGAAACCGGCGGAGCTGACGCTGGATCTCAGAGGGAGCGATTTCGAGATCGCCGTATGGCAGGGCCTGCGCGCGCTGCCCGCCGGCACGACCATGAGCTATTCGGCGCTCGCCGAGGCGATCGGCCGGAAGGGCATGGCGCGTGAGGTCGGCGAGGCCTGCGCCGTGAACCGGATCGCGGTGGCGGTTCCCTGTCATCGCATCCTGCGCAAGGACTGCTCGATTTCCGGCTATCGCTGGGGCGTGCACCGCAAGCGCATGCTGCTCGAGCGGGAGGGCGCGATATGACCGACGCCCTTCCCGCCGGCAAGGCCCGGCGCGACTGGACCGCAGTCGCCAAGGAGCTCGACACCCATGGCGCGGCAGTCCTCACAGGTCTGCTGCGCCCCGAGGACTGTGCGCAGCTCGCCGCCATCTATCCCGAGAAGGAGCCGTTCCGCAGCCATATCATCATGAGCCGGCATGGCTTCGGGCGCGGCGAATACAAATACTTCACCTATCCCCTGCCGGACATCATCGCCCGCCTGCGCACGAGCCTCTATCCGCCGCTGGCGGGCATCGCCAACCGCTGGAACGAGATGCTCGGCGAGACGACGCGGTATCCGGACGAGCATGAGGCGTATCTCGTCCGGTGCCACAAGGCCGGGCAGAAGCGCCCGACCCCGCTTCTGCTGCAATATGGCGAAGGCGACTATAACTGCCTGCATCAGGACATCTATGGCGCGTTCGTCTTTCCGCTGCAGGTCGCCATCCTCCTGTCGGAACCCGGCCGCGACTTCACCGGCGGCGAATTCGTGCTGACCGAGCAGCGCCCGCGCATGCAGTCGCGCGCCGAGGTGGTCCCGCTCCGCCAGGGCGACGGGGTGATCTTCCCGGTGCATCACCGGCCCGTCCAGGGCACCCGCGGCGTCTACCGGGTCAATCTGCGCCATGGCGTCAGCCGCCTGCGCTCGGGCCGCCGCCATACGCTCGGCATCATCTTCCATGATGCGGAGTGATCAGGAAGCCGCCAGCCGACGCGCCACGGTCTCGGCGACCCGGCGCTGATCGGCTTCCGGCAGCGCCGGGAATTCACGGCTGTAGAAGCGCTCGAAACCGTCCGGCATCTTCTCGGAAACGATCTCGCCGCGGATCATCTGGCTGTTGAGCGCATCGCCGTCGCGGTGCGGCGCCAGATGGACATGGAGATGCGGCACCCCATCGCCGAAAATATAGACATACACGATGGCCGCACCCGTCGCTTCCTTCAACGCCTGCACAGCCTTGGCCAGCACCGCGCCAAAGCTCGCCGCTTCCGGCCCATCGATATCTGCGATGGTGGGGATGTGGCGCAAGGGTTCGAGATAGGCGAAGCCCAGCACCTCGGCATCGAGCGAAACAGTGAGGCGCCAGAGATCGTCGCGCCAGACTTCGAGACGGTGCAGCTGCGCATCCCCCGCCTCTTTCCGGCAGATGATGCAATCCGCGCTCATCGCGGCGTCAGCAGATGCCGGCGTTTGGTGACGACTCTTTCGAGCGCCGCCAGGAAGCCGTCGCAATGGTCATCGCTCACCACCAGCGACAGCGCCATGTAACCACGCCCGGCGATATAATAGCCCTCGTCCAGGAGATCGAGATAGATCAGCTGGCGCAGCCGCGGATCGGCCTTGGCGGCGTCCTCGGGCGCCCGCAACTCGCCGGCGAGCGGATGGATGTTGATGAGGGAGCCGATGCCCGTCGCCTGCACCGCCACCTGGTAACGCATGAAGATATCGTTGAGCCCCTCGCGCAGGCGGTCGCCGCGCCGGTTGAGATCGAGACAGGCTTCGGGCGTGAAGATCTCGTCGAGCGCCGCGTAGCCGACCGTCATGGTGAGCGTGTTGTTGTTGAAGGTTCCGGCATGCGGCAGGAAATTCGCCCGCGTCGGGTCGAACTGCTCCATGATGTCCCGCCTTCCGCCAAAGGCGCCGAAGGACATGCCGCCGCCGATATATTTGCCGAGCGTCTTGAGATCGGGCGTGATGCCGAGCGCATGGCTCAGCCCCTTGGGCGCCAGCCTGGACGTCATCACCTCGTCGAAGATGAGGACGATGCCGCGTCTGGCCGTCTCCTCGCGCAGCATTTCGAGATAGACGCGCTCCGCCGGCAGGCAGCCGCCGCTGCCGAGCATCGGCTCGATGATCAGGGCGGCGAGCGCCGATCCATTGTCGGCGATGAGCCTCCGGGTCGCCTCGATGTCGTTGAACGGCGCCAGCACGACGTCGAAGGGCGCGTTCACCGCCGCGCCGCCCGCCCCGAAATAAAGCGTGCCGCCATGATAGCCGCCCTTGATGGCCATGATCTTCGCGCGACCGGTGAAGGCGCGAGCCGCCGCCAGCGCCATCATATTGGCCTCGGTGCCGGAATTGGTGAAGCGCACCAGATCGAGACCGAAGCGCTTCGTCACCGCTTCGGCGAGGCGCACCTCGCCCGCGTGATGGGCGCCGAAATTGAGGCCCGTCGCCAAAGTATCGGTCACCGCGCGTCCGATGCGCGGATGCGAATGCCCGTAGAGCCCGGCCGAATATTCGCCGAGAAGATCGACATAGGAGAAGCCGTCATGATCGGTGACGACCGCGCCTTCCGCTTTGGCGACCCGGATCGGCACAGGTGGGGTGAACAGCACGGTGCGGGTATTGCCGCCCGGCATGACCGCCTTGGCCGCCTCATGCAGCGCGACGGTCTTGGGCCGCGCCGCCAGGAAACGCGCCGACGCTTCGGCAAGAGCGGCGGTGATATCATCGACGACGGGCGCGTTCATGCGGAATTTCCTCACGGGGATCAGGCGACAGTGAAGCATGCCCGAGCCCGTCCGCCGGCGCAATGCTTGGCAGCGCAACGCCGGGATGGCGAAGCCAGGCGGAAATCGATAGGTTGGCCCGGCAATGTCGACCGTCCATTCAGAGAGTGCGAGCCTGCCCCCTGCCCCTTCATCGCGAACGGCCGGTATCGGCGCGGCCATTTCCTGGAAGGAGAGTTACGTCGCGACGCTGCAACTGGCCTGGCCGCTGGTTCTGACCAATTTTGCCCAGGCGGCGATGATCGTCACCGATGTGATCTTCATCGGCAGGCTGGGTCCGCAGGCGCTGGCCGCGAGCTCGCTGGCGGTCAATATCTACCACACATTCGCGTTTTTCGCTTTCGGCCTGGTCAGCGCCGTCGCGCCCATGGTGGCGCGCGAAAAGGGCAACCGCGCCCATGATATGCGCCAGACACGCCGGATCGTCCGCCAGGGTCTGTGGACGGCGGTGCTCATATCCATCCCGGCGATGTTCCTCCTCTGGCACGGCCAGGGCTTTCTCGCCGCCATCGGCCAGGATCCGGCGCTGGTCGGGGAAGCCGGCCGGTATCTGCGCGCCCTCTTATGGGCCATGCCGCCCTTTCTCGGCTTCGTCGTGCTGCGCTCCTTCATCTCGGCGCTCGAACGTCCCGGCTGGGCGCTGGTGATGTCGATCGCCGCCATTCTGCTCAATGCGCTGGGCAACTGGCTGCTGATCTTCGGCAATTGGGGCTTCCCGGCGCTCGGAATCATGGGCTCGGGCATCGCCAGCGCCACGGCCATGCTGTGCATGTTCTTAGGGTTGGCCGCCGTCGTCATGATCGACCGGCGCTTTCGCCGCTATCACGTCTTCGGCCGTTTCTGGAGAGCCGACTGGTCGAAGCTGAAGGCGATCTGGCTGCTCGGCCTGCCGATCGGCGCCATCGTCGCTTTCGAAACGACCATCTTCAACGCCGCCGCTTTTCTGATGGGCTGGCTCGGCGAGGCGGAGCTCGCCGCCCATGCGGTGGCGATCCAGGTCGTCACCCTGGCTTTCATGACGCCGCTCGGCATCGCCCAGGCGGCGACCGTGCGCGTCGGACTGGCCTATGGCGCCGGCGACGCGCTGGGCGTCACGCGCGCCGGCTGGAGCGCCTTCATTCTCGGCACCAGCTTCATGGTCTTGACCGCCACGGCGATGATCATGATCCCCAAGCCGCTGATCGGCATCTTTCTCGACATCGATGTGCCGAGCCATCAGCCGGTGCTGGCGCTCGCGACCTCGTTCCTCGTCGTCGCCGCGATATTCCAGCTCGTCGATGCCGCCCAGGTGCTGGCCGGCGGAATGCTGCGCGGGCTTCACGACACAAGGGTGCCGATGTGGTATGCGGCGATCGGCTATTGGGGCATCGGCCTGCCGCTGAGCTACGTCCTGTCGCAATATACGACGCTCGGCGGTATCGGCGTCTGGGTGGGCCTGGCCTCGGGGCTCGCCGCCGTCTCGGTGCTGATGGTGCAGCGCTGGCTCAACCGCGAGCGGCTGGGGCTGGTCCGGCCCCTGCTATAAAATCCTTCACAGGTCTCGACCCGATGCTCTACAAGGGCGGCGGCTCAGCGCCCCCTTGGCGGAATTGGTAGACGCACAGGACTTAAAATCCTGAGCCCACAAGGCGTCCCGGTTCGATCCCGGGAGGGGGCACCAGAATATTAAATAATATGATGTAAAATCAATTACATACCCTAAATGTATAATCCCGTATCTACCACCAAATCAACCTATATGGCGACACTGGAAGGGCCTTGACCCGAGCGCCGGCCCGTCATCTATACCGCTCATGACCTGACGCTCTCCCGCACATAGTTCGCGCCCGCTCCCCGGCAATTAAGCCGGCAACGGCCGAGGCGCGCCTATGGAGAGTCAGAATGAACCCCGACCACAGGACCAGGAGGAGCGAGGCTCGGCGCGGCGCTCGCCATGCGCGCAGAATCCTCGACGGCAATCCGACGCTCAATGATCTGCTGATTTACTGGCACTGGAGCTGGGTAGAAAGCGACATACACGAACACTCCGGCCCCCAACATGCATACTCCCGAGGCTTCCGCGCCGTGCTCCGGCCACACATGCCGCCCTGGCGTTCGCTCAGAGGCATGGAGAAACTACGTCTCAAATCGGACTGAACGAAAGGAGGCCCCCTTACACTCGGACCGAATCAGCTCAGAAAGGAGTGCATGAAATGCAAGAACCTAATACCGCCGGACCTCCAAGAGCTGTACGATTTTGATGAATGGCGGAACCCCTGTGCAGTTCTAAGTGTCGCCTATCCTGAGGAATGGCAAGACATTTTGACTGTGCTGCGGAACTTCAGATTGCTCCGGCGAGATATTGGAGAAAAAGGTATCAAAGGAGGTGGCAAGAGCCTCGTGGCAATTAGAATGGATCGTATGTTTCGGGAGTTGGGCTGGACACCAATGGAGTTTGACACAAAGATCGTCGTCAACAATCATCCGATTGAGAGCCCAACGCATGAGGTAGATTGCTTCAAAGGTAAAGTTGCGCTGGAGCTCGAATGGAACAACAAGACCGAGTTCTACGACCGCGACCTCAACAACTTCCGCTTGCTATTCGATCTCCGAGTTGCCGATGTTGGCATCATCATCACTCGAAGTGACGAGCTTCAGACGATTTTTGATGATATGGGTAAAGGTGCCAGCTACGGCCCGACCACTACGATCTTTTCGAAGCTACAACGGAAGCTTGATGGAGGTGCCGGCGGTGGCTGTCCTGTACTCGCAATTGGCATGAAAAAATCCCTGTACATTGATGACATCGCGCGTCCGGACCTTGCAGTAAACTTCAAGACAATCGAGCGAAAGAAGAAAGGGCCAAAAAAATGAGCGCCGACCAGGCAGAGAAGTTGGCAGATGATCTACGCCAATTTGCTGGCAAGCGAAGGTTTCGGACCCTTCTCGTGGACCCGCCTTGGCGCTTTCAGAACCGGACGGGGAAAATGGCTCCGGAGCATCGCCGGCTGTCGCGATATCTCACCCTCTCAAATGAGGAGATTGCCGCACTGCCGGTAAGTTCGATTGTCGCGGATACTGCTCACTTGTATCTTTGGGTTCCGAATGCTTTGCTGCCTGAAGGCCTGCAGATTATGAGTGCATGGGGCTTCAAGTATAAAACGAACATCGTTTGGCATAAAATCCGGAAGGACGGAGGTTCTGACGGGCGCGGTGTGGGCTTCTACTTCCGTAATGTCACTGAGATATTGCTTTTCGGGGTTCGCGGAAAGAATGCGCGCACACTCCAACCTGGTCGCACACAGGTAAACATGATTCAGACCCGCAAAAGGGAACATTCTCGAAAGCCCGACGAGCAATATGCGATAATTGAGGCTTGCTCCCCAGGACCATACTGCGAGTTATTTGCGCGAGGAACCCGGCCCAAATGGGCAATCTGGGGCGATCAAGCCAATGAAGAATACGCTCCCAATTGGCCTACCTACGCCCATCATTCTCGCCAGTTGATCGCTGCCGAGTAAGCCTATGCGCCTCGCTTGCGCCGCCTTAATTGGACAGGCATATTCCCAGAATGCCAAAATTTAAGGGTACCCTGGAAGACTTAAAGGACCGCCTTCTTGTTGCCGGTTGCGACGGGGAATGGGTTGAGCGTGGCAATGGCGTTCATCAGCTGAGAGGCGCTGACGGAGCGAATCTGAATTGGTCGTCAACCAAAGGGACACTCTGGTGCGATGGCGACAGGGCAACCAAGGGGGCGCTTGAAGAGCGGGTAGCCAAAGCCATCGGAGAGTCATTTGAATCCCCCCAGGAAGGCAAACCAGCGCCACAACCTCAGAATCGCAAAGTCTTTGTGGTTTATGGCCACGATGAGGTAGCCCTGAAAGAGACAGAGGGGATGCTCCTGCGGTGGGGACTAGAACCGCTTATTCTCGGTCAACTGCCATCAGGCGGCAAGACAATCATTGAGAAGTTAGAGCATTATCGGGAAGGTGTCGGCTTTGCGGTTATCATCACGACGCCTGACGACGAGGGGCATGCGAAAGAAAAACCGGAAGAAAAGCTTTTTAGGGCTCGCCAAAACGTAGTGCTTGAACTTGGAATGATGCTGGCTGTTCTGGGCCGCCCTAAGGTGGCAATTCTGATGAAAAGCGATGTGAATATGGAGAAGCCCTCAGATATTCAGGGGCTAATCTACATTCCGTGGAAAGAAAAGGTATCGGATGCAAGCGTTCAACTTGCAAAAGAGATGCACAGCCAGGGCATCAAAATCGACCTAGCTAAGCTCTAGCCGTTTTCCACCTCTTTCTTGAGCGCCGGCACCAACATGCCGTCGATGAGCCACCGCCAATACGGCAACGATGCATAGGGCGTCAGCCGCCGAGCCGCGCCTACATCGCCGGGCGTCAGATCGCCGCCGAAGCCTGCCGACAGCAGAGACACCGCATCGGTAGCAGTGCCGACAGTCGGCCCCAGGAACGACGCCACCGCGTTGCGCGACGCATATCGCGAGGCCGGTTGCCTCTGATCCTTGTCGGGGAAGAGCGCGGCAGCGCCAGTGTAGAGCCCCGGCGCGCCGACCTTCTCAAGCGCATTGTTCGCCATGAAGGCGAGCGAGAAAATGCCCGAGCGGTCCAGGCCCTCGGCAACCCAGGTTCCGGGATTGTCGGAAATCGGCCGGCTGGCCTCAAGCTGTTTCAGCATGTAGATGAACGTCCCAATCGTCGCCATGCCCAGGACGCCACCGATGAACCGTGCCATATCCTCCTGCAAGCCCCGGATGAGCACCCGCTGATTTGAAGCCAGCGCGAAGGACTGGAATTGCAAGAGCGCCTTCCCGGTCGGGGTATTAGCGAACAACGGAACATCACCGACGCCCTTGCTCACAATGATGCTATCCACGTCTTTGTTGATCGCCGCCCGCCAGGAGCGCCGCAGCCACGCCAGCTCTTCCGGCCATGCCTCAGAATTCGCCACGCGCACGCCGTCAAGCGTCTCCCCATGCGCCTTGAAGAGCTGGCCGAGCTGTTCGGCGCGATCCTGGCCTAGACCGAGATAGCCCATGTAAGCTTTCTCGCCGGCCGGCAGCGCGTCGAACCCGCGTTCGGCCGCGATCTCTGCATTCTTCAAAATCCGTTCCTGCGTCATCGTCGCCGCAAGCGTCTTCTGAAAGTCGTTCCAGTGCAGCAAGCCGGTCAGGCGCGTGAACCCGACGCCGGCATTCTGCAAGAACCGCTCAAACGGAGAGTTCTGCGCATAGGGGTCCGTGATCTCGGCAAGCGTCGCCAGCCGGGATTGCAGGATACGCTCGGCAATGGCACCCGCCTGCCGCGCCTCCTGCGTCGCCATCTTGATCCCCTTGGACCGGGAGATCAGCGGCAACAGTCCGGCGCGCATGTAAGAGCCCAGGCCATGCACCATCGCCGGCCGCACTGCATCCGTCAGCGAGGCAATGACGACGCCGCCGAGCGCAACCATATAATTGAAGAGCATCGCCGCATTGATCGTGCGCGCCCATCCGGTGTTTTGTACCTCTGGCCGGTAGTTGCCGCGCAGAAGGTCGCGCACCGCCCCAATGTCGCGAATGTCGCCACGCTCGCGCTTGTTCAATGAGGCAAGCTGTTTCGCCATTTCTTCCGGCGAGAGATCAGTGCGCGCTTCGACAGCCTGTTTCAGCGCGGCATATTCTTGCCGAACCGTCTCAATCTGTTGCTTCATATCGACCGATCCGAAACGTTCGGTCAGCTCGACGTCCGCCGACATGATGCGCGCATAGCGCCGGCCGATAAACTCCACATCATCGTCAAGGAACTTCTCGACCAGGGTGTCAGGAATGTGGAACGTCCTGGCGGCGAGCGGCCCGCGCTTGGTGACGATCAGGTTCAGCGGTGTAGCCCCCTCATGTTCACGGCCGGTGACCTTGGAATAGATATCGTCAACGATCTCCTCTAGGTACGCCTGCCGGTCCGCATCATCCAGGAACTCGAAGTGTCCGCGTTGTTGCGAGCCGGCAATGTCAGCATCGAGCTTTGCCATCTTCTGGCGATCCAGGTCCGATAGCGCGCGGTTCACTTTGAGCGCGATATCCTTCATGGCCTCCGATGTGGCGAGCAGCGGACGCGTGAAATCGACACCGGCTCGCTCAAGCGCGCGCATGGTCTGCTCGAACACGTCGGCCGCTTGCGCCGCCTCCTGGTCAACGGCCCGAACAACGCGCGATCCGCCCAGGTCACCCCGAAGCGTCTCAAGAAATTCGCGGATTGTCGGACGTTCGGTACTGTCAAGGAAACCTTCCTGCCATGCCCGCAAGGCAATATCGTCCAGACCTTCGCCGCCCTTATCGTTGGACGCGGTACGACGACTCTTGCGGATCAGCCCCGGTACCTTCCGAGCCTCAGGATAGACAGCGAGCAAATCGCCCTGTGGATCAAACAGCCCGCCCTTCTGACGGCGCAGCCACCCCGAAAGGCTCTCGACCTCTTTGGGCTTCTCACCGGCACCAACGCGCCGGACAAAATCCATAATCGCGCCTTCATCGAAATCATCGGCGCTGATCTCGCCCGTCTCCAGGCGGCGTTGCATGCTCTCCTCGCGGCCGGCGATGCCCTTGACCAGGGCGTCCTTTTCCCGCTGGAGCCTACCAGTCTTCCGCGCTAGCCGTTCGGCCTCGGCCTTCTCCGCCGCATCGAGCGCGCCGGAAAGATACTGGCGCACGATAGCGCGGAACTCGCCTTCATTGGCCTCAATCCGCAACCGGTTCCAGACGCGGGTGAAGTAACTGTCAGCCGTGCTGACATGGACATCCTCCGGCAATAGCCCGGTCTCTACCGCCCTCCGCTTCAAGGGCTCGATCACAATCGAGCGCCAGGACTTGGCGACCTCAGCAACGGCCGGACGGGGGTCCTCGTCATTGCGGCGCATGGCGCGGCCAACAGCCTCGCGAAATTCCTTCCGCGTCATGACGACGCCGGACTTTCGCATACCAATATAGGCTCGCTCCTGGGCCTCCAGGGCGCGCGCAACAGCGCCATGGGTGAATTCCTTCATGACGCTTTCCGCCGCCGCGTCGCCACGGCCGGCGAGGTTCTTGCGCAAATAGACGGGCGTTTCCATCATCATCGACGCGACCGACCGCACCGCCTGCGACGGACTTGTCATCGCGCGCAGCAAAGGATTGAGCTTCGCCGTTGCCTTCGCCACGCCGGAGGCAGCGCGGCCGGCGATTGTCAGATCGTCCAGCGTGTCCAGATCGGCCGCCGCTGCACCGACAGAGCCCGGGCTCGGCACCATGCCGGCCAATTCCTTGTGCAGCTCATCGGTCACCGCGTCGAAGTCAGGGCGGTCAACAGCCTTCAGCGCGTCGCCGGCCGCCTTGCGCTCAATCCCGGTCATCAGGCGCGCCGTGCCAGCGCCCAGCAAACCGCCGAGAAACATCGAGCCGCCCACCGCGAGAGCGCTCTCACCGGCCGTGCGCGTCTCCTGGCTGGCCTGTAAACCGGCCTCCTGGATCGAAGTCGCGAGCCCAGCCGAGGCCCCGAGCCGCAACGCTGACTTGGCCGCCGCATATCCGCCGCGCCCGACCTTAGCGAGCGCTCCGGCCGGCATAAGGATTGTGGGGTCGAGCACCGACGCAGCGACTTCCAAGCCCGTTCCCGTCCAGCCCGAGGCGGCGAGCGTCCGCCTATCACGCGTCTCCCGGTCAATGTCGGTCTTGACCGCCTTTGCCGCGTTGCGATTGAAGACGTTCTCGAAGCGGCCGAGATGATCCTCATATCCCTTGACGTCATCGAACACGTTGTAAGAGCGATCCACCGTATAGAAGTCGCCGCTCATCTTGTCTGCGAGGGCTTCGCTTGAAATCACCGAGCCCACCATATTCGACTGGCGGAACGCGGCCCCGAGCGTGGCAGTGAATTCAGGCGCGGGCGCAAGCGGCTCGCCAGGGCGCAAGGATTGAGCGGGTAGTGACAGGCTATCATCGAAGGGCATTTTTACCTCACGGTGCTATGCGCGCGGGCGCATCATCAAAGGAGCCGAGGACCGCGTCATCCCGCGTCCCGGTCCCGAAAATCTTTCGGATGTTTTCATCCCGGCGCTTCATGGCCTTCTTCTTCTCGGCATCGAGAACGTCAGCGCGCGACGGCGGCGTCGCGTAGAAAGGTTGATGCCACCTCTCCAGGACGCCGCTCTTGGAATACCACACCTCATAACGCGCCGGCCGACCAGCCTTGACGTCGGTTTCAGTCATGGTGCCGGGCTGCAAATAGACCTCATCGGCCGACACGCCCGCCTTGCCGAGCGCTTCCTTGACCTGATCGCGGATATAGCCGTGCGTCCCATCGACGCCGGCCGGGTATGCGATCTCCGGAGGATAGCGCGTGATCGTCTTCGCGCCGGAGATCGTGAAATCACTCACGCCATAGCGCCGTTTAAACCGTTCGGCAGCGAGCGCGATGCCGAGCGAGGTATCGCCAGCCGTGTCGAAGATGCTTTCGGCCAGGATATCCCGATACTCGGCCGTCATAGCCGCAGCCTGGGCCGGCGTCTCGCCTAGAGCCGGGTCAGAGCCGAACAGGCCGGGGTCGAAGACATCCCTGACGTTTGCTTCCGTCGCCTGATCCTCAATGAATTTCCTCACCGGTTCGCTTTCCATGAGAGCCTTGCGCGCGGCGACTTTCTCAGGGTCGCGCAGATCAATGAGACGCCGTGCCGCCTGATCGGGCGTCAGGCCCACCTTATTGTTCAGGTGATCGAACATCGTGGCGGCGTCCATGATCTCGCGGCCACCATCTCGCCGGCCAAGCGCAGCCGGATCGATGGCGTTCAAATGTCCCGCAAAAGCCGCCGCCCCCGCAACAGCGAGAGCATTACCGCTTGTCAGAGCGCTCCTGATGTTCGACATGACCGGCGCGGGAACAAGGCCCGTCTGCCTGACGATATCGGAAACCACAGGCTGGATTTGCTCACTTGGCGTGACCGCCGCCGCTGCTTTCCAAACCGCATCGACCGACTTCCGGCCATCCGCCGAATAGGCATCGACCGCCAGGACGCCGGTCCGGAACGCCTGGACTGCCGCCTGGGTCTCGCGCAGCTCCTTGTTTTTCTCGTTATAGCTGTTCAGCAACGTGGCCTTGTCGCCGTCATCAAGGATCGGATCATCGAGAATTTCTTGCTCCGAAATGCTCGCGTCACCGGCCGCAATCCGAAGCCGGTAATTATCATTCACCGCGAGGCGCTGGGCCTTGATCTCCGAGGCCGCTTGCGCGTCATGCTGGGCGATGCCCCGTTCTGCGATCTCGCGCACCTGTGCCGCAGTGTCGGCAGGAAGGCCGGCAAGGGCCGCAGTCACGCGCGGCGAATACATGGCACCGCCGCCGCCAGCCTCTCCGCCCATCTTCTTGGCGGCCCAGTCCTTGATATCGGCGACAGTCATCCCGCGAAGGAACGGGTTCGCATCGATCACAGCAGGCGGCAGAACCGAGGAAACCGACGCGGCATCACCAGCGCCCAGGATGGTCTTCGCGCCACCCGGCCCGAGGAAGTGCGCGAGATAGACATTGCCGGCCGATGCCTGGAAGCCCGCCATCTGAAGGATCGAAGCATTCTCCTCGGCATACCTTTTCGTCATCTCGCGAGACAGGCCGGCGCTCGACTTCATCTCGATAAGCTCGGCTCGCGACTTGCCCGCAGCAAGGGTCGGACGATACTTTCTCAGCATCGCAACCCACGTGTCGTCTACAAATTGACCGAGACCCGCCGCAGTGGACCTTGGATTGCGGGCCGCAGGATTGCCCCCACTTTCCACGCCAATGATCTTATTGACTACGGCATCAACGGGCTCGACACCGCGCGCCTTCCGAGTCGCGATACCATCGCGGCCGACCGCATCCCCGGCAGAGCGGGCGACGTCCCGAAGCGTGTTGATGTGATCGACCGTCGAGAACTCTTCACTGTGCTTCGTGATGAATTCCACGGCCTCAATCGGATCATCCTGCGCAATCCGCAACGCCGTGAGCTTGTTCGCGTCCGAAACGTAATCGGCCTGGATTTGCCTCAGCTTCTCAGGAGCCCAGCCCATTTTTTCGCCAAGGACGGCCAACTCCTGGAGGCCGGCCTGTAGATATTTCGCCCGCTTCGCGTCATCACCATATGAATTGACGGCCTCTTGCTTCAGCGCATCGGCCCCATTCGTCGCGGCCTCGACTGTAAAATTCTTCAGCTCGCCCGACCGATGGATCATTCCAGAGCGCCGCGCATCGGTCTCAATCGGATCGATTGCCCTATTGAAAAGCTTTTGCTGCGTAGGCGTCAGGCCTGCCGAATGCTTCAGCCGCAACTCCCCCAGCGACTTGCCGAAACCGTCGTAACCATCCAACGCGGCCTTGCCCGTCTTGCCGGCGAAACCGTCATCGCCATACATGAGGTTGTCTTTGTCGGCCATGTAGGCATTTCGCGCCGAGCGGGCGATGGTCTCATCCTCAATCGCCTGCCGCACCTCGACGGCCTTGCCCACGTCCGCGACGCCTTGGGCTAGAGATTGCATGCCGCGCCCGATGGCAGCGCCGAACGCTTCCGGCGTGGCGTTGACGTCAATGCCCTGTTGATTGCTCGGCCGAAGCGCGACCGACCGCTGATATTCTGGAACAATAGGCATCGGTTATCCTTTGGCTTTGTTAGCGTCGTGCCGCTCGGCTTCGAACAACGCGTTCTTTGCGGTAGTGCGCGCAAGATCGAGACGAATGCCGACTGTGGAGCCTGATGCAGCCAGGAACGACAGGTCGCGCAACTCGTCAGCGGCATGACGATAGAACATGAAGCTCCGAGGATGGCGCGTCGCCGCCGCATAAAGCGCGAGCACGATCCGCTCATCTTCGTTTTCGGTTTCGGTCAGGGCCGGCATGGTGTCAGTCTGGCTCATTTTCCCTCAGGCTCCGGTGGTGGTGGCGGTTGAACAACTGGCCGAACGATCGGTCTGACAATGGGCCTGACCAGATCGCGCGCCAGCGTCATTTCAGATAGCCACGCCGCTTGGCCTCACCGATGGCGAGCTGGACGAGCTTGCGGTCATTCCCAGCGCCAGAACGCTCAAGCGTGTCGATGAGGCCGGGCGACACGGTATCGAGATCGGCAATAAGCTGGCGCGCAGCGGCAAGGCTCTTGCCGAGATCGTCGCCATACTGATTTTGCAGCTCGGCCATGCTTGACGCTTCGATACTGGCCCGCTCATCCGCCGAGAGGTCGCGCGACATGTATTCATTGACCACGCCAAGCGCATTGCTGAAATCCGCTTGCGGCGTCTTGGCCTCGACTAGATCGGCGATGAGACCCGCCTTCCCGGCCGCCAAATAATCGACGTGCTCCTTATCGCCGTCTTTGATCTTTTCAGCGATCAGGCCGTCAAACCAGGAATGCGTATCGGCATCATCCTCGCGGAACGCCGAGCTGCCCTCGCCATAGAGCGTCTTGGCGAGATCGTCAGCAGGAGGGGTTTCGCTGCCCTCGCCCTTCCCAGCCAATCGAACGGCAGCGCCAGCGGTCTCCGCTTTGTGCCAATCCGGGACGGGCGAAACGGTCTCGCCTGTGCCACCGTAGAGAATGCTCAGCGCATCATCAGACATGGTCAGCCAGCTCCTCATCCAGGATTACCCATGCTCTTGTCATTGTGCGGACGGTCTGCGGTTGATGAAGCTTGTCGCCCATACCCCTGATGTCACCAGCAAGGATTGAGAAGACATTTCCCCGCCCGACAACAGAGTCACTGTAGGACAGGCAGGCCTTCCGCATCAGCCTGCGGATTGCTTCGTTATCCTCACCCATGCTGCTCGTAAGGCGATCAATCTCCGCGACGGCCTTCTCATACGCTTTGGCGTTCGACAGAAGGCGGTCGCGCATCGTGCGAGCCTCATTCCAGGCGGCTTGCCTCTCGGCCAAGGCAGCTAGGTCACGCTGATTTTGCTCGCGGTCGAGCGCATGGACAAGCGCGGCCAGGAGAGCCTCCCTATCGGCGGCGAACCCCTTGATTTCTTCGTTGAGCTGTTCAGTCTTCGTGATGGCGGCCTTGTCGCCATTCAACGCCGCGAAGGCGTTAGCGCCAAGCTCGGCTTTCCGCGCCTCAACAACGATATCAAGCGCCTCGATTTTGCGGGAGATGCTATCCGATGTTTCGATTATTGCAGTCATGAAATTCAGCCTTTCAGTTTGAAGGGAGTTTGATGGTTCGGCGCGGCCGGGGCCTCGCCGGGGGTATGGCCGGCAGGATGTGCGGGGCTCGACGGCGCGTCACAGCTTTCACTGCCGTCACTCTCGGCAACAGTGACGCCCCCGGCCGAGGGAGGAACACCCTCGACCGAGGACGCTTCAGCCTCCGGGAAGCGAGGCCGATCCTCAAGAATAGAAGGCTCGTCCGGCATATCCGCGTCGATGATGACGCCGGCCGCAATGCGCAGCTTGCGGCTCTTCATGCGCGCCAAGCGATCCGCGAGACCGTCAAGACCCTTGTGTTTGATGATTTCCTGGAACGCATTCACGCGGACATGCTTGCCGATCAGCTCCAGGCGGCGGACGCGATCCGACAAGCGCACCTTGCGGGTATGACCGATGACATTCCCGTCCGCGTCGCGCTCCTCGAACACGTCGATGCCCTGGACCAATCCTTTGCGCCATACAGCCGGCCACGTATGGGCCGGTAGGAGCGCACCGGTTTCCTTGTCGAAGATGTCGGCGAGATCGGCCTCAGCCTCAGAGTGAAGGCGTTTAAGCACCCAGTCCGCGTCAATCTGAACTCGCTGGCTGCGCTCGCTCTTGGCTGCGTCAATCGCCCGTCTGACAGCCGGCCGCTCCAGGAGCTGGCTCGCAATAAACCTAGAATTACGAAGAGAATAACCGGCCTTGATGGCGGCTTGCGTCGCATTGGGGTCCAGGAGGATTTCCTCAACAAATCGCCGCTGACGCGCAGTGAGCGGAGCCTCAATGGCCCGTCGTTCCTTGGGTGTCAGCTTCTTTTTGCGGTCAAGCATTTCAGTTCCGAATTAGTCATAAACAATTCGGAAATACGCATGAGTAAGCCGAAAGTCACTATGGGTTGCGCATTTCGCAACAATCATCCGCTAACTGATTAATTGCGCCATGTTGATAGATTCGCAACGCATTGCGCTTAAACGCAGGCAACTTCTGCGTAAATCAGTTGCCGGTAACAGCATCATGTGTTGCGAAGATAACAAGTCTTGATCGCAATGGCCGATCAATGGCAGCGTGACGCCGCCGACAACAGGAGATACCCATGGCCGATACCACTCGCATTCGCACTATCCTAGCCACGGCCGAGCACGACACCGAACGCAGCGACCTCTTCCTCCTCAGCCAAGGCCGCATGCTTGACCTTGCCATCGCTGTCAGGGCCAAACCCTGGATCACGGCCGGGATCGCCGACGTGATCCTTTGCAGCCGAGCCCGCACCGTCGCCGGCCATGCCATCCAAGCCGCCGCCCGCGAATGGCGCGAATGGATCGCAGAGCGTGCGACCGTTTAAACCCAACCGATTTGCGGACTCACCAGCGGCCGATTTCCCGGAGGGGCTTGATATGCCTGCCGGCCCGAGATCGCCGCCAGCGCGCGGCCCCGGCTCACTGTGGGTTTGCCTGGAGTTGCGCGCGCTGACAGTGTGAGTATGCTCCAGCCGGGAGGGTACACCATGAAAGACCTATTCGTTTTAGCTTCCCCACTCATCCTAGCCCTGACCCTGGGCGTCGCCGTCGCCGGTCTCAATATGCCGGCATGGGCGCGATGGCCGCTCGCCGCGTTGGCCGGTCTCCTCGCTTGCGCTGGCAGCGCGTGGCTAACGCTCCAGGCCTGGGGCATGCCGTTTTCAATGGCGCTCTGGCCGGTCACGGTCCCGATCACCTTCCTTGCGATGTTCTTTGCCCGCCGCAAGCGCCGCGCCACACAGTAACTCAACTCTACCATCCGGCTCCGGTGTCGAGTTTTGTCGAGTTTGCAGCGACCAACATCACCCGGCCGCCTCCGGCCAGTCCCGATGCCCGATGCTACCGCTACCGGTTCCTGCTACCGCAACCGGTAGCGGGTTAAGCATCTGATCCCGCGTCCATTTTTGTCTGTCTGCTACCGCTACCGCCATTTTCCCCTAAACTAGCGGTATCCCCTCTACATCTCTGAATTTCAGCATCCAGATACTTTCAACTATTTCACCGGTAGCAGCGGTAGCAGCAGGGACTATCAAATAGATATCAATCGGTTACGCTGCTACCGCTAACCGGTAGCAGATCAGTTGCACCGGTAGCAGGATCGCCAAACAAATGCCCCCGATGCGAAAAGATCAGGGGCCAGCGCTGGCTAGGGCAAATCCTCGAAGCGAATTGTTGATCGTTGAAGGCCCTCACTAGGCGACCACCATTCGGCCTCATGAAGATCGCCCCGGACAAATGCCTTAACGCTTCTCCCATTGTACCGGAGGACTTTCGTTTCAGGATCGAAATTGAGCCCGGCCATCGCCTTCCTGAGGGCCGTGCGGCTAGCCGGGGTGATCCTATTGACATCATCGGGCTTGATGCCAACCAAAGCCCATGCGTCAGCGGCGACGATTTTTACCGGCCCCTCAGGGACCTTACCAACCAGCAGATCATAATACGCCCCCCGATCCATGACGGTTTTGGCCACGGTAGCTGCCGCTGTCTTCAGCTCCGGAGTGTCGAGCCAGAGCCTTTCGCCCATCTCGGCGACCACCGCTTCCGCCCAGAGCTGATCTCGAGCGGCCATCAGGCCGGCAACGTCGAGAGCGCTGACACGCACAACCCACCATCGCCGGTTTCCTGTGGGGTCGCTCAAGAACTCAGCTTCGTTGGTGGTCCCGAACAGGACGATTTGCCGTGGCTTCGTTACAGCAAAGCGGCCATAGGCGGGACGCGCCCGATCCTCAACGGTGGTGATGAACGACTTGACGGCGTTCGCTTCGCGCCTGCCTAGTCCGTCCAACTCGGCAAGCTCGGCAATCCAAGCGCCCGAGGTTTTCTCAATTGTCTCTTTCGCCTCAGTCCCTACCTTCACTTGATCCGTGAACCAGCGATCATCGTGGCATAGCGCCCTGATCAATGAGGATTTCCCCAAATCCTGCGCACCCTGGAGCACCAGGATATGGTCAAACTTGCACCCCGGTTGCTTCACGCGGCGCACGGCGGCGCACAATGTTTTCCGCGAGAATGCCCGGTTCAATTCAGTGTCGTCAGCTCCGGCATAATTGATCAGCCAAGTGTCAAGCCTCTTGATGCCGTCCCACTCCAAAGCGTCCAGGTACTCTATGACAGGGTGGTAAGCATTGCGCTCGGCGATCAGCGCAACGGCATCGGCGATCCTATCCTTTGCCGGCTCCTTGCCGTTCGAGGCATATTCTAACTTGAAGCGCACTTCGGCCAGCCGCTCATCGCTCATCGGAATGACGCCATTGGGCAGATGAATTTCCATCTCGCCTGAAAGCTGATTGCGCCGCACCCACCAAGAGAGGCCCCTAAGCCACCCCTCAAGCTCCATGTCGAAAGAGGCGATGCGCATAATCTGGCCGCGCGCCAACGGGGCAGCGTCATCTTGGGTCGGAACGACCGCGCCGGGTGGCGGCCCATCGGCAGGTGGAGAAGTGTCGAGATTCGCAATTACATCGGCATAAGCGTCAAGCGGGAGCGCTTCCCGTTCGTCGCCAGCCGGCGTTGAGCCGACCGGCATTGAGCGATGGTAATTCAAATCAGACCCCGTCAAATCGGATCGGTGTCGTCGGGTTCGTCAGCGGGAACAGGCTCGCCTATCCGGCGCTGCCACCCATCGGCCGGAACTGGGTCAGGATCGTTCGGCCCCAGTGAGGTGACAGCGGCGGGTCGAAGTTCGAGGTACCTCTTCTCCAGCGCTTTAACATATTCATCCACACGGCAGACATACCCAACGAGACGATTAAGTACGTCGCCCTCATTGTAAGAAGCGGGCTCAGTCAGCAGCGTACCGACCGGATCGGGAAGCATTGGGCGCTCACCCGAATAGGGCAATACAGCGTCACCAAGCATGCGGACTAAACGAAGGTCAACGGGGATCAGGTATCCATAATGGACGATCAGTTTTCCCCGCTCATCTTCCTTGAGCGGTTTGAAGTACAGCGCCACCATGCGCTTGCCGAGGGCTTCAAGTTGCGAATGATGAAGCGGGCGACGCCAATCGCCGCCCACGGTGGGTGGAAACTTGGGGGTGAAGTCTAACATGTGTGAATTGCTCATGCCGCGTTGCGCGGCGCGGCCTTCAGGCGCTCCATAGCCTCTATGAGCTCCGATCTAGGCCAGCGGGATGAGGAGCCGAGTTTCACAGGCCGAGGAAACGTTCCGTCTTTGACGCGCCGCCAGAACGTCGGAACGGAGGTCCCCGTAAGCTTCGCGCCCTCTTTCACTTTTAGCCAAGGGTCGGGATTAGTGTCGATATTGGTCACGATCAAACCTCTATTGATTTGCAACAACGCGACACTCTCATACGTCTGATGAGGCATCCAGAGCCCGACTGTTGCGAAATTTGCAACTTTGAAACAGGCGCTTGGTTTGATTATGTTTTCAGATTTGCAGCTACGGTTGAATTCTAAAATTCCAGGAATTCAGCCCGGAATTCGATAGGTTTTTCCACAGCAACGGCCGCGCCCCACCATCGCGAGCCGGCCATGGTCAGCCGATTTGCCGGCAGGCGAGCTATGCCGCCTCTTCGCTCCGAAACGGCACAACGTTGTCGCCGTTGGCCCTGGCTCGTTCCTCACCCTTGCCTGTCGTTACCCACCTCGCCCAGCGTTCCATGAGCGGCCTGCGCTCGTCCAAATGGTCTGTCCGCTCATAAGCTTTGGACGTCTTATTGCCGACCTTGTGCGCCAGCACCATTTCCGCAATCTCGAAAGGCGGCCTACCATCGTCGGCAGGGATTTCTGAAAGGAAGGTCCGAGCGGATGTTCTCATGCCGTGCGGCCGGGCCTCCAGGCCCTGGTCCCGCATAAAACCGGAGAGCGTTGAATCAGAGATGACCGACGCTCTCTTCTTCGCCGGACTGCCGTCCTTGCGCTTTCGGCCACCGCCGCCCATTGTCGGGAAGAGAAATCCGTCAGCGCGCATGTGCCGCTTGGCCTGCTCGATCACAGCCAGCGCCTCGGATGATAGGGGAACGCGAAAATCTTCGGCCTTGCCTTTCCGAGCCTTCATATATCTCGCGGGGATCGTCCAAACAGCACCGGTAATCTGATTTACATTGCAGAAGCGTATCGGCGCTGACCGAACCGCCGTCAGCATCAAGAGGCGCAACGCAAGGTGCGTCACGCTTCCATCATTCAGCGAGGCGTAAAACGCTGGCACGTCGCGCCAGTCCATCGCGGGGATATGCTCGCCCTCCTCTTTCTGCGTTGTGCCAATAAGTTTCCTAGCCTTCTCAACCACCTGCAAGTCGACGTCCAGACCATGCGCGGCAGCATGGCCGATCACCAAGTTAAGCCTGTTTAACGCTTTGCGCATGGTCTCTGGCTTGCTGTCCCGAAGCGGTCTCAGCACATCGCGGATGTCTGTTTGAGTAAGGCTGACCATCGGCACCTTACCGAGCTTCGGGAGGACATGAAGTTCCAAAGGCGAATACCACCGCCCCGACTTCCCATCGTCCTTAAGCTGTGCCTTGTACCCCTCGAAGAAGTCTTCGGCCACGTCTTTGAGTAGATGCAGGTTTCTAGCCGCTTCGCGCTCCTGACGCCGCCTTTCTTCGATAGGGTTCTTTCCTTCGCGAACAACGCCTCGCCACCGTTCCGCTGCCCGGCGCGCCTCTGCTAGGCCAACATCGGTGACGCTGCCCAAGCCCATTTCCTTACGCCGCCCATGGATCGTGAAGCGCAATGTCCACTGCCCGCCTTCAGCGTGCTTCCAGAGATAGAGCCCGCCGCCGTCGTGATGCTTGCCCGCAGGCTTCTGCCGAACATCTACCGCGCTCAGTCTGTTTCGTGTCCGCGCCATCTATCTACCTTTCTATCTACCAACTAGATTTAGATGGAGCGAGACGAGATGACAATCGAGGATAGAGCTATATAAGAAATTTCCTTTGTAAATCAGGCAGTCGCGAGTCAACTGATAACAGAGGAGATTATATGATGTGTTGCGATAATGCAGTTATGTGCCGGGAGGGGGCACCACTCTCACGCGAAAGGCCGCACAGGGCGGCGCATTCACGTGATGGATTGCCCTGTCAGCCGCCGAAATGCCAGCTCAGGCCGCCCCGAACGGCATGAAAGGCGTTGTCGTGCTCGTAGGTGAACGTGCCGCCGAAAATGTCGCCGGTATGCTCGGTATTCTCGAGATCGGTATAGCGGTATTCCACGCGGGCACTGATATCGTCGGTCAGCGCATATTCGATGCCGCCGCCAATGGTCCAGCCCCAGGCCGTCTCGCTGTCCGAAATGCTCAAGCCCGGCTCCGACGCTTCCATGTCGACATCGCCCACCGCGACGCCGCCGGTTGCGTAGAGCAAGGCCCGATCCATGGTGACGCCGGCGCGCAGACGCAGTGATCCCAGCCACTGAATGGTCTTGTCGGTGGAATCTTCCGATCCCCCGAAATCCTGATCGCCCTGGATATCGGCATATTCGATATCGCCTTCCAGACCCAGGAGCACACCCTGCATGTCGAAGTTGTAGCCGGCATGAAGACCGCCCACGAATCCGTCATGATCGTAATCCTGAGACTGACTGAGGGAGCCGTCCTCGGCATCGATTTCATCGACCTGGGAATCTCCCCAGCCATAGCCGGCCTGGAGCCCGAGATAGAATCCGGACCAGTCATAGGCGGCGGGCGCCTCGATATCCGCCGCCTGGGCTCCGCCAGCGATCAATACGGAAGCAGCGCCAGCGAGAATGAGTGCCTTCATCATGGATAATCTTCCCCCTTTGGATCTGGAGTAAAGATAAACACGCGCCCCCTCCGGGGCAATCGGTTCGGGCTGGCGGACGTCGATTTCGGGAGGTTGTGGCCAATCCGCCACGGAACATTGTGAACAATCGCGCGGATGGCGCCGATCGTTTCCCGCCAAAAAGATAAGGGCCGCACAAGGCGGCCCCTTCCAGTTGGTGGTCGTGCTGTGATCAGAGACCGAAATGCCAGCTGAGGCCGACACGCACGGCGTGGAAGTCGTTGTCGGCCTTGGCTTTGCCGAGGATATTCTCGAGCTCGATGTCCTCGAGGTCGGTGTAACGGTATTCGACCTTGGCGCTGAGCTCGTCGGTCAGCGCATATTCGAGACCGCCGCCGATCGTCCAGCCCCAGGCCGTGTCCTTTTCCGATTCGTTGGCGTTGGGCGCGTCCGATTCGAGCTTGACGCCACCGACCGCGAGACCGCCCGTCGCATAGACGAGAGCGCGATCAAAGGCCACGCCGGTGCGCAGGCGGAGCGAACCCAGCCAGTCGATGTCCTTGGTCGCTTCGCCGATGACCGGACCATCCGCCTCCTGGCGGATGTCGGCATCGCCGTTCATGCCGGAATATTCGATGTCGCCCTCGACGCCCAGAACCAGCATATCGGCCTGGAAGTTGTAGCCGAGATGCACACCGCCGATGAAGCCGTCGGTTTCGATATTGCCTTCGCGGGCATCGACGATGATCTCGTTGTCGTCGCCGCCCGGGCCCTCCGGACCGCTGCCGTCGGCGGCGTCGATATTCACATCCGAGTCGCCCCAGCCATAGCCCCCCTGGAGACCGATATAGGCACCGGTCCAGTCATAGGCGGAAGGCGCATCGACGTCGGCGGCCTGTGCGCCGGCGATCATCAGCGTCGAAGCGGCGCCGGCGAGAAGTACTTTCTTGAACATATGTCCCCCAAAAAGATTGGCTGCGCCGCTCTTCTGGAAGGCACTTCTGTTTTGGTCAAGACACTTGCCGGAACTTTCATCCAGATAATTACCGAGATGTTGCTGAAATGACACAATCCATTCGCCCGCCTCGCCCTATGATTGTTTTACCACTCATCCAGGGTTATCCGAGGAGCATCAACAGAAGATATAACTTGGCGTAATAATGTTGTGATCGCCCCACAAGACTGATCACACCGGCGAATCTGCTGGCACAATCGGGTATGAGGGCTCTTTCCAGAGCCCTCCTCCCACACCACCGTGCGTACGGCTCCGTAACGTCGCCTCTATGCACCCCCAAGTCGTATGAACCGCCACCACACGCGATCCACACAGCGCCAGTCACGGCGCTACGCGCCATGCCTGGCGCACCAAACGAAGGGCCGTCTCGCGACGGCCCTTTTGCTTCGAATGATGGGGCGGCTAGAGGCTGTTGAAATGCCAACTCAGTCCGGCGCGCACGGCGTGGAAAGTGTGCTCGAATTCGACATCGCCGGCGAAACCGAGATTGTCGATCGAAACATCCGTATTGCCGAGATCCGTATAGCGATATTCGATTCGGGCGCTCAGATCGTCGGTGAAGGCATATTCGAGGCCGCCGCCGACCGTCCAGCCCCAGGCCGTTTCGCTCTCGCTTTCGTGACCGACCTCATCGAGTGAGACCTTCACGTCCACGCCGCCGACCGCCAGGCCGCCCGTCGCATAGATGAGCGCGCGATCCATTGCATAGCCGAGACGCAGCCTGAGTGACCCCAGCCAGTCGATATTCTGCTCCGCTTCGCCGATCGGCTCCTCGTCGTCAGAATCGAAGAAGACATCGGTATCGCCGGAGAGATCGGCATATTCAATGTCGCCCTCGAGGCCGAAAACAAGGCTGTCGGCTTGAAAATTGTACCCCAGGTGAGCGCCGCCGACGAAACCGTCGATGTCGATGTCCCCATCCTCGGGCGGACTGAGGATTACCGCATCGAGCGCCTGCGGCTCGGTCGTTATCTCTTCGATATCGGGACTTACGTCATTGTTGCCCCAGGCATAGCCGGCCTGGAGACCGATATAGGCGCCGGTCCAGTCATAGGCCGTGGGTTCGATTATGTCCGCGGCCTGGGCGGTTCCGATCATCAGCACTGAGGCTGTGCCGGCGTAGAGAATGTTCTTAAGCATGCAAGTCCCCTCCAGTGCCGTCCGGAGGAGATTAAACGTCTGCTTGCAGCAGAGATCAACGACTTACCTAAAGGCAGCACACATCTTTGTCCGCGCCTGTAGCGTAAAAGCCACACACTTTGCTCACAGATTGCCCGCAATCTCGCCGAAATGTCCCAATTCGAGATTTACTTAGCGTATATTTCTACAAGTGACGCTACTGTCGCATCGAGAAGCCGCAAAGGAAAAGGGCCGCCTTGCAGCGGCCCTTCCCTTAATCCGTGACTTGCAAGCTTACTGGTTGAAGTGCCAGCTGAGGCCGACGCGAACAGCATGGAAGTCGTTATCGGTCTCACCGTCGACGCCGAAGCCCTCTTCGTTCTCGACGCGGACATCGGTCTTGCCGAGGTCGGTGTAGCGATATTCGATGCGGGCGCTCAGAGCATCGGTGACGGCATATTCAATGCCCGCGCCGAGAGTCCAGCCCCACTTGGTCTTGTCATCGTCGTCATTGGTCAGGCCGGCATCGAGCGCCGCCTGGCTCAGATCGGTCTCGAGGCTGACGCCGCCGACGGCCAGACCGCCCGTTGCGTAGAACAGAGCGCGATCCGCAGCGATACCGGCGCGCAGACGCAGCGAGCCCAGCCAGTCGATATCCTTCTCGGCCGAGCCGCCATCGCCTTCGCCGTCGAACACGATATCGACTTCGTCATTCAGGTCGGCATATTCGATGTCGGCTTCGATACCGTAGACAAAGGCATCGGACTGCAACAGGTAGCCGATATGGGCGCCGCCGATGAAGCCACTGGCCTTGAAGTCGTCGACGTCGAGCGTATCGATGTCGGTGAATTCCGGATCGATGTCGGTTTCGGCATCGGTCTTGCCCCAGGCGTAGCCGCCCTGGAGACCGATGTAACCGCCCGTCCAGTCATATACAGCCGGCGGCGCTTCGATGTCGGCGGCCTGAGCCGCGCCCATCATGAGAACCAGAGCAGCGCTGGCAAGGAGTGTCTTCTTAAGCATGGTAGCCCCTCGTTTCTTCGATGAGCTGCATTAGAGAGGGACTTACTCGGCGGAGCAATAGCTAGTTTGAATGCCGACACACTTTCCTCGCAGCTGTGACATTACTGCCACAAGAGCGCGGTTAAAGACGCGTAAATTCTTATTTTACGTAACGTATGCTCACACTTTCGCGCCATCGCGAATCGGCGGCGTGAAAGCGAGCCCCATGTCCCAGGGCAGATAGATCCAGGTGTCCTGGCTGACTTCCGTGACGAAAGTATCGACCAGCGGCCGGCCCTCGGGCTTCGCATAAACCGTGGCGAAATGGGCATGCGGCAGCATCGCCCTGACGGCGCGCGCCGTGGCGCCGGTATCTACCAGGTCGTCGACGATGAGGACGTGCTTGCCGCCATCGGAACCGGCGACGACCTCGCCCACCCCTTTGAGGACCTGGAGCTCGCCCTGCTTCTCATAATCATAGGAAGCGACGCAGACCGTCTCGATGACCCTGATTCCAAGCTCGCGGGCCACCACCGCGGCCGGCACCAGCCCGCCCCTGGTGATCGCCACCACGGCCGAAAACGGTCCCTCCCCGTGCAGCCGCCAGGCCAGGGCCCGGGCATCGCGGTGGAACTGGTCCCAGGAGACCGGAAAACTCTTCTGCCACTTCTCGTCCATGACGAACTCCCCTTTTTTCATGATCTTATGCCGCGCCGGCCGGACGGGCGCAATCGGGGGCTGGAGCCGGGGCTGTCATGATACCTTCACGGGAGTCAGGCCTAAGGGCGCCATAACCGGGCAGCCTGGCCAATGAACGCACTTTCGAGACCCACGACCCGCTACCGCGCCATTTTCATCTCCGACATCCATATGGGGACGAAACGGGCGCAGACGCGTTATCTGCTGGACTTCCTCAGGGTCACCGAATCGGACTGGCTCTATATCGTCGGCGACCTCGTCGACAACTGGGCCCTGGAGAAAGCCTGGTTCTGGGACCAGTTCCACAACGACCTGATCCAGAAGATCCTGCGCAAGGCGCGCAAAGGCACCAAGGTCGTCTATATCCCCGGCAATCACGACGACAAGTTCCGTGATTTCAAGAATCTGCGCATGGGCCGGGTGGCGGTGCTCGAGGACGCCATCCACCATGCCGCCAACGGCAAGCGCTATCTGGTCCTGCATGGCGACAAATATGACGGGGTGGTGCGCTTCGCCCCCTGGCTCGCCCGCCTCGGCGACCGCGCCTATGAGCTCTCGATGATGATCAATGGCGTCGTCAATCGCGGCCGCCGCCTGTTCCGCCTGCCCTACTGGTCGCTCTCGGCCTATCTCAAATTCAAGGTCAAGAAGGCGGTCGAGTTCATCTCCCATTTCGAGGATGCGGTGGTGCGCGAGGCCCGCGAGCGCGGCGCCCAGGGCGTCATCTGCGGCCATATCCACACGCCCGACAACCGCATGATCGACGGCATCCACTATCTCAATGACGGCGACTGGGTCGAAAGCTGCACCGCCCTCATCGAGCATCATGACGGCCGCTTCGAGATCATCGAATGGGCGAAGCTGCGTGACACCCTGCTTTTGGAGAGCGCAAATGCGGATAGTCATCGTAACGGACGCCTGGTCCCCGCAAGTTAACGGCGTCGTGCGCACCTTGCGCGCGGTCACCGCCGAGCTGCAGAAGCGCGGCCATCAGGTCCATGTCCTCTCGCCCGAGGGCCGGCGCACCGTGCCGATGCCTTATTATCCCGAGATCCGGCTGGCGCTCACGCCCTCACGGGTGCTCGGCCGCGAGATCACGGCGCTGGCGCCCGATGCGATCTATATCGCCACCGAAGGCCCGCTCGGCTGGGCCGCGCGGCGCTTCTGCCGGCGCCATGACATTCCCTTCACATCGGGTTTCCATACCCGCTTCGCCGATTATCTGGCGCTGCGCGTGCCGATCCCCGGCCTCGTTTCCGCCTCCTGGTCGATGCTGCGCGGCTTCCACAAGCCCAGCCAGTGCGTGCTGGTGCCGACACGCAGCGTCGCCGAGGATCTCGAGCGCCGCGCCTTCACCGACCTGAAAGTGTGGACGCGCGGCGTCGACCACACGCTGTTCAATCCCACCAAGCGTGAAGCCCTCGACTATCCGCGCCCCATCATGCTGCATGCCGGGCGCCTCGCGCCGGAGAAGAACATCGAGGCGTTCCTGAGCCTCGATCTGCCCGGCACCAAGCTGCTCGTCGGCGACGGCCCGCAGCGCGCCGATCTCGAGAAGCGTTTCCCCGACGCCGTCTTTCTGGGCTTCCGTTTCGATCAGGATCTCGCCCGCCTCATGGCGTCCGCCGATGTCTTCGTCTTTCCGAGCCTCACCGACACATTCGGCCTGGTCATGCTGGAAGCCATGGCCTCGGGCACGCCGGTCGCCGCCTTCGACGTGCCGAGCCCCATCGACGTGGTCGCGGACAGCGTCACCGGTGTGGTGGACAAGCATCTGAAGCTCGCGATCCTGCGCGCCCTCTCGCTCGACCGCGCCGGCGTCCATGAAGGCGCCAAGGCCTTCACCTGGGAGCGCACCGCTCAGATATTCGAGGAAAGTCTCAAGCCGATCACCGGACCATCGGGGCGCGCCGCCGACGGCTTCACGACCAGCCTCGCACCTTCCCGTTCCGGGTGAGCTCGACCGCCATCTGGCGCACTTCGTTCATCGCGGTGGCGAGTGCGGCCTGATCGCGCGAGCGCAGGACCAGGTTGGTGGCGAAGCCCTGCGGGCTTTCGAACGGGTAGGAGCCGATGATGACCTGAGGCGAGCGCTCCTGGATATCCTTGAGCGGTGTCGCGACATCGCCCTCGCCGCCCTGGATGGTGATGGTCTGCGAGAGGACCGGCGCGCCGCGCTCAAGCCGCGGCGCCACTTCCTCCATCATCGCATTCATCACCTTGGGGATTCCCGCCATCACGAAGACATTGCCGATCTGGAAGCCCGGCGCCTTCGACACCGGATTGGCGATGAGGCTCGCGCCCTGCGGCGTGCGCGCCATGCGCAGCCGCGCCTCGTTCGGCTCGCGCCCGATCGCCTTGAAATGCGCGAGCAGGATCTCGACCGCTTCCGGGTGATGGTCGATCGGCACGCCGAAGGCCTTGGCCACCGCATCGGCGGTGATGTCGTCATGTGTCGGCCCGATGCCGCCGGTGGTGAATACGTAAGTATAACGAGCCCGGAGCGCATTCAGCGCCGCGACGATCTCGTCCTCGACATCGGCGACGACACGCGCCTCCTTGAGATCGATGCCGAGCACCGTCAGGTAGTCGGCGATGAAGCCGAGATTCCTGTCCTTGGTGCGGCCGGAGAGGATTTCGTCCCCGATCAGAAGGACGGCGGCGGTGGGGGCTTGCTCAGTCATGGCCGCTAGCTGTGCCATCCGGCGCCGACACTGTCAAAGCGGCGGGCAAACTTGCCCGGCCCGCCGATCCTTACTATATGGATAGGCCATGACTTATGTGACCGCAAATGAAGGCACCGAAGGCCGCACCGGCCAGATCAAGCTGCACGGCCCGGAAGGCTTTGCCGCCATGCGCAAGGCCGGGCGGCTGACCGCCGAGGCCCTCGATCTCCTCGTCCCGCATGTCAGGCCGGGCGTCGCCACCGAGATGCTCGACCGGCTGGTCGCCGAATTCGCCCGCGACAACAAGGCGGTCCCCGCCTCGCTGAACTATCGCGGCTTTCCCAAATCGATCTGCACCTCGATCAACCACGTCGTCTGCCACGGCATTCCCAATGACAAGGCTTTGCGCGAGGGTGATATCGTCAATATCGACGTCACCTTGATCGTCGACGGCTGGCACGGCGATGCGAGCCGCATGTACAAGGTCGGCGAAGTCAACCGCAAGGCCGAGCGGCTGATGGAAGTCACTTATGAAAGCCTGATGCGCGGCATCGGCGCGGTGAAGCCCGGCAACAAGACCGGGGATATCGGCCACGCCATCCAGACCTATGCCGAAGCTGAGCGCTGCTCGGTGGTACGCGATTTCTGCGGCCATGGCCTCGGCCGCCAGTTCCACGACCATCCCAACATCCTCCATTACGGTCGCGCCGGTGAAGGCGTCGCCCTCAAGCCCGGCATGTTCTTCACCATCGAGCCGATGATCAATCTCGGCCGCCCGCATGTGAAGATCCTGAGCGACGGCTGGACCGCGGTGACCCGCGACCGATCGCTGTCGGCGCAGTTCGAGCACACGATCGGCGTCACCGAGACGGGCTGCGAGATCTTCACTTTATCGCCCAAGGGGCTCGATTACCCGCCGCCGGCGCAAAACTGACACCTCGGCGTTCTTGCCGAAGGCGATTGTTCATGATACGTTCCGGGATCATGGGCGCGAAATCCAGCGATAGTTCTGGCTCTCTCGACGAGGTCGGGTTCAGTCTCGGCTACGACGGAACCGTCACGGAAATACTGGAATTGCCGCGGCTCTCGCGGTTGTCGCGATCCGAGAATAATGTGGGCTCCGTCAGGCAGACCGAGAAACCCCACCATCTCGGTCACCGCGAGCGCCTGCGCCAGCGTTTCCGGCAAGGCGGCGCCGAGGCCCTGCCCGATTACGAATTGCTCGAGCTCCTGCTCTTCCGCGCTCTGCCGCGTCAGGACGTCAAGCCGCTCGCCAAGGCGCTCATCGTCCGCTTCGGCAGCTTCGCCGAGGTCGTCGCCGCCAATCCTGAAAGACTGAAGGAAGTGCCGGGCGTCGGCGAGGCGGTGGTGACCGAGCTGATGATCACCCATGCCGCCGCGCAGCGCGTCACCAAGGGCGAGATCAGGCGGCGCACTTTGCTTACCTCGTGGAACGCCGTCATCGATTATTGCCGGGCCGCCATGGCCTTCGCCGAGCGCGAGCAGTTCCGCATCCTGTTCCTCGACAAGAAGAACGGCCTCATCGCCGATGAGGTCCAGGGCGAAGGCACCGTCGATCACACGCCGGTCTACCCGCGCGAAGTCATGAAGCGCGCCCTCGAATTGTCGGCGAGCGCCATCATCCTGGTGCACAACCACCCTTCCGGCGACACCACCCCTTCGATCGCCGATATCGACATGACCAGACGGCTCATCGACGCCGGCGACAAGCTCGCCATCAAGGTGCATGACCACATCATCGTCGGCCGCAACGGCCATACGAGCTTCCGCGGCCTCAAGCTGATCTGAGCGTTGACGGCCCGACATGCCGCATGCTACTCGGCCGACGCGCAATCAACCCGGACCAAGGGAATTGTAGATGCCGGAGCTTGTGACCACCCGCTGATCGTCTCGACCGGTCGAGACATCTCACCGCACCATTCCGCCGGGCGCATGTCGCCGGAGCTGAAATGCTGCGCGGGTGTTTTCCATTCACAGGCTATCTTCATGAACATCTCACGCGGCGAGCAGCGTGCTCTGCACGTGCTCGCGCAAGGCGGATTCATCCGTCATCAACGGGCCGATAACGGCCGTATCCTCGACGTCCTCTGCTTCACCCGCGACGGTCACGTTCTGACCGACTGCACGCTCGAGGTCTTCGGCAAGCTCAGGCGCAAGCGCCTGATCGAATCCAGAGAGTCGAGCCCCTATCGGATTTCCGAAAAGGGCCGCCGCTCGGTGCGCGGTCAGCTCGACAATCGCTGAATGACGGAAGGGTGATGCGCGCAAATGCGGATCACCCTTTTGCCCCGCGATTGTCCGGCAACACGGACAGTGAGTTCCGGCGACGGCGCTACCCGTCCCAGGCATATTGGGCTATTCAGCACGCCGGTATTTACGAACTTCGGCAGGCACATGACGACAAATCCGAGCTGGCTCCTCAAGCGCTTTCCCACCGGAATGCCGAGCCCCGACGACTTCACATTGGAAGACCGTCCCGTTCCGGCGGCCCGGCCCGGCGAGCTATTGGTCAGAACCCTGTGGCTGTCGGTCGATCCCTATATGCGCGGCCGGATCAGCCCGGCGAAGAACTACGCGGCCGGCACGCAGGTCGGAGAGCTCATGCGCGGGGGCGGTGTCGGCGAAGTCGTCGCCTCCGAGTCACCGCTCTTCAAGGCCGGAGACATCGTTCAGGCCGATGATTTCGGCTGGCAGCCTTACACGACCATATCCGCAGCGGGCGCCCTCGGGCTCGATCCTGCAGCGGCGCCGGTTCAGGCATCCCTCGGCTGCCTGGGCATGCCGGGCCTCACCGCCTATTTTGCGCTGTTGAAGACCGGCCGGCCCAAGGAAGGTGAAACGGTTCTGATCTCGGCGGCGTCCGGGGCCGTCGGCCAGATCGCCGGCCAGATCGCACGCCTCAAGAAATTTGATCCCGTCGCCGTCGCCGGCAGCGACGCAAAAGTCGAATGGTGCAAGAGCATCGGCTATCGGACCGGCATCAATCATCGATCGGCGGCGGATATGTCCGAAGCGATAGCCCTCGCCTGCCCGCGCGGCGTCGATGTGTTCATCGACAACACCGCCGGTCCCATCCACGACGCGGCGATGCAGAACATCAACCTGTTCGGCCGGGTCGTCGTCGTCGGAACGGTCTCCCTCGCCGACCGTTTCGGCCAGCCGGATATCGGGCTCAGGCATTTGCGCCGCATCCTCGTCTCGCGTGTCCGCGTGGAAGGCTTTCTGCTCGACGATTTCGCCGCCGACTATGCCACGGCCCGCGCTGACCTACTGGACTGGCACAGGCGTGGTCTTCTGGAGACCCGGGAAGATGTTTCGAGCGGCATCGAGGCGGTTCCCCAGGCCTTCGTGCGCATGTTAAAGGGCGAGAACTTCGGCAAGCAGCTGGTCAAATTCTAGCAGCGGGTGGTTTGGAAAACATCGACGATATGATCCTCTTCGCCGAGGTGGCCGACTGCGGCAGCTTCACCAAAGCGGGCATGCGTCTCGGCATCCCCAAATCCACGATCAGCCAGCGCATTTCGCAGCTCGAGGCGCGGCTCGGGCTGCGCCTGCTCAACCGCTCGACCCGCAATGTCACCCTGACGGGCAGCGGCCAGGTCTATGTCGAGCATTGTCGCCGCATCCGGGCCGAAGCGGTGCTCGCCACGATGGCCATGACCAATCTGAAGGACCAGCCGGTCGGCGCGCTGCGGATCACTTGTCCGGAAGTGACGGCCAGCTACTTCATGCCCAGCTTTCTGCGGGGCTTTTCGGCCAAGTTCCCCAAAGTCGAGATCGAGGTGCTGGCCACCAACGAGAACCTCGACATCATCCAGGAACGTATCGATTTCGCCTTCCGTGTCGGTTCCGTATCGGGACAGGACTTCATTGTCCGCACCCTCTCCTCGATCAGGCGTATCGCGATCGCATCGCCGGATTATCTGGACGCCGCCGCGCCGTTCACCCATCCCGACGACATGCTTCATCACCGTTGCCTGATCCATTCGGCTCATCCCGAGTGGAGCTTCACGAAGGATGGGGTGCGATCGGCGTTTCATCCGCCCGCCACCCTCAAAAGCGATTCGATGGGATTCCTCCTGCAGGCGAGCATCGCCGGCTCAGGGATAGCCTTGTTGCCGGCCTATATCAGCGCAGCCTTCAGATCCACCGGCGCGCTTGTCGAGCTGCTGCCGGACTGGCAGGCGTCGCCGCACCAGATGAGCATGATCTTCCCCAACCGGGACAATCACTCGAAAGCCCAATCGGCCTTCCGTGCCTATGTGGAGGCCTATGACTTTTCGCGCTTGTCATCCGCCTCCTGAAGACTGCGCGCCGCCGTGACGATGGCGATGAGCGGCGCCAGCGCGAAGACGGCGAAGAGCCAGAAGGCGGCGGTTCGCGTGCCGGCGACGCCGCCCGGATCGGTGAGGCCGGCGAGATTGACCACCATGCCGGCGAGCGCCGAGCCGAGCGCGATCCCGAAGAGCTGGACGGTGGTGATGGCCGCCGAGGCGAGGTCCTGCTCGTCCGGGGGAGCCACCCGCAGGATCCGGGTGAGAAGATGCGGCCAGCTGATGCCGACGCCGGCGCCCACCAGCCCAAAGACGGCGGAGACCGGCACCAGCACGTGCCATTCTCCCCGGCTCTCCAGCGGCATCAGCAGCGCCAGCAGGACCATGCCGGCGAACACCAGCACCGGCGCCAGCCTGATCGCCCTTTCGGCGTGACGCCCCTGCCGGCCGGAGCTCAGTATCGATCCCATGGTCCAGCCGATCGACATGATGATGGAAAGATAGCCGGCAACCAGCGGCGTCTGCGCATGCAGCACCTGCAGGAACAGCGGGATGAACATCTCGCTCGTCGCCACCGTGACGGCGAGCAGCGAGATGGTGAGGAACAGCATGCAAAGCGGCGCCGCGGGACGGAACGCGCCGTGCGGCAGGAGGCGGCTCTTCGCTCTGCCTTCGACGGCGATGAGCACGGCGACGAGGACGAGCGCCGCGACGATACCGGCTATGTTCCAGCCGGGCAGCGCGTCGACGCTGCCGACCGACACGACCAAGACGGCGAGGACGAGAAGCGTCAGCTGCGGCAAAGCGAGGTTCGATTTTTCATCCGTATCCGGAGTTTTCCGCGGGAGAATGGCGAGCGCCAGGCCAGCGAACAGCATCGTCGCCGGCAGCACCGCCCAGAAGGCGGCCCGCCAGCTGCCGAGCTCGGCGAATGTGCCGCCGATGGCGGGACCGGCGAGCGTCGCGACACCCCACATGCCGGATATGATGGCCATGGCGCGCGGCCACAGGGCCTCGGCGAAGACGAGGCGGATCATCGCATAAGCCAGCGCGAAGAGAAGCCCGCCGCCCAGCCCCTGCACGAAGCGGCCGAGCAGAAGCATAGGCATGCTGGGCGCTGAAGCGCAAATGAGCGTGCCGAGGCCGAACAGGCCCGCCGCTGCCCCATAGGCGCCACGCGGACCGAGCGCCCCGAGAAGCTTCGCCGAGATCACCGAGCCGATGATCGAGGCGACGATGAAGAGTGTCGTGTTCCAGGCATAATAATCGAGCCCGCCGATATCGGCGACGACCGACGG
Organism: Pseudomonadota bacterium; assembly: GCA_049323275.1. Lineage (GTDB taxonomy): Bacteria > Pseudomonadota > Alphaproteobacteria > Rhizobiales > Aestuariivirgaceae > Taklimakanibacter. The sequence goes on from JBMOOM010000089.1 coordinate 154,124, forward strand.
CAGGATCGTGGTCGCGATATAGGCATTGATCGCGTACAGCGCCACGCCGCCGGCGAGAGCCAGCGAGCGCACTCCATTGCCGCCGGAGAGCAAGGCGCTCCAGCCGATCCGTTGATCCCTCATTCGCGAGCCCCGATCGATTCAGATGTCGTCTTTAGCCCGAAAGAACCTCCCTCCACCAATGCATTGTCACTCGGCCGGGCATGCCGCCACCGCCTGCGTCGCCGATGCCGGCGTGGTACGTAGCGTCATCGCCCAGAAAACGAGCGTCGCAACGCTGATGCCCGCCCCGAGCAGCGAGACGCCGAGCCACCCGCCATGCGCATAAGCGAAGGTCGAGGAAGACGAGCCGATGGCGCTGCCGATCGAATAGAACACCATATAGATGGCGGTGAGCCGGCTCTGCGCCTCCGGTCGCGTGCGATAGATCATGCCCTGATTGGTCACATGCACCGCCTGCAGGCCGAAGTCGATGAGGATGACGCCGAGGATGAGCCACAGGATCGAGTGCGGCAGCAGTGCAATCGGCAGCCAGGCGACGAGCATGAGCGCCAATGCAATGCCGGTGACGCGCTGGCCGAGGCCGCGATCGGTCCACCGGCCGGCGCGCGACGCGCCGAGCGCCCCTCCCACACCGGCAAGGCCGAAAAGCCCGATCGCCGTATGCGACAGGGAGAAAGGCGGCACGCTCAAAGGCAGGACCAGAGGCGTCAGCAAGGTGGTGATATTGGCGAAAATTAGCATCGCGATCAGGGCGCGGATGCGCAACGTCGGCTCGTCGCGCAGCAGCGTGAACAGCGAGCCGACGAGGCGCGGATAGGAAAGCCGCAACGCCGATCTCTGCGCCGGCAGAATACGGTAGAGCAGCAGCGCGATGACGAAGGTGACGAGGGCCGAGCCCAGATACACCATGCGCCAGCTGGCGAGGTCGGTCACGGTGCCCGCCACGGTGCGCGCCAGCAATATGCCGATCACGATGCCGCTGGTCACCGTGCCGACGACCGCGCCGCGCTCTGCGGGCCTCGCGAGCGTAACCGCATAGGCGACCAGCGCCTGCGTCACCACCGCGAGAAAGCCCATCACCGCCATGGCGGCCAGCAGCATAGCGCCCGAAGTCGCGAGTCCGATCGTCACGAGCGCGACGACGGAGAGCAGCGACTGTCCAGCCACCAGCTTTCGGCGGTCGACCAGGTCGCCCACCGGCACCAGCAGGATGAGCCCGAGGCCATAGCCCACCTGGGTCAGCGCGACGATGAGCCCGGCATGGCTGCGCGCGAGCCCGAGATCGTCCGCCATGACGTCGAGCAGCGGATGGGCGAAATAGGCATTGGCGACGGCAAGGCCGCTCGCCGCCGCGAAAAGCAGAACGATGACGCGCGACAACGGACGCGCGGCCTCTGCCGCGGCATCCAGGGATGCCCCGTCAACTTTCTTATCCATCTGAGAATCCTCAGCTAATTAGGTTTCATAATAAAACCATTTGTCCCATAACAAGAAAGGTTTTATTATGCAACCACATTTGCAAGGTTTGTATGGAATGGTCCGACGGCGAAGTCTTAAAGGCGATTATTGTCCGAGCGCCCGGGCGCTCGATGTCATCGGCGACTGGTGGTCCCTGCTCATCGTGCGGGATGCATTCGACGGCCTCGCCCGCTTCAGCGAGTTTCAGAAGAGCCTCGGCATCGCCAAGAATATCCTTTCGGACCGGCTGCGCGCTCTGGTGGAACGCGGCATCCTGCGCACGGCCGCGGCCGCCGATGGCGGCGCCCATCTCGAATATCATCTGACCGACAGGGGCCGTGATCTTTTTCCGGTGATGGTGGCGCTGCGCCAATGGGGCGAGCGGCATCTCTTCGCGCCCGGGGAGAAACATTCGCAGCTCATCGAGCGCGGCACCGGCAAGGCGGTGCGCCTTCACATCCGCACCGAGGACGGCCGCCCGATCGATGCCGATCAGGCCGTCATCCTCAAGGTGCCGGAAGGGAAATGACGATCCGCTCCTGAAGACGGCGCAGCGTCCGTCCGAACACCGCTTTTTCATCGAGGGCCCGCGCCAGCGTGAGCGCGCCCTGGATGCCGATCACCGCCTCCTCCGCCGCCGCCTTGGCCAGCCGCGGCTCGAGTCCGGAGCGGACCAGCGCCCCTTCCAGCGCGATGATCCAGCGCTTGAAATAACCCCGGATGATGCCGGCGAAACGATCGCGTGTCTCGTCCAGCGCGAAAGCGCCGATGAGGCAGATGCGTCGGCCTGAGTGGAAATAGCTGTCGACGCATTTCCACATGCGCGCGATCGCCTCGCAGGGCTCTTCCCGCTCCAGGGGCTCGAAAACCTGTGTCACGAACCAGCGATCGACATGGGCCAGGATCTCGGCCGCCATCTCCTCCTTGCCGCCCGGAAAGAAGTGATAGAGGCTGCCTTTCGAAAGTCCGGTGCGCGCCGTAATGGCGCTGAGCGAGGCGCCCTCATAGCCCAGCTCGCGAAACACTTCGGCGACGAGCGGGATCACATCGGCCTTCTCGAAGACCTCGCGCATCTAGAGGCCCAGTTCGGAAAGGCCCGGATGATCGTCGGGGCGGCGTCCGAGCGGCCAATGGAATTTGCGATCGCTCTCTTTGATCGGCATGTCGTTGATCGAGGCGAAGCGGCGCTGCATCAGGCCCGAGGCTGCGAATTCCCAATTCTCATTGCCGTAGGAGCGGAACCAGTGGCCGCTGTCGTCGTGCCATTCATAGGCGAAGCGCACCGCGATGCGGTTGGCGGCGAAGGTCCACAGCTCCTTGATCAGCCGGTAATCGAGCTCGCGCGCCCATTTGCGGGTGAGGAATTCGACGATCTGCTGGCGCCCGGCCGGAAATTCGGCGCGGTTCCGCCACCGGCTGTCCTCGGTATAGACGAGCGATACCCGTGCCGGGTCGCGGCTGTTCCAGCCATCCTCGGCCATGCGGACCTTGGCGGTGGCGGTTTCGAGGGTGAAGGGCGGCACCAGAGCGGCGGACATGTCGATCTCCTGTATAAACCAATTAACACACACTAAACTGATCGGTTTAGACCCGCAAGAGAAACCGGCTTGAGGCCGTTGAAGCTGGTCGTCTTTATGTGTAGACAATAGACAGAGTCGACATCTCCCCGTCACTGCGCATCCGGATCCTTGAATGCCCGCCCCAGCCGCCAGGAAGAAGAAATCCGAACCGACCATCGTCCTCGACGGCAACGGCCCGATCTACAAGCAGATCGAGCGCGCCGTGCGTGGCGAGATCCTGAGCGGCCGCTGGCCGCCCGGCCATCGCATCCCGCCCGAGCATACGCTTCTGCAGTGGTTCTCGACGACACGGGCCACCGTCAGCAAGGCCCTCACCAAGCTGACGGAAGCGGGATTGCTCGAGCGCCGGCGCAAGCAGGGCACGATCGTCGCGCAGTCGACGGAATCGCACGCCGTCATCGGGTTCCTCGACATCCGCAAGGAGATCGAGGCCAAGGGGCGCGAATACAGCTACCGGGTGTTGCGCTCGGCCAGGATCGTCGCCGGCCCCAAGACCGCCGCCTGGCCGGAAGTGCCGGCCGGCACGCCGCTTCTGCATCTGCAGGCGGTTCATAGCGGCTTCGGTAAGCCGGAGGTCCTCGAGGAGCGCTTCATCAATCTCGAGGCCGCCCCGGAGGCCGTTCATGCCGATTTCGAGGCCGAGACGCCCAATATCTGGCTCTTGGCGCGTCTGCCCTGCACGCGCCTGCGCCATTCGATCAAGGCCGAGATCGCCACCGCCGAGCAGGCCCAGCAATTGCAGATTCCGGTGAACGGCCCCCTGCTCGTCTCCCGCCGCCGCACCTGGGCCGACGCGCTGCCCGTCACCTGCGTGAAGCTCGTCTATCCGGGTGATCGCAATGAATTCGTCGGCGAGTTCAATCCGCTGGAGTCTTGAGGCGACATGAGTGAGCTGGCGCGCCGCAACCGCAAAAGACTGCTCGATCTCGTCGGAACCGCCGACATGCTGATCGTCGCCACGACGCCCGAGCATGTCTTCTACTGCAGCGGCTACCGCAGCATGAGCTACGACACCGATCCCGCGACGCGCATGGCCGTGGTCTTCGATGCGGACCGCGGCATTCTCGTCGGCCATAAGGCGGATCACTGGGCGGCCGTCGAGGCGATGGGCGATGCGCTGGACTATTTCGCCTATGGCACCTTCTTCTTCGACGAGCGCGACAGGACGCCGTCGGCCGACTTCAAGAGCTTCGACGAAGCCCTCCTCGCCGCGGTCGGTCAGCTCGCGGGCGGCAAGCGGGGCATGGTCTTCGATCGCGCGTCGGACGATCTGGCGAGGATTCTCACCGGTACTCTTGCCGGAGCCAATGGCTCGGCCATGTTCCGGCGCGCCCGCGCGATCAAGAATCCGCTTGAAATCGACCTCATGCGCGAAGCCTCCGCCTTGACCGAACGCGCCCTGGCGCGGGCGTTCGAGGAAGCCCGCGTCGGCATGACCGAAGCCGATCTGACCGCGATCATCTCGTCGGAGATGACCACGCAAGGCGCCCAGCCCGGTTTCGTCGTCGTCACGGCAGGCGAACGCAGCGCGCTGGCCGATGCCTATTCGACGACCCGGCGCCTGCGCGCGCACGACATTCTCCGCGTCGATATCGGCTGCCGCTACAACGGCTATTGGTCCGACACGGCGCGCAGCGCCTTTATCGGCGAGCCGCGCCCGGATGCGCTCGCCGCCTTCCGGGCGACGGCGGCGGGTCAGGATATCGGCCGGAAGCTGGTCAGGCCCGGCATATCGACGGATGTCATATTCCGCGAAACCGTCGCCACGGTGCGCGACTCAGGCCTTCCCGACTACCGGCGCCATCACGTCGGCCACGGCCTCGGCCTCGAGTCGCATGAATATCCGACGATCTCGGCCGCCAACAATGTGATCCTCGAGCCCGGCATGGTGTTCTGCATCGAGGCGCCCTATTACCGGCCGGGCTGGGGCGGCGTGATGACCGAGGATACGATGGTCGTTACCGCGGAAGGCGCGGAATTCTTCACCCATCTCTCCCGCGATCCCATCATCATCGCCGCCTGAACAGCCTACCCTCGGTCGAGGATGGTGAACGCCGCCTCGACGAAGCGATCGACCTCTTCGATGCTGTTCGACAAGCTCGGCGAGACGTGAATGCCTTTCAGCGACGGGTCTTCATCGACCGCGAAAGCGAGGACATGGATGTTGAACTCATCGAACAGCGCCTTGGTGAAGGCGGCGTTCTCCATGCCCTCGACCGTGAAGGCGCCGAAGCCGGTGCCGGGCTTCGCCTCGATATCGGTGAGGATACGGACCCGTTCATGGGCGCTCAGCGGTACGACCCAGCGCTCGCGCATATAGCGCAGACGCGCCGACTTCTCCTCCTGCCCGATACCGCGATTGAAGTCGATCGTTTCGGGTATCGCGGCCGGCAGCGCCTTGAAGACAGAGCCTACTTCCTCGAATTTCTCGATCGATGACGCCGGCTTGTTCGACCAGCTCGCCCACAGCGGCCAGACATCGGCGATCCGCTCACGCCGGACATAGAGGAAGCCGGTGCCGCGCGGCCCGAACATCCATTTATGCAGGCAGGCGGCGAAGGCGTCGCAGCCGATCTCGTCCAGGCGGAAACAGATATGTCCCGCCGAATGGGCACCGTCGATGAAGGTGAAGATGTCTTTGCTGCGCGCCAGCGCCGCGATCCTGGCCGCCGGCAGCACCTGGCCGGTGCGCGCCACGACATGTGGGAAGGTGATGAGGCGCGTGCGCGCGCTGATCAGCCCTGAAAACGCCGCGACGACCTCCTCGTCGCTGGCTCGGCCGAAGGGAATGTCGGCAAGCTTGACCACGATGCCCTCGCGCTCGGCGCGCTGGCGCAGAATGGCGAGATTGGAGTCGTAGCAATATTTGGTGGCGATGACCTCATCGCCTGCTTTCAGCGTCAGCCCGTTGAGAACGGTGGCGATGCCTTCCATGGCATTGCGATTGAGCGCGATCTCGTCGTCGCCCGCACCGAAATAATCGGCCAGGAGCTTGCGGATCCGCGGCGACGATCCGCTCTCCTTCAGCTCGCGGAACGGCTCATGCACATCGAGCTCATAGGACAGCGACAGGTCGACCAGCGACCGGACCCGGTCGCGCACCTGCGCCGGCGCCGCCCCGCGCCTGGTATTGACGAGCTGCGTATGCGTATACATGGGCTTCATCAGCGCCCGCACCGAGCTCCAATAGGTCTCGTCATCCGGCGCCCTCTTCAAGGCAGGGACAGCGGTGGCGATATCGTTCTTCAGCAACATGCGAAGGCTCCCGGAATAATCGAAAGAGATTCAATGGACCCTGGGGGCGATCACCTCGCCCCGATGGACCTGCTCGGCGATGACGCAGGCGGCGCTGTGGTCTGAGGACAGCGCCACCGTCGCGGGCTCGTTCACGGCGCATATCTCCATGGCCTGCGGGCAGCGGGTGCGGAACCGGCATCCGGACGGTGGATTGGTCGGGCTCGGAATGTCGCCTTTCAGCACCGGCGCCTCGCGCAAAGCCTCGATCCGCGGATCGGCGCTCGGTACCGAGGCGAGCAGCGCCGAGGTATAGGGATGGCCGGGGCGCGCATAGACGTGGAGCGATCTTCCCGCCTCGATGACCTTGCCGAGATACATGACATAGACGCGCGAGGCGGCCTGGCGCACGAGCGCCAGATCATGGGCGATGAACAGGCAGGCGACGCCCAGCTCCTTCTGCAAGGTGAGGAACAGGTTCATGACCTGTGCCCGGATTGAAAGATCGAGGGCGCTCACCGGCTCGTCGCAGATGAGGACGCGCGGCTCGACTGCCAGCGATCGCGCAATGGCGACGCGCTGGCGCTGCCCGCCGGACAGCTCGCGCGGATAGCGCTCGGCGAGCACCGCCGGCAGGCCGACCTGGTCGAGCAGCTCGAGGATGCGCCGGCGCTGCTCCGTGCGGTCGGCGACGCCACGGATGATCAGGGCCTCGCAGATGGCCTCGCCGATCGTCTGCCGGTCGTTGAGCGAAGCATAAGGATCCTGGAAGACATATTGGATGGCGCGCCGGGTCTCACGCAGCTTGCGGCCGCTGAGCGTGCCGAGATCGATGCCGTCGAGCAAAACACGCCCGCTTTGCGGCTGCTCCAGGCCGACGATCGAGCGGCCGAGCGTCGACTTGCCGCAGCCCGATTCACCGACCAGCCCCACGATCTCGCCGGCGTTGAGATGGATGCTGACGCCATCGACCGCCTTGACCCACTTGCCGCGCTGGACGCTTTTGAAGCGGGTGACGAGGTTCTCGACTTTGAGCAGAGCGGCATCAGCCGGCATGGAGGGCCTCGCTGGAACGATTCATGATGGGACAGGCGGCGAGGACGCGGCGATCGTCCGTGACCGCCAACACCGGACGCGTCGCCTCGCAGCTGGCGACGGCGTGCCGGCAGCGCGCGACGAAGGCGCAGCCCGGAATGGGCGCGCCCAGGACCGGCGGCATGCCGGGCAATCCACGAAAGGCGGAGCCGGGAAGATCCTCAGGCCTTGGGATCGCATCGATCAGGCCCATCGTGTAGGGATGGCGCGGCGCCGTCAGCACCGTCTGCACCGGGCCGTATTCCATCACCCTCCCTGCATACATGACGGCAAGACGTGACGCGATGCCGGCGACGACGCCCATGTCGTGGGTGATGAGCACCATCGCCATGTTGAGGCGCCTCTGCAGGTCCTTGAGCAGAGAGATGATCTGCGCCTGCACGGTGACGTCGAGCGCCGTCGTCGGCTCGTCGGCGATGAGGAGCTTGGGCTCGGCGGCGATGGCGATGGCGATCATGACGCGCTGGCGCAGGCCTCCCGACAGCTCATGCGGATATTGCCGGAGGCGCGCCTCGGGATCGGACATGCGCACCATCTTGAGGAGATCGAGCGCCCGCGCCTCGGCCTGTGTGGAGGTGAGACTCAGATGCAGCTCGGCGACCTCGGCGATCTGCCGGCGGATGGTACGGGCCGGGTTGAGCGCGCTCATAGGGTCCTGGAAGATGACGCCGATCGACCCGCCGCGCAGCTTGCGGAGCGCCTCCTCGTTCATGCCCACCAGCTCCTTGCCGTCGAAGCGGATGGAACCCGAGACATGGATGCTGACGCCAAGCGGCATCAGGCCCAGCGGCGCGAAATTCAGCACCGTCTTGCCGCTGCCGCTCTCGCCGACAATGGCGAGCGTCTCGCCGGCTGCGACCGAATAGGAGACCTGATCGACCGGACGCAAAGCCGAGCGGGCGGTGAACAGATCGATCGACAGATCGCGGACGGTCAGGATCGAGGACGGCGTGCTCATGCTGCTTCCTTTGCCCACAAAGCCGCGGTCAGCTGCCGCTTGCGCAGGACCTTCGCAGAGAGCGGAGTCGGCACGCGATTCAGGGCCACCGCCTCGCCCAGGAGATTGAAGCCGATCACCACCGCGGTCAGTGCGAGGCCGGGCAGGATCACCTGGCGCGGCGACGCCTCGAGATAAGGCAGCGCGTCGACGAGCATCTGGCCCCATTCGGGCGTCGGCGGCTGGATGCCTAACCCTAAGAAGCTCAGCGTGGCGATGGCCAGCGCGACGGCGCCCGCATCCGCCGTGGCGTAGACGAGCACGGCGCCGAGCGTCGTCGGCAGCAGATGCTTGAAATAGATGCGCCACGGGCTGGCGCCGAGGACGCGCAGCGATTCGATATGCGGGCGGTTCATCACATTGACCGCGACGGCCCGGCTGATGCGGGCGCTGCCCGGCCACCAGGCGAGCGCCAGCGCCAGGATCATGTTCCAATAGCCGGTGCCGAAGATGCCGATGACGGCGAGCGCCACGATGAGGCTCGGCATGGCGAGGCCGACATCGACGATGCGCATCAGCCCCTCCTCCACCCACCCGCGCCGGTAGCCGGCAATGGTGCCGATGGTGACGCCGACCGACAGCGCCAGGATGAGAACGAGGCTCATGCCGACGACTGAGGTGCGCGCGGCGGCGATCAGCCGGCTCAGCGTGTCGCGGCCGAGGTGATCGGTCCCCAGCCAATGGGCAAAGGACATATCCTGGTTCGCCTGCAGGAGATCCTGGGCGTTGGGATCATGCGGCGTCAGCCAGGGCGCGAAGGCGCCGAGGAACAGGAAGACGGCGACCGCGCCGACCGCGACTTTCGGCATGCCGGCGAGAGTGGAAAGGAAAGCGCGCAGGAATTTCATTGTCAGCTCCCTTGGCGCCTGAGCTTGGGGTCGGTGAAGATCATGCCGATATCGACCAGTAGATTGAGAAGAATGAAGAAGGAGATGAAGATCAGCAGGCAGGCCTGCACGACCATGAAATCGCGGAAGCGGATGCCGGTGAGGAAGAGATCGCCGACGCCGTGCCAGGCGAAGAGCGGCTCGACCACGACGGCGCCGACCACCATCACGCCGGTCTGGGCGCCGAGCGCGTTGATGTAAGTAGGGGCGATATTGGGCAGCGCGTCGCGGAAGAGAATGGCGCGCCGGTTGAGCCCCTTGGCGACGGCGGTGAGCGCGAAGGGACGCGCCATCGCCTCTTCGAGCCCGACCCGCACCACCCGGCTCAGGACCGCGGCCGGCAGAAGCCCGATGGTGAGCCAGGGCAGGATCCAGCTCGCCGGTCCCGCGAGCCCGAAAGTCGGCACGAGGCGAAGCTCGACCGCGAAGCCATAGATCAGCAGGGCGCCGACGAAGAAGGATGGCATCGAGGCGCCCAGCAAGGCGACGCCGCGGCCCGCCACATCCGGCCACTGCCGTGGCCACATGGCACCGGCAAACCCGAAGACGATACTGAGCAGCAAAGCGACCGTGCCGCCGCCCGCCACCAGCATAGCGGTCACCGGAATGCGGCTCGCCAGCGCGGGACCTACTTCCTCGCCCGTCTTGTAGGATATACCGAGATTGCCGGTGAGCGCGCCCGTGAGCCATCCGGCGTAACGCACCGGGATGGGATCGTTGAGCCCGAGCTCCTCCTCGATCTTCTGGATGTCGGCGAAGCTCGCATTGGGCGATCTCAATTCGGCGATCAGCACCGCGATATTGCCGGGCGCCGACACGACGAGCGTGAAGCACAGCAGGGTGGCCAGGACCAGCAGCACCAGCGAGTTGCGGACCCGGCGCGAGACCAGAGAGAGCATGGCCTAGCCCTGCTCGCTCAAAGTGATGCCTTCATAAGGAAGATCATATTCGGTCGAAGGCGGCGTGAATCCTTTGACGCGTGGCGAATGCGCCCAGATCGAGGGCACATAGAGCAAGGGCGCCACGGCCGCCTCCGCATGCAACCAGTCATAGATGTTCTGCAGCGCGGTTTCGATATTCGCTTCCGAGGCCTGCATCACCCCGGTCACCAGCGGGTCGAGGTTTTTCGCATCGACGAAGAGCTTGCCGTCGACGCCATTGTCATAGGTCGACAGGAACAGGCCGACGATGCTGCCGAAAGGCTCATAGGGCGCGCCGAAAGTGAGGAAGAACGCCATGTCGTATTTGCGCGCCGGAATATCGCTGTGGCGCGACGCGTGATCGATCGAGCGGATCGTCAGGTCGATGCCGATCTCCCTGAGCTGCGCCTGCATGACCTCGGCGACCGCGCGCGAGCCGGCGATCTGCTCCTCGCTCGCGACGAGCTCGACGGCGAGCGGCTTGCCGTCCTTCTCGCGGATGTCATCGCCGGTCCATCCCGCCTCCTCCAGCAGAGCCTTGGCGGCGGCGACATCGCGCGCCGGGATGTCGACGCGCTTGCCGGCCATCGGCACGGTCGGCGCGAAGAGATTGCCCGCCGGCTGCGCCAGCCCCTGATAGAGCACCTGCGCGATCGCCGCGCGATCGAAGCCGATATTGATCGCCTTGCGCACCCGCGCATCCTTGAGCGCCGCATTGCGATCGGGATTGAAGCCCAGCACGATGGTGGTCGTGCCGGTCTCGACCGACACGTCGATGCCGGCCTTCTTGAGCGTCGTCGCCTCATTGGCGGTGAGCGGCGCCAGGAAGTCGCCGCCGGTGAGATCGATCTCGCCGGCCCGGAGCGCCGCCATGCGGCTGCGCGAATCCGGCAATACCTTGAGCTCAAGGCGTTCGAAGGTCGGCTTGTCGCCCCAATAGCCGTCGAAGCGGCGGAACGAGCTGCCTTCATTGGTGGCGCTGTCCTGAATCCAGGGTCCCGTCCCGACCGGCGTCTGGTAGTTGCCGTCCTTGTCGACGGATTTGGGGCTGAGGAAACGGCTCGGCCGGATGAAGGACAGCTCATTGAGCAGCCCCAGCACCGGCTCCTTGAACCGGATCTCGATCATATGCTCGTCGACGATCTTCTTGGCCTGATAGGCGCGCGACAGATTCATCCAGTTCTGCGCGTCCTTACCGATCCAGCGATCGAGATTCCACATGCAGCTCTCGGCGTTCCACGGCGTGCCGTCCTGGAAGGTGACGCCCTGGCGCAGCTTGAGGCGCAGAAGCTTACCGCCTTCCTCGAGCGTCCATTCGGTGGCGAGGCAGGCTTGCGCCTCACCATTATGGCCGTAGCGGATCAGGGGCTCGAAGATGAGATCCTGCACGCCCCACAGGCCGGCATATTTATGCGGATTGAGATCGCCGGCCGGCTTCATGATCGCGACCGTCAGCGCTCCGCCGCCGGCGGTCTGAGCGAAGGAGGAGAAGATCGGGAATACTCCAAAGGCGGCTGGCGTGGCGAGCATGGCCTTGAGAAAGATGCGTCTGGACGTCGTCATCGGCGTTTCCCTCGATTTTGTTTATTGTCTATACAATAAGAAGTATGAGATTTTTATTGTCTAGGCAATAGAAAATCGTCGCCCGGCGGAAGATTTCCACCGGGCGATGCGAGGATCCATCGATTTCGGGAGGCGAGAGCTAGCGTTCTTGCGACTGCCTGATAGGCACCTTGCCGATATTGCGTCCGTCCATGGACACGACTTCGAAGACGAAGGTACCGTCGGTCACGGTCGCGCCGGCTTCGGGCAGATGGCCGAGCTGCCAGAGAATATAGCCCGGCAACGTGGAGCAGCGGTCGGTTCCATCGGGCAGCGCGCTGCTACCGTCCGCCCGACAAGGCTCAGATCTCGAAGTCGCCGAAGCCACCGACGTCACTGTCTTCGAAGCTGGCCGGCTCCGCGTGCGCGCTCTCCGGCGCCGGTGCCTCCCCGGCCGGTGGCGTGGCCGCTTGCGCCGCGCTGCCGCCGAACATGCTGCTGATCATGCTGCCGAGCATGAAGCCGCCGGCAACACCCATGGCCGTCTGCGCGGCGCCGGCGAGAAAGCCGCCGCCCTGACGCTGCGCCGCCATGGCCGGCACCGGAGGCGCCTGAGGCGCCTCCGGCGAAGCCCGGCTCATCCGGGGAACCAGACCGCTCGGCCGCGTTTCCTCCCGATTGTCGCGCAGCGCGCCGGGCGCCTCCCGCTCCAGTTCCGCGATGCGGGCTTGCGCGGCATTCAGCGCCTGCTCCTGCACGATGATCGTCTGGGCCATGAAATAGGCGGCACCCGGCTGGCGCCTCAGCTGCTCGCCGATAAAGGCCTCCGCGCCGCTATCGCGCGGCGGCGACTGCCGTTCGACATCGGCCAGCCTTCCGAACAGGGCCTCGATGGCTTGCTGGTCGCTTTTGTCCATACTCAGTGACTCCCTTGCATGCTTTGTGATGTCACTCTTCGCGCTGACCGGTGAAATGCAGCAGCAGCTGGAAGATGTTGATGAAGTTCAGATAGAGCGAGAAGGCGCCGAACACCGCCAGCTTCTGCCGCGACTCGGCGTCGAAATTCTCGGCATATTGCTCCTTGATCGTCTGGGTGTCCCAGGCGGTCAGGCCGAGAAACACGAAGATGCCGATCACCGAGATGATGAACTGGAGCGCGCTCGAGCCGAGAAAGAGATTGACGAGGCTGGCGATCACCACGCCGATCAGGCCCATGATCAGGAAGGACGAGAACTGCGTGAGGTCGCGCTTGGTCGTATAGCCATAGAGGCTGGTTGCGCCGAACATCGCGGCGGCGATGAAGAAGGTCCGCGCGATGCTGGTGCCGGTAAAGACCAGGAATACGGAAGCGAGCGACAGCCCCATGACGGCGCAGAACGCCCAGAACATGATTTGCGCCGTGGCCGCTGACATCGTCTGGATGCGGAACGAAAACAGCAAGGCGAATGCCAGGGGGGCCAGCATCACCACCCATTTGAGCGGCGATGAGAAGATCGGCACATAAAGGGCCGGCGTCGACGATACGACGAAAGCCACGATGCCGGTCAGCACGAGGCCGAGCCCCATGTAATTATAGACGCGCAGCATGTGCTGGCGCAGTCCCTCGTCGAACAATGCGTCGGCGCGGACGGCGCCGGCGCGCGACAGGTGATGTGGCGTATTCATTCGTTCTCTCCTTGTGGTCTGATCAATAAAGTGAGCTGGCGAGTCCGGCGGCGACGCGGTCGAGATGTTCGGTCCCAGGCTTCGCGACGAGCGCATAGGCCATCTCGCCAACCTGGAAATAGGCGGAGGTGGCGTCCGCCGTCGTCACCACGGTCGGCGAAACGACCGCGAAAGTGCCGGGCCGGACGGCGAAGAGGGAAAGCTCGCCCTCCTCCGTGGAGTCGATCGCCATTTCCACGCTCGAGCCGAATTGCGACGGGAAGATCTGGACGTCCTTGACCTTCCAGCTGCCCGGCAGGGCGGGCAGCACGATCGCGGTGGCAGCCCGGATTTCCGCGGGATCGAAATCCGGCGTTTCCGGCTGCGACGCCATGGACGCGCGCAGGATGCTCGCCTTTTGGGCCTCGATGGCGTCCTTCACATAGGGCGGCGGGGCCGCCAGCGCGACGCCGTGCAGACCGCCCTGCGATCCCAACATCCCATGCGCCGCCCATCCGGCGGCGACGAGCAGGAAGACCGCGGCGCCGCGGCGCAGATTGCTCAACAGGCGGCCGCGCGCCAGTCCCCGTTCAAGCCGGCGGGCCGCGTCACTGGTCGCCGGGCGGGCCGTTCCCTCCGCTTGGGCAAGGGCAAGCCTCAGCTCGTCGCGCGCCCTGAGGTCCGACATCACACGGGCCGCCACCGCCGGATGGGCGGAGAGATAGGCCTCCACCTCGATGCGGCGCGGCACGTCGAGCTGATCATCGACATAGGCGTCGAGATCGGTGTCCTGGATGGAATCTAATGGCCTATTCATCCCCGCCTCCCACGAGCTTCAAATGAGATCTGGATCCTGGCGGAGCGGCGGACTCGAGCTCCCGCAGGCTCGCCCGCGCCCTGCCGATCCGTGACATGAGCGTGCCGATCGGAATGCTGAGCGCATCCGCGGCCTCCTGGTAGGACAGGCCTTCAATGGCGACGAGATGAAGCGCCGTCCTCTGCTCCTCGGGCAGATCGAAGAAGGCCGCGCGGATCTGCGACAGCCTGACGACATGCTCCTGCGGCGGCTCGGCGAATGTCGCCGCCACCTGCTCGGCCGCTTCTATCCTGGCCTGCTCCGAGCGGCGCGACCGGCGGCCGTCGACGAACGCATTGTGAAGGATCGACAGCAGCCAGCTGCGCAGATTGCCGTCCTGCCGGAACGTATGCTTTCGCTCGAAGGCCCGCAGCAGCGCATCGTGAACGAGATCCTCGACATCGGCCGGGTCGCGCGTCAGCGAACGCGCATAACGTCTCAGCGAAGTCAGTTGCCCGATGACATCGAAGCGGCCTTTGAATCTGTCCATATAACGTGTACGGAACCCGGCCGCGGCTTAATCCTGAAAAATAGTCGTCCGCGGAAGCACCGTAGATCACGGATCGGGCCCGGTAGGCCTGAACTGATCGTGACCGTCGGTAACCTTTTCGTGACTGACGGAGCGCTTTATTTCTTCGCCGCGCGCCGGCCGAGGATCGTGGCCAGCGGATTGGCGGTGGCGGCCCCCGCGCGTTTCAGCGTGTTCGTGTCGTGATGATTGAACGGCTTGCCGTGCACGAAAAGATCGGTCTGGACGAGATAGGTCCAGCTGTCGTCGTCGTTGAACGTGATGTCGATGCGGTAGCTGTCGGTACGGAACGCTTCGTCGAGAAACTCGGTCGAGCAGATGCCGTATTTCGTGTCGCCGCGTTTTGCGGCGACCGATATTTTTTTGTCATTCGGTCCCGCATGTCCCGCCGCCAGCACGACCTGGCCGCGTGGAATGGCGACGGTCTGCAGGATGAGGCCGGTCGCCGGCTCCCACAGCCAGTAGCCGACCTGGTCGTGGAACGTGATGTCTTCTTCCGGCGTGTTGATGTGGATGTGATAGCGCAAGCCGTAGAAGAGCTGCGGGCCATTGGTCTGCGCATCGATCGGATCCATGCGCACATGCTCGATGAACACCCGCCGTTCCGGCCCCTCGGCCTTGGGATTTATGTCGACGCCCTTGTCGGCCTGCCATAGACCCGCAAGCCCGCGCAACGGCCCCAGATTGGCGAGCGTGTCCGGGGACACATTCGTGGGCTCGGTGAAGATGTCGGCGGGAATCGGAAGCATCGCAAAACCTCATGCGCAAACCAGACAGGTGAACCATAGAGGCGATGGCATGAGCGTGGCAATCTATCGCTGCGTCTCGCGCCGGCGAAGCACCAGGGCCGCGGGCAGCGTCAGAAGCAGCAGGCCGGCCATGATCCAGTGGCTCAGATGAAAGCCCGTCAGCGCCGCTTGCGCCGTCGGCTGGACCGCCCCGGCCCCGATCTGGAACATCATGATCAGCAGCACGGTGCCGAGCGCGCCGCCGATCCGATAGATCACATTGATGATCGGGATGGCGTGCGGCACGTCCGATTTGCCGACCGTCGCGAAGGCGGCGCTATAGGCGGGCATCGACAGCATCGCGAGGCCGAAGCCGCGCAGGACCAGCACCGTCGCGAGCCACCAGTCGGACTGCGCGTCGCCCACCACCGCCAGGGCGACGGTGCCCGCGGCCGCCAGGAAAATGCCGCCGATGACCGCGATGCCGCCGCCGAAACGGTCGGTCAGCCAGCCGCCCATGGGCAACGCCACCGCAATGCCGAGCGCCTGCGGCAGCATGAGCAGCCCGGCCGTTTCCGCGCTGTCGCCGCGCACCATGAGATAATAGAGGGGCAGCACGATCTGCGCGCCGAAGGTGATGAAGCCCGCCGCGAAGACGATGAGGCTCGCCATCGCGAAAACCGGCTTGGCGAGCAGCGCCACCTTGAGCAGCGGTTCACTGCGGCGCGCGGCGTGAAAGCCGAAGACGATCAGCAGCAGAAGCCCTGCTCCGGCGGCGGCGCCGGCGATCACGTGGCCCGACGCGGAGGAATCGTGACCGAGAACGGACACGCCCCAGCTGAGAAGCGGCAGGCCCAGCGCCAGCAGAAGGAAGCCTAGGATGTCGAAGCGTCCCGCCGTTTCGGCCGCGATCCGGGGCAGCCACAGCCAGCCGGCCACGAGGCCGGCGAGCCCTATGGGCACGTTGATCCAAAACAGCGACGCCCAGCCATATTGCGCCAGCAGCATCCCGCCGAAGGTGATGCCGAGCGCCGGCGCCAGAGCGATCGGCACGCCCAGCACCGACATCACCCGGCCCATACGCCCCGGACCGGCGATGAGACCGAGCAGCATCTGAGAGACGGGCACCAGCACCCCGCCGGCAAGCCCGAGCGCCAGGCGCAGCGCGATCAGCATCTCGAGCGACGGCGCCAGCGCGCAGCCCATCGAGAGCGCGGTGAACAGCGCCAGGCTCAGAAACCAGAGCCGCGTGAGGCCGACGCGCTTCGCCAGCCATCCGCTCACCGGAATCGCCGCGGCGAGGCCGATCAGAAAAGCGGTGGCGACCCATTGGACGTCGTCCAGCGATCCGGCGAATTCGACGCTCAGCGCCGGCAAGGCCGCATTGATCACCGTCGCGGTGAACATCGAGGCGAAGCCGCCGGCGATCAGGATGGCGGAGCGGCCCCAGATCTCGGCGGAAATGGGTTCGAGTGTGCGAGCCATGAGAATCCCTATCAGTGATAGGTTGCGGCATTAACCTATCAGTGATAGGGAGTCAATATGAACACGACTTCCCTGCAGCGCGATCAGGTCGTCCGCGAGGCCCTGACCCTTCTCAACGAGGTCGGCATCGACGGTGTCACCACCCGCAAGCTCGCCGAGCGGCTCGGCATCAAGTCGGCGTCGCTTTATTGGCATTTCAGGAACAAGCGCGATCTGCTCGACGCGATGGCGGAGGCGATGCTGGTGCGCGGCGACGAGAGGCCGCCCGCAGCGGGAACCGACTGGCGCATCTGGCTCGCCGGCGAAGCACGCGCCTTCCGCAAGGCGCTGCTGGCCTATCGCGACGGCGCCCGCGTCCATGTCGGCACCCGGCCCGAGGCCAAGGACTATCCGGCCCAGGAGCGCGAGACACGCTTCCTGTGCGATGCCGGCTTCTCGCCCGAGGACGCCATCCGCGCTCAGATAGCGATCGGTTTTTTCGTCGTCGGCTGGGTGCTCGAGGAACAGGCGGCGGCGGAAGCGGCGCGCGGGCGCGGCGAGAAAACCCCGCTCCCCGACGCGCGCGAATTTCCGATGCTCAACGCGGCGCAGGCGGTCCTGCGCCAGCACGATCCCGACAGCGATTTCGAGTTCGGCCTGAGCGCGCTGATCGCCGGCCTCGACGGCAAGCGCCGCTGAGGGCGAGCCTAGTCCTCTTCCGTCGCCAGGAAACGCTGCGCGGCGGCGGCGAGCGTCACCGCCCCGGCCGGCAGCGCCGCCTCATCGACCCTGAACTTCGGGTGATGCAGCGGATAGACCGCGTCCATGCCCTCATTGCGGATGCCGAGGCGGAAATAGACCGACGGGCGCTTCTCGCTGTAGAAGCCGAAATCATCGGCCGCCGTCCAGCCCGGCATGTTCAGCACGTTCTCCGGCCCGAGCCGCTCCGCCGCACTGTCGCTGACGATGCGGGTGAGCTCCTTGTCGTTCACCACCGGCGGCTCGCCGCGTTTGATGTCGAGCTCGACCGTGGCCTGATGGCTCAGCGCCACGCCGGTGAGGATCTCGCGCAGGCGCTTCCAGGCCTTGGCCCGCGTCGCCTCATTGCCGCTGCGGATCGTCCCTTTCAGCCGCACCTTGTCGGCGATCACATTATAGGCGCCGCCGCCTTCGAAACCGGTCACCGAAATGACCAGCGGATCGTAAGGATCGATCTCGCGCGCCACGATCTTCTGGATTTCCGACACCATCGCCGCGGCGGCGGCGATCGCGTCGACACCTTCGGACGGCTTCGCCGCATGGGCGGAAGAGCCGGTCACCGTCGCGTCGAAAATGTCGCAGGCGAGCGTGTAAGGCCCGCTGCCGACGGCGATCTTGCCGGCCTCCGTATAGGGGTCGACATGGATGCCGATGGCGCCGTCGACATCATCGAGCAGCCCCTCCTCGACCACCCGCCGGCCGCCCAGCGGCTCGGCCTCCTCGGCCGGCTGGAAGATGATGCGCACCGTGCCGGCGAATGTGTCGCGGCTGCGATGGAGATGCGCCGCGGTGGCGAACACCATGGCGGCATGCGCGTCATGGCCGCAGGCATGCATCACGCCCTGATTGAGCGAGGCGAAATCGACGCCCGACTCTTCCACGATCGGCAGCGCGTCGATATCGGCGCGGATCGCCACCTTGCGGTTGGAAGGCTGCGCCCCACCGACGATATCGACCGCAAGCCCGTAGCCCGCGACCTCGCGCACCCCGGCCAGGCCTTCCTTTTCCAGCGCCGCTTTCAGATAAGCCTGGGTCTTCGCCTCTTCATTCGAGAGCTCCGGATGGCGGTGCAGATGGCGGCGGATCTCGATCATCCGATCGAGAATGTCCTCAGCTATCTCCGGCTCACGCTTTGACATGGATGTCCCTCGGGAACCTGGTCAGTGTCTCATTGCCGCGCGCGGTGACGAGAATGGTCTCGCTCACCTCGATGCCCCAGCCTTCCATCCACATGCCGAGAATGCAATGCACGACATTGCCGGGCTCGAGCACCGTCTTGTCGCCGGGACGCAGGCTGATCGTATGCTCGCCCCAATCGGGCGGATAGGCAACCCCGATCGAATAGCCGATGCGCGACTCCTTCTTGAGGCCGTGCCGCTGGATCACCTTGCGCCAGGCCGCCTCGACATCCTCAGCGTGAATACCGGGCCGCGTCGCATCCAGCACCGCATCCATGCCCTCGATCACCGCCTTGGCGGTGTCGGCGACGCGCTGCGGCGTCTTGCCGAGCTGCATCGTGCGGGCAAGCCCCGCCGCATAGCGCCGGCACACGCCGGCGAGCTCGAGCGCGATCGTCTCATTGGCGCCGAAGCGCCGGTCGCTCCACATGATATGCGGCGCCGACGCGTTCTCGCCGCCGAGGATCGTCGGCGGCAGCGCCGTGATGTCGCCGGCGAAGTCGGGACTGCCCGCCACCTGCGCCGCCTGGATCCGGGCGATGGCGTCGCATTCGCGCACGCCCGGCGCGATGACCTCATAGGCGGTGCTGACGGCGGCCTGCGCCAGGAGCGACGCCTTGCGCAGATAGTCGATTTCGGACGCCGTCTTCACCGCGCGGATCCAGTTCACCAGGAGATCGGCGTCATGGAATGTCGCATTGGGGAGCCCGGCGGTCAGCCGCGCATGCGCCTTGGGCGAATAATAATAGGCTTCGAGCTCGATGCCGATGCGGCGCTTGCCCCAGCCCTTGTGGCCGATCCATTGCGCGATCCAGTCCATCGGATGGCGGTCGGCGCGCTGCACATGATCTTCCGGAAAGCCGACGACGTTTTCAGGCTTCATCCAGGCGGTGAGCAGGCCGCCCGCCGCATCCATCGCACGGCCGATCCATACCGGCTCTTCATTCTCGATCGGCACCAGCACGACCTGCGGCGTATAGAAGGACCAGCCGTCATAGCCGGTGATGTAATGCTGATTGGCGACGTCGTTGACGATCAGCAGCTCGAGACCGCGCTTCTCCATCTCGGCCCGGATCTTCTTCAGCCGCAGATCATATTCCGCACGCGCGAATGGCAATTCGATCATGTCTATGCTTTCTATTGTGGGGCGGTGGTCAGCCGGGCCAGGGCTTCCGGCGTGTCGAAGTCGGCGAGCACCACATCGGTGCGCACCTGGACCTCGGTGATCTGGTCTTCGTGCCTGTCCATGAGGCCCTTGGCGCCGCGGTCACCGTCGAGGGTGAGTATCTCGGCGAAGTGCCGGCGTCCCCACAGAACCGGATTGCCGCGCTCGCCCGCATGCACCGGCACGACGATGGTGCGTTTCTCGACCGGGCTGAACGCCGCGATGAGTCGGTTGACATGGCGTCCGCCGACGAGCGGCATGTCGCCCAGGGCCACCACGACGCCGTCAGCATCGCCGGGCAGGCCGGCGATGCCGGCCTTGAGCGAGCTCGCGAGCCCCGACGCGTAGGCCGGATTAGGGACGAAGCGCACGTCGAGGCCGGCGAGCGCCGCCTCGACCTTCTCATGCTCATGGCCGGTGACGACGAGCACCGGCTTCGCCGCCGAGGCGAGCATCGCTTCCGCCGTCATGCGGATCATCGCCCGGCCGTTGATGACGCTGAGCAGCTTGTTGGCGCCCATGCGGGTGGAGCGGCCGGCCGCCAGGATCAAACCTGCGATCTGCGGAGCCTTTTGCGGCTTCGTCTCCTCGCCTTCGCGCGGCGCCGGCCGGGTGGAGATTTCCTTGAGCAGCCCGCCTGCTCCCATATCCATGATGTCCTGCCCGGAGACATGCAGGCCCGCCATGATCCGCGCCAGCACCCAGTCGAAGCCATTGAGCTTGGGCGAGCGCGCGCAAGTGGGAACGCCGATCACCGACGCCCCTTCGAGCCGGCCGAACATCATCAGATTGCCGGGGTCGACCGGCATGCCGAGATGCACCACCTCGCCTTCCGCCTGCTCGAGGGCGGCCGGAATGACATCGCCCCGGTCGACGATGGCCGAGGCGCCGAAGATCAGGATCGGATTGCGGCTCTTGCCGTGCAGTGCCGCCACCGCGTCGCTCACCGGCGCCACCGCGTGGTCGACCACCATCACTTCGGCGAGCTCGCCATCGAGCGCGGCGATGCGCTCGCGGATCGCCTCTTCCGATTTGGCGATCAGCGACGGCTTGGTCTGCGGGAGTTTCGTGATGACGAGACCGGCCTTGCGGTGCTTGAAGCTCTCGACGCGAATGACGGGGTCGGCGCCGATGACGGCGAGCCCCTCTTCCAGCATGTCGCGCGGCACCGCGAAGGGAATGACCTTCACCGTCGCCACCAATTGCCGCTCCTCGACGATCTCGAAGGGCGCCGAGGTGGCGAGCGTCAGGCTCTCATGCACCCGGTTGAAGGCCTTCACGCGTTCGGCGTCGATGACGACGAGGCCGCGGCGATGCGCATGCAGATTGGCTCTGCCCGTGAAAGGCGCCTGGACGGTCGTGCCCTCGCCGGCAATGGCCTTGGCCACGGTCTCCGCCGCCTTGTCTTCCGGGACGTCGTCCTCCGACAGGCGCGCGGCGAAGACATGGGCGACACCGCTCTCCGCCAGCAGGCCGACATCGGCCTGGGTCAGCACCCGGCCCTTCTTGAACATGCCGGTTCTATGCTTGACCGAATGCGCCAGGATCGCGCCTTCCGCTTCCGCGATCGGGAGTTCGCCGAACTTCATCTCTCGTCCGTCACCCCGGCGAAAGCCGGGGCCCATTGAATAAGCGCAGTCTGGGTGGTGATGGCGCGTGGCATCACCTAGCTCCCCAGCCTCAGCACGCGCGTCACCTCGGCCATGATCGAGATCGCGATTTCGGGCGCGCCCTGGGCGCCGATATTGAGCCCGATGGGCCCGTGGATGCGCGCGATATCGGCTCCGGTGAAGCCGGCGCTCGTGAGGCGGCCGGCGCGCGCCGCCTGGTTCTTCTTCGAGCCGAGCGCGCCGATATAGAAAACCTTCGACCGGAGAGCCAGATGCAGCGACGGGTCGTCGATCTTGGGATCATGGGTCAGCGCCAGAATGCCGGTGCGCTGGTCGAGCTCCAGCTTCGGCAGGATCTCGTCCGGCCATTCGGCATGGAGCGTGATGTCGGGAAACCGGGCGCCGGTGGCGAAGGCGCCACGCGGGTCGACCACCACCACGTCATAACCCGCCGCCTTGGCGATCGGGATCACCGCCTGCGCGATATGGACGGCGCCGATGATGACGAGGCGCAGCGCCGGATTGTAGATGTGGACGAAGAATTCGCCTTCCGGGACCTTGTGCACGCCGCTGCGGTCGAAGCGGAAGGCCTCGTCCAGCACATGGGCGAGAATATCGTCGGCGGCATGGTCGCGCGCCACCACGCGCTGCGCCCCATTGGCGAGCTCGGTGACGAGCGCCACGGCCTTGCGCCGGGCCCGCGCCTCCAGGACCTGCTCGAAGACGTCGAATTTCATGAGCCGAGCGGTTCCACATAGACGCGGATCTTGCCGCCGCAGGCGAGCCCGACCTTCCACGCCGTCTCGTCCGCCACGCCGAAAGCGAGCGTCTTGGATCTGCCCGATGATATGATGTCGATCGCCTCGGTGACGACGGCGCCTTCGACGCAGCCGCCCGATACCGAGCCGATGAAGTTGCCGTTGGCGTCAATGACGAGCTGGCTGCCGACCGGCTGCGGGGCCGAGCCCCAGGTTTCGATGACGGTGGCGAGCGCCAATTGCCGCCCGTCCTTCAGCCACTGTGCCGCCTGATCGAGCACGGTGGGATCGGAGCCTGCCATGGTAATTCTCCTAACCTGCCTTGAGCCAGGTCCTTGGATCATGCTCCGCCCGCTTGCGCGCCGCAAGCGCGGCCGCCAGATCGGCGAGGCTGTCGAGCGAATGGACCGGCCTGAATTCATCGATATAGGGCATCATGGCGCGAATGCCAGCGGCGCGCGCCTCGAAGCCTTGATAGCGCAGAAGCGGGTTGAGCCAGATGATGCGCTTGGCGGAGCGGCGCAGCCTCGCCATTTCGGTCTCGAGCAAAGTGACGTCCTCGCGGTCGAGCCCGTCGGTCATCAGCAGCACATGGGCGCCCTGGCCCAGCACCCGCCGCGCCCATTTATAGTTGAACTCCTTCAGCGCGCCGCCGATGCGGGTGCCGCCCGACCAGTCCCTGACCGCCGAGGCGACCTTCATCATCGCCTCATCGACGTCGCGCCGTCTGAGCTCGCGGGAGATATTGGTGAGTCTCGTGCCAAACAGGAAGACCGAAACGCGCTCGCGGTCATTCATGAGACCATGCAGGAAATGCAGGAACATGCGGCTGTAGTTCGAGCACGAGCCTGATATGTCGCAGAGCACCACCAGCGGCGGCTCGCGCCACTGCCGCTCGCGCCGGGCGAGATCGATGAGATGTCCGCCGGCCCTGAGCGACCCCTTGAGCGTGCGTCGCAAATCCACCCGCTCGCCGCTGTGGAACGGCCGGTAGCGCCGTGTCGGGATCTCGAGCCGGTGGAGACGCATCCGCGCGATCGCCTGGCGCGCCTGCGCCTGCTCGCTGACCGTCATCTGCTCGAAATCCTTGGCGCGCAGCACCTCCAGGGCGGAATGCGAGAAGGTCGCGTCGAATTCGAGGGACCCCGGCTTCTCCTCGCGCCGGCTCTGGCTCTCGACCTTGTCGAACATCGCTTCCGCCAGACGCCGGAAGCCGGCCTTCTTCGCTTTTTCGTCCGCCGGCCGGGTGATCTGCTGGAACATCAGCTGCATCAGCTGCTCCAGCATCTTCGGCTTCTTCCAGAAGACGTGGAAGGCCTGGTCGAAGATCTCCTTCTGCTCGCGCCGCTTCACGAAGACAGCGTGCAGCGTCCAGTAGAAGTCCTCGCGCGAGCGGAGCGTGCCGATCATCGCGGCGTCGAGCGCGTCGATCACATGGCCGGGCCCGACGGGAAGCCCCGCCTCGCGCAGCACGCGGGCGAAATGCATGATGTTGAAGGCGAGTCGGCCCGAGGGCGAGCCGCCCATCATCATCATGGACGGAGGCGGCCGCTCCATCAGGTCCGCGCCATGGCCGCGATCTCGGCCTTGATCTGGTCGAGGATGCGCTTCGCCTCCGAGCCTTCTATGCGCACGATGTCGTCCTGATATTTGAGCAGCACGCCCAGCGTGTCGTTGACCGTCTGCGGATCGAGCGCCACCGCGTCGAGCTCATGCAGCGCCGACACCCAGTCGAGCGTCTCGGCCACGCCCGGCGCCTTGTAGAGCTCGCCGCCGCGCAGCGCCTGGACGAAGCCGACGACCTCGCGGGCGAGCTTCTCCGACGCCTCGGGCCGGCGCGCCTTGATGATGGCGACCTCGCGTTCGGCATCGGGATAGCCGACCCAGTGATAGAGGCAGCGCCGCTTCAGTGCGTCGTGGACTTCGCGGGTGCGGTTGGAAGTGATGATGACGATCGGCGGCTCTTCCGCCTTGACGGTGCCGAGCTCCGGGATGGTCACCTGGAAATCGGACAGCACTTCGAGCAGGAACGCTTCGAAGGCCTCATCGGTGCGGTCGAGCTCGTCGATGAGGAGAACCGGCGCCGCCCCCTTGGGCGCCTCCAGCGCCTGCAGCAGCGGCCGCTTGGTGAGGAACTTCTCCGAGAAAATGTCATGGCCGAGCCGGTCGCGGTCGAGCTCGCCCGCGGCTTCGGCGAGCCGGATCTCGATCATCTGGGCCGAGTAATTCCACTCATAGACCGCCGCATTGACGTCGAGACCTTCATAACATTGCAGCCGGATCAGCCGGCGGCCCAGCGCCTCGGCCAGCACCTTGGCAATCTCGGTCTTGCCGACACCCGCCTCGCCCTCGAGGAACAGTGGCCGCCCCATCCTGAGCGCGAGAAACACCACCGTGCTCAGCGCCCGGTCGGCGATGTAATTCTCCGAACCGAGCAGCGTCGCCGTCGCGTCGATCGAAAGGGGGAGCGGTTTCGGCATGATGATCCTTCAAAACAAAAGGGCCCGCATGTCTATACATACAGGCCCCATCATTCGCAAAAGCCCAAACGGTGCTACTTCGCCGCTGCCGCCACCGCGCGGCGCGCCAGCACGGTCACGAGATGGGCGCGGTATTCGGGCGAAGCATGGATGTCGCTGTTGAGGTTCTTCGCGTCGACCTTGATGCCGGCAATGGCGTCGGCCGAGAAATTGGCCGCCAGTGCCTTTTCCATTTTCGGCACGCGGAACACTTTCGGTCCGGCCCCCGTCACCGCCACGCGCACCGTGCCGTCCTGAAGCTCGGCCACCATGACGCCGACCATGGCGTAGCGCGACGCCGGGTTGGGGAACTTCACATAGGCCGCGCGCTTGGGCGCCGGGAATTCGACCGCGGTGACGATCTCCGAATCCTTCAGCGCCGTGGTGAACATGTCGGTGAAGAACTTGTCGCCCGCGATCCGGCGCGACGAGGTGACGACCGTGGCGTTAAGGCCGACCACGGCGGCGGGGTAATCCGCCGCGGGATCATTATTGGCGATGGAGCCGCCGATCGTGCCGCGATTGCGCACATGCGGATCGCCGATCCCGCCGGCGAGCGCCGCCAGCGCCGGAATGGCCGTCCTGACGCCCTTGTCGGCGGCGACATCGGCATGGACGGTGCCGGCCTTGACCGTCACCGTGCCGGCGCCGACCTCGATGCCGGAATTTCCGAGGCCGCCGAGATCGATGATGTCGGAGGGCGCCGCGAGCCCCTGCTTCATGGTCGGCAGCAAGGTCATGCCGCCCGACAGGAACTTGCCGTCCGCCGCCTTCTTCATCGCCTTGACGGCGTCGGCGGGTTTCGCGGGTCTGTGATAGGTGAAATTTTCCATGATACCCTCCCTTATTCCGCCGCCATCTTGCCGGCTTTCAGCGCCTTCCACACCGTATGCGGACTTGCCGGCATCGGCAGGTCCTTGACGCCCAGGGCATCGGTCATGGCGTTCATGACCGCCGCCGGCGCCGCGATCGCACCCGCCTCGCCGCAGCCTTTCATGCCCAGGGGATTGGACGGGCATTTGGTTTCGGTGAAGCCGAGCTTGAAGGACGGCACGTCGGTGGCGCGCGGCATGCAGTAGTCCATATAGGATCCGGTCAGCAGCTGGCCCGACTCGCTGTCATAGACGCAGCCTTCGGTCAGCGCCTGGCCGACGCCCTGCGTGATGCCGCCATGCACCTGGCCTTCGACGATCATCGGATTGATGACGGTGCCGAAATCGTCGACCGCCGTCCAGTTCACGATCTCGGTGACGCCGGTCTCGCTGTCGATCTCGACCTCGCAGATATGGCAGCCTGCCGGGAAGGTGAAGTTGCTCGGATCGTGGAAGGCGCTTTCCTTGAGCCCCGGCTCGATTTCCGAGGTCGGGAATTTATGCGCCACATAGGCCGCCAGCGCCACTTCGCCGAACGCCATCTTCTTGTCGGTGCCTTTCACCGAGAAGCTGCCGTTCTTGAACTCGATGTCGCCTTCGGCCGCCTCCATCACATGGGCGGCGACCTTCTTCGCCTTGGCCTCGACCTTGTCGAGCGCCTTGGAGATGGCCGTCATGCCGACGGCGCCCGAGCGCGAGCCGTAGGTGCCCATGCCGAACTGCACCTTGTCGGTGTCGCCGTGGACGATCGCGACATTGTCGATGTCGATGCCGAGCCGGTCGGAGACGAGCTGGGCGAAGGTCGTTTCATGGCCCTGGCCGTGGCTGTGCGAGCCGGTGAGCACCTCGACGGTCCCCACGGGATTGACCCGGACCTCGGCCGATTCCCACAGGCCGACGCCGGCGCCGAGCGAGCCCACCGCCGCCGAGGGCGCGATGCCGCAGGCTTCGATGTAGTTGGCGAAGCCGATGCCGCGCAATTTGCCCTGCTTGGCGGCCGCCGATTTGCGCGCCGCGAAGCCTTTGTAGTCGGCGATCTCCAGCGCCTTCTGCAGCGAGGCGTCATAGTCGCCCGCGTCATAGGTCATGATGACCGGCGTCTGATGCGGGAAAGTCGTGACGAAGTTGCGCCGGCGGAATTCCGCCGGATCGATCTTCATCTCGCGCGCCGCCGTCTCGACGATGCGCTCGACCACATAGGTGGCCTCCGGCCGTCCGGCGCCACGATAGGCATCGACGGGCGCCGTGTTGGTATAGACCGCATCCACCTCGGCATAGATCGCCGGAATGGCATACTGGCCGGACAGCAGCGTCGCATAGAGATAGGTCGGCACGCAGGAGGCGAAGGTCGAGAGATAGGCGCCCATGCCCGCAATCGTGTGGCATTTGAGGCCCAGAATGCGGCCCTGCTCGTCCATCGCGAGCTCGGCATGGGTCACATGATCGCGGCCATGCGCGTCGGCGAGGAAGCTCTCGGTGCGCTCGGCCGTCCATTTGACCGGCCGGCCGCCGATGCGCTTCGACGCCCAGGCGCAGACCACTTCCTCGGCATAGATGAAGATCTTGGAGCCGAAGCCGCCGCCGACATCCGGCGCGATGACGCGCAGTTTGTGCTCGGGCGCCAGACCGTTGAAGGCCGAGATCACTAGGCGGGCGACATGCGGATTCTGGCTCGTCGTATAGAGCGTGAAATGGTCGCTGCCGGCGTCATAGGAGCCGATGGCGGCGCGGGGCTCCATCGCATTGGGGATGAGCCGGTTGTTGACGATGTCGAGCTTGGTCACGTGATGGGCGCGCTGGAAAGCGGCTTCCGTCGCCGCCTTGTCGCCGAGCGACCACTCGAACACCGTATTGTCGGGCGCCACGTCATGGATCTGCGCCTTGGACGAGCGCGCCTTGGCGGCGTCGACCACATGCGGCAGCACGTCATAGGCGACATCGACGCGAGCGGCGGCGGCTTTCGCCTGCGCTTTGGTTTCGGCGATGACGACGGCGACATGATCGCCGACATAGCGCGCCTTGCCCTGCGCCAGGATCGGATGCGGCCCGGCCTTCATCGGCGAGCCGTCCTTGGAATGGATCATCCAGCCGCAGATGAGACCGCCGATCTTGTCCTCGGCGACATGATCGCCGGTGAGCACGGCGACGACGCCGTCCTCCGGCGCCCATTCCGGCACATTGATGGATTTGATGGCCGCATGCGCATGCGGGCTGCGCACGAAATAGGCGTAGGTCTGGTCCTTCAGATTGATGTCGTCCGTATACTGACCCTTGCCGGTGATGAAGCGGTGATCTTCCTTGCGCTTGACCCGAGCGCCGATACCGGTGTCCATGATTTGTCCTCCTGATCGCTCTGGCTTGCGTTACATATTCTCGGCGCCGGCCTGGATGGCCTTGACGATATTGTGATAGCCGGTGCAGCGGCAGATATTGCCTTCGAGCTCGTGGCGGATGGTTTGCTCGTCCAGATCCTTGCCCCTGCGCTTCACGAGATCGACGGCGGCCATGAGCATCCCGGGCGTGCAGAAGCCGCATTGGAGCCCGTGATGCTCGCGGAAGGCCTCCTGCATCGGATGCAGCTTGCCGTTGGTGGCGAGTCCCTCGACGGTCGTCACCTCGGCGCCGTCACAGGCGACCGCGAGCGCGGTGCAGGATTTGATCGCCTTGCCGTTCACATGCACGACGCAGGCGCCGCACTGGCTGGTGTCGCAGCCCACATGGGTGCCCGTCAGGCCCAGATTCTCGCGCAGGAACTGCACCAGAAGCGTGCGCGGCTCGACGGCGCCGCACACGGCTTTCCCATTCACTTTCATGGAGATCGCAGACATCGATTTTCCTCCCAGGAGGATCGCGCGGTCCCAGTTTGGAGTGCTTATGGGGGCCGATCCTATGTCTTCGCCACCAGTGAGCTTGCGCCGGGCGGCTGGAAGGGTCAAGCGACCACCAATTGAGACCAAAGTACTAACACTCGATATCAGAAGCCTTTCATGCCATTATCGACCGCCTGCAACCTCGAGCGCCGGTGCCGCGTAAACCCATCAGGGAGATACGCTCATGACCCGCAGACTGCTGATTGCCCTTGCCGGCGCCCTGGCCTTCCTGGTTGCGGCCCTGCCCGTGCGCGCGCAAGGCATATCGGACGCCGAAGCGGCGGAATTTCAGCGCATCATCACCAGCCAGCTCGATGCCTTCACGGCCGATGACGGCGCCGCCGCTTATGGCTTCGCCGCCCCCAACATCCAGCGCCTCTTCCCGACCCCCGAGGTCTTCATGTCGATGGTCCAGAAAGGTTATGCGCCGGTCTATCGCCGGCAGTCCTACAGTTTCGGCCGGATCGGCAACGAAATGGGCGGCCAGCCGACCCAGCATGTCACTATCGTCGATGCCAACGGCAAGGCCTGGACGGCGTTCTACGCCATGGAGCGCCAGCCCGACGGGTCGTGGAAGATCTCCGGCTGCTCGCTGGTCGAGGCGCCGGCGGCCGATGCGTGAACCTCTTATGAATGGATCTTTCAAACCGGATTCAGGCTCGATTGCCCATGATCGGCATCGTTGAGGCAACACAACGAAACGACCAACCACGCGGAGCTCTCCTCATGAAGACCCTCACCATCGTCGCCGCCCTCACTGTTTTCGCCGCCGGCCAGGCGCTGGCCGCCTCGGCGCCCAGCTTCTCGCCCGGCGCCACGCCCCAGACGGCGCGCAATGTCGTCACCGCCTACACGATCGACCAGGCGAAAGTATCCGAAGGCGTGAAATTCCAAAATCCGGGCAAGGCCAAAGGCGTCAGCCAGCAGCCCGGCAAGATGATCTTCAAGGCCCTGCCGAGCCGCGGCTGACAAACGCTGGAGCGCCGGACGCTCTCTGAGAATCGCTCCGGCGCTCCATCTCATGTTCTGCGCATCGGATTGCCCGAAAACCGCTTCGCACTTTTCGGTCCGATGCGTTGGCCGTGACTTTCCAGCCCCACTGGACTAGAGCCTCTGCCATATCGATGGCAGGGGCTCGAATCGCATGACGGACACGATCTTTTCCGCACAGGCGCGCCGCCAGACCGTCTATTGGCTGGCCGCCGCCCTGCTCATCATCGCCTGCGCCGCCATTCTCCTTTCGATGGGCCGCGAGCCCATCTGCAAATGCGGCTATGTCAAGCTCTGGCATGGCGTGGTGATGAGTTCGGAGAACTCCCAGCATCTCACCGACTGGTATACGCCCTCCCATCTCATTCACGGCTTCATCTTCTATGGGCTGTTATGGCTCATCGGCCGGCGCTGGCCCTTGGGGCTGAGGCTCTGCCTCGCCATCCTGGTCGAGGGCGCCTGGGAGATCGTCGAGAACAGCGACTTCATCATCAACCGCTATCGCGAGGCGACCGTCTCGCTCGATTATTTCGGCGACAGCGTCATCAATTCGGTGAGCGACATCCTGGCCATGGTGGCCGGTTTCTTCCTCGCCTGGCGGGCGCCCGTCTGGGTCACGGTCGCGCTCGCCATCTTCTTCGAATTGTTCACCGGCTTCATGATCCGCGACAATCTCACCCTCAACATCATCATGCTGATCTGGCCGCTCGACTGGATCAAGGAATGGCAGGCGGCGCTACCGTCGCGCTAGCAGAGCGCGCGCGAGCAGCACGCCGTTGGCGGGATTTTCGCCGATCCGCCTGATCGCATAAGGCCACCAATCGCGCCCGAAGGGCACATAGAGACGGACCCTTTCGCCCTGCCGCACCAGCGCCTCGGCGACATCGCTGCGTACGCCCAATAGCATCTCGAACTCATAGGAGCCCTGCGGCCAGCCATTCTCGCGGGCAAGCGCCGAGGCTTCGGCCCGGATGCGGTCGTCATGGGTGGCGATGATCGGATAGAAACCACTTTCGCGCGCTTCCTCGCTCAGCATCAGCGCCACGAGCCTGCGATAATTAGCCTTGATCTCCGCCTCCGTCGTGAAGGCCACATGCCGTGCACCGACGAAGGCGCCCTTGACGAGGCGCACTTTCGCGCCGGCCGCGATCAGTCTGGCCAGATCACCTTCGGTGCGCCGCAAATAGGCCTGCAGCGTCACTGCGGCGGGCAGCTCCAGCCGCCGGAGATCGTCATGCAGCGCCAGCGTGACATCGACGACGCTCGCATCCTCCATGTCGAGCATGAGGCAATGGAGGCCGGGCTTGCCGCCGGAGGCGAGCGCGATGGCGCGGCCGATGTTGCGGGCGCGCGGCCCCACCTGCTCCACATCGGTCTGCAGCCCGATCTGCGTCGGATCGACCGAGATATGTACATCGAGATCCGCATCGGCGAGCCTGGCGGCGATGGCGAGCTTCTGGTCGACATTCTCCTGCACCAGCTCCAGCCGGTCGACATATTCGCCGAGATAATAGAACGAGGTGCGGATGCCCTTCTCATCGAGAAGCTGCTCCGCCGTCGCGAAGGCAGACGCGGCATCGGGTCCCGCCACGAAGCGCTGGGCCAGCTTCCTCATGCCGTCCCGGCCTTGCATGAAATCCTTGACTGCGCCCGAGCGGGCGAGCGCGATCATGCCTCTTTGCCAAAGTCGCTTCATCCTGTGCTTATCCTGGCATGGCTCGGCGGTTTGCCGAATTTCTGTTTGAAGGCGCGGGAGAATTCGGCGAGCGTCGAAAAGCCGGTGGCGAGCGCCACGTCGCGCACGCTCAGGCGCGAATAGGTCAGAAGGCGCTGCGCCCGGTCGAGGCGCAATTGCCGGTAGAAACCGACCGGCGTCGTCTGCAGGTGCTTGTGGAACAGCCGCTCGAGCTGGCGGTCGGACAGTCCCGCCGTCGCCGCCACATCCGTAACGGTCAGCTTGTCCTCGACATGCTCCTCCATCAGCCGGATCGCCTTGACGAGGCGCGGGTCGCCGACGCGGTAGCGCGTGCCGACCGGCACCCGGGCCTCGCCCGGATGATTGAGATGGCGGGTATGGACGAGCGTGTCGGCCACCTTCTGCGCCAGCGCCTCGCTTTCGATCGAGCCCAGCCAGTCGAGCATCATGTCGAGGGCCGCCGCACCGCCCGACGCCGTCATACGGCCGCGGTCGAGCACATAGGTCTCTTCCGCCACATCGATCCCGGGATAGCTTTC
Organism: Pseudomonadota bacterium; assembly: GCA_049323275.1. Classification (GTDB taxonomy): domain Bacteria; phylum Pseudomonadota; class Alphaproteobacteria; order Rhizobiales; family Aestuariivirgaceae; genus Taklimakanibacter. The sequence continues at coordinate 186,017 of JBMOOM010000089.1, forward strand.
ACGGAACGCCGGCAGCGTCTCCCAGTGGCAGGTGGCGCGATGGCCGTCGAGCACGCCGGCGCCCGCCAGCAGGAAGGCGCCGGTATCGACCGCACCCAGCAGCGCGCCGTTGCGGGCGAGCCGGCGCAGCTCGTTGAGCACCGGCCGCCCCATGCCCGCCTCATGCTCGTAAGAGGCGCAGGCAAAAACCACATCCGGCCGGCCGATCTCCTCGAGGCTCGCCGAGACCGACACCGGGATGCCGTTGGAGGCGATGACCGCCTCGCCATCCATCGACACGAAGCGCCAGGAGAACACCTCGCCGGCGAACCGGTTGGCGACGCGCAAGGGCTCGAGCGCCGAAAACAGCGCGATCATGGAAAAACGCGGAATGAGCAAAAAGGCGATATCGCGGGCCATTGCGGCAGCAAATATCAATCTCAGGGCGAAAAAAGTCAAATCTGATCACGAATCCGCCCTTACTCTGCGCCGATCCAAATCCCAGGGAGGACAGAATGAATCCGAAAGTCATCATCACCTGCGCCGTGACCGGTGCGGGCGACACGGTCGGCAAGCACCCGGCCATTCCGGTAACCCCCGAGCAGATCGCCAATGCGGCACTCGAGGCGGCCGACGCCGGCGCCGCCGTGGTCCACTGCCATGTGCGCAATCCGAAGACCGGCAAGGGCGCCCGCAATGTCGAATATTATGCCGAGGTCGTCGACCGCATCCGCGCCAAGAACAAGACCGTCATCATCAACCTCACCGCCGGCATGGGCGGCGATGTCGAGATCGGCCCCGGCGAGACGCCGCGCCAGTTCAACGAGGCCAATACCGATCTCGTCGGTCCCGTCGAGCGCCTCCTCCATGTGAAGGAGCTCCGCCCCGAGATCTGCACGCTCGATTGCGGCACGCTCAATTTCGGCGACGGCAACACCATCGTCGTGCAGACGCCGACGCAGCTGCGCGAGCAGGCGAAACTCATCCAGTCCTACGGTGTCAAGCCCGAGATGGAGATCTTCGATTCCGGCAATCTGTGGTTCGCCAAGCAGCTCGTCGCCGAGGGCCTCGTCGACGATCCGCCGCTCTTCCAGCTCTGCCTCGGCATTCCGTGGGGCGCTCCTGTCAACACCCAGACCATGGCCTATCAGGTCGGCGAGCTGCCTAAGAACGCCATCTGGGCCGCTTTCGGCATCGGCCGCAACCAGTTCCCGATGGTGGCGCAGGCGGTCCTGCTCGGCGGCCATGTGCGCGTCGGCCTCGAGGACAATCTCTATCTCGAAAAGGGCGTCTATGCCTCGAACGGCACGCTGACCGAGCGCGCCGTGAAGATCATCGAGATTCTCGGCTCCAAGGTCGCGAGCCCCGACGAAGCGCGCGACATCCTGAAATTGAAGAAGCGCTGAAAGCCACAGCCCTCTCTCGACCTTCCCTTCTCCCGCTTGCGGGAGAAGGTGGCCGAAGGCCGGATGAGGGTGTCTTCCAAAAATCAGAGAGGAAACATCCATGTCCATCAAGACCGTCGGCATTGCGGGAACGGGCCTCATCGGCGCCGGCTGGGCGGCGCGCCTGCTCATCCGTGGCTATGATGTCATCGCCTATGACGTCGTGCCGGAAGCCGAAGCCAAGCTCAGGGCCGCCATCGACGTCGCCTGGCCGTCGATGATCCGCCTCCTCAACACCCCCAAGGTGAAGCAGGGCAAGCTCAGCTTCACCACTGATCTCAAGGAGATGGCGTCAAATGCTGACTTCATCCATGAAGCCGCGCCGGAGCGCGAGGCGCTCAAGATCAAGCTCTTCAAGGATCTCGACAGCTATTCGCGGCCGGATGTGATCATCGCCTCCTCCTCCTCGGGCTTCCTGCCCTCCAGGCTCCAGTCAGAATGCGCCCATCCGGAGCGCGTCATCATCGCCCATCCCTTCAACCCGGTCTATCTGCTGCCGCTCGTCGAGACGGTGCCGGGCGACAGGACATCGAGCGAAGCGATGGACCGTGCCGGCAGATATTTCGAGGCCATCGGCATGCATGTGCTGCGCCTCAAGAAGGAGATCGACGGCTATATCTGCGACCGTCTCCAAGAGGCCCTGTGGCGCGAGGCCCTGCATGTCCTCGACAAGGACATCGGCACCACCGCCGATATCGACGACTCGATCGTCTATTCGGCCGGCATGCGCTGGGCCTTCATGGGCTCCTTCCTCACCTATCACGCGGCCGGCGGCCCCGGCGGCATGCGCGCCTTCATCAATCAGTTCGATCCCACCCTAGATCTGCCCTGGACCGATCTCAAATATCCGAAATGGAATGACGCGCTGGAAAAGCGGCTCGTCGAGGGCTGCGAGGCCCAGGCCGACGGCCTGACCGTCGCCCAGATCGAGGCCAAGCGCAACGACGTCCTCGTCGACATGATGCATCTCTTCAAGCAGCACAAGGTCGGCGCCGGTCTCGTCCTGGCGCGCGAGGAAGAGCGCCGCCTGAAGGCGCTGAAGCGCTGGAAGAAAGGCGCCAAGGTCGGCGGCGCCCTCGCCCTGCATCATGGCACCGTCATGACCTCCTGGGTCGACTACAACGACCACATGCAGGACGCCTATTATCTGGTGGCCTTCGGCGACGGCCTCGACGCCTTCTTCCGCTATATCGGCGACGACGAGGCCTATCGCGCCTCGGGCCTCACCTTCTTCACCGCCGAGACGCATCTCAACTACTATCGCGAGATGAAAGCGGGCGAGCCCTTCACCATCGAGACCCAGCTGGTCGGGCTCGACGAAAAGCGCATGCATCTCTTCCACCGCATGCTGCACGGCAAGACCGGCGAGCTCGTCGCCACCAACGAGATCATGCAGCTCCATGTCGACCAGAAGGCCGGCAAGGTCGCCCCGATGCGCGCCGACATCTTCGAGGCGCTATCCGCCGTCTGGGCCGAGCACAGGAAACTGAAAGCACCCGCCGAGCTCGGCCGCGTGATGACCGTGCCGAAGAAGGTCAAGCCGAAGACGGTTGCAAAAAAGAAGCCAGCGGCGAAGAAGAAGACGGTAAAGAAGAAGGTTCGACGCTAGTAGTCACTGATCGCGCTCTCCCTCAGTCCGTCATCCCGGCGAAGCCGGGATCCATTGAAAAAGCTCATGCGGGCGCTGCCGGTCGCGCGGAAAGAATTTAGGGGATCCCGGCTTTCGCCGGGATGACGAAATTGGGTGGACGGAGATTTTGCATTGAACAATCTTCAACGCCCCAGAACATTGGGAGGATGAGATGCTTCAGCGTGTCATGATCACGGCGGGCGGCTCCGGCATCGGCTGGGCCATCGCCAGGGCCTTCGCCGACAACGGCGCCAAGGTGCATATCTGCGATGTCGATGAGCGGGCGCTCGGCGAGGCCACCGAGAAATACCCGCAGATCGCCGCCACCCATCTCGACATCACCGATGAGGAAGCGGTCGACCAGTGGTTCGACGAAGCGCTCGACGACATGGACGGCCTCGACGTGCTCATCAACAATGCCGGCGTCAAGGGACCGACCGGCTATGTCGAGGAATTGAAGCTCGACGACTGGCGCGAATGTTTGAGCGTCTGCCTCGATGCGCAATTCCTGTGCGCGAGGCGCGCCGCCCCGGTGATGAAGGACCAGCGCTCCGGCTCCATCATCAATATCTCGTCGACCGCCGGTCTGTACGGCTATGGCCTCAGAACGCCGTATGCTGCGGCCAAATGGGCGGTGATCGGCTTCACCAAGTCGCTCGCTGTCGAGCTCGGTCCCTATGATGTGCGCGCCAACGCCATCTGCCCGGGCTCGGTCGAAGGCCCGCGCATGGAGCGCGTCATCAAGGCCGAGGCCGACAGTCGCGGCGTCGCCCCGGACATCGTCTACAAGGAATATGTCCAGGCCCAGTCGATCAAGCGTTTCGTCAAGCCGGAAGAGATCGCCGATATGTGCCTCTTCCTGGCCTCACCCGCCGCGAAAATGGTGACCGGCCAGGCGATCTCGGTCGACGGCCATTCCGAAACCTTCCACATAGGGAGCTGATCCATGGATTTCGCCCTCACCGACGAGCAGCGCATGATCGTCAAGACGACGCGCGATTTCGTCGAGAACGAGCTGTTCCCGCATGAGGCGGAGGTCGAGCGCACCGGCGAATTGCGCAAGGACCTCTATGAGGAATTGAAAGCCAAGGCGATCGAAGCCGGCCTCTATGCCGCCAACATGCCGGAAGAAGCCGGCGGCGCCGGCCTCGATACCCAGACCTGGGTCATGTATGAACGCGAGCTCGGCCGCGCCAATTATGCGCTGCACTGGAACTGCGTGGCGCGCCCCTCGAACATCCTGATGGCCTGCGAGGGCGAGCAGCGCGAGAAATATCTGTTCCCGGCGGTGCGCGGCGAGAAGTCGGACTGCCTCGCCATGACCGAGCCGGGCGCCGGCTCCGATGTCCGCGGCATGAAATGTTCAGCCGTCCAGCAGGGCGATGATTTCGTCGTCAATGGCGTGAAGCATTTCATCAGCCATGCCGATGTCGCCGACTTCGTCATCCTTTTTGCCGCCTCGGGCGAGGAAGAGACGCCGCGCGGCAGGAAGAAGCTCATCACCGCCTTCCTGGTCGACAAGGGCCATCCGGGCTTCGTGGTGCGCGAGGGCTACCGCAATGTCTCGCACCGGGGCTACAACAACTGCATCCTCGAATTCACCGACTGCCGCCTGCCGAAATCGGCGGTGCTCGGCGAGATGCACAAGGGCTTCGAGGTCGCCAATTCCTGGCTCGGCGCCACCCGCCTCCAGGTCGCCGCCACCTGCATCGGCCGCGCCGAGCGCGCCCTCGAGCATGCCAAGCAATGGGCGGTCGATCGCGTGCAGTTCGGCCAGCAGATCGGCAAGTTTCAGGGCGTCTCCTTCAAGCTCGCCGACATGGCGCTCGAATTCAAGGCGGCCTGGCTCCTCACCCTCGAAGCCGCCTGGAAATACGACCAGGGCACCGTCGAGGACATGGACATGGCGATGGCCAAGCTCAAGGCCACCGAGATGCTGGCCATGGTCGCCGACGAGGCCATCCAGATCCATGGCGGGATGGGCGTGATGGAGGAGTTGCCGCTCGAGCGCATCTGGCGCGACGCCCGCATCGAGCGCATCTGGGAAGGCACCAGCGAGATCCAGCGCCATATCATTTCGCGCTCGCTGCTCAGGCCGCTGGGCGGCTAACGGAACGGAGGAGCTGCTCGCCCCCACTCGCGACCAGCGCTAGCCCTCCCGCTTGCGGGGAGGGTCGGCCCGAAGGGACGGGGTGGGGGTCGGGTGGTCTGCCCACAAAAGAAGATGACCATGACCACATCCCTTACCCGCCTGCTCTCGCCCGCATCCATCGCTTTCATCGGCGGCCATGAATGCGATGTCGCCATCAAACGCACGCTTGCCTTGGGTTTCACCGGCAAGATCTGGGCCGTTCACCCGAAACGAGAACAACTGGGCGGCATCCCCTGCATCCGCTCGGTCGAGGACATCGACGGCGTGCCGGATGCGGCTTTCGTCGCCGTCAAGCGCGAGCCGACTGTCGGGATCGTCCGCCATCTGAGCAAGATCGGCGGCGGCGGCGCGGTGATCTATGCCTCGGGCTTTTCCGAAACGGGCGAGACCGGCAAGGAGCTGCAGCGCCAGCTCCTCGAAGCGGCGAACGGCATGCCGCTGATGGGGCCCAACTGCTACGGCTTCGTCAACGCCCTCGCCAACGCGGCTCTGTGGCCCGACGAGCACGGCCTGGCGCATCTCGAGCGCGGCGTCGCCATCATTACCCAGTCCGGCAATATCGCCTGCAACTTCACCATGACGCGCCGGGCGCTGCCGGTCGCCGCCGTCTTCGCCATCGGCAACCAGGCCGATGTCGACATCGCCCGCATGCTCGAGGCATTGGCCGAGGACGAGCGCATCACCGCCATCGGTCTTCACATCGAAGGCCTGAAGGACATTCCCGCCTTCGCGAAAGCGGCCGAGGTCGCGCGCCGCAATCGGAAGCCGGTGGTGGCGCTCAAGACCGGCCGCTCCGAGCAAGGCGCCAAGGTCGCGATGAGCCATACGTCCTCGCTCGCCGGCGCCGACACCCTGTATGACGCCCTCTTCGAGCGTCATGGCGTCGCCCGGATGACCTCGGTGACGGCTTTCGTCGAGACGCTCAAATTCCTGCACAATGGCGGACCGCTCAAGGACAGCCGCCTCGTCTCGATGAGCTGCTCGGGTGGTGAAGCCGCTCTCATCGCCGACATGGCGATGGGCAAAAAGGTGAGCTTCCCGGAATTCGATTCCTGCACCAAGCCGAAAGTCGCGGCGACGCTCAACGAATATGTGGCGATCGACAACCCGCTCGACTATCACACCTTCATCTGGAACCAGGAGGACAAGCTCACCGCGACCTTCTCGGCGGTCCTGTCGGGCGGGTTCGACGTGTCGATGCTCATTCTCGATATCCCGACCAATCCGGCGATGAAGCCCGACGGCTGGCTCACGACGGCACGCGCCTTGAGAAGCGCCGCCCAGGCAACCAAGGCCCGCACCGCGATGGTGGCGAGCCTTCCCGAATGCCTGCCGCTGCCTCTCGCCGAGGAGATGGCGGCCGCCGGCGTCGCCCCGATGATGGGGCTCGACGATGCGCTGACCGCCTTCGAGGCGGCGGCTTTCATCGGCCGCAACTGGGCACGCCGCGACGACATACCGGCCCCAGTCGCCACAACCCGGCGCGGCGGCGAATTGACGACGCTGACCGAATTCGACGCCAAGCAGCTTCTGAAAACTTTTGGCCTCAACGTGCCGGACGGCGTCGTCTGCAAGACCGGCGACGCGGTGAAGGCAGCGGAAAAACTCGGCTATCCGGTCACGCTCAAGGTTTCATCCGCCACGATCGCGCATAAGACGGAAGCCGGCGGCGTCGCGCTCAATCTCAAGACCGCGGACGACGTCGAGGCGGCGGCGCGGCGCATGGCGAAGCTCGGTCCCGAGGTCATCGTCGAGCGCATGGTGACGGGCGCCATCGCCGAGCTGATCGTCGGCCTCAAATCCGATCCGCAATTCGGATTGGCGCTGGTCGTCGGCGCCGGCGGCATTCTCACCGAGCTGCTCAAAGATTCGGCAACGCTGATTCTGCCGGCGTCGCGTGCCGAGTTCGAGCGTGCGCTCAAGTCGTTGAAAGTGTGGAAGCTGGTCGAAGGCTTCCGCAATAAATCCGGCGATCAGCACGGAGTGATCAAGGCAATCGAGGCAATTGCAGGCTTTGCCGAGGCGCATCGGGGCCTTATAGAGGAGCTCGATGTCAATCCCCTGCTCGTCCTGCCTCCAGGTCAAGGTGCCGTGGCGGTCGATGCCCTCATCGCAATGCGCAAAGGTTAGCTCATGTCGTCACCTCTCATTGTCGAACGCCGCGGCAAGGTTCTCGAAGTCACCATCAACCGGCCCAAGGCCAATGCCATCGACGCGCCGACGAGCCGCATCATGGGCGAGACCTTCGCCAAATTCCGCGACGATCCCGACTTGCGCGTGGCGATCCTCACCGGCTCGGGCGAGAAATTCTTCTGCCCCGGCTGGGACCTGAAAGCCGCGGCCGAAGGCGAGGCGCCCGATTCCGATTACGGCGTCGGCGGCTTCGGCGGCCTGCAGGAACTGCCGGGCCTCAACAAGCCGGTCATCGCCGCGGTCAACGGCATCGCCTTCGGCGGCGGCTTCGAGATCATGATCTCGGCCGACATCATCATCGCCGCCGACCACGCCACCTTCGCATTGCCGGAAATCAACTCGGGCACCCTTGCCGACGCCGCCACCATAAAATTGCCACGCCGCATTCCCTACCATGTGGCGATGGAGCTACTCTTCACGGGACGGCGCATGGATGCCCACGAAGCCAGGCAATGGGGCATCGTGAACGAGATCGTCACCCAGCCCAATCTGATGATCCGCGCCCGCGAGGTGGCGGCGATGCTGGCCGAAGGCCCGCCGCTCGTCTTCGCCGCCATCAAGGAAGTGGTGCGCGAAACCGAGCGCCTCACAGTCCAGGAAGCTTTCGATCTCGTCACCAAGCGCAGGCTCAAATCGGTCGACACGCTTTATGCGAGCGAGGACCAGAAGGAAGGCGCCCGCGCCTTCGCCGAGAAGCGCAAGCCGGTGTGGAAGGGCCGCTAGCGCACAACAGATGAACCGCCGGACGTTCTTCAAATGGCTGGGCGGTCTTGCCTTGTCGGGCGCGGCGATGACCGGTTATGCCTTCGGCATCGAACCGGGCTTCATGCTGCGCGTCCAGCGATACAAACTGACGCCGCCCGGCTGGCCCTCTGATTTCAAGCTGCGCATCGGCGTCCTGACCGACATCCATGCCGGCGAACCCTATATGAGCCTCAAGCGGATTGAGCGCATCGTCGAAACGACGAATGCGCTCAAGCCCGATCTCACGCTCCTGCTCGGTGACTTTTCCACCGGCCATCGGATGGTGACCAGGCAAGTACCGATCAGGGACACCGCTTCCGCCTGCGCCGGTCTCACGGCCCCGCTCGGCCGGCATGCCATTCTCGGCAATCACGACTGGTGGGACGACCGGGCGGCGCAGAAGCGGCAATCCGGACCGAGCCTCTATGGCGACACGCTGAAAGCCGCCGGCATTCCCGTCTATGAAAATGACGGCGTCCGGCTCGAGCACAATGACCGGCCCTTCTGGCTCCTGGGCCTAGGCGACCAGCTTGCCTTCGTCCGCGGCCGCGGTCGCTTCAAGGGTGTCGACGATCTCGACGGCACGCTCGCCAAGGTCACCGACGACGCGCCGGTCATTCTGATGATTCACGAGCCCGACGCCTTCGTCAAAGTTCCGAAGCGCGTGTCGCTCACCCTCGCCGGCCACACCCATGGCGGCCAGGTGCGCCTCTTCGGCTATTCGCCGGTGGTGCCGTCCAGCTATGGCAACCGCTTCGCCTATGGCCATGTCGTCGAGGACGACCGCCATCTCATCGTGTCGGGCGGCCTCGGCTGCAGCATCCTGCCGGTGCGCTTCGGCGTCCCGCCCGAGATCGTGCTCATCGAGCTGGGCAGTTGAACCTCATTCCACCTTGAAATAGGCCTCTGCCTGGACGGCATAGTGATCGTCCTTCATCAAGCGCAGCTCATATTCGCCAGGCGCCAGAGGCTCGCTCAACGCATTCTCGTCCAGCGTCACCGTGCCGTTGAAGCGGGCATTGGTGTAGACATAGGTGAGATAATTGAAGGCATTGGCGTCACCCTGCCCGCGCGCATAAAGCGCGATCCAGTCATATTTGTAGCCGGGCGCATCGGTGAAGCTGATCTTGATCGGCTCGCCCGGTTTGTAGACCTCCTTGTTGGTCTGAAGGTCGGCCTGCGCATCCTTCACCTGCATGGTGAAGAGCGAGCGCGCCAGCTCCTTGCCGTGCGCATCGAGCAGCACGGCGGTGAATTCGCCGCCATCGTTCCAGCCGGGCAGCGTCAGCTTGATCGACGGCCGGTCCCAGAAGCCGACATTGGCGACGCCGGTCAGCGCGTCGGTCGCGGGGTTGCCGTCGCGCACCATCACGATGGCGCTCCAGTCGGACTTGTCCGGCATGTTGACACGCAGGCGGAAGTCCTCGCCGGCGATCACGGGACGCGGCTCGACCGTGATCAGCGCCGGCGCATCGACCGGCGTCACCTCGAAGGTCGAGATCACCGCGCGATGATCGGACGGCCAGGGATCGACCACGACCCCGGCATCAGAATTTCCCTTCTCACCGCCGAGCACGCTCGCCACCGGCTTGGCGTTTGCAGACCAGATCATGTCGATACGATCGAGCGTCTCGGTCGGACGGATATAAGGTTGCGGATAACCGACGGTCCAGGTGAGGCCGGGAGTCTTCACCGGATCCGGATTCACCGCCCGGTAGGAATCGGTGAGGCCCGCATCGGCGAAGAGCTTCGAAGCCGGCCATTCGACCGGGAATTTCACCTGGCTGCGCGCTTTGGCGACTTCGGCCGTCCAGTCGAGATGCGACGGCGAATTGAAATCACCGGTGAGGAATATGGGCACGCCCTCTTTGGCGAGCTTGCCGAGCGCATCAGCGATAGGCTGCGCCTCCGGCACCCGCGTGTCGGTCTCGATCTTCAGCACCTCTTCGAGCGTCTTGCCGTCACGCACCGCTTCGGGACCATAGGGATCGCTGGTCAGATGCAGATTGGCGACCGCCACCGCCTTGCCGGGCCTCACCATGACCCAGGCATGCACCGTGTCGGGCCCGACTCCGTTGAGTGAGTAGACCAGGCCCGAAGACTCGGGTGCCGCGCCATTGCCTGAATCGAACAGCGGATAGCGGCTGATGATATGGCGGCGCGTATCGACATAGGAATAGCCGGCGAGCTCGGCGATCTTCTCGATATTGCCGTCCGGCTCCTGAATGCCGATGATATCGGGATCGGCCGCCTTGATGGCCCGGATCACCGCGCCGAAATCCGACTGCTCGCCGCCATACCAGATATTGAAGCTCATCACCCTGAGCGGCACGCTGTCCTGCGCCGCCGCGACGCCCGACAGCGTGAATGCCAGGCAGTACAGAATGATCCTGATCAAGCCCTTCGCCATCCCATTCCTCCCCTTGGCTCTTGAGCGCCGACGCTCTCATAGAATCGCTCCGGCGCTCTATCTCATTGGCTTCGCGCATCGGATTGTCCGAAAACCGCCGCGCACTTTTCGGTCCGATGCGCTGGAAATTCAGTACACTTCGAGACGTGACCGGCTCATGACGAAGCCGTTCTTGCCGCGCTGGCATTTGAGGCCTTTGCTCGAGGCCAGGCAGGTGAACGGTCCCGCCTTCCATGTCTTGCCATAGCTGAGCACCGGCTCGGCAGAGCAACAGGATGCGTCACCGACCTGCTTGTAGAGTTTGCCACGTCCCTTGGGGCCCAGGATGATGCGCGCATAATTGGGCTCGACCCGGTCGCAGGAAAGCTCCGGCCCGCCATCCACCGGCCGATAGACATCGGTGCCGCCTTTCGGTGTGTAGATGCAGCCGATATTGCCGGAGGGCAGCACGAATTCGATCTGCTCATCGGCAAAAGCCGGAGCGGCGAACCCGGCCAACAGGATTATCACGCTCAAGAACCGAAAGACCGCCATCCGAAATCCTTCGCTCTAATTGAATGAACGTTCAGCATACTGCCATGGAAGCGGGAACCCGGTCAGCAGGATTCCGGCATGGCGATGTCGGATTTCAGCCCGCACTCATCCTGGGATTGCAAAGCACGTGAAACCGCTCCTTGCCGCACTAATTGTTGCTGCAGAGCTGATCCCGCATTAGCGCCATCCATTGGCCCCTGAACACGGCCGGAATAGGCGATGGGCGTTGATCCCTGTTTCCCAGCCTTTTCGTGCATCGATCTGTACTATTCAATTTACAAGTTGTAATATTTAACTTACAAAAGACACAATGGCCGAGCATATCAAGACCGAGGCTTTCGACAGCTGGCTGAGCAGCCTGAAGGACCGCAAGGCTCCGGCTCGCATCGTCGCCCGCTTGATCAAGTTTGAAGCGACGGGCCACGCTGGCGACGCCAAGCCTGTTGGCGAGGGCGTCTTCGAGATGCGCTTTGATTTTGGCCCTGGCTACCGGGTCTACTTCATCGTCCTGAAGGACACCGTCATCCTGCTGGGCGGCGACAAGTCGACCCAGACCGCCGACATTGCGAAGGCGAAGAAATTTGCGACCTACTGGAAGGACCGATTGAAATGAGCAAAGCAGACACCAAGATGCCCGCTGGCGCCGCGCTCTCCCCCTTCGACGCTGCCAAGTATCTCCACACCCCGGAGGAGATCGCCACGTTTCTGGAGGCTGTCTTCGAGGACTATGACGGTGATACCCGCGTCATCGTCAAGGCGCTGGGCGTCGTCGCCAAGGCTCAGGGCATGCCCAGTGTTGCCAAGGCCACCGGCATGAGCCGCGAAGGGCTTTATCAGGCGCTGTCCGGCAAGGGCAATCCGAGCTTTGATACCATGCTCAAGGTCATGAGCGCGGTAGGCATCGAGCTCCGGCCGAAAGCGAAGGCCGTGAAACGGATCAAGGCGCGCACCAGGAAGGCAGCCTGAACAAGGTGACAATAAAGGAATCTGATGCAGGTGATCTGACATCAATGAACATGAAGCCGCTTGATACCACTCTAGCTCTATTCTTCTTGTGCGCTGTCACAGGCGGATCGACGCTCACTCAGGCGGCGGAGACCGGGCTGGAAGCTCCCGGCACATCACCGCTCGGCCTTCCGATGCAAGGCAAGCCGGGGCGCGGCGCGCTCTCTTGCACCTTCGAGGACCAGAGCAATGCGGAGCTGCACGTCCTCTTATGCCGCTTCGAGGATGCCGAGAGCTGTGCGCTCAACGATCCCGTTCCGCTGCGGACTTTGATGCTCAGATATGACGAAGTGAGGATCATCGGGATCGGTTCGACCCCCGAAGGCTGCTCGCGCGTGACCTTCACGGGGTCGTTGAAGGCGGACTGACCGTCCTCGGCAGGAACAGCAGCACCAGCGCCGCGCCCAACCACAGGCTCGCCGTCGCCGCCAGGCTGGTGGCGAAGAAGCCATAGGCCGCATAGACGCTGCCATAGACGCCGCCGCCGATGCCCACCGCCACATAGGTGATGAAGGAGAAGAGCCCCATCGCCGTCGAGCGCTCGGCCGCCGGTGCGGCGCCGATATAGGAGACCAGCACATTCATGCCGACATGCTGCACCAGCCCCCAGACCAGCGGATAGGCAATGGCCGTCCAGAGATTGAGCGTCGCAAAAGGCAGGAGAATGTAGTTGATGCCGACGACGAACAAGGCCGCCGCCATCAGCCGCGCCGGTCCCATCCGGTCGATGAATCCATCGAAGAAGACGGCGAGACCGAAGCCGATGCCATAGGAGCAGGCGATGAGGCCGCCGAGCCAGGCGCCCGCCTGATGCAGATGGCGCGTATGATCGCCGAGAAACGTATAGGTCTGGTAGAAGCCGATCATGAAGACGAAGGTGGCGACGAGCGCCAGCGTAATGCCCTTCACCGCCAGCGCCCGGGCGTATGGCACAGGCCGCGAGGCGGCGGTCGCCTCGGCCTTCGGCAGCAGCCCGATGCCGAAGATCATGACGGCCGAGATCAGCGCGACCGCGATGAAGGTGCCGCGCCAGTCGACGAGGTCCGACAGGATGGCGGCGACCGGCACGCCCGCCACCATCGCCACCGACCAGCCGAAGATCACCCGTCCCATGGCGCGCGAGCGCATATGGTCGGGGGTGAGATCGGCGGTGAGCGCGTAGGTGCCGGGGATGATCACGCCGGCGGCGAGCCCGGTGACGAACTGCCCCGCGACCAGCATCCGCCAGTCGAAGGCCGAGGCGCAGAGCGCCAGCCCGGCGGCGATGACGGCGAAGGCGATCTGGATGGCTTGGCGCTTCGGCCACTGGCCGAGCCTGGGCGCCGCCAGGAGCGCCGCCAGCGCCACGCCGACGCCATAGGCACCCGATGCGATGCCGATCTCGACCGGCCCGGCGGCCAGCGCCCGGGCGATATCGGGCAGCATGGGCGACAGCATCAGCGCCTGGATGCCGACGGCGGCGATGCCGCACATCAGGATCACCAGATGGTTCTGCGAGGATGGGGCGCTGGCAATGGCGGTCACTTCTCTAACCTTGATAGATGGATTACGATTTTTCCCATATCATGTTATGAAGATACCAAGATACGGCTATTTTTACCCGCCCGAACCTCGTTAAGGGATAACCCGCGATGGATGCCACCGACCGAAAGCTGTTAGCCATCATGGCCGAGGATGCCTCGATCGCCTATCGCGACCTGGGCGAGAAGCTCGGCCTGTCCGCCCCCTCCGTCTATGAGCGGGTCAAGAAGCTGAAGAAGGAAGGCGCCATCCGCCGCACCACCATCGAGATCGACGGCGAGGCGATCGGCTGCCCCCTGCTCGCTTTCGTCCATGTCACCACCGAAGGCTGGGGCAAGACGCCGGAAATGCTGGCGATGGGCGAGGATCCCCGGGTGGAGGAGCTCCATTCGGTGGCCGGCGACAGCTGCATGATCCTGAAAGTGCGCTGCGAGGGCACCCAAGCCCTGGAGCAGCTCCTGAAGCGCGTCTACGACATTCCAGGCGTGCGCAGCACCCGATCCTATATCGCGCTCAACACCTTCCTGGAGCGCGGGCCCCGCACCGAGCTTTTGGCTAAAAATAATGGAAAAGCCAATTCTTAACGGGCCCTTTCCCGGACCCCTGAGTTTTCAGGGTTGGTATTGAAACTCTTTACACGCCTCTCCCGTAACTAGGCACATAAGTGCAAGGCGACAGGAGGCGCGGTCCGGTCCAGAGGGCGATCGGGCCGCGTTTTATTTCTCGGCCAGCGTCTTCAGCTTGGCGAGGCCCTTCTCGTAGTCGGCGCCGATCCAGCGATCGAACAGCAGACCCATCCAGCGTTCCAGAGGATTGCGCAGCAGCGACTTGAAGCCCCAGATCACCTTGGTGTCGGTGCCGGCGGCTGAGAAATCGAAATAGGCGATCGCCTTGCCCATGTCGCCGAAATCGAGCGTCGTCGCGAAGCGCTTGTTCGGCTGGTAATCGACCACCGTCTGCGAGCCGGAGCCGATCTGCGGATTGTCGGAGGCCCAGGACATCTTTTGGCCGATGCCGATTTCAGGCCCCTCGAATTTGTAATGCAGCCCCGGATCGATCTCGGCCCAGGGGGAGAACTCCCTGAACCGCTTGAGGTCCCCAACAATCGCGAAGACCTTGTCCGTCGGCGCCGCAATCGTGATCTGGCGTTCGACCACCACCTCGCCTGGCAGCACATAGGCGCCACCCATGAAGATGACGACGAGCGCGATCAGCGCATAGACGATGCCCAGAACGATTTTCTTCATTGCAGCCTGCTGGTCGTGACTATCGGGCGCCTCTATAGCTTAGCCATGCGCAATACCCAACTCTTCCGCATCCGACCCTGCGAGGCGCGCGATCTCGACGCGGCAGCCGAAGCCGCCAATGCCGCCTGCCGCCAGGCCTATGCTTTTTTCGGCTACGACCATCCGGTCTCGACGTCGCGCCAACGCCTCGGCGAAGCAGTTGCCGAAGGCCAGCGCTGTTTCGTACCGGAAGTCGCGGGTGTGGTCGCCGGCATTCTTACCCTCAAGCCCGCTTTCATCGACCGGCTCTTCATCGCTCCGCATTGGCAGGGATTCGGCATGGGTTCGGCCTGTCTCGATCTCGCCAAGGCGCTTTACCCCCATGGCTTGGAGCTTCATTGCGCCCAGCAGAATTACGGCGCCCGCCGCCTCTATGAGCGCCATGGGTTCATCGCCGTGATGCACGAGATCTATCAGCCGATCGGCATCGGCGACGTCATCTATCGCTGGCCGGGCAGCTAGATTCCTGACGCATCAGCGTATCCGAAAATTCTGCAACTTTTCGGGCTGATGCTTAGTGCCCATAGACCTGACGCGGCAGCCACATTCCGATTTCCGGGAAAGCATAGAGCAGCACCATGGCGATGAGCACGATGAAGATGAACGGCATCACCCCCCTGAAGATGTCGTTGATGTTCACATGCTTCGGCGCCACGCCCTTCAGATAGAACGGCGCCATGGCGACCGGCGGCGACAGGAACGACGTCTGGATATTGAGCGCGATCAGGAGTCCGAAGAACAACGGATCGATGCCGAAATGCTCGAGCAGCGGCAGGAAGATCGGCACGAAGATGACGATGATCTCGGTCCATTCGAGAGGCCAGCCCAGGATGAAGATGATGATCTGGCTCACGATCAGGAAGGTGATCGGCGACAGATCGAGACCGACCACGAAGTCCTTGATCACCGCATCGCCGCCCAGGGCCGCGAAGACGGCCGAGAACATGAACGAGCCGACGAACAGCCAGCCGACCATCGCCGAAGTGCGGGCGGTCAGATAGACCGACTCGCGCAGCTTCTCGTAACTCAGCGAGCGGTAGGCGGCCGCCAGTATGAGCGCGCCGAGCGCGCCGATCGCCGCGGCTTCCGACGGCGTGGCGAGGCCGAACAGGATGGCGCCCAGCACCGCAAAAATGAGGAGCGCCAGCGGCAGGAATGACGTGGCGAGCTGATGGAGGATCGTCGCATAGGGAACGTCGCGCTCCGCCTTCGGCATCGGCGGCGCCAGCGATGGGTTGATCAGCACCCGGATCATCACATAGGCCATATAGAGACCCGCCAGCATGAGCCCGGGGAAGAACGCGCCCGCATAGAGCTGCACCGGCGACACGCCGGCCGTCGCGCCATAGAGGATCAGCATGATCGAGGGCGGGATGAGGATGCCGAGGCAGCCGCCGGCACAGACGACGCCGGCCGACAGCTTGACGTCATAGCCGTGCCGCAGCATCGCCGGGAAAGCCAGCAGCCCCATCAGCGTCACCACCGCGCCCACGATGCCGGTGGCGGTGGCGAAGAGCGCGCAGGTGGCGAGCGTGGCGATGGCGAGCGAGCCCGGCAAGGCGCCGGAGGCGAGCTGGATCGAGCGGAACAGGCGGTCGAGGATATTGGCGCGCTCGACGATATATCCCATGAAGACAAAGAGCGGCACCGAGATCAGGACGTCATTGGTCATCACCGACCAGGTGCGCTGGACGAGCAACGCCGCCACCGTGTCGATATTGCCGTCATAAGCGAGGAAGGCGAAGCCGACGCCCATCGCCATCAGCGTGAAGGCGATCGGAAAACCCAGCATGATGAGGAAGATGAAGAGGACGAGCATGAGCACGCCCAGTTGCGGGTCGGTCATGGATGGCCTCCGGTCGGCTTGGCGGTTTCGGCATGCTGGGCGAGGATGACATTCTCCAGCTCTTCGACGTCGTGCAGCCTTTGCGGCCACTCGCCGCGTCTGAGACAGAAGATGCAGCGCACCACCTCGACGATCCCCTGCAGGAGCAGCAGCACGCCCGTCGCCGGGATCAGGGTCTTGTATTGATAGACCGGCAGGCCGTCAGGACTGTAGGCCGAATGCTCATGCGTCATCCAGGATTGCGCCGCGAAGCCGTAGCCGGCGAAGATGAAGGCGATGATGCCGGGAAAGAAGAACAGGACATAGAGCACCAGGTCCATCAGCGCCTGGCGGCGCGGCGACCAGGTGCGATAGAGGAAATCGCCGCGCACATGTGCGTTGCGCGACAGCGCATAAGCGCCAGCCATGATGAACAGCGCGCCATAGAGGATGTAGCTCGCATCATAGGCCCAGGTGGTCGGCGAGCGGAGCACATAGCGCGAAAACACCTCATAGCTCACCGCGACGGTGAGGATGACGATCGACCAGGCGAACAGCTTGCCCACGAAGGTCGACACCTGATCGACGGGAATGAGGACACGCTGCAGGCGTGGTCCCCATCCCTCCTCGGGGGAGCGTTTCGAAAGGTTCATCGCAAAACTTGCCAGGATCGCGACGGCGCCCAGCCAGAAAGCCCAAGGCGAATAGGCGATGGTGCCCCGCTCGGCATGCGCCGCGGCGAGCGGCACGCAACGCCCGAACGGACCGAACAGGCACGGAAAGACCTGATTGGGCCTGAGGCCCTTGCCCGCCACCAGCCCGCCGACCTGGCCATAGGCATAGAGCGACCAGAAGATGGCCAGGATGATGAGCGCCACTCCTCCTCCAAAGAGCAGGAGCGGCAGGCGCTGACTTTTCATGGCGCCGCCACGCGGTCTGAGAACAGCACACACATCTCCCCTTCTGTCGGGCCGTCGCCTGCCCCGAGCAGGCGACGGCATCATGTGACTGAAGCTCAGGCCTTGAAGAAATGATCGAAGGCGGTCTTCTGGTCGACTTCCATGTCGAACTGAAGGCCGACGACCCGTTTCGCCCAGGCCTTCTGCGACTCGACCACCTTGGCGAAGAACGGCTCCTGCGACTGCGCCGCGATCACCTTGTCCCAGGCGGCGAGTTGCGCCTGCAGCACCGCATCGGGAGTCCGGTGAACCTTGACGCCGCTTTCGGCCTTCATCGCCTCGAGATCCTTGGAATAGCGGTCCATCGCCTTCCACGACATGTCGGCCGAGGCCGACTCAGCGCCATATTTGAGGATCGCCTGCAGGTCGGGCGGCAGCGCGTCATATTTCGCCTTGTTGAACATGATCTCGAAGCACTCGGCCGACTGGTGATAGGATTGCAGCATGTAGTCCTTGCTGACATCCGGGAAGCCGAGCACGCGGTCGGAGGACGGGTTGTTGAACTCCGCGGCTTCGAGGAGGCCGCGATCCATCGCCGGCACGATCTCGCCGCCGCCCAGGATGGTCACCGCCGCCCCCATTTCCTTGAACAGATCGGCCGAGAGGCCGACGGTGCGGTATTTGAGGCCGGCCAAATCCTCCGGCTTCTCGACCGGCTTCTTGAACCAGCCGAGCGGCTGGGTCGGCATCGGTCCGGTGAGGAACCCCACGAGATTGAGCCCCAGCACCTGCTGGACGAGCTCCTCATAAAGCGCCTGCCCGCCGCCATATTTCATCCAGCCGACCATCTGGTTGGCGCGCCAGCCCCAGGCCGGCGGCGTGCCGAACAGCGAATAGGCCTTGTGCTTGCCGTACCAGTAGGCGCAGACGCCATGGCCGCCATCGAGCGTTCCGGCGATCACCGCGTCCTGCAGCTCGAAAGCCTTGGCGACGGCGCCCGCCGCCAGCAGCTCGAGCTTCAGGCGGCCACCCGACATCTCGTTGACGCGGCTCACATAATCCTGCGCATATTCGTGGAAGATGTCCTTCGACGGCCAGGTGCTCTGGAACTTGAAGACGACCGCTTCCTGGGCCCTGACGACATTGGGCATCGAGAGGGCGGCGGCGCCGGCGACGCCCGCCGCCCCAGTTGCAAGGAATTCACGGCGTGACTTGGATGCACGGTCCTTCGACATGTGGGTTCCTCCTCGCTGACGCCTGCTTGTTGCTGGGGCGCTTCGCGGCGGAGTGTGCAGGAGAAACCCAGGTGAGGCAACTTGCCGCGCCATTCAACTAACGTCGAATGCCGGCTCCGGCACAAGCTCAATCCGCTGCCCTAAGTGGCTGATTTGAAAAACGGAAAGAGCTGGTGTTATGATCCTGGGCACCCCGCTCGACGTGAGCCTCATGCCATCACAGATATTTCATCCCGATTTCAAGGCTCGTCCCTTCTGGTGGGAAGCTTATGCCCCGGAGCCTCTGGCGGCCATCGACCTCCCCAAAGAGACCCGCGTCGCCATCATCGGCGCCGGCTATGCCGGCCTGTCCGCCGCCCTGGCGCTGAACGAGGCGGGGCTCGACTGCATCATCCTCGACGCCAATGACCCGGGTTTCGGCGCCTCGACGCGCAATGGCGGCATGGTCTCGGGCGGCGTCAATGTCGCGAAGCGCTATTTCGCCAAGCCGCTTACGGCCGCAGAAGCCGTCCCCTTTCTCAACGACGCGGCCGACGCCTTCGCCCATGTCGAGGACCTGATCGCGCGCGAGAACATCGCCTGCCATTGGACCAGGGCCGGCTATTTCCTCGGCGCCTGGTGCAACGCCCATTATCGTGCCATGGAGAAGAAGGTTCAGGCTCTCAACGCCGACGCCCGGTCAGGCACCTATGTCGTTCCGGCGGCGCGCCAGCGCGACGAGATCGGCTCGGACTATTACCGGGGCGGCATGGTGGTCGAGCGCGCCGCCCATATTCACCCGGCCCTCTACTACAAGGGCCTGTTCGACATCATCCGAAGGCGGAACATTCCGGTGGCCGCCGGGACGCCGGTGACCAATCTCGTCCAGTCGGGATCGGGCTGGACCGTCGAGACGCCGCGCGGCGCCATCAAAGCGGGCGACGTCGTCGTCGCCACCAACGGCTATACCGGCAATGTGACGCCGCAATTCAAGCGCCGCCTGGTGCCGCTCGGCTCCTACATCATCGCCACCGAGGAGCTGCCGCCCGACATCGCGGCGTCGCTGTCGCCGAAGAACCGCTCCTTCGCCGACACCCGCCGCGTGCTCACTTATTATCGCATGTCGCCGGACGGCAGACGCCTCATCTTCGGCGGCCGCGCCAAGTTCGGCCAGACCGATCCGGTCGAGACGGCGCCCATCCTCCATCGCTTCATGCTCGACCGCTATCCGCAGTTGAAGGGCACCCGCATCACCCATGCCTGGACCGGCAATGTCGCCTTCACGCTCGACGAGATGCCGCATATGGGCAGGCTCGACAATCTCCACTACGCGCTGGGCTGCAACGGCTCCGGCATCGCCATGCTGAGCTATCTGGGCTTCCAGACCGGCCGCAAGATCGCCGGCCATGTCAACCGCATCTGCGCCTTCGACCAGGAGGAATTCCCCACCCACCCGCTCTATCGCGGCAACACCTGGTTCGTGCCGTGGATCGGGCGTTATTTCCGCACCCGCGACTGGATCGACCGGAACATCCTGGATTGAACCTTCCAGGTCTCACATCCGCATTTGACGCAACGGAATAATTATGGCGGGAATGCCACGCGGGCTGTAGAGTCGAGTTTGCGGCCATGGCTGTGAGGGGCCCCGGCCGATCGCCGACAGGTCAATTGAGGGTCGTCTCCTGATGATTACGAAGCTGGGCCTGCATGACGTGGGCGGAAGCATTCTGTTCGCCCCGGCTCCCCCGCGAGATCGCGACCGGGAGTGTTTGCCGGACTGCCTCATCGTTTTCGTGCATGGCTTCATGAGCAAACCCACCGCATGGCGGAAAGCGCCGCGCGACATCCTCGAAGCGCTCGGCGCCGAATGTGCCTATTTCCAGTATCAATATCCCTCCAAATTCTGGCAGGCGGCGGATGTTCGCGACGCCGCCGCCGACCTCGACACCTATCTCACCACGACCATCAAGAACTACAGTCACATAGTCTTCCTGACTCACAGCACAGGGGCGATCGTCGTCAAGGAGCTGTTGCGGCGCAGCGCCACCCCTGCGCCACAACAGGCCAGGCCGGAGCATGGTGATAATGTCCGCTCTCTTCTGGAGAGGACCCGCTGCATCATCAACCTTGCCGGCGCGCACCAGGGCGGCCGCAAGTTCGCCTGGGCTCTCATGGCCCTCTATAGGATCACCTGGGGCCCTGTCGCGCGTTTGCTGCCACATGTGCCGCTTATCGGCCCCCGCTATGGTTATTTCGAGCTGGGTAACCAGCTGCTGCCGAACAATGCCTTCCTGAAACAGCTCAACGCCGAATACGACGACATCCTGACGCGCCAGGCGAGCTCTGACATGCCATGCCCCTCGACCTTCGATTATGATGCGCGCAATGATGGCGTCGTCATCAACGGCGATAAGGCCCGCAAACTGACAGCTGGGCGCTTCAACGTCGCATATGCGTTGCATACGTTGAAG
The DNA here is from genome assembly GCA_049323275.1 of Pseudomonadota bacterium. GTDB lineage: Bacteria > Pseudomonadota > Alphaproteobacteria > Rhizobiales > Aestuariivirgaceae > Taklimakanibacter. The sequence continues at coordinate 207,325 of JBMOOM010000089.1, forward strand.
TCGATCCTGCGCGTCGCCGGATCGACACTGCCCGAACGGATATTCCCCCAACTGCTGCCGGGCACCGCGCCGCCAACTGCCGTTTCCTCAACGCTGAAATCCGACATGGCATATTCATCGCTGCTGTTCGTGCGGAAATTCGATCAGCGTCAGGGAATCCACGCGCTTCTTTCGGACGAGATACAATCGCACGAGACCGCCAGAACCCAGCAGGAAGCGTTCAAGGAGATCAGCGAAGGGATCCAGCAGGGCGGCGCCAACATATTCGTCATAACAGGACCGGGCGGCACGGGAAAGTCGGTCCTGATGCGCCGCCTGGCGAAAACGCTTGCGGGCAACTGGCTATCGAGCCAGGCGTCGGACAACAGGTGTCTGCCCTTCGTCATCAACATGAAACGGCTCGTTTTGCGCGACGAAGCCGTGCGCGACTACATTGCGAGCGGCGGCGAGCCGGCGCTGCTCTGGAACGCCATTCAGGAGGCATGGGTCCCCGTTGCCCACGCCTTGAGAAAAGGCCTCATGGACATCGGGGAAATATCCGTCGTGAAAAACGATCCCCAGCTCGTCTTGAACGACAGCCACCGGCCAACCGTCACCAGAGAATGGATCGATCAGTGCTGGCGATCCGGGCGGACAATCCTGTTTCTCGACAGTGTTGATGAATTCTTGAACAGCTATCGTCTTCTCGGCGGCCTCGACTTCGTCAAGATGATCAGATACCTCATCGGTCCGCAATTCGGCGAGACACCCAAACAAGCCGTCATCGCGGTTCGTGATGGCGAATCCGAAACGATGCGGCAGCTTGACCCGCATTGGATCCGGTTGGATCGCTTGTCCACCAAGGGCACTCTGAGCTTCCTGGATCGCACCTCCGGATCGTCGCCGGAGCAGAACGGCGGCGAGACCGATCGCAAGAGGGAAAGACTGAAAAAAGTGATCGACGAGCTGCCCGTTGTCGCGCAGCAGACGATCGCAACGCCGCTTGTTCTGGCAAAGCTGCCCAATCTGCTGTCCATAGCCGATCCGACCAGCCTCAAGACCGCATCCACCGTGATGGAGCTGGCGCTGTCAAAGATAATCGAGGACGACCCGGCGGATGCACCGGCCCGGCGGATGCCGCAGGAGAAGACGTGGCAGAATTCGTCCGTCGACCGCAAGCTAGACATGCTTTCGGTACTCGGCTGGATATTCGCCTGCGACCCCGAAGGGCCGTATAGATCTCGCCCTCTCGAGTGGATCAAGGCGGAGCTCGCCAGGCAAAGCAGTGACTGGCGAAACCAACCGGACCTGCCGGATATAGATGCGATCCGGCGGCTGTCCCAGGCCTTCGAGGACTTGAGCAACGAAGACGTGCTCGAAGCCTGTCTGCGCCGTTCCGTCTTCCAGTCGATCGGCGGTTTCGTGTTCGACCACCGCCAATGGGCTGATCTATGCATCGCCCGTTTCCTTTCGATATGCATCCATTCCGGGGTCTTCCAGCCGCTGACCAAGCGGACATATCACCCGTCGATATTCTTGCGCATCGCCGACTATCTGAGCGTCCCCCCTCTTCCCGGCTTTCCGGCGAGCATCCGCAGGACCACGATCGAGAGAATGCTCGCCTGGCTCGCGCCCGATCCGCGCGACGGCCAATTCGTCATCGGGAACTTCGCCGCCATTATGAGCCACGGGAAATTCGGGATCGACGGCGACGCCCTCGCCGCGATCATGAACAACCTCGACCGTATCCCGGCGCTGGCCAAGCATGTCGTCCTGTCGGGCTTCGGTTATCGGGCGCTGGCGGGGAGCCCGCAGGATCCGACAGCGGGAGTCTTGCGCACCGAGATCGTTCCCGCCGCCGCAACTCATATAGAGAAGCTGAAACCGGCAACAGCGAGCCTGATCTGGTGCATGACACGGGCGCTCTATGGGGTCGACCAAGCCAGACGGCTCGGCAATTGGCCGCGTCCGCAGGCACAGGATGCCCGGGAGCTTCTCAAGATAGTTTGTCCTGGCTTCGGCACCGAAAACGACGATCTCGCGCAACGGATATCACTGCAAACCGGCTATGTGCAGACCACCATGTCCATGCTGCAGGATGAGCATCGGACGATCGCTTCCGTGCACTACCTGTTTTTCGCCGTCGTGGCTCATTACGGCAATGCCGCGGTTGCGGAGACTTCCGCGCAGCTGGCAGAAATATTTGCGGATGCGAATTTTGAAACGCGGCTGCGTTCGTACACGACGAAGTGCCCGGAGACACTCGATCTGTTCCTGCTCGCGAAGAACGTCTTCCTGACGCGCGATTGGACCTGAGGTCTTACGCGTTTTGGAAGAGCCCTAAGGCCCGCCGAACACCGCGAAAGACGCCCACTGTCCCGGGCTCGGAAAACGTTCGCGCGTGACGAGCGTCGCGCGCCGCAGCGCTTCTGCCGCATCATGGTCAGCCAGCAGCCGGTAGAAATGCTCCATCAGGATGCGCGTCGCGTCGTCATCGACGCTCCACAGGCTCATCACCGTATTGGCGGCGCCGGCCAGCTGGAACGCGCGGGCGATGCCTATCACGCCGGCGTCGAGCGTCCGGCCGAGTCCGCTCTGGCAGGCGCTGAGAACGACGAGCGGACGCCGGTCGAAGTCGAGCGACTGGATCTCGCGCGGCGACAGCCGATGGCCGGCCAGCGCCAGGAAGCTTTCATCGAGCGGCGATGTTTCATCCGCCACTCCATGCGCGGCGAGCACGATCAGGTCGGCCGCTGGCGCCAGGTCCTCGAAGCGGGCCATGGTCGCCTGATCGCGCGTGAGCATCGTGCCGCCGAAAATGGCATGGGCGAAGCGGGCCTCCGCCTCGCCTCCCGGCAGATCGGGGAAATCCCATTCCGCGTCCCGCGTGGTCGGGTTTCCCAGGATGAGTGCCTTGGCCTTGGCGCGCGGCGGCGCCGGCATCGGCTCCTGGATGTCCTCCATCAAGGTGAGGATGTTGATGGAGAAGATTTCCGCCGCCACGCGATCATCGCCGAGCGGCTCGAGCATGTATAGCGGGATGGTGGCGATCGGGCCGACCGGGACGATGGAGAGGCGCTGCGTCCTCGCCAGCGCCTCGCGCAGCTCCGGCGGAAAGAGCAGCGCCGACAATTCATCGGTGATGGCGGCGATATCGCCCGATGGCGGCCCGGCGCTGTCATATGCCGTCGCCCCTCGCTTGCGCGGCAGGCGGCTCGCCACGGCCATCTGCGCCTGCGCCAGCTCGCGCAGCTGGCGCGCCATGCCGATGAGCTTGCCGCGCCCGCCGGGCAGCCGCACATAGATCGCCTGGTCGGGTGCCGACGCCGGCCACAGGAAGAGACACAGGTCATTCTCGTCCCAGGCGAAAACGAGCAGCGCGCTCCTCTCATGCTGCGCGACAAATCTCCGGGCGTCGCCGGCGAGATCGTCGAACGGCCGGGGTTTCAGGGAAACGGAACGCGCCTTGAGCAGGCTGCGTGTCGCCAGCTCATGGAATTCCTCGAACTGCCCGAGCGCCTCTTCGCGGCTCTCCTGGCAAACCCTCGGCGTTTGTGCCGGGGCGAATGAAGCAGAGCACAGCAGCGTCGCGAAAGAGAGGAGGATCAGTCGGAAAACCACCGCCAGCATCCGAAATCAGGGTTGGATGCCCCGGTGCTAGCAGCAGCGGGCGTCCCGTTACAAGAGCGGCCGCCGGGCGGTCAGCCGCAGCGCGCCTGGAGCGCCCACACGCCGCCCTTGAATTTGGGCTCGCCGACGAGGCGGCCGCGCTGCCCGTCCGGACAGGCGAAGTAGCCGAGCGACGACGAAGCGATATTGACCGCGTCCTTCTGGGCGTCCGATTTCATCGGCGACGTGGTGCCCGACACCTTCATGTCGAAGGCCTTCATCGCGTCGTTATAGGTGTAGCTCAGCGCATAGTGCTTGCCGTTGTAGAAGATCGGCTCCGAGCGCGACTGGGTCTGGACCTTGTGGGCGCCGCCGGAATTGACGTCGATATTGCCCGACTTGCTGGAGCAGGCCGCAAGCAGGACGGACACACAGAGAAGGACAGGCGCGATCGGTTTCATGGTGGTTCCGGATGTCGGGGAAGGCCCGCGCATATAGGGGTATTCGCCCTTTATGTACAGGAAGGAGGTTAAGCGAATGCACCGGTACAAATTGCATCGGTGCAATGGGTGGCCGTAACGGCAGACTGTGACATTTTTGCGGGAGCGCCTCGACCTCATGGCGGGGTCGTGGCATAGAGCCCGCATCATGGCCCCGTTCGATATTTCCGCCCTTCTCGCCCGCCGCGCCTCGCAGTCCGATGAAGGCGCCATCGTCCGCATGTCGCAGCGCGCCCGCGAGCTCAGGGCCAAGGGCCAGGACATAACGAGCCTCACCATCGGCGAGCCGGACTTCGACACCCCGGCTCATATCCAGGACGCCGCCGCGCAAGCGATGCGCAAGGGCCTCACGCATTATTCACCGGTCGCCGGCATTCCGGAGCTGCGCCAGGCGCTGGCCCGCAAGCTCAAGGAGGAAAACGGCCTCGATTACGCCGCCAATGAGATCGTCATCGCCAATGGCGCCAAGCAGGCCATCGCCAATGCCGTCCTGGCGCTGATCGAGCCCGGCGACGAGGTGATCCTGCTGTCGCCCTTCTGGGTCTCCTATGAGATCACCGTGCGCCTGGCGGGCGGCGTGCCGGTCATCCTCAAGTCCGGGGTCGACGAAGGCTTCAAGGTGCCGCCCGCCCGCATCGCCGCGGCGCTCACCGAGCGCACCAAGCTCCTGATCCTCAACTCGCCCAGCAATCCGACGGGCGCGGTCTGGAGCCGGCCCGAGCTCGACGCGCTGGCCGAGGTGGTGAGGAGCCACCCGCGCCTGATGGTGCTCTCCGACGAGATCTACGAATATATCCTGTTCGACGAGAAGATGACGTCCTTCGCCAGCCTTGCCGGCATGCGCGAGCGCGCCATCACGGTCAACGGCTTCTCCAAGAGCTTCGCCATGACCGGCTGGCGGCTCGGTTACGGGGCGGCCCCCGCCCCGCTCGCGGTCGCCATGGCGCGGCTGCAGAGCGGCCTCACCGCCGGCGCCAATTCCTTCGTGCAGCATGCCGCGCTCACCGCTTTGTCGGCGCCGCGCGACGATGTGGAAGCGATGCGCCGGCGCTATGAGGCGCGCCGCGACATGGTGGTCAAGGCGCTCGCCGCCATTCCGGGTCTCAGGCTGGCGCCCATTCCCGCCACATTCTACGCTTTTCCGGACGTCGGCGCCTTCATCGGCCGCAAGGCCGGCAACCATGTGATGGATAGCGTCGACACGCTCTGCGACTGGCTGCTCGAGGAACATGGGGTCGCCACGGTGCCGGGTTCGGCCTTCGGCGATCCCAACTGCATCAGGCTTTCCTTCGCCACCGGCGAGGCCGAGCTCGAAAAGGCGCTTGCCCGCTTCGCCCAAGGCCTGAACCGCCTCACGGCGTGATCCGCTTCAGCACCTCCATCATCGCCGGATCGCGGCCCGCGGCGTAATCGGAGAATGTCAGGGGCGTCTCGACCTCGGGCGCGAGCGAGCCGGGCGATACCCCATAGGCATAGTTGAACAGGAAGCAGCGTCCGATGTCGGCGAGGCCGCAGCGCTTCTCCCAATCATGATAGGCGCTGGCATAGCGGAAGCGGATCTTCGAGTTGGGGAGTTCCGTGCGCCCCCCCTCTCCCCAGAACTGGCCGCGGTCGCCGACCGGTCCCCCGACCTGCAAGCCGCGCGTACCGGCGAAATATTTGAGGCGCGCCAGCGTGACGATGCCCGCCGAATAGGTATTGCTCCCCGTCAGGATGAAAATGCGGCCGTCGGCGGGAACCGTCTCGGCGAGACGGCGGGCGAAATCGGCCGCCAGCAGATAGTTGCCGCCGCGGTTGAATCTGAGATCGACGACGACGGTCTTGATCTTGTTCGTCTTGACGTCGCCGATCACCCGGTCGAGATAGGACGCGAGCGGCTCGGGCCAGGAATTCTTGATGCGGTTGATCTGCAGATAGAGAAGACTGCTGTCCGCCTTCACCTCGTGCCAATAGGCCTGGTCGGGCCGCGAGAGATAGGCCGGCAGCTGCATCCGTCCGCCCAGCACATGCGGCCAGCCGCCGTCGTCGCTGACCAGCGGAACCGGGCTGAGATCGCGCACCGGCCAGTAATTCTTGCGCGGCGGCGCCTCGGGCTTGCCGCCCTCCAGAACCTGTTCGACCTCGGCTCCGTCCGAGAAGCGCAGGCGCAGTCGGCTCTCGGTCGGCTTGACGCCGAGCCCTGCCGCATGCAGCAGCTCCGGCGAGGTGAGGAGCCGCGGCGCGTGATTGGAGAACATCACGTCATTGCCGCCGATGAAGTTCCTGAGGGAGGCGAGCACTTCATCGATGGGCTTCCCGTCGACGGCGACCAGCTTGCTGCCCAGGAGATAGGCATTGTCCTGGCGCGCTTTGACCACGAACAGGCCATCGGCGAAGCTGCCGAGCCGGATCGGCAAAGACCTGAAGGAGCCGGTGCCGAAATAGATCAGGGCATTGGTATGCGCATTGTCGGCGATTGCCGTGAGCCGCGCCACCTCGACGGCAAGCCTGGCTCTGTCGAAGCCTGCCGCTTCCGGCACCAGGGCGTCGAGCCGGCGCAGAAATTCGGCCCGCGTCTCGGCCGTGAAGCTCGGATCGAAATCGGCGAGCTTGCGCAGGTGATCGAGATCCTGCCGGTTCGCCTCTGCCTGCGAGGCGGGCGGCGGATAATGCGCTTCCGGATAAGGCCGCCACACCCGATACATCACAAGAGCGGCCGCGATGACGGGAACGGCGAGCAACACGACGCCGCCGGCGAGCCAATACCAGATCGGGCTCCTGCGGCGGCGGCGCGGTTTCATCCAGGCGGCATCCGGTGCATTACTCCGCTGCTTCGGCGCGCGGCGAATGCCTGGCCTTCGCCGCTTCCTCGCGGTCATTGGCGGCTACGTCCACCACCGGCGGATGCCCGCCCGGCTGCGCGCTGACGCCGCCCGCCACCGCTTCCTTGGGGCGCCGGTCGGCGGCGATATAAGTGTAGACCACCGGCGTGATGAACAGCGTGAACATCGTGCCGATCGTCATGCCGGCGGCGATGACGAGGCCGATGTCGAAGCGGCTCTTGGCGCCGGCGCCGGCGGCGACGAGCAGCGGCACGACGCCGATCACCATGGCGGCCGTCGTCATCAGGATGGGCCTGAGACGCACCGCGGCGGCTTCCTTGATGGCGGCGAACTTGTCGTAGCCCTGCTCTTCCTGAAGCTTGTTGGCGAACTCGACCATGAGAATGCCGTGCTTCGAGATGAGGCCGATCAGCGTGACGAGACCGATCTGGGTATAGATGTTGATCGTGCCGGAGCCGAGATTGATGCCGAGCTGGCCCTGCGTCGCCCCATTCACCTCGCCGAGGATGAACAGGAAGAACAAGGCGCCGAACATCGAGGCCGGCAGGCCGATCAGGATGATGAACGGATCGCGGAAGCTTTCGAACTGGGCGGCCAGCACCAGATAGATCACGATCAGCGCGAACAGGAAGGTGTAGGCCAGCGTATTGCCCTCGGTCACGAATTGACGGGCCTCACCCTGGAAGTCGTAGGTCATGTTCGGCGGGAACAGCTCCTGCGCCTTCTGCTGCAGGAAAGCGACCGCCTCGCCGACCGTGCGGCCGGGGAACGGCGCGCCCTGGAAGGTCGCCGAGTTCAGCTGCTGGAAGGTCGCGAGGCTGTTGGGCTGCACCGTCTGGTCGAGCCTGATGAAGGCGGACAGCGGCACCATGTCGCCCGACGTGGTGCGCACCTGATAGTCGAGGAGGCGCGACGCCGATCCACGGAAGGCGCGCGGCACCTGGCCGATCACTTCGTAGGAACGGCCCTGGATGTTGATGCGGTTCACGTTGTTGCCGCCGAGCAGGACGGCGAGCGTGGCGCCGACATCGCTCATCCGGATGCCGAGCTGATTGGCCTTGTCCTTGTCGATGATGAGCTCGGCCTGCGGCGTCTCGAAACGCAGGTCGGTGTTGGTGAAGATGAACAGGCCGCTCTTCTTCGCCTCGGCTTCGATCTTGTCGAGCACCTCGGCGACCTTGGTGTAGTCGCCCGGCGACTTGATCACGAATTCGACCGGCATTTCGCCGGCGCCGATCGGAATGGCGGGCGGCGCGGTGGCGAAGGTCTTGACGCCGGCGACGCCCGAAAGCTTGCCCTGCAGCTCGCCCAGGATCATCGTGTCGGAGCGCTGGCGCTGCTCCCACGGCTTGACGATCAGGCCGACGAAGGAGGCGTGCACCGATCCCATGCCGACGATGGTGAAGACGTTCTGGCGCTCCGGCACGTCCATGAAGATCTGCGTCACCCGGTCGGCATAGGTCTGCAGATAATCGAGATTGGTCTGCTCCGGCGCATTGACGAAGGAGAACACGACGCCCTGGTCTTCCGCCGGGGCCAGCTCCTTGTTGATCGCCGTATAGAGGATTCCGGACAGAGCGATGATGAGGACGACCATCACCGCGAAGACCGGACGCTGCTTGAGCGCGCCCTCAAGGCGGCGCGAATAGAAGCGCCTGAGGCCGCCGAACACCGCCTCGATGAAGCGGCCGAAACGCCCCTCCTGCTCATGCTGCTTGAAGATCTTCGAGCACATCATGGGCGACAGCGTCAGCGCGACGACGCCCGACACGACGACCGCGCCCGCCAGGGTAAAGGCGAATTCGCGGAACAAGGCGCCGGTGAGGCCGGCGGTGAAGCCGATCGGCGCATAGACCGCCGCCAGCGTCAGCGTCATGGTGATGACCGGGCCGGCGATCTCGCGGGCGCCCGCGAGCGCGCTCTGGAACGGCGACATGCCGTCCTCGATATGGCGGTGGATGTTCTCCACCACGACGATGGCGTCGTCGACGACGAGGCCGATGGCCAGCACGAAGGCGAGCAGCGTCAGCAGGTTGATCGAATAGCCGAGCGCCAGCAGGAAGATGGCGACGCCGACCAGCGACAGCGGAATGGTGACGACCGGGACCAGCGTCGAGCGCAGATTGCCGAGGAACAGGAAGATGACGACGATGACGATGAGCGTCGCTTCGAGCAGCGTCTTGCTCACTTCCCAGATCGAGGCGTTGATGAACTCGGTCGCGTCATAGGCGATGCTGGCCTTGAGCTGCGGCGGCAGCTGCGCCTGCAGCTTCGGGAATTCCTCGCGGACCTGCGAGATGACCGACAGCGGGTTGGCGTCGGGCGTCGTGGTGATGCCGAGGAACACCGCCTTCAGCCCGTCGAAGGACGAGGTCGAATCGAAATTCTGCGGACCGAGATCGACGGTGGCGATCTGGCCGAGGCGGATGACCGTGCCGTCCTTCACCGCCACCACGAGTTGCAGGAACTGCTCCGGCGTCTCGAGCGACGTCTTGGCGTTGATGTTCTGCTGGGTGAAGTCGCCCTTCACGCTGCCGGCGGCGGTGGTGAAGTTGTTCTGCGCCAGCGCGGTGTTGACGTCGAGCGGCGTGATGCCGAGGGCCGCCATCTTGTCCGGATTGAGCCACACGCGCATGGCGAAGGTCGACCCGCCGAGGATCTCGGCCTCGGCGACGCCGTTGATCGCCTGGATCTGCGGGCGGACCACGCGATCGAGATAGTCGCTGATCTGCGCCGGGGCCATGCTTTCCGAGCTGAAGCCGATATACATGAGCGCGTAGGGCGTGCCCGTGGTGCGGGTCACCACCGGATCCTTCGACTCCTCCGGCAGCACGCTCTTGACTTCGTTCACCTTCGACAGCACGTCGGCCAGCGCCCGGTCGCCATCGGCGTTGAGCTTCAGCTTCATCGTGATGGTCGAGACGTTCTGCGCCGAGGTCGACTTCAGCGTGTCGATGCCCTCGGTCGAGGCCACCGCCTGCTGGATCGGCGTGGTGATGAAGCCCTTGATCTGGTCGGCATTGGCGCCCGGATAGGTCGTCGTGATGGTGATGGTCGTGTCTTCGACCTTCGGGAACTGCCGAACCGGCAGATTCCAGACCGAATTGGCGCCCACCAGCAGGATGAGAAGGCTCACCACCGACGCCAGCACCGGCCGGCGTACGAAGATGTCGGTGAAACTCATGGGTTTCCCCCGTTATTGCGTGTTGCGGTCAACCGTCAGGTTGAGCGCGATCGAATTGTCGATTCGAACTTTCGAACCCTGGTCGATCTTGTTCTGACCGGCGATCACCACCTGATCTCCGGCCTTGATGCCCTCGACCACGTTCACTCTGCCGTCACGCACCAAACCAAGCTTGACGAAGCGCCGCTCGATCTCGAGATCGGGCTCCTTGGCGTTGGGATCCGCATTCTTGGCCTTCACCACCGCGAAGACGCTGTCGCCGTAAAGCGAATAGGTCACCGCCGTCTGCGGGATGGTCACCACCGGGGCGGCTTCGCCGACGATCACCTTCACGTCGGAATACATGCCGGGCACGAGGCGGCCGTCCGGATTTTCGAGCTTGCCGCGCACCGTGATCATGCGGCTCGATTCCGAAACCCGGGCGTCGGTCGTGAAGACTTCGCCGTTGAACGTATCGGTCGGATAGGCGCTGAACTTCGCATTCACCTTCTGGCCGACCTTGATGCGGCCGAAATCGTTCTCGGTTACGGTGAAGTCGACATAGATCGGATCGACCGTCTGCAGCCAGATCATGTTCTGGCCGGGCGCCACATATTTGCCGATCGCGACATCGCGCAAGCCGAGGCGGCCGTCCCACGGCGCATAGATCGACTTCTGGGCGATGAGGGCCTCGGTGCGCTCGATCTCGGCCTGCATGCGGTCGCGCAGGACCTTGGCCGTGTCATAGGCGGCGCGCGACGCGAATCCCTTGTCGAGCAGCTTCTGCTGGCGGTCGAGCTCGGTCGTGGCATTTTCGAGCTGGACGCGGAAATTCTTGAGATCGGCCTCTTCCGTGTCGGTGTCGAGTTGGAAGAGCTTCTGGCCCTTCTTAACGAGGTCGCCCGAATCGAAATTGATTTCCCTGACGATGCCGCCGACCTGGGGCGCCACCTCGATGCCGTTGACCGCGGTGAGCGAGCCGATCGCCGAAACTTCGGGCTCCCACTGATCCTGGCGCGCCGCTTCCGCCGAAACGGTCTCGACCGGCTTCGGGGCGTTCATGATGAAGCCGGCGATCATCTTGGGCTTGAAGTCGAAGGCATAAAAAGCAATCGCCCCGGCCAGTCCGCCGAAGATGATAAGGACAAGTAAAAGATATATGATGCGGCGCAACATGGGGCGTCTAGATAGGCCGTTTGAACCTGAATGTAAATGATATAAACTTACGCAATAAACACTACTGACAAAAGCGACAAGCCTTTGCGGCCGACTATTTCGTTACGAAATATTTCATCCCGTGAGAGGCTAATCTTAGACTTTTGGTCAGTCCTTTCAGGACAGCTTGTGTTTCTAAATTGATCCCGTTAAGGATCGCAGTGCCGGCCGTCCAGAAGCCGGGTAAATATAAGAGAAAAGACATGGGTGAGAAACGGCAACAGGGGGGCTCATGGAATATTTCCTCGAGCAGCTCATAAACGGCATTACATTGGGGTCGATCTACGGCCTCATCGCCATCGGCTATACGATGGTCTACGGCATCATCGGCATGATCAATTTCGCCCATGGCGATATTTTCATGATCGGGGCCATGATCTCGCTGATCGCGATCCTGGCCATCGGACTTACCGCCTCGGCAAGTTTCGCCCTCCTCCTCCTGGCGCTCATCCTGGTGCTCGCCATCGCGATGATCCTGGCCTCGGCCTTCAACTGGACGGTCGAACGGGTCGCCTACCGGCCGCTGCGCGGCTCCTTCCGCCTGGCCCCCCTCATTTCCGCCATCGGCATGTCGATCGTGCTCCAGGAATTCGCCCGCATCGCCCAGGGCGGGCGGCCCAAGCCCATGCAGCCCCTGCTCTCCGGCGGCTTCGAGCTGATGCACCGCACCACCGAGGCGGGTGAGTTCATCGTCCGCATATCGACCATCCAGATCATCATCATCGTCACCACCCTGGCGCTGATGGCGCTGTTTACGGCCCTCATCACCCGCACCTCGCTCGGCCGCGCCCAGCGCTCCTGCGAGCAGGACATGAAGATGGCCTCCCTCCTCGGCATCGACGTCAACAAGACGATCTCGATCACCTTCATCATGGGCGCCTCGCTCGCGGCGGTGGCCGGCCTCATGTTCTTCCTGCGTTACGGCGTGATCGACTTCTATATCGGCTTCTTGGCCGGCGTTAAGGCCTTCACGGCGGCGGTCCTGGGCGGCATCGGCTCGATCCCCGGCGCCATGCTCGGCGGCCTCGTGATCGGCCTCATCGAGGTCTTCTGGTCGGCCTATTTCTCGGTGGAATACAAGGACGTAGCCGCCTTCGCCATGCTGGCCGTCGTGCTTATCTTCCTGCCGCAGGGCCTGCTCGGCAAACCGGAAGTGGAGAAAGTCTGAAACATGGCGCTTGCACCGCAATCTACCCGACAAGGCGGCGCAAGAACCGCCCAATCCCCCACCGCCCCGCAAGGCGACCTGAAGCGCCTCCTGATCGATCTCATCCTCACCGCCCTGATCTCCTCGGCGATTTTCGGCCCGATCGTCGGCATGAACGCCACCGCACCCCAAGGCGGGCTCGTCCTGCAATATCGCTGGGGCACCGTCCTCTGGCTGGTGGCCGCGGTCGTCGTCGGCCGCTTTCTGCTCCATCTGCTCGTCTGGAACCGCCCCGACTGGGTCAAGCCGATCCATATCAAGCGCCTCGGCGCGGGCCTCGGCGCCCTCGGCGTCGCGGCGCTGGCGCTCGGCCTGTTCGTGTTCGACGCGCCCTGGTTCGACGCCATCGGCGTCTTCGGGATCATCGCCGGGGCCTGGTTCTTCGTTTCCAGCAGCAATGAAACAGCGGCCGAGCGCGGCGCCCCCTCGCCGCTCGCCACCGCCATCGAGCCCCTCGGAAAGTATCTCGGCATCGCCCTCCTCGCCGCTGCGATCGTCCTGCCCTTCATCCCCGGCGTCGACCGCCGCATCGTCGATCTCGCCATCCTCATGCTGACCTATGTCATGCTGGGCTGGGGCCTCAATATCGTGGTCGGCCTCGCCGGCCTGCTCGATCTGGGCTATGTCGCCTTCTACGCGGTCGGCGCCTATGCCTATGCGCTCCTCTCCACCATCTATTTCCCGCTGTGGTTCGGCGACGGCATCACGCCCTGGGCCTTCTGGCTGGTGCTGCCTTTGGCGGGCCTGCTCGCCGCCTGCTGGGGCCTGATCCTCGGTTTCCCGGTGCTGCGGCTCAGGGGCGACTATCTGGCCATCGTGACCCTGGCTTTCGGCGAGATCATCCGTGTCATCCTGATCAACTGGTACACTTTCACCGGCGGGCCGAACGGCATTTCCGACATTCCGCGGCCGAGCTTCTTCGGCATCCCCTTCAGCAACGACGAGAACGGCTTCGCCGCCACTTTCGGGCTCACCTACTCGCCGCTCCAGCGCATCATCTTCCTCTATTACGTCATCCTGGTCCTGGCGCTGATCACCAATTTCGTCACGCTCCGCCTGCGCAAGCTGCCGATCGGGCGCGCCTGGGAGGCGCTGCGCGAGGACGAGATCGCCTGCCGCTCGCTCGGCATCAACACCACCAACACCAAGCTGACGGCTTTCGCCATCGGCGCCATGTTCGGCGGCTTCGCCGGGTCCTTCTTCGCGACGCGCCAGGGCTTCGTCTCGCCCGAAAGCTTCGTCTTCATGGAATCGGCCATCATCCTCGCCATCGTCGTGCTGGGAGGCTTGGGCTCGCAGATCGGCGTCGTCGTCGCCGCCATCGCGGTGATCGGCGCCTTCGAGCTCTTCCGCGAGCTCGACTTCCTCAGGGCGATCATGCCGGAAGGCTTCGACCCAACCCAGTACCGCATGCTGGCGGTCGGCCTCGCCATGGTGCTGATCATGCGCTGGCGGCCACGCGGGCTCATAACCAAACGAGATCCCTCCATCTATCTCAAGGAGAAGAAAGCCGTCTCCGCCGATCTCGTCGCGCAGGGACATGGCTGACATGGCGAACACCTGGCAGACCGATCCGGTGCTGAGCGTCGAGCACATCACCATGCGCTTCGGCGGTCTCGTCGCCATCGACGATCTCTCCTTCAATGTCGGGCGCAACGACATCACCGCCCTGATCGGGCCGAACGGCGCCGGCAAGACCACCGTCTTCAACTGCCTCACCGGCTTCTACAAGCCGACCGAAGGCATGATCGTGATGCGTCACCGGGACGGCAAGACCTTCATCCTCGAGCGCATGGATGATTTCCGCATCTCGCAATTCGCCAAGGTCGCGCGCACCTTCCAGAACATCCGGCTCTTCGCCGGCATGACGGTGCTCGAAAATCTCGTGGTCGCCCAGCACAACACCCTGATGAAGGCGTCCGGCTACACCGTCGCCGGCATCTTCGGCTCGCGAAACTATCGGCGCGCCGAGCAGGCGGCGGTCGAGAAGGCCACCTACTGGCTGGAGAAGATCAGTCTCATCGACCGCGCCGACGATCCGGCCGGCGACCTGCCCTATGGCGCCCAGCGCCGTCTCGAGATCGCCCGCGCCATGTGCACCGAGCCGCAACTCCTCTGCCTCGATGAGCCCGCCGCCGGCCTCAACCCGCGCGAATCCGACGACCTCAACAAGCTGCTGCTGTCGATCCGCCAGGACCAGGGCATCGGCATCCTGCTCATCGAGCATGACATGAAGGTGGTGATGGAGATCTCCGATCACGTTGTGGTGCTCGACTACGGCCAGAAGATCGCCGACGGCACGCCAGCCGAGGTGAAGACCGATCCGGCGGTGATCCGCGCTTATCTGGGCGTCGATGAGGAGGAGGCGCCGCCCATCGCCGAGAAGCTCGTCACCGAGGCCATCGCGCGGGCGGAGAACGAGCCGCCGGCCACGCAGGGAGGCCGCTGATGGCGTCCCCTCTTCTCACCATCCGCGGCGTCGAGACCTTCTATGGCAAGATCCAGGCGCTCAAGGGCATCGATCTCGATGTCAATCAGGGCGAGATCGTCACGCTCATCGGCTCGAACGGCGCCGGCAAATCCACCTTGATGATGACGATCTGCGGCACGCCGCGCTGCCGGGCGGGTTCGATCCGCTTCGACGAGACCGACATCACCCAGACGCCGACGCATGAGATCATCCGCCTCGGCATCGCGCAGTCGCCCGAGGGCCGCCGCATCTTCCCGCGCATGACCGTCCTCGAGAATCTGCAGATGGGCGCGGCGGTGAGCGACCCCAAGCATTTCGACGAGGACATCGCGCGCGCCTTCAGGACCTTCCCGATCCTCGAGAAGCGCCAGAACCAGCGCGGCGGCACCTTGTCGGGCGGCGAGCAGCAGATGCTCGCCATCGCCCGCGCCTTGATGGCGCGGCCACGCCTCCTGCTGCTCGACGAGCCGTCGCTGGGCCTCGCCCCTCTCATCGTCAAGCAGATCTTCGAGGTCATCCGCGAGCTCAACGCCAAGCAGGGCCTTACCGTCTTCCTGGTCGAGCAAAACGCCTTCCACGCGCTGAAGCTCGCCCATCGCGCCTATGTGATGGTGAACGGCCGCATCACCATGTCGGGAACCGGCAGCCAGCTGCTGTCCAGTCCCGAAATCCGCGCCGCCTATCTCGAAGGTGGGGCTCATTAGGAAAGAGCAAGATGTCTCTCTTCGTCGAGGACGATCCCTGGATCTTCATCATCATGACGGTGATCATCGGCGGCGGCGCCGCCTTTCTGGCCGGCCGGGCGCTCGCTTCCAAGTGGCGCCCATGGGCGATGGCCGCCTTCTACATGATCCCGCTCGGTCTCGCTTTACGCTTTTTTCACTATGCGTTGTTCAATGGCAACCTGCTGAGCCTGCATTATTTCATCACCGACACGCTGGTGCTGGTCGCCGCCGCCAGCCTCGGCTACCGGCTGACCCGCGTCGGTCAGATGGTCAACCAATATCCATGGCTCTATGAGCGTTCCAGCCCCTTCAGCTGGAGGTCCAAGACCGTCCCCTGAGTTTGGCATGGGGCCATGCCGTCCAGCATGGCCCTTTCCAATCGCGCCCTTTTGCGCAAAGATAGGCGCAAGGGGTGTGTAACCCCCGAAAGACCGATCAAGGTCATTACCCCAAGGGAGAAACAGATGAAGAAATTTGTACTGTCGGGCTTAGCCGTAGGCTTCGCGGCGACCCTCGCCGCCTCCACGGCCTGGGCCGATATCACGATCGCCGTGGCCGGCCCGATCACCGGCCAGTACGCGGCCTTCGGTGAGCAGATGAAGCGCGGCGCCGAGATGGCGGTGGCCGACATCAACGCCGCCGGCGGCGTCAATGGCGAAAAGCTCGTCCTGGAAGTGGGCGATGACGCCTGCGACCCGAAGCAGGCTGTTGCGGTCGCCAACCAGCTCGCCTCCAAGGGCGTGAAATTCGTCGCCGGCCACTTCTGCTCGAGCTCCTCGATCCCGGCCTCCAAGGTCTATGAAGAGGAAAGCGTCCTGCAGATTTCGCCCGCTTCGACCAACCCGAAGCTGACGGATGAAGGCGGCTGGAACGTGGCGCGCGTCTGCGGCCGTGACGACGCCCAGGGCGTTGTCGCCGGCGGCTTCCTCGCCAAGAACTACAAGGACAAGAAGATCGCGATCATCGACGACAAGACGGCCTATGGCAAAGGCCTGGCGGACGAGACGCGCAAGGCGCTGAACGCGGCGGGCGTCAAGGAAACCATGAACGAAGCCTATACGGCGGGTGAGAAGGACTACACGGCGCTCGTTTCCAAGCTCAAGGAAGCAGCCATCGACGTCGTCTATGTCGGCGGCTATCACACCGAAGGCGGCCTCATCCTGCGCCAGCTGCGCGAGCAGGGCTCGCAGGCGCTGATGGTGTCGGGCGACGCCTTCGTGACCGATGAGTTCTGGACCATCACCGGCCCGGCCGGCGAAGGCACGATCATGACCTTCGCGCCCGATCCGCAGAAGTTCGAATCGGCCAAGGCGGTCGTGGAGAAGTTCAAGGCGGCCGGCTACAATCCGGAAGGCTACACGCTCTACACCTACGCGGCCGTTCAGGCCTATGCGCAGGGCGTGACCGCCGCGGGCGGCGCCGACGACAACAAGAAGATCGCCGAATGGCTGCGCGCCGGCAACACGCTGAAGACCGTGCTTGGCGACCTCTCGCTCAACGAGAAGGGCGACATCAAGGACGCCAAATATGTCTGGTACAAGTGGCATGACGGCAAATATGCCGAAGACGCCGAGCTGAACAAGTAATCGGACTTACCGGCCATTGAAGAACCCGCATGGCATGCCATGCGGGTTTTTTTGACGCGTATCGCGGCTGCAAGATCAGTCGATGCGGAACTGCAGGCCTATGCCAGGGCCACCCCAATAGCCCGGGCCGTAATAGCCATAACCTGGTCCGTAGTAGCCGCCATAATAATACGGATCGTAGTAATAGGGATCGTAGTAGCGGTGACGCCGCCACTTGCGGTGATGGCGCCAGCGGTCGCCGCGGTAATAGCGGGCCTCGCGCCAGCGCCACTTGTCGCCGCGCCAGCGCTTGTGCTTGCGCCATTTCTTTTTGTGATTGGCAAGGACGAAATTGCCGTCCTGCGCCGTCTGGGCCTTCACCGGTCCGACGGGCATCGCCTGACTGGTTGCCGGCATCACGAAAGCTGTGCCCGCCGCGAGGGCGGTAGCCACAGCGAGGGCTTTGATGTTGAACACGATAAGGTCCTCCTCTCTCGACAGACCTCGTTGCTTCCGATGCGATCCAAGATAGGGACCGCATATGGCCGTTAAAAGGCATCTTGACCGGGACAACGAACGGCAGGAAGGATCGTTCCGGAATCCAGAGGAGCCGCCCATGAAGGCCTATTTCGTCCAGATAAAGTGTGAGCTGGGCAAAGCTTACCAAGTGGCAACCGCCATTGCGGACGCCGAGATCGCGTCGGAAATCTATTCAACTTCAGGCAATTACGATCTTTTGGCGAAATTCTATCTCGAGCCGGAAGCCGACATCGGCCATTTCGTCAATGAGAAGCTTCACAAGATCAAAGGCATCAAGGACACCTACACCATCATCACCTTCCGCGCTTTCTGAAGACCAGCCATGCGCCTCGCCACAGCCCTCTTGTTTTTGATGCTCACTGCAACGGTGAGCCAGGCGGCCGACAATGCCGAGCGCGCTGCCATAGGTTTTTCACCGGATGGCCGCTATTTCGCCTTCGAGCAATATGGCGTGCAGGACGGCTCGGGATTTTCGTACTCGGAGATTTTCGTGATCGATCTCGAAGCCAATCAATGGGTGAAGGGCTCGCCCTTTCGCGAGCGGATCGAGGATGAGGCGGCTCCTGTTTCATCCATGCGCGCCAAGGCCGCCAGATCGGCCGCCCCGCTCCTCGACCAGTTGAAGATCGCCGAGCCCGGCGAAGCGCTCGCGGCGCAGCTTCCGACGCAGGCCGTAGCCGACCGCCATCGCATCGGCTTCGATCCTTTCTATCAGAGCCAGACCAGCCAGAAGGGAGAGCGTTATACGCTGCGCCTCGACCTGGTGCCGTTCGCGGCGCCCGAAAACTGCTATGCCGAGGACGGCAAGCAGATGGGCTTCCGCCTGACCCTCAAGGACAATGAGAGCGGCGCCGAAAAGGAAGTTCACAAGGACGCCGCCATTCCCTCCTCGCGCTATTGCCCGCGCGACTACGACATCTCGGACGTCATCGTCTACCGCCCCGTCTCCGGCACGGCCCGCCAGGTCGCGCTGATCGGCGTCTACACGCCGGGCTTCGAAGGCGTGAACCGGCGCTTTATCGCTGTGCCTTTCACGCTTCCCTAGCCGAGCGATCTGGAACGGCTTCCGGCTTTCTGGCAATATGCAATCCTCTTCCGGGGGCGCTCGGTCACGGGAGAAGGACATGGACGGCGCATCGAGCAATGAAGTCTCCGGAAGACCTGCCTCGCCCGGATTGCGGCGGCGGGCATTTCTGCTGAGCGGCGTGGCTGCCGGGATAGGCCTCGCGACCTCGGCCATTGCGCCAAAGGCAATCGGCAAGACGGCGCCGCCGCATATCATCTATATCGTCGCCGACGATCTCGGCTGGAAGGATGTCGGTTTCCACGGCTCCGACATCGAGACGCCGCATCTCGACAGGCTGACCGCGACGGGCGCCAGCCTCGAGCAATTTTATGTTCAGCCGATGTGCACGCCGACCCGCGCCGCTCTCATGACCGGGCGCTATCCGCTGCGTTACGGGCTGCAGACGGGCGTCATTCCCGCCGCTGGAAATTACAGCCTCCCCTTGGATGAGTATCTGCTGCCGCAATTGCTCAAGGATGCGGGCTACCGGACGGCCATGGTCGGCAAATGGCATCTCGGCCACGCGAAACCGGAATTCTGGCCGCGCCAACGCGGCTTCGATTCCTTCTATGGCGCCACCGTCGGCGAGATCGATCACTTCAAGCATTCATCCCACGGCGTCGCCGACTGGTACCGCAACAACAAGCCGCTGAAGGAAGACGGCTTCGACAATACGCTGTTCGGCGCCGAGGCGGCACGGGTGATCGAAAAGCATGACCCCAAGACCCCGCTGTTCCTCTATCTTGCCTTCACCGCGCCGCACACACCCTTCCAGGCGCCGCAGAGCTATCTCGACCGCTATCGTCACATCCCCGACGAGAACCGGCGGAAATACGCCGCCATGGTGTCGGCGATGGACGACGAGATCGGCCGCACCGTCGCGGCGCTGGAAAAGCGCGGAATGCGCGACAATACCCTTATCGTCTTCCATAGCGACAATGGCGGGGTGCGATCGTCGCTCTTCGCCGGCGATTCGAAGGTGGCGGGCGGGCTGCCCGCCGACAACGGCCCTTATCGCGATGGCAAGGGCACTCTCTTCGAGGGCGGAACCCGCGTCGCGGCGCTCGTCAACTGGCCGGGCAGGATCAAGCCGGGCGCGCGCGACGGGATGATGCATGTGGTCGACTTCTATCCGACGCTCGCGGGTCTCGCCGGCGCCAAGCTTGGCAAGAACAAGCCGCTCGACGGCCTCGATTTATGGCCCATGCTGAGCGCCGCCGCCCCGTCGCCGCGCAGCGAGATCGTCTACAATATCGACCCGATGGCGGGCGCGGTGCGCCAGGGCGACTGGAAGCTCATCTGGAAGGGCGCCCTGCCGCAGCAGCTCATGCTCTACGATCTGGCAAAGGACAAATCGGAAACCGCCGACCTGGCCGGACAGAACCCCGAAAAGGTCAAGGAACTGCAGGCGCGCATCACACAGCTCGCCGGCGAGATGGCCCAGCCGCTTCTGCTCATGGAGGCAGTCAGGCTGACCTTCTTCACTCCGCCGGTGATGCCTGACACCTCCCAGATGTTCAATATCGGAGACTGACGCGCCAGCATATTGGGAGGAGCCGATGTGCATTCTCTATGGAGGCGACGACACGCGCATGGCGTGGCTCCTTAATCCGCGATGGCCTTCAGATAGCGCTCGACCGAGCGCGCCACCGCCCCCTTGCCGTCTTCGAGAACGCGCATGTTGCGGAAGGCGCTGTAGATCTGATCGTAGTCGAAGGGCTCGAGCATCCGGGCGATGTGCTTGACAGCCCGCGCATTGAGTGGCCACAGATTGGGATAGGAATACATGAAGCTCACATATCGGCGGTCCATCACGACCTGCAGGATGTCGCCGGCGAGCAGCACGTTGGGCTTGTCCTTGCGCGCCCAGTGACAGACGGTGCCGCCCTCGAAATGCCCGCCGCAGCGGATCAGCGTCAGGTCGGGAAGGATTTTAAGCGTTTCGCCGCTCCAGAAGACGATGGCCGGATCCGGCCGCATGACCCATTGCCGGTCGCCTTCATGGATATAGATCGGGATATTGCCGAGCGCCCTGCTCCATTCGACGATCACCGAATAATAATGCGGATGCGAAATCGCCATCGCCTTGACCGTTCCACGCGCCCTGAGGGCCGCCACCGCCTCGTCGGTGACGAGGGACACGCTGTCCCACAGCAGAGTGCCGTCCGGCGTCTCGGCGAGTAGCGCCCGCTGGCCGATGGCGAAAGCCGGCTCCACGATGATGCTCGTCACCCCATCCTCATCCGAGACCACCACCTTGTGGTCGCGGGCGAGCTCACCCATCGTCGTCCAGTCCTGGCCGGCCCAGCGCACATATTGGCGGCCGTCGCTGCAGATCGGACATGAAGCCGGCGGAGCGGCGCTGGCCGCATACTGAACGCCGCATTGCCGGCACATGTAGTGAATCATGACAAACGCCTCCTGCGCTGGACGATCTGTCTAGCGCAGGAGGCAATATGAGGCCATTACTGTTTGAGCGGCTCCAGACCCTGGGCCGTCTTGGCGAGACGGACGAGATTGATGAATTCGGCGCGATATCCGAACTCGTCCCTGCCTTTGGCCGCCTGCGCCAGCGCGATCACGTCGTCATAGGAATAGGACCTCGTATATTGCCCGCCGCGCAACAGCTGGCCGAAGGCGGCGACGGCCGTCGCGAAGCGTGATTCCTGCGGCGCCGCATCGACGCTCGCCGCCGCGGCGTCGATCTTCACCGGCTCGCTGATGAGCTTCGAGTCCTTTTCGCCCGGCAGCTTGTAGCGGATCTTGACGAAGCCATATTCGTCCGCGCCCGCTTTCGCCGGCGCCTCGCTCATGCCATAGCGCAGCTCGTCATTGAGCTTCGCCTTCGAATCCTTAGGCGTGATCTCGTAGATCGCCGTCACGGTGTGGCCGGAGCCGATATCTCCGGCATCGACCTTGTCGTTGTTGAAGTCCTCGCGCTGCAGCAAACGCGTTTCATAGCCGATGAGGCGATATTCCGACACCGTGTCGGGATTGAACTCGACCTGAATCTTGACGTCCTGGGCGATGGTGAAGAGCGTCGAATTCACCTCGTCCACCAGCACCTTGCGCGCCTCGTTGAGCGTATCGATATAGGCCGCATTGCCATTGCCGTTCTGGGCCAGCGTCTGCATCATCTCGTCATTGTAGTTGCCGCGCCCGAAGCCCAGGACCGACAGGGTCACACCGGTCTCGCGCTTGCGCTCGACGAAGCTCTTCAGCTCCTCGGGGTCGGTGATGCCGACATTGAAGTCGCCGTCGGTGGCGAGGATCACGCGGTTGATGCCGGTCTTGTCGAAGCTCTGCTCGGCGAGCTGATAGGCCTGGCGGATGCCTTCGGCGCCGGCGGTCGAGCCGCCCGCCGTCAGCCGGTCGAGCGCCCCGATGATCTTGGCCTTGTCCTTCGCCTTGGTGGGCTCGAGCACCGTGCCGGCGCTGCCCGCATAGGTCACGATCGAGACCGTGTCCTCCGGCCCCATCGTGTCGACCAGCATCTTGAGCGCATTCTGCAGGAGCGGCAGCTTGTTGGGCTCCTCCATCGAGCCAGACGTATCGACAAGGAAGACCAGATTGGATCTCGGCTTTTCCTGCCCGTTGAGCGCGAAGCCCTTGATGCCGACATGCATCAGCCTTGTGCCGGGATTCCACGGGCTGGGGAAGACCGAGACATTGGCCTTGAACGGCACGGTCTTGTCGGCTGGCCCTGCATAGTCAAAGGGGAAATAATTGATCATCTCCTCGACCCGCACCGCATCCTTCTGCGGCAGCACATTCCGGTTCAGCTCGGCGCGCACGAAGCTGTAGGAGGACGTGTCGACATCGATCGAGAAGGTCGACACCGGCTCGTCCCTGGCGATCTTCACCGGATTGGTCTTGATGTCTGTGAATTTGTCGCGGCCCTGGTCCTGATAATAGATCTGGCGCTGATCGGCGCTTTTCTTCGCGAGCATCGTCGGCGCGCTCTGCATATAGGGCACCGAGCTGTCGGACAGGCTCTCAGACTCCGCAATGCCGAGCGCCGCTTCCTCTCCGACCGTCGGAGCGGGCTTCGGCGCGGATTTCAGCGCGCCGACATCAGGCTTCTCCGCTGTCGCCTGCGCATCCGTTCTGAGCCGCGTCTCTTCCTTGGATTTTGCAGCGCCGCCGCCAGCGCTCTGGTCCGGTTCCGCGACAGGGACCGTCAGCTTCTGCGCCTCGCGCAGGATTCCGCTGTTGACCGTGATCAGCGCGATGACCGCGAGGCTGGCGCCCGCCATCAAACCATGGCTCATTCTCAATCCGTGCATCTTTTTGCTCCCGAACAGGAAGCCCCTCACCCGCGTCGTGAGACGGGGCCCGGTGCGTCTTCCTTGGGAGGCCGCGGAAAAAATTTCGTCATAGGCGGCCATCGCCGCGGCGATGCCGGCCGCCTTGGCCGCCGGATTGGGCCTGGGGGCCTCGCCGCGAAAGGCATCCTTGAGAGGGTCGAAATCGTCGGTCATTCTTCCGTCCTTGCCAGCACGGTCAGGCGCTTGCGTATTTCATGCATTCGCCAGGACACGGTGGTTTCCTTGATCCCCAGCACCTCCCCTGCCTGGGCATGTGTCATATCTTCGCCGAGCACCAAGAGCGCCGTTTCCCTAAGATCGGGCGCCAGCCGGTCGATCGCCTGATAAAGCCAATCAAGCCGCCGCTCGCTGTCGGCCCAGTCGGCGCTGCGACGGGCATCGACCTCGACGAAGGCGGCTTCCATCCGTCCCAAGGTCTGCCGCCGCCTGATCTGGTCGCGGCAATGATTGACCGCGAGTTGATAGAGCCAGGTCGTGAACCGGCTACGACCGCCGAAACTGCCGATCTTGCGGGCCAGCGCCATGGCCATCTCCTGCGCGGCGTCCTCGGCCTCGACACGGCTGCCGAGAAAACGATAGGCCACCCGGAACATGAGATCGTAATGCCGCTCCAGCAGAAGCCGGAACGCGGTTCGGTCGCCGTCCCGGGCGCGCCGGACGAGATCGGGGTCGCTCGCATCCATGTGTTGGAAGCTTTGACGCAAGCCGATGGCAAAAGCTTGGACCGTTGAGAAAAAATTTGCGGCGATCCGCGGCGTTGCCCTGGAGCGCCATAACTGTTAGACCCCCGCCCGACCTCCAAACAGGGCCAAAATCTCATGATTCCGCGTTATTCCCGTCCCGAAATGGCTGCCATCTGGGAGCCGCAGACCCGCTTCCGCATCTGGTTCGAGATCGAGGCCCATGCCGCGGACGCCATGGCCGAGCTCGGCATCATCCCCAAAGAGGCCGCCGCGACGATCTGGGCCAAGGCCAAGGATGCGGTCTTCGATGTCGCCCGCATCGATGAGATCGAGCGCGAGACCAAGCATGACGTCATCGCCTTCCTGACCCACCTTTCCGAGATCGTCGGTCCCGAGGCGCGCTTCGTCCATCAGGGCATGACCTCCTCCGACGTGCTCGACACCTGCCTCAATGTCCAGCTCTGCCGCGCCGCCGACATCCTGCTGGCCGATCTCGACGACCTGCTCGCGGCGCTGGAGCGTCGCGCCAAGGAGCACAGGAACACCGTCACCATCGGCCGCAGCCACGGCATCCATGCCGAGCCCACCACTTTCGGCGTCAAGCTCGCTTTCGCCTATGCCGAATTCATGCGCGCCAAGGAGCGCCTCGCTTTCGCGCGCATGGAAGTCGCGACCTGCGCCATATCGGGCGCGGTCGGCACTTTCGCCAATATCGACCCGCGCGTCGAGGAGCACGTCGCCAGGAAGATGGGCCTGACGCCCGAACCGGTATCGACCCAGGTCATCCCGCGCGACCGCCATGCCATGTTCTTCTCGGTGCTGGCGGTGATCGCCAGCTCGGTCGAGCGTCTCGCCACCGAAGTGCGCCATCTGCAGCGCACCGAGGTCCTGGAGGCTGAGGAATTCTTCTCGCCCGGCCAGAAGGGCTCGTCCGCCATGCCGCACAAGCGCAATCCGGTGCTGTCGGAGAACCTGACCGGCCTCGCCCGCCTGGTGCGCTCGGCCGCCGTGCCGGCGCTCGAGAATGTGGCGCTCTGGCATGAGCGCGACATCTCGCACTCCTCCGTCGAGCGCGGCATCGCCCCCGACGCCACCGTGCATCTCGATTTCGCCTTGCGCCGTCTGACCGGCCTCATGGACAAGCTCGTCGTCTATCCGGAGAATATGCGCAAGAATCTCGACCGCCTCGGCGGCCTCATCCATTCACAGCGCGTGATGCTGGCCCTCACCCAGAAAGGGATGGCGCGCGAGGAGGCCTATGCAGCCGTCCAGCGCAACGCCATGCCGGTCTGGCGCGGCGACGGCGATTTCCTCACACTGCTCCAGGCCGACAAGGACGTGACCGCCAGGCTGTCCACGACCGAGCTCGCCGAGCTCTTCGACCTCGGCTACCATACCAAGCATGTCGACACGATCTTCAAGCGGGTGTTCGGCGAGGTCTAGTTACTGAGCGAGCTTCCCGCTCGCCATCAGGCCCCAGAGCTGGTCGGCGCTAAGCGACTTGACTGGCCCGTCATAGGCGACGCGACCGAGGCTCAGAACCACGATGCGGTCGGCCAGCGCCCTGACGGTGGCCAGATCATGCGTCACCAGGATGACGCCGGTGCCTTGCGCCGCGATCGAGCGGATCAGATTCATCACCTGCGCTGTCTGCTTGACGCCGAGCGCCGCCGTCGGCTCGTCGAGGCAGATCAGCTTCACATGCTCGCCGAGCGCGCGGGCAATGGCGATCGACTGGCGCTGGCCGCCGGACAGGGAGCGCACCAGCGCATCTTCGTCCCTGAGCGTCACGCCCAGCGCCGCCAGCCGCTCGCGGCATTGCTCGGCCGCCTTGCGGTCGTCGCGCACCGGCAGCAAACCCAGCCAGCGCCGCCTCGCCTCGCGCCCGAGGATCATATTATGCGCGACGCTGAGATTGGGACACAGCGCCAGATCCTGATAGACCGTCTCGAGCCCGTGGGCGCGCGCATCCTGCGGGCTCCTGAAGGCGACCGGCCGGCCTTCGAGCGTCATCGTGCCGGCATCCGGCTGCAGCGCGCCTGAGATGATCTTCACCACCGTCGATTTGCCCGCGCCATTGTCCCCGAGCAGGCAGACGATCTCGCCTTTGTTGACGGTGAAGCCCGCCTCCTCCAGCGCCGTCACCGCGCCGAAGGATTTGCGGGCGCCTGCGATCGAGAAGATGGTCGCCCTTTCATGCGCGATCCGCGCCGTCGCCGCGGGCATCAAGGCCGCGCCGGGATCGGCGACGCTGAAAGAAGCGCTCGCGGCGCGCGCCCGCTTGCGCCGCATGCCGATCGCCAGCTGGTCGGCGGTCAGCGCCAGCAGCAGCATGAAGCCCACCGCGATCGACTGCCACCAGGATTGCAGGCCGACGAAGATCAGTCCGGCATTGAGGATGCCGATCGTGGCGACGCCGATGGCGATGCCGAGCGGCCGCCCGGCGCCGCCCGAGAAAGCGACCCCGCCGAGGATCGCCGCGGTCAGCACGTCGAGCTCGAAGCGCACGCCGATGGTCGGCGTGATGCTGCCGAGCCGGCCGGCGATCAGCACGGCGACGAGGCCGATGAGCAGGCCATTGGCGGCATAGAGTCCGACCACCGTCTTGCCGACGGGAATGCCGCAGAGCTCCGCCGCGCGCGGATCTCCGCCGATCGCATAGATGCGCAGGCCGATCACCGTGCTGGTGAGGATGAAGGCGCCGGCGATGAAAACCGCAAGCGCGATGAGCACGGTGAACTGGATGCCGAAAAGCTTGCCGCGTCCAAGCTCGAGCAATCCCGGCGGAAACCCATAGACCGCGGTGCTGCTCACCACGAAAGCCAGCCCGCCATAGAGCGCCAGCATCGCCAGCGTCACGATGAGCGGTGAGATGCTGAGCCGGCGCACCAGGAAGCCGTTGAGCAGCCCCAGCAGGAAGCCGAGTCCCAGCCCGACGCCGATCGCCAGTACCGCACTTCCCGTCAGCACCGCCACCTTGGCGGTGATGATGCCGATGAGCGCCACCATGCTGCCGATCGACAGATCGACATAGCCCGCGATGAGCAGCGCCGAGGTGCCGAGCACCGCAACGAGGATCGAGGTCGAATTGACGCCGATCACCACGAAATTGTCGAGGCTGAAGAACGAGGCGTTGAGCAGCGAAAAGAGAATGATCAGCCCGAGCGCCACCAGCGCGAGGCCGATGCGTCCCGAAGCCTCGCCCGGCGCCTTGATGCCGAGGCGCAGGACGGAGCCTTCCTGCGCCGCGGGCCATGCCGTCCGGACATTATCCGTCGTCATCGCTACTTGGCTTCCGACGACCAGGGGAAATTCACATACTGGTCGCGGGTGTCGTAGCAGATATTGCCGTACATGCGCAGATAGATGTCGCGCTTCTTGGGATCGTTGTAGACGGACGCCGGATCGGCGACGTCGGCCTGGTACTGCGCCAGGAAGTCGGCGGTGAGCGCCACCGGCAGGATGTCCATCGCCTGCGGGATGCTCTTGCCCTCGATCCAGTCGGCGGCATGCTGGCCCATCGCATAGGCGAAGACCGGCGAGGCGAGGCTGATGCTGGCCTTGTAGGGCCCATCGCCTTTCTTGATCGCCGCCACCGCTTCGGGCTCGCCGTCGATGCCGCCGAGGAACTGGTCGGGCCTCGCCTTGCCCGCGGCTTCCAGCGCGGCGAGTGCGCCCAGCACCACCGTGTCGGCGCCCAGCACCACATCGACATCGGGATGCGCCTGCAGGATGGTGCTCATCGTCGCGAAGCCGCCTTCCTTGTTGACGGGCGAAGGCGAGATGTCGGCGACGATCTTCACATCCGGCAGGGTCTTCATCACGTCGCGCATGGCGGCGAAGCGCGGCGCCAGGAACTCCATGCTGTCATGCGAGAGGATGACGACATTCGCCTTGCCGCCGAGCTTGTCCTTGATATAGGCGGCGGCCGCTTCCGCCAGCACCTTGCCGGTCTCATATTGCGGCGCGTTGAGAAGCGAGGTGGCGGGCGGCGGCACGATGGTGCCGACATAGGCGCCCGACCAGATGAGCTCCTGCAGGCTGCGGCTCATCGAGGCCGGATCGACCGGTGCTGCGACGAGGCCGCCGATCTTCGAGGCGAGGAAGAGCTGCACCTGCTCGACGCCCTTGGCGGCATCGTTATTGGCGAGCGCACGGCGATATTCGAGGCCGCGGTCCTTGGCCGCCTTGGCGAGCCCCTGATCGACGCCCTGCATGAATTCGCGCTCATTGTCCTGCGCGAAGGCCAGCACCTTGGCGACGCCCGGCGGCGGGCTGCAGGCCGGCGCCTTGGGGTCGAAGGGCTTGAAGACCGTCTGGGTGGTGATGCCCGGGGGGCCTTCCTGCGCCATGGCGAGCGGCAGGCCGAGCGCCAGCACGCTGGCGGCGCCAAGTATCGTCGGAAGCACTTTCCTTCTCAGCATGTTCAATCCTCCCATTTGCTTTCTTCGTGTCGCTCACGCCGCCAGCGCCTGAACCGCTTTGGCGATCTCGGTGCCGAGGACGCGATGCGCGTCGCTGTCGAAATGGATGCCGTCGACCGTGCTCGACTCGATGACCGCGCCGGCATCAAGGAAGGCGACGCCCGAGCGCTTCGCGGCCTCACGGAACAGCCGGCCCAGATGTTTCGACTTCTCCGCTCCCCCTAGAAACATCTGACCGAACCAGTCGATCTCGAGCAGAGGCGGCGGCGCCACCACGAGCACCTTGGGCGCCACCCCGCCATCGCCCGCCTCGCTGCGCTGGATGAGCCGAACCAGAACCTCGATGGAGTCGGCCACGTCGTTGGGAGTGAGAGAGAATCTATGCTTGAGATCGTTGGTGCCGAGGGCCAGCACGATGGCGTCGAGCGGCATATGGGTCTCGAGCAGCACCGGCAGCGCCTTGATGCCGCTTTTGTGCAGGCCCTCGATCGGGTCCTCATGCACGGTGGTGCGTCCGGGGTGACCTTCCTCCAGCACCTCCCAGCCATTGCCGAGCGCCTTGCGCATCACGCCGGGCCAGCGCCGGTCGGGGGCGAAACGGTGCCGCCCGGTGCGCGCCAGCGTCGGGATGGCGCCATAGGTGTTGGAATCCCCGAAGCACATCACGGTCCTGGCTCGAGTCACGGCGCCCCTCCCTTCCCTGACCTGGCTATTTCAACGCCATCCGCCCCGCCGCCGTCAACTAATTTCTTCCACTGGAAGTATTTAAATATTGCCTCGCCCCGGCGGCGTTGCTACTACCCGCTTCGTGACAGGCACCAGTTTCTTCAGCGTCGAGAAGATCGGCTCGGGCCGCAGTGGCGGGACCACCCAGGCCGAAAGCCGCATCTACAATGAACGTCTCGTCGTCACCCTGGTGCGCCGGCACGGCCAACTGGCCAAGGCGGAGCTGACACGCCTCACCGGCCTTGCTCCCCAGACCATCACCACCATCGTCAACCGCGCCGCCGAAACCGGGCTCCTGCGCCGGCTCGAGCCCTTGCGCGGCAAGCTCGGCCAGCCCTCCGTCCCCTATGCGCTCAACCCGGACGCGGCCTTCGCCTTCGGCCTCAAGATCGACCATCGCGGCGCCGATGTCGCTTTGATCAACTTCACCGGTGAGGTGATTGCCTTCGAGCGCGGCGACCTGCCCGAGCCCGGCCCCGATCAGGTGATGGATTTTGCCCGCAACACCATCGCCCGGATGCGGGAGGCGCATGCCCTCGTCCTCGAACGCATTGCCGGCCTCGGCATCGCCTCACCGTTTCATCACGCCAGCCTTGGCGACGATGGCCTCCTGCCCGAAGCACGTATGGCCGCCTGGCGCCGGATCGACATCCGCGCTGAACTCGACCGGCATTTCGACTGGCCGGTCTTCCTCCACAATGACGGCACCATGGCCGTCGCGGCCGAATTGATGTTCGGCGTCGGCGCCTTGTCCGCCGATTTCCTCCACGCCTTTATCGGCCATAATATCGGCGGCGGGCTGGTGCTCGATCATCATCTGCATCCGGGCCGCAACAGGCTCGCGGGCGCGCTCGGCGACATGCCCGTTCCTTCGGGCGGCCATGACAACGAGGCGGCGGTGCCGCTGTCGCGCATCGCGTCCTTGCGCGCCCTCGCCGGCCGGATCAATGGCTCGAATGACGGGCGGATATGGTCCTCGCCCGATGACTGGGGCGATCTCGATGGCCCGGTGCGGGACTGGATCGAGGCCGCGTCCGACGGACTTGCTCACGCCGTGCTGAATACCGTCGCTTTGCTCGATATCGACAATGTCGTCGTCGACGGCGCCATGCCGAAGGAGGTGCGCCGGGAGATCGCCAAGGCGACCCGGCGCAAGCTCGCCCGCAGCCTCGCCCAGAGGCCACAGCCCTTCTCCGTGCTGGAAGGCGCCTTTGGCCATCTGGGCCCCGCCATCGGCGGCGCCAGCATCCCGCTGCTGGTGAAATACTCCAACGACCGCGACGTTCTCTTCAAAGACTGAAGAAGCGCCTCAGTTGGTGATCGTGATCCGCGTGTCGCCCTTGCCATACTGCTGGACGAGACTGTAGAGCCGCGCCGCATTGCCGGGCGCCAGCCGGATGCAGCCATGCGAGGCCGGCCGGCCGAGGGCCCGTACATAGCCGGTGCCGTGGATGGCATAGCCGCCCTTGAAGAAGATCGAATGCGGCATCGGCGAATTGTCGTATTTGCGCGAATAATGCATGCGCTTGAGCAGGAACGGCCGGTATGATCCGCGCGGCGTCCAGTAGCCCGACCGCGCCGTCGAGACGCGCCAGGTGGCATAGGGCCAGCCATTGACGGAGACCGACATGGTCTGACTGGAAATATCGATCCGTACGGAGACTTTCGCCTCCGCGCCGGAGGCCATGGCCAGGAGGGCCAGCATCCCGGCGGCGGCAATCGACGCGGCCGACCGGATAAAACCGTTACGCATACGCATGTTCAACCCCTAAACACACTCAGCCGGTTTCAGGAAAGCATAAACAGCTCCGGCCCGGCAATGGGCCTATCCTTCACTTCGGCGTGATTATTCCTAGCCTGTTTCAGGCCCGAACGCATTGAAATTGCCGAAATATGTTTAAAAAAGCGCCGTGAACGGATCAATCGAACAGGAATTCACGCCCGACTTTGACCCGCCGCACCCCGTCATAGGCGATGATGTCGGCCGTGGCATAGGTTTCCGACAGGGTCGCCGGCAGGAAGCTCCCGGTGCCGACGATATCGAGCGGCGCCTTGGCCGCGCCCATGACCTGGCATTTCTGCGGATCGAAGCCGGACGAGCCGACGATCTGCGCATCGCGATAGCCCGCTTCGTCGAGCGCCAGGCGCGCATGGATGATGGAGGCGACCGACACGCCTTTGCCGAACAGGATGCGGCGCACCTTGTCGACCAGGATATTGCCGGGATCGAGCTGGAAGGCGCGCCCGCCCAGCACCTGCTCGACGATGTTGTATTCGCCCGACACACCGAGCCACTGCCCGACGCGCTCGACCGATTTCTCGTAGTCGAGACCTTCGGCGAAGCGCCCGCCATGCGTGTCGAGCCTGACGCCGAAGCTTTTGCCCTGCTTGTCGAGCTTGGCGTCCTCGAAGAACCATTTGGCGCAGCGCAGCGAGTCGGTGATCTCCTCGCCGGTATAGTCGACGAGCGCGATGAGAGTCTTGGCGTCGGGAATCGTCGCCTGGAACAGCTTCATCGCCTCCAGCACGTCGCCGCCCGTATAGCCGACCAGCGCATGCGGCATCGTGCCCATGCCGGCATCGGCGCCGAACAAAGGCGCGGTCAGGTCCTGGGACGAGCCGATGAAGCCTTTCACCTTGGGGTCGGCGCGCTTGGCCGCTTCGCTGCCGATCGCCGCGCCATAGGCGGCGAGAATGTTCATCTCGGCGCCACTCGCATGGCGCGCATGCATGTCCATGAAGCCGGCGGTCGGGATGGCGCGGCACATCTCATAGGCATTATTGGCCGACACGCAGGGAAAGCCGGTCTTCTGCAAGAGCAGCGTCTCGATCTCCGAGAGCTTCGCCATCGAGCCGGTGATCTCCATCATCTTCTTTTCCGACGGCACGAGATCGCCTTCGTTGAAGAAGCGCTTCACCTTGGTGCCGGGCGCCAGCCGGTTGATCAGCCGGATGGTCGGCTCGAGCGCCGCCACCACGCGCCGGCGCATGAACACCGCGAAGGTGACCTCCGAATCGCCATTGGCTTTCACGATGCGCGACGTGTTGGTGAAATACTTGTCGGTCTGCGCGTCGATCGGTCCGGCGCTCAGGCAGATGTCGACGATACGGTCGAGGACCTCGTCGCGCTGCGCTGCCAGGGGAGTTCGCTGATCCATGGGGTGCCTCTCTGCGAGCGGCGGATTGTGGACGCTTCGTAATAAACGGTCAAATCTTCGCGAGCTGATCCTGCAAGGCTTTGGCCCCGGCCGCCAGAAGACCGACATCGGTCGCCGCGGCGATGAAACGGAAGCCATGGCCGGCGAAGAAGGCGCAGGCCTCGGGCGAGCCGCCGAAAGCGCCGGGCACCAGATTGTTCTTCCTGGCGGCCGCGGCGATGGCCTTGATCGCGGCTTCCAGCTTCGGAATCTTGAGATCCTTGCCGAGGCCGAAGCCGAGCGAGATCGACAGGTCATTGGGACCGACGAACAGCCCGTCGAGGCCCGGCGTCGCGGCGATTGCATCGAGATTGCCGAGCGCCTCCTCGGTCTCGATCATCGCGAAGACCATGGTGCGGCTGTTGGCTTCCTTCAGATAGTCGGCCGGCACCGTGCCCGCCGCCTGTACGGCCGCATAGCCGCCCCAGCTGCGCATGCCCATCGGCGCGTATTTCGCCGCCTTGACCACCGCTTCCGCCTGCGCCCTGGTGTTCACCATCGGCACGATGACGGCGGTGGCGCCGGCATCGAGCGCCTGGCCGATGAGGCCCGGATCGTTCCACAGGATGCGCAGGATCAAGGGCTTGCCGCTGGCGGTGATCGCCGGCGACATCGAGGCCACGTCGGTGAAGCCGGCGAGGCCATGCTGCATGTCGATGCAGACGGCCTCGTATGGGAGGCGCGCCATCTGCCCTGCGACAATTGCGCCCGGAAAGGTCATCCAGGTGAAATAGAAGGCTTCGGGCTTGCCGAGCCGGCTCCTGAGATCGGTGGCCATTGTCGGGGCTCAGGCTTCCGACTGCAGCTGCTGCAGGGCCTTGCCGAAAAGCTCGTCCATGGTGCGGCGGATCTGATGGTCCGACTGCTCCACTTTCTTGTCGTCGAAATCCTTGCGGATCTTGCGGAACACGTCCTCATCGCCCGCTTCCTCGAAATCGGCCGCGACCACCGCTTTGGCATAGGCGTCGGCCTCGGCGCCCGAAAGCCCCAGCTTTTCCGCCGCCCAATGGCCCAGCAGCCGGTTGCGCCGCGCCGTGGCCCGGAACTTCATTTCCTCGTCAAGGGCGAATTTCCGCTCAAAACCTTCCTCGCGCTTGTCGAACGTCGTCATTCCGGTGCTCCCAAATAGGATTATGTACAAATCACGCTGCCGGATGAGATAGCGGCTGGCCGCCCCCAAATCAACCGCGCTTGATTATCGGGGTCCGGCAGGCTAGGTCCATTGTGCAGCGCACCCCCAGGCATTATGTTTGGGCCATGGCGGCAAGCTTTGAGTCGCATAACTTCTCGATATTGGTGGCGTAAGGACCCCTTCCGGACGTAATTTGCGAGGGTATCAAGGGTTTTCTGGATGAGGATTGTGAATATGAACACCAGGCGCACCCGCATTTATGAGGGCAAGGCCAAGATCCTGTATGAAGGGCCTGAGCCCGGAACCCTGATCGTACACTACAAGGACGATGCAACCGCCTTCAACGCCCAGAAGAAAGCCGTCATCGACGGCAAGGGCGTGCTCAACAACCGCATCTCCGAGATGATCTTCACCCGGCTCAACGAGCTGGGCCTGCCGACCCATTTCCTCAAGCGCCTCAATATGCGCGAGCAGCTCGTCCGCGAAGTCGAGATCATCCCGCTCGAGGTCGTGGTGCGCAATGTCGCCGCGGGTTCGCTCGCCAAGCGCCTCGGCATCGAGGAAGGCACCGCCCTCCCCCGCTCGATCATCGAGTTCTATTACAAGAAGGACGAGCTCAACGACCCGATGGTGTCGGAGGAGCACATCACCGCGTTCAACTGGGCGACGCCCCAGGAGATCGACGACATGATGCATCTCGCCATCCGCATCAACGACTTCATGTCGGGCCTCTTCCTCGGCATCGGCATCAAGCTCGTCGACTTCAAGATCGAGTTCGGCCGCCTTTACGAGAACGACATGATGCGCATCGTGCTCGCCGACGAGATCAGCCCCGATTCCTGCCGCCTGTGGGACATCAAGACCCAGGACAAGCTCGACAAGGACCGGTTCCGCCGCGACATGGGCGGCCTCGTCGAGGCCTATCAGGAAGTGGCCAAGCGCCTCGGCATCATGCCGGAGCTCGCCGAGCCCGAGCGTTCGCGTCCGCAGCTCGTGAAGAGCGACTGAACGGACAAGTCCTCTCGAATAGCTTCAGACTGAGTGAGATTTCCATGAAGGCCAAGATCAAAGTCACCCTGAAAAATGGCGTCCTCGATCCGCAGGGCAAGGCCATCGAGGGAGCGCTCGGCTCCCTCGGCTTCTCCGGCATCGAGCATGTCCGCCAGGGCAAGTATTTCGAGATCGACCTGAAGAACGCCGACAAAGCGAAAGCCAAGGCCGAGCTCGACGACATCTGCCGCAAGCTGCTCGCCAACACCGTCATCGAGAATTACGAGATCGAGCTGGCGTAGCTCGTCACGATCCGGGCGCTTGGCGATTCAGGCGGATGTGGCCTGCTCATCTCCCTCGTAAGTGAGGACGCCGATGAGGCAGGCGAGGAGCAGCGCGCCCAGGAAAAACCCGAGAATGACCGCCACCAGCTTTGCGGCGCCGGTAACCAGCTCTGGCTCGAGCGGTGAAAAGGGCGAGAAGCGGATCTGTATCACGCTCCCGGGGCTGACGGTCGCCACGTCGTTCCACCAGGGCCTGAGCGTTGCGGAGATCTGCCTGCCCGGTGAGATTTCGTAAGCGGCTGTCACGAGTGCTTCCCGGTCGGGCCGAAGCTTGTAGCCGTCGGCAATGAGCCCGGCAGCCGTCGCTTCCGAATCCGCATCGCAGCTCAGATACTCTTTCATGACCGACCGACGCCCGATTTTCTTCGCATAGACGCAGATCGGCTCCACCGAAATCACCACGGCCTGGACATGCGACCAGATGAAGTACTTGTAGGTGGTATAAGCGGCGAGGCAAGTGAGGAAAAAAACGACAGCGACGACGAAACCGATCATCCTGTCGAGGATAAATCGCCTCGGAGAGAACTTCGTCGGCACGGCGTCTGCCATTCAGAAGGCGCCCGAGGCGGAGTTTGCCTGACCGGACCGCTCAAGGAATATGCACCTGCCCGGCGCGACGGCCGACCTGACAAGGCCGCCAGACCTGCTGGCCGGATCTTTGCTGGGTATCATCGAAAGAGCTTTTTTACCGCCCGGAATCTCGCTATTGAGCCCTCTTTAGAACAACCGTGGTGCTGTTGCCATGAAATCTGCCGTCGTCCTCTTCCCCGGCATCAACCGCGAGCGCGATATGGCGCGCGCCTTGGAAGCCGTCACCGGCCGCAAGCCGGCCATCGTCTGGCACACCGAGACGACCTTGCCCAAGGTCGACCTCGTCGCCGTGCCGGGCGGCTTCTCCTATGGCGATTATCTGCGCTGCGGCGCCATCGCGGCGCGCTCGCCGATCATGACCGATATCCGCGCCAAGGCCGAGAAGGGCCTGAAGGTCCTGGGCGTCTGCAACGGCTTCCAGATCATCACCGAAGCGGGCCTCCTGCCCGGCGCGCTGCTGCGCAATTCAGGCCTCAAATTCGTCTGCCGCGAAGTAAAGTTGAAAGTGGAGAATAC
Source organism: Pseudomonadota bacterium (assembly GCA_049323275.1). Taxonomy (GTDB): domain Bacteria; phylum Pseudomonadota; class Alphaproteobacteria; order Rhizobiales; family Aestuariivirgaceae; genus Taklimakanibacter. The sequence goes on from JBMOOM010000089.1 coordinate 243,117, forward strand.
CGGCACCTTCTTCACCAACCGGATGACGAAGGGTGCCGTGGTGCGCTGCCCGGTCGCCCATGGCGAAGGCAACTATATCTGCGACGCCGAGACCCTGAAGGCGCTCGAAGGCGAGAACCGCGTCGTCTTCCGTTACACGGAAGGCACCAATCCCAATGGCGCCATGAACGACATCGCCGGCATCACCAACGCCCGCGGCAATGTCATCGGCATGATGCCGCATCCGGAGAACATGATCGAGCCGCTGCATGGCAACAGCGACTGCCGTCCGCTGTTCGAAAGCCTGCTCGCGGCGTGAGCGCCGAGATCACCCTCTACGGCGCCCGTTACAGCGTCTATGTGCGCGCCGTTCTGATGGCGCTCGAAAGCAAGGGCGTGTCTTACGACATTGTCCCCATCGACATCTTCTCAGGTGCCGAAGACCTCGCCGCCTATCGCGAGATCCACCCATTCGGCCGCATCCCCGCTTTGCGCGACGGTGATTTCATTCTCTATGAGACGGCCGCCATCAATCGCTACATCGACGAGGGATTTCTGGGCCCGCGCCTGCAGCCGGCGGAAACCCAGAGCCGCGCCCGCATGACCCAGATCATGTCGATGACGGATTCCTACGCCTATCGGCCGCTGGTCTGGAACGTCTATGTCGAGCGCGTCTCCAATCCCAACGAGGGCAAGCCCACCGACGAGGCGCTGATCGCGGCCGCTTTGCCCAAGGCGCGCACCTATTTCAAGGCGCTGCATTACCTCATGGGCCGCCAGGCGTTTCTCGCCGACGAGGTCCCGACGCTCGCCGATTTTCACGCCGCGCCGGTCTTCGCCTATTTCCTCGAGACGGCGGAAGGCCGCGCCCTATTGGCGGAATTCCCCCGCGTCGAGAGCTGGTGGGCGCGCATCGCGGCGACGGACGCCTTCAAGCGCGCGCATGAGCCCTGATCCCCGCGGCGGCCGCTGTGTGTGATCGTGCCTGGATAGGCAAGCGGCCACCTCCCGACGCGGCCTCTGGGCTGCGATGCCCGTGAAAGACGCGTTTTCCCGATTTACCTTGTATCTACCCAGTAAGAATTATCAGAGGGGCATGATGAGCTGGCGCATCCCTGTGCTCGGTTTTCGGAGGGCCTTTCCGATCTGTCCGCCATTCCGACCCTTTTCCTGATTCCGGAGCTGGCCTTCGCCGCCTAGGACCGCAGGGCCGGCCCCCTGGTCCATTTAGGCTTTTTCGCGTGTTGTTATCGCCGCCCAAGCCCGCTAAAGCACCTCTTTCTCCGAAAGCCCGGTTCTAGCGAAAAACCATGATTCCCAACGATATCAAGATCACCCCTGAACTCGTTGCCCAGCATGGGCTCAAGCCCGATGAATATGAGCGCTTCCGCAAGCTCATCGGCCGCGATCCGACCATCACCGAGCTCGGCATCGTCTCCGCCATGTGGAACGAGCATTGCTCTTACAAGTCCTCCAAGAAATGGCTGAAGACGCTGCCGACCAAAGGCCCCAAGGTCATCCAGGGCCCGGGCGAGAATGCCGGCGTCGTCGATATCGGCGACGGCCAGGCCGTCATCTTCAAGATGGAGAGCCACAACCACCCGTCCTTCATCGAGCCCTATCAGGGCGCCGCCACCGGCGTCGGCGGCATCCTGCGCGACGTCTTCACCATGGGCGCCCGCCCGGTCGCGGCGCTCAACGCGCTGCGCTTCGGCAGCCCCGATCATCCCAAGACCCGCCATCTCGTTTCCGGCGTCGTCGCCGGCATTGGCGGCTACGGCAATTCCTTCGGCGTGCCGACGCTCGGCGGCGAGGTGAATTTCCACCCGCGCTACAATGGCAACATCCTGGTCAACGCCATGGCGGTCGGCCTCGCCGACGCCGACAAGATCTTCTATTCCAAGGCCGAAGGCGTCGGCCTGCCCGTCGTTTATCTCGGCGCCAAGACCGGGCGCGACGGCATCCATGGCGCCACCATGGCCTCGGCCGAATTCGACGACAAGGCGGAAGAGAAGCGTCCGACCGTCCAGGTCGGTGACCCGTTCACGGAGAAATGCCTGCTGGAGGCCTGCCTCGAATTGATGGCGTCCGGCGCCGTCATCGCCATCCAGGACATGGGTGCCGCCGGCCTGACCTGCTCGGCGGTCGAGATGGGCGCCAAGGGCGATCTCGGCATCGAGCTCGATCTCGACAAGGTGCCGTGCCGCGAGGACGGCATGACCGCTTACGAGATGATGCTGTCGGAATCGCAGGAGCGCATGCTGATGGTGCTGCGCCCCGAAAAGGAGAAAGAGGCCGAGGCGATCTTCCGCAAATGGGGGCTCGACTTCGCCATCGTCGGCCAGACCACCGACACTTTGCGCTTCGTCATCAAGCACGAAGGCGAGGTGAAGGCCGACCTGCCGATCAAGGAGCTGGGCGACGAGGCGCCCGAATATGACCGCCCCTGGGTGGCCCCCAAGGCCCCGCCGGTCCTCGAGGCCGAGGATGTGCCGGCGCCCAACGATCTCAAGGCGGCGATCCTGAAGATGCTCTCATCGCCAGACATGTCGTCGCGCCGCTGGGTGTGGGAGCAATATGACCATCTGATCCAGTCGAATTCGGCGCAGATCCCCGGCGGTGACGCCGGCGTCATCCGCCTCGACGGCACGCCGAAGGGCCTCGCCGTCTCGACCGACGTGACGCCGCGCTATGTCGAGGCCGATCCTTACGAGGGCGGCAAGCAGGCGGTGGCCGAATGCTGGCGCAACCTCACCGCCGTCGGCGCCGACCCGATCGCCGTCACCGACAATCTCAATTTCGGCAATCCCGAGCGCCCCGAGATCATGGGCACCTTCGTGAAGGCCATCGAAGGTATCGGCGATGCCTGCCGGGCCCTCGACTTCCCGGTCGTCTCCGGCAATGTGTCGCTCTATAACGAGACCAACGGCCAGGCCATCCTGCCCACCCCCACCATCGGCGGCGTCGGCCTTCTGCCCGACCTCACCAAGATGGCGACGCTCGCCTTCAAGGCGGAAGGCGAAACGATCCTGCTGGTCGGCGGCCATGGCACGCATCTCGGCCAGTCGATCTATCTGCGCGAGGTTCTGGGCCGCGAGGAAGGCGCTCCGCCGCGCGTCGATCTGGCCCACGAAAAGCGTCATGGCGACTTGATTCGATCCTTCATCAGATCCGGCCAAGTCACCGCCGTGCATGACATTTCCGACGGCGGGCTGGCCGCGGCGCTGATTGAGATGGGACTCGCCTCGAAGGCGCTCGGCGCCTCCGTCGGTCCGCTCGACCACGTCGCCCTCTTCGCCGAGGACCAGGCCCGCTATGTGGTGACCTGCCCCGCCAAGGAGGCGGCCAAGATCATCACCCAGGCCCATGTGAAGGGCGTCGACGTCATCCGCATCGGAATCGTGTCGAAGGACGCCGGATTGATTGTCGAGGGTACGGCTTCTATATCCTTGGACGACCTGCGCAATGCGCATGAAGGCTGGTTCCCGGCCTTCATGGGCGCCAAGGCAACCTGAAGGAGCAGAAATACATGGCCATGAACGCCTCCGAGATCGAGCGGCTCATCAAGGAAGCTCTTCCGGATGCGCAAGTGGAGATCCGCGACCTCGCCGGCGACGGCGACCATTACGCGGCCAACGTGGTTTCGACCTCCTTTAAAGGCAAGTCACGTGTGCAGCAGCATCAGATGATTTACGCTGCGCTCAAGGGTAGAATGGGTGGTGAACTCCACGCCTTGGCGCTGCAGACCAGCGCGCCGGAAGATTGAGAACGGACTTTTTAGAGCGAGCGAAACATGACCGACATCAACACCTGGATCGACAACGAAGTGAAATCGAACGACGTCGTGCTGTTCATGAAGGGCACGCCGGACGCGCCGATGTGCGGCTTTTCCGGCCGCGTCGTGCAGATCCTCGACCATCTGGGCGCCGATTACCGGGGCATCAATGTCCTCGAATCGGGCGAGCTGCGCCAGGGCATCAAGGACTATTCCAACTGGCCGACCATCCCGCAGCTCTATGTGAAGGGCGAGTTCGTCGGCGGCTGCGATATCGTCACCGAGATGTTCCAGTCGGGCGAGCTCAAGACGCTCCTCGCCGAAAAGACCGCCGCCTAACTATCTCGGCGCCATGCGCAGCGCGCCGTCGAGCCGGATGGTCTCGCCATTGATCATCGGATTCTCGACGATATGGACGGCGAGCGCTGCATATTCCTTCGGATCGCCGAGGCGTGCGGGAAACGGCACGCCGGCGGAGAGGCGGGCGCGATATTCCTCCGGCACCGTCATCAGCATCGGCGTCATGAAGATGCCGGGCGCGATGCTGTTGACGCGGATGGCCAGCGAGGCGAGGTCGCGCGCCGCCGGCAGCGTCATGCCCACGACACCGCCCTTCGACGACGCATAGGCGACCTGGCCGATCTGCCCCTCATAGGCCGCGATGCTCGCCGTGTTGATGACGACGCCACGCTCCTCGCCGACGGGATCGAGCTTCGCCATGCGCTCGGCGGCGAGCCGCAGCATGTTGAAGCTGCCGATGAGATTGACGCCGATCACCTTGGCATAAGCGGCAAGCGCCAGCGCTCCCTCCTTGCCGACGGTCCGTCCCGACGGCGCGATGCCGGCACAATTGACGAGCACCCGCGCCGGCCCGTGCCGGGCGGCGGCCTCATCGAGGGCATCGCCGGCGCTTTCCTGCGTGACATCGCAGGCAAGCGCCAGGCCGCCGATCTCGGCGGCGACCGCCGCGGCGCCGTGCCGGCTGATGTCGAGGACCGCGACCTTGGCGCCCTTGCGGGCGAGCGCCCGTGCCGTCGCCGCGCCGAGTCCCGACCCGCCGCCCGTCACCACCGCCGCGATACCTGCAATCTCCATTCTATCCCCCATGACTTCTCTCGCGGCCATCTTGCCCAGGCCCGCCGGCGACTGCCAAGCCCCCCACGCCTTTCGCATGGCTGGCCCTCCTCCCCGGAGATTGACGCGACAGAGGGGTTCGGGCACCTCGGTGCCAGACCCATGCCCGCCCCCGCTTCGACCAGTCCGTCCTCCGCCTCGACGCTCGCTTTCCTGGCCTTGCTCGGAGCCGGCGTGGCGGTGGGATTTTCTCCCAATCTGGCGCGACTGTCGGATCTGGCGCCGCTCGCCTCCGGCTTCTACCGCCTGGCTCTGGCGGTTCCAGCCATCTGGTTCGCCATCGCCCTGACCGGCGGCAAGCTCGAGCCCCTCTCCAGCATGCCGCCCAGGCACCGCTGGCGGCTGTTCCTGGCCGGCCTCGCTTTCGCCGCCGATATCGCCTTCTGGCATCTCGCCATTGCCGAGACCACCATTCTCGAAGCGACATTGCTCTCCAGCACCGTGCCCATCATGGTCTCCTTCGTCTCGGTCTTCGTCTTCGGCGAGCGGCTGAAGCCGCTTTTCGCCTTCGGGCTGGCTCTGGCGCTGGCCGGCGTCGTGGTTCTGGCGCTGCAGAAGACGGGCGCCCCGCAGGCGCCGCCCAACCGTCTGCTGGGCGGCGTCTACGCGCTGCTCGCCGCGTCCTTCTTCGCCCTCTACCTGCTGCTGATCGCCTCCGTGCGCCAGAGCAGCTCGACCGGCACGGTCATGTTCTATACGAGCCTGATCTCGGCGCTCGCCATGCTCCCCTTCGCTTTCGCGATGAGTCCGACCATGCTGTCGGGCTCGCTCAATGGCTGGCTCATCCTGGTCGGCCTCGCCGTCATCAGCCATGCCGGCGGCCAGGGCCTCATGACCTTCGCGCTCGCCCATCTGCCCACCTCCTTCTCCTCGATGATGGGGCTGATGCAGACGGCCGTCGCCGCCGTCGTCGCCTGGGCGCTGTTCTCCGAGCCCCTAACCCTGCTGATGCTGGTGAGCGGTGCGGCGATCCTCGCCGGCATCTGGCTCTGCCGCAAGGCGACCGCCTGACATGGCCAATCTCAAGCCCATCGCCGCCCTGCTCTTCACCATGCTGGTCTGGGGCGTCACGCCGGTTTTCCTGCGCTCGCTGTCGGTCGGTCTCGGCCCCGCCGACGCGATGGTGATCCGCTATGTGCCGGTGGCGCTCATTTCGCTGGCCATATTGCTGGCGACCGGAGGCTGGCGCTTCGCCCGCGCCGACTGGCCGCGCCTTCTCCTCATCTCGGTGCTCGGCGTCTTCGGCTACAGCATCGCCTCGGTCTATGGCTTCGCCAGCGTGCCCGCCGGCATAGGGGGTCTCATTTACGCAACACAGCCTCTCTTCCTTGCCCTCCTGGCGGCGATCATGCTCGGCGAACGGCTGACGCTTCAGGTCGTCGCGGGCTTCGGCCTGGCGCTTCTCGGCACCGGCCTCCTCTTCTGGGACGATCTTGCCGCCGGCGGCGCTCACGGTTCCTACATCACCGGAATGCTCCTGCTTCTGTTCGCCTGTTTCGTCTGGGGCTTCTATTCGGTGCCGGGCAAGGCGCTCGTCCTGCGCTACGGAACCCTGGCCACGACTGCCGCCAGCCTGTTCCTCGCCACCTTGCCGATGCTCGCTTTCATCACGCCGCGGACCGTCGAGACGGTCGCGACCATGTCGGCGCGCCACTGGGCCGAACTCGGCTTCCTGGCCTGCGCCTCGACCTTCCTGGCGATGTTTTCCTGGACCTACGCCACGGCGCGGTTGCCGGCCGCGACGACCGGCGCCTTTCTCTATCTCATCCCGGTCATCGCGGTTCTCGCCGGAGTCCTAATTCTGGAGGAGACTTTGACGCTCAATATGATATTGGGCGGTCTCCTCATCGTCGGCGGCGTCGCCCTTGCCCAGTTCGGCCGGCATCTGCGGCGGGTCCGGCATGAGCAGAACGCAGTTTGACCGATCACCGGTTACGCCTATCTTCCGTCCCCCCAACTCCCGAGGCGTCCATGACCGACCAATCCTACGCCAAGCCCACGCCCTGGTATTACCTGCCCGCCGTGATCATCGTCGCCGGCTGCGTCGTCGCCATGGTCAATTTCGGCGTGCGCTCGACCTTCGGCCTGTTCACCACGCCGATCTCGGAAGCGCATGCCTGGCCGCGTGAGATCTACAGCATCGCCATCGCGCTGCAGAACCTGCTCTGGGGTATCGCCACGCCGATCGCCGGCGCCTTCGCCGACCGTTACGGCAGCGCTCGCGTCCTCATGGCGGGCGCCGTCTTCTATGCCGTCGGCACCATCATCATGGCTAGCGCCGGCACACCGGCGATGCTCTATCTGGGCGGCGGCGTCCTGGTCGGCATCGGCATCGCCGCCTCGTCCTTCGGCATCGTCATGGCCGCCTTCGGCCGCCTGGTGCCGCCTGAAAAGCGCTCCTGGGCTTTCGGCATCGCCACCGCCGCGGGCTCGATGGGCCAGTTCGTCTTCGCGACCTCGGGCGGCCTGCTCATCTCGGCCTTCGGCTGGTATGAGGCGCTGGTCATTCTCGCCATCTGCTCGCTGCTCATCATCTTCTTCGCCTTTCCCCTGATGGCGCAGAACACGTCGAAAAGCGCGGTGCCGCTGGGTGAGACCGAGATGAGCATGCGCCAGGCCGTCCGCCATGCCTTCCGTCATCGCTCCTACAATCTCCTCACCGCCGGCTTTTTCGTCTGCGGCTTCCAGCTCGCCTTTGTCACCGTACATTTGCCGCCCTATCTCGCCGAGCACGGCATCGGCGCGAAATTCACCGGCATCGCCATGGGCGCCATCGGTCTCTTCAACGTCCTCGGCTCCTATTATTCGGGCGTCATCGGCGGCAAATATGCCAAGCGCATTCCCTTGAGCATCATCTATGTGCTGCGCTCGGTCGCCGTGGTGGCCTTCATCACCATGCCGATCACCGAGACGTCGACGATCATCTTCACCGCCTCGCTGGGCCTCCTCTGGCTCTCGACCGTGCCCTTGACCATGGGCCTCGTGACCGTGATGTTCGGCACCCGCTACATGGCGACGCTTTACGGCTTCGTCTTCTTGAGCCATCAGGTCGGATCCTTCTTCGGCGTCTGGCTGGGCGGCCGGCTCTATGACCAGTTCGGCTCCTATGATCCGGTCTGGTGGATGGGCGCCGCGCTCGGCATCTTCGCGGCAATCGTGCATCTGCCGATCCGCGAGCAGCGCTCCGACAAATTCGCGACGCCGCAACCGGTATGACGGCGGACTGGCCTGGTCATCGATTCGCGCTGGCCTTCGGCGCCATCATCCTCCTTCTGTGGCTGCTGGTGATGGCCGTCATGATGCGCCAGGCGGCGCTGCCGGCTGACGCATCAGGCCCGCTGCTGGCGGTCTTCGAACCGGGCACCAGCCAGGACGACATCTTCGCCCGCATCGTCGCCGCCAACGGCAAGCCGATGCGCAGCGCCGGCTTCGACTTCGTCTGGCTGGTCCAGGGAAACGAGCCCGGCCTCGCCGGAAGGCTCGAGGCGCAGGGCGCCATCGGCACCTATGGCGAGCTGCCCTTCAACACCTCGCTCGCCGGCTGCTTCGCCTTCGCCGATGCCAAGGTCGTCGAGGTCTTTTCGCTCCAGCCGTGATCGGCGGAGCTAGCGCGTGATCAGGAAAAGTGGACAGCGGTTTTCCGATCACGCGCTAAATAGAAGATTCCGATCACGATCACTTCAGGTCGACCCGACCTGAAGTGATCGTGATCTGGCAGCACTCTTCAAGGCACGCTGCCAACTCTTTGAAAACAATTGTTAAATCAATTTTCATTGTCTTGACCTACGATCATCGCCGCAACATGTTTAGTCCGGCGCTGCTTGTCCAGGAGGATTGGCGATGATCGACAGAGGCTTTGAAAGTCAGTTGCGTGGCTGGTCGCTGACGACCGCGGAAATCATGTACCGCCTTCCCGATCACCGCGACATCCTGCAGTTGTTCCTCTGGCAGGACTACGACATGGCGCCGAAGTTCCCGCGCCTGATCAAGTTCTTGGATTTCTGGGCCCACAATCTTGACGGTCCTCTCTGCGAGGTCCGCGTCGCGCATTCCTCAATCGTCGGCCCGGTGGAGATGCGCTATATCGGTAGCGAATGGCGGCTTCACTAGACTGCGAGGACCATCACGATGCTGGCGCTCAGGCCCACTTGCGAATGCTGTGATAAGGATCTGTCGCCTCAGGCGGATGACGCGCGCATCTGCACGTTCGAGTGCACCTTCTGCGCCGACTGTACGAACGAAAAGCTGCACGGCATCTGCCCCAATTGCGGCGGCGAACTGGTCAAACGACCGATCCGTCCTGCGGCGATGCTCGCCAAATACCCTGCCGGCACGGAACGCGTATTCAAACCGAAAGGCTGCGCAGCGTAATTTGAACTATGAGCACGACCGATAAAGACATGCCTGCTGGCGCCGCTCTCTCCCCTTATGACACAGCCGAGTTTCTGCGGACTCCCGAGGAGATCGCGGCCTATCTGGAGGCTGTCTTCGAGGATTACGGCGACGATCGCCGCGTTGTCGTTGCGGCTCTTGGCGATGTCGCCGAGGCCATAAGCATTAAGCGGGCTTGACCGTCCTTACGAAAAGACGATCCCGCCATCGACATTGAGCGTCTGGCCGGTGACGAAGGCGCTGTCGTCCGAGCAGAAGAAGGCGACCGGTCCCACGACGTCTTCCGGATCACCGATGCGCGCCATCGCGGTCTTGGCGGACCAGGCGGCGCGGATCTTGGGATCGTCGAGATTGACCCGCCCCATGTCGGTCAGGATGATGCCGGGGCACACGCAGTTCGCGGTGATGCCGATCGGTCCGAGCTCCTGCGCCAGCACGCGGGTGAAGCCCATCACCGCCGCCTTCGAGGCCGAATAATGCGCCTGCTCCGGCGCGCCGTGCTTGCCGCCGATCGAGGCGATATTGCAGATGCGGCCATAGGACTGCTTCTTCATCAGCGGCAGCACCGCCTGGATGACCAGGAACGTGCCCTTGGCATTCACATCCATGACGCTGTCCCAATGCGCCTCGGCCAAGGTCTCGACCGGCGAGGCGATGAGGATGCCGGCATTGTTGACGACGGCATGGATGGCGCCGAGCTCGGCCACGGCCTTCGCCACCATCGTCTCGACCTCGGCCTTCGCCGACACATCGGCATGGAGGGCGACGGCGCGGACGCCAGCCGAACGGGCTTCGGCCACGACTTCGTCCAGCGCCTTCGCCTGGCGCGGAATGTCGTTGAGAGCGAGATCATAGCCGCGCCTGGCGAGCCCCAGCGCAATGGCGCGTCCAATCCCCCGGCTCGCGCCCGTCACCAGCGCCACGCGCTTCTGTCCACCGCTCATTCCAATCCCCTTCCTTTAACCAAGCACGGATTTGAGCGCCGGATAGAGCGCCTTGTACCGCTGATAGATGTCTTCATAGAGCTTCGCCTCGCGCGCCCGCGGCTCGACCATCCGGCCGGGCCGCACCATCGCCGCGATGCCTTCATCGATCGAGGCGAAGCGCCCTGCGCCATGCGCCGCGAGCACCGCCGAGCCGGTCGAGGGCGCATCGGGCGAAGCCGGTATGCGCACCGGCAGGCCGGCCGTGTCGGCATGAATCTGGATCCACAGCGGCGAGGCCGTGGCGCCGCCGCCGGCGGTGATCTCGGTGCTGCTGTAGCCGCCCGCCTTGAAGGCGTCGAGAATGGCGCGCGTGCCGAAGCCGATGCCTTCCATCACGGCGCGGAAGATGTGATGCGGCTCATGAGCCAGCGTCAGGCCGACAATGGCGCCGCGCGACAGAGGATCCGTATAGGGCGTGCGGTTGCCCTGGAAATGATCCTGCACAATGAGCCCGTCGGAGCCCGGCGCCAGCGTCTCGGCCTTGCGGTTCATCTCGGCGAGATCGAGCGTGCCGCCGGTCAGGCGCCTGAGCCAGTTGATGATCGATCCGGTCGAGGTCTGGCCGCCTTCGACGATCCAGCGACCCGGATAGACGATGTCGGGATAGGCGCCCCACACGCCCGGCGCATGGATCGGCGCCTCGGTCACGCCGAATTGCAGATGCGACGAGCCGGTGATCAGCGCCAGCTGGCCGGGCTTCGCCACGCCGAGCCCGATCATGCCGATCAGCGCATCGGCGCCGCCCTGCACCACTTTCACCTTCGGGCTCAGGCCCAATTCGGCCGCCGCCGCGAGCGTCAGCGACCCCACCACCTGGCCCGGCGGGATGACGCGCTGCGGCCATTTGCCTTCGAGCTCGGCGAGGCCGAGCTTCTCCAATATGCCGCGGGCCCAGCCGCCGTCGCGGCTCGAATAATGCCAGCGCAGGCCGGTATTATCGAGCGAGGCGCAGCGCTCGCCGGTGAGCCTCAGATTGAGGAAGTCCTGATATTCGCAGATCGTCTCGGCGGCGGCGAAGATGGTCGGCTCGTTGCGCTTCAGCCACAGCGCCTTGGGAATCATCCATTCGGCCGAAACCGGCCCCTTGCCGGCGCCATTGAGGGCGAGCCTCGCATCGCCGGTGGCGAGCACGGCATCGGCTTCGGCATGGGCGCGCACATCCATCCACAGAAGCGCCGGCCGGAGCGCCCGCCCCTGCCTGTCGAGCGCCACCACCGTGCAGGACGTGGTGGCGAAGGCCATGGCCTCGATCTGGCCCGCATCGATGCCCGCCTCGGAGATGGCGCCGCGCGTCGCCTGGATCAGCGAGCGCCACCAGTCTTCGGGATTCTGCTCGGCGCGGGCGCCCGGGGAGAACTTCGTCTCATAAGGCGCCGCCTTGGAGCCGAGGCAGGTGCCGTCGAGATCATAGACGCGCGCCCTGAGGCTTTCGGTGCCGCCATCCGCCGTCAGATAATAGGCCATTCGCTCTTCCCTCTTCTTTCACCCGCCTATCGTTACGCGAGACCGCGGAAAGCCTCCAGCGCCTTGCCGGCATACATCACCGCCGGGCCGCCGCCCATCTCGACCGCGACCTCCAGCGCCTCGATGAGCGCGGCTTCGTCCGCTCCGTGCCGGCGCGCCGCGTCGGCGTGATAGAGGATGCAGTCCTCGCAGCCCTTGGCGACCGAGATCGCCACCGCCATCAGCTCCCTCTGCGCGGCGCTGAACTGGCCGGGCGTGGTGGCGGCGCGGCTGACCTCGGCGAAACCCTTCATCACGCCGGGGCTTGCCTTGGCGAAGAGGCCGAGCCGCGTCTTTGCGGCGGCGAGCGCTTGCTTGGGATCAGCCATGGGCAACTCCTGTCAGAAGGGAAATCGTCTCGCGCGGCAGATCCCAATGCGGCATATGGCCGGCGGGAAGGAAATGCACCGCGACCGCGGGCGGCAGGTTGAAGGCGTGACTGGCCGGGATGACCCGGTCCTCTGTGCCGATCAGCGCTTTGACCGGCAGAGTCTCGGCAAGCTTCGCCAGTGCCCGCAGAATATCGATCTTCTGGCCTTGCGGCCCGACCAGCGCCTGCGCCAGCGTCTTCAGCCGGCCTTGCGCCAGCTGTGCGGCGAGAGCCGAGAGCGCCTTGTCCGACAGGCCATCGGCCTTGGGCCCGAGCAGACGCAGAAGATGCGCCACTTCGCCGGCTGTCGTCGCCTCTGCCATGCCGTTGACGAAACCTCCGTCGATCTCGCGGCCGGTGCCGGCCGGCGCGATCAAGGTCAGGCTCCTGACCTTGCCGCCGAGGCGCTCGGCGATACCGGTCGCGACGGCGCCGCCCAGCGAATGGCCGACGAGATGCACCGCGCCCGCCAGGCCATTGGCGAAACCTGTCATGGCCGTGACGAGATCATCGAGGCTCTGGGTCTCGGCCTCGGTTACGCCATGTCCCGGCAGGTCCGGCACGATCGCGGTATGACCGGCACGAGCGATGCCGCTCGCGGTCGCGACCCAGCTGCTGCGGTCGCCGGCGAAGCCATGGATCAGCAGGAAGGTCTCTCCGCCTTCACCGAGCTTGTCGAAGCCGATATGTCCCCTGGGCGCCTGTGTGGCCTGCGCGACGTCCCGCTGCTCGATGCGGCCGCGCCGGCCGGTGCCCTGGATGGCGTCGAGCGGGATGCCGGCATTGCGGGCCAGACGCCGGGCCACCGGCGTGGCGCGCCGGCGGGCATCCGCCACGGCTGGTTTGTGAATCTTTGGCGATGATGTTGGCTTTACTTCCGGCGGCGCGGCAGGCGCGCTCACCGGCGCTTCCACTTCGCCGATCACTTCGGCGATCGGCGCCCCGACCGGCTGGCGTGAGCCTTCCGCCGCCAGGATTTTTACCAGCTTGCCATCGGACAGCGCCGGCACTTCCGCCGCCGTCTTGTCGGTCTCGATCTCGAGAAGGGCGTCGCCGCGCGAATAGGAGGCGCCTTCGGCCACCAGCCAGCGGATGACGACGCCTTCCGTCATCGTCTCGCCGAGCCGCGGCATGGCGAGGATCGCCGTGCCGGCATCCGGCTGGGATGGCGGAGGCCCCCCGGCCGCCTCGCTCTCCCAGTCTCCGGACGCCGTCACGGTGACCTCGGCGATCGGCGCGCCGACAGCAACGCGATCGCCCGGAGCAACCAGTGTCTTTTCGATCACGCCATCGCCGAGCGCCGGATATTCGACCACCGTCTTGTCGGTCTCGATCTCGAGGATCGCCGCGCCGCGCTGGAATTTCTGTCCCGGCGCCACCAGCCAGCCGACGATGGTTCCCTCATCCATCGTCTCGCCGAGGCGCGGCATGGTGAGTATGCGTTTCGTCATGCCAGCATCCGCCCGGCCGTTTCGGCGATGAGCTGCGGGCCCGGCACCGAGCCGGATTCGAGTCCGGTCGACACCGAGATCGGAATATCCTCGCCCGCCACGCGGATGACGGGATCTTCGAGGAAGTCGAAGCATTCTTCCGAGATGCGCGCCGCGAGCTCGGCGGCGACGCCGGCGGTCATGGCGCCCTCCGACACCACCATGGCGCGGCCGACGCTTTCGACATGCTCGCGGATCGTTTCGAAATCGAGCGGGTTGAGCGTCCTGAGATCGATGACCGTCGCCTCGATGCCCTTGGCCGCGAGCGTCTTCGCGGCCTCCATCACATAATGGAGCTGGCGCGAATAGGTGACGATGACGAGATCCTTGCCGTGGCGCCTGACCGCCGCTTTGCCCCAGGGCAGCGCCGGCGCGTCGAGATCGACGTCCTCCTTCATCGTATAGAGCGCCTTGTGCTCGATGAAGACGACCGGATCTGGCCTGGTCAGCGCCTGGCGCAGCAGATGATAGGCATCCGCGACCGTCGCCGGCATGGCGAGGCGCAGGCCCGGCGTGTGCATCACATAGGCTTCGAGGCTCTGCGAATGCTGGGCGCCGGCCGAGCGCCCCGTTCCGCCCTGCGTGCGCAGAACCATCGGCACGCCGATCTGGCCGCCGAACATGTAGCGGATCTTGGCCGCCTGGTTCGCCAGCTGGTCCATCGTCATGCCGAGGAAGTCGACATACATGAGCTCCGCCACCGGTCGGAGGCCCGTCATCGCCGCGCCCACCGCGGCGCCGACGATGGAAGGCTCCGAGATCGGCGTATCGATCACCCGTTCGGGTCCGAATTCCTTGATCAGGTCCTTGGTCACGCCATAGGCGCCGCCATAGCGGCCCACTTCTTCGCCGATGAGGATCACATCGGGATTCTCGGCCATCGAATCCGCCAGCGCCTTGCGCAATGCATCGCGGTAAGTCAGTTCAGGCATTCTCTACTCCGTAGCGAGCACGCGGTTGAGGCGGGTGCGGACCGGTTCGGGCTCCGGCTCCTTTGGGTCGAACACGTCGCGGAACATCGAGGCGAGCGGCGGCTCCTTCTGCGCGATGGTGAAATCGATGGTGGCGTCCATCTCGGCGCCGATCTCGGCATCGAGCGCATCGAGATCGCCTTCCGGCGCCAGTCCGCGCTCGATCAGCCGCGCGCGCGTGAAGGCGACCGGATCGCGCTGGCGTCCCGCCTCCTCCTCGCCCGCGTCGCGATAAGGCGACTTGTCCTTGCGGGCATGGCCGTAGAAGCGATAGCAGGACACCGCCAGGAAACCCGGCCTGCCGGCGCGCGCGCCATCCACCACTCGGCGCGCCGCTTCCGCCACTTCCTCGACATCGAGACCGTCGACGCTTTCGCCGTTGAGGCCGAAGGCGATGGCGCGCTCATGCAAATTGGTGTTGGCGGTGGCCTGGTCGATGCGCGTGCCCATGCCATATTGGTTGTTGATGCAGGCGAAGACGACCGGCAGGCCCCACAACGCCGCCATGTTCATGCTTTCATAGAGGATGCCCTGCCCGGTGGCGCCGTCGCCGAAAAAGGCGACCGACACGGCATTGTTGCGCTTGTGGCGCGCCGCGAGGCCCGCCCCGACGACCGCCGGTATGCCGCCGCCGACAATGGCGTTGGCGCCGAGATGGCCGAGGCTCATATCGGCGATATGCATCGAGCCGCCCTTGCCGTGGCAGTAGCCCGCTTCCTTGCCGCCGATCTCCGCCATCATCCGGTTGGGATCGGCGCCGCGCGCCAGGAAGATGCCATGGCCGCGGTGATGGGTGGTGAAGGTGTCCTGCGGCTTCATCGCCGCGGTGATGCCGACGGCCGCACTTTCCTCGCCGATCGAGAGATGCAGCATCGAGCCCGCCGTCTGGCCGCGCACGAACAGCTCGCCGACGCGCTCCTCGAAGGTGCGCACCCGGCGCATGGTGCGGTAGAGGCCCAGAAGGTCGGAATTCGACTTCTTGCTCATGGATACTCCGGAAAATTACAGAAGATTGAGTTTCGTGGTGCGCGACACGATCGCAACCGCGGTCAGGATGATGATGCCCTTGACGATGGACTGGATGTAGGTGTCCATGCCGAGAAGATTGAGCCCGTTATTGATGATGCCGATGAAGAGCGCGCCGAAGAAGGTGCCGATCACCGTCGAGGTGCCGGGCCGCAGCATCGTCATGCCGATGAACACCGTGGCGAGGCCGTCGAGCAGATAGCGCTCGCCGGCATTGGGCTGGCCGGAGCCGAGGCGCGAGGCGAGCAGCATGCCGGCGACGGTGGCGAAGACCGAGCATACGATGAGCGCCGCGATGCGGTAGAAGCGGACATTGATGCCCGACAGCTCAGCCGCCTTGCGGTTGCCGCCGACCGCATAGATGTAGCGGCCGAAGACGGTGCGTTCCATGACGAACCACGCCACCGCGACCGAGATCAGCATGAGCAGCGCCAGCACCGGGAAACCGCCGATGCGGCCCTGGCCGAGCCACAGATAGGCGTCCGGCAGGCCGCCATAGATGGCCCGCCCGCCGGTCAGCAGGAAGCTGATGCCGAACAGGATCGAGGCGGTGGCCAGCGTCGCGATGAGGGACGGAATGCCGATGATGGTGACGAGCATGGCGTTGATGCCGCCGATCACCAGGCCGGCGCCGACGCCGGCAAGGAGCGCCAATGGCAGCGCCACGTCCTTGGTGAGCAGCAAGGGCACCAATATGCCGGCGAGCCCCACCGCATAGCCGACCGACAGGTCCATCTCGCGCGCCGCGAAGCCGAAAGTGAGTCCGACGCCGACGATGGTCAGGATCGAGATCTGCTGCGCGATATTGAGCAGATTCTGCGGCTGCAGGAAGCGGTCGACGGTCGCGGCGAAGATGACGAACATCAGCGCCAGGACGACAAGCGTGCTGTAGCGCTGGATATGGTCCTTGCGCAGAAAACCGAGGATGAGGTCCTGGGACGGGGCGGTTCCGGTGCTCGCGGTGCTCATGCGGCAACTCCTGACATGGCGCCGATGAAGGCGCTTTCTGAAAATTGCGGCCGCGCCAGCTCGGCGCGCGCCGTCTGCTCGACGAAGGGCACGACGCGATCGGCCATGGTTTCGATCTCGATGAGATCGGAGGAAGCGATGACGATGCCGACGCCCTGCCCGGCGAGCCTTCGCATCTCGGCATAGATCTCGGCCTTGGCGCCGATATCGACGCCTTCGGTCGGCTCGATGAAGATCATGACCTTGTAGCGGTCCTCGGCGCCATAGAGCCACTTGCCAATCGAAATCTTCTGCTTGTTGCCGCCCGACAGCGTCTTGAGCTCCTGCGCCGCGGAATGCGCCTTCACATTCATGAGCCGCATGACGCGCTGCGCCTCCGCCTCCTCGCGCCGGCGCGACAGCACGCCTTTGGCCACCACGGCATGCTGGGGATGCACCATCGCGAGATTTTCGCGCAAGGTCCATTCGCCGATCAGCGCATTCTCCATGCGATGATCCGGCACCAGCGCCACGCCGGCATCGCGCATGGTGAGCGCCTTGTGGACGGCGACTTCCTTGCCGCCGACTTCGCAGGTCGCGAAGCTGACGCCGACCGGGTTGTAGAGCGAGCGGGCGAAGCCGAAATGGCCCGAGCCGGTGAGACCGATGAGGCCGACGATCTCGCCGGCGCGGACATGGAATTCCGGAACCTCGATACGTCCCGCTTTCCAGCCGGCGACTTTCAGGACGACGTCACCGGCCGCGCGGACATTCTCCGCCTGGGTCCTGGAGGCGCTGTCGCCCGACCGGCGCAGCATGAGATCGACGAGTTGGCTTTCGCTCAGCTTGTCGGCCTTCTCGGTCACCACGTGACGTCCGTCGCGCAGCACCGTGATGCGGTCGGAGAGCGCCTTGATCTCGGAGAGGAAGTGGCTGATCAGGATGACGCCGACCCCCTGCTTGGGGAGCCCGCGGATGATGGCCCACAGCTGCTCCTTCTCGCGCGCCGGCAAGGTCGCCGTGGGCTCGTCGAGAATGAGAAGGCGGACGTCGCCGCGCAGCGCGCGGACGATCTCGATCACCTTGCGATCGGCCATCGGCAGGCTGTCGACCGGCGCGTCGAGATCGATGGAAACTTGCGGAAACCAGCGCCGCAGCAGCGCCGCGGCTTGCGCCTTGAGGCGGCCCTGGGCGATCACGCCGGCGCTGCGCGGCTCGGCGCCGAGCAGGATGTTGCCTGCCCCGCTCAAGGCATGGACTAGGCTGCCTTCCTGGCTGACATGGGCGATGCCGCGTAAGAGCGCATCGCGCGGGCTCTTGAGCCTGAGCTCGCTGTCGGCGATGGCGATGCGTCCCGAGGTCGGCTGCAGGCTGCCGCCCAGGACATTGACGAGCGTCGACTTGCCGGCGCCGTTCTCGCCGATGAGACCATGCACCTCGTCGTTCCGGAAGGTGACACTGACGCCGTCGAGCGCCCGCGTCCCGGGAAACTGCATGGTGATGTCGGTGAGGCACGTGTCCATGACGATCATCGCAAAAGAAGAGGAGTGAGGAGCGGCACTATAACAGCGCCGCTCCGGGATCATCGGACTTACTTCAGGAAGTCCTTGCAGTTGCGCTTGGTCACCAGGGGCGCGTCCATATAGACGGTCTTGGCCGGGAGGACCTCGTCGGCCGGCTTGCTGTTGACGACGATGGCTTCGATCCATTCGCCGACCTGCTTGCCCATGCCCTCGAAGGGCTGCGACACGGTGGCGATCATCATGCTGTCGGGCTTGCACACCTCGGCGACCGCTTGCGGATGACCGTCGATGCCGATCACCTTGACGTCGGAGAGGCCGGCGGCCTTGAGCGAATTGATCGCGGCCTGGGCCGGCTCGTCCCACGGCGCCCACACGGCGTTGATGTCCTTGCCGAAGCGGGCGGCATAGTCTTCCATCGTCTTCGAGGTATCCTCGAAGAAAGCGGTGTAGTCGATATTGTGCTCGGCGAGCACCTTCACGTCCGGATATTCCTTCAGCACATTGGCCATCACGTCGCCGCGCTTGCGGGTGCCGTGATGCTCGGCCATGCGCAGGAAGATGATGTTGCCCTTGCCGCCCAGCTGATCGAGCAGATAGGGCGACACGTCGGCCGACATGGCCCAGTTGTTGGTGGTGATGTCGACCAGCACGCCGTCGACATAGCCCGAATCGACCGCGAAGACCGGGATCTTGGCGGCCTTGGCCGCATCGAGCGCGGCGCGGGACGCACGCAGATCCGACATGGTGATGATAATGGCGCTGACGCCGCGGCTCGCCGCGTCCTGGATGTTCGACGCGGTTCGCTCGCCCGAGCCGCCGCTGTCGAGCACGCTGACGTTCCAGTCGCTCTTGTTGGTTTCCTTGAGCCAGGCGTCGAAGCCCGCCTTGACGCGCTGTTCCGATTGCGCGGCGGCGTTGGAGTGTACCCAGGCGATATCGAGGGCGTTCGCTGGCGCCGCCATGGCCGCCGCCATGAGGGCAGCCGTGATCATTCCGGCAAGCCGGTTCTTCATGTCCAAAATCCTCCCATCGGGCAAAAAAGAGTTGCGCGCGGCGGATGTTCTTCCGTCCGCGGATATTCAGGTTAAGGGATGAAATACAATTGTCAATATGAAATACATTTGTAATGTAGAGGCGTCTGCGCGCATCGGGATCGGTAAGACTGGATCGAATCGCCTCAATTCGCTCCAAGCAGACCAAAGAAGGAAGAGGAAATGATCGTGCCGCAGGACAAGGACGCCGCCCTCGATGATGAGACGCTGATGGCGCGTGCCGCCTGGCTCTATTATGTCGGCGGCCTCAATCAGGAAGCGGCGGCCAGACGTTTGGGGATAACCCGCGCGCGGGTGAACAAGCTGCTGCAGGATGCGCGCGAGACCGGCGTCGTCAGCATCACCATCAACCCCACCAATGTCGGGCTCTTGCCGGTCGAGGATGCGATCCGCGACAGATTCGGCCTCGACTTCTGCATCTGCACCCCTGCTCTCGGATCGGACCGCAATGGCGGCGAGACGAGCGACATATTGAAGGATTTCGCCTTCCGCGCCGTCGGAGCCGCCGCCGCCGCGCATCTGCGCACCCATCTCGCCCAGCGCGAGGATGCCATCATCGGCACCGGCTGGGGCCGCACCCTGCAGCAGATGACCTTGCAGCTCGCCGGCGTCCGCGCGCCCAAGGCGCGCTTCATCAGCGTCATGGGCTCGCTCACCGCCAACTCCTCCTATAACCCTTTCGAGGTGGTGCATGCCTTCGCGCGCGCCACCGGCGGTGAAGGATATGTCATGCCGGTGCCCTTCATCGCCGACAGCGTCGAAGACCGCAAAGTGCTGCTGGCGCAGCGCTCGGTGCAGCAGGCGCTCGAGCTCGGCCGTTCGGCGAGCGTCGCCTACATCTCGATCGGTGAGCTGACCGAGGACTCGCTGCTGCGCCGCCAGAAGATGCTGACCGCCGAGGAAGCGGTCGAACTGCGCGCCGCCGGCGCCGTCGGCGACACCAACGGCATCTTCTTCGACGATGACGGTCGCCCGGTCGATCATCCGCTCAATCATCGCACGCTGGCGCTCGGTCTCGAGGAGCTGCGCAAGGCGAATGCGGTGGGCCTCATCGCCGGCCGGAGCAAACTGCGCGCCGCGCATGCGTTTCTCAAAAGCGGCGCCGCCCGGGGACTGATCATCGACGGCGACACGGCGCTGCTGCTGGTGAAGGAGATCTGAGCCGACACGGCCTTCCAACTTCTCCCTCCGCCACCGAAGGTGGGGAGGGTGGCGCGCGGAACGCGCGACGGGTGGGGTGTCTCCACAAGTCAGATCCGTCAGGCAGGCCGCCTGCAATCTCTTCGATCAAATGGATGAGCACTTGTCGGCGGAGAGACCCCACCCGTCCGCCCTGCGGGCGTCCACCCTCCCCGCGCTGCCCGGCGGAGGGAGAATCGCTGCTGCCCCCAAATAAAAAACGGCGAGGAAAACCCCGCCGTTCTGAATTCGATAACAGAACCGATCAGCGCGAATAATATTCGACAACCAGGTTCGGCTCCATCTGCACCGGATACGGAACATCCGACAGAGCCGGGACGCGCGTCAGCTTGGCGGACATCGCCTTGTGATCGGTCTCGACATAGTCCGGCACGTCGCGCTCGGCGAGCTGCGTCGCTTCGAGAAGGATCGGCAGCTCCTTCGACTTCTCGCGCACTTCGATGACGTCGCCGGCCTTGAGGCGCATCGAGGGGATGGTGACGCGGCGGCCATTCACCTTCACATGGCCGTGGCTCACGAACTGGCGCGCGGCGAACATGGTGGAGACGAACTTGGCGCGATAGACGATCGCGTCGAGGCGGCGCTCGAGGAGGCCGATGAGATTCTGCGAGGTGTCGCCGGTCATGCGGGCGGCTTCCGAATAGATGCCGAAGAACTGGCGCTCGGAAATGTTGGCATAGTAGCCCTTCAGCTTCTGCTTGGCGCGCAGCTGCATGCCGAAGTCGGAGAGCTTGCCCTTGCGGCGCTGGCCGTGCTGGCCGGGGCCATATTCACGCTTGTTGATCGGGCTCTTGGGGCGGCCCCAGATATTCTGGCCCATACGGCGGTCGAGTTTGTGCTTGGCTTGCACGCGTTTCGTCATTGGTAGCTCCAAAGTCTCGAAATAATAGGTGGCGACCCAAAAGCCGCCGGGTTATTGAGCGAGCCCTCCTCCTGCCGGTTACCCGGCCGACAGGACCTTCGTTTCGCCAAGGAAAACCAGGTCCGCAGGCAAGCAAAAACACGAGACCTTATGTGGTCCCGTGCTGGGGGCAGCATGTAATCCAACAACTATTTGTTGTCAAATCCCCAAATGGGAAGGAATTATTCAGCCTTTACGAGCACATAGCTGCCGGGCGCGTCCTCGATGGCCTTGAGCTTGCCGGTTCCGGGAACCCTGGCCTTGACCTTCTTGCCCGATCGGGGGGTGATCCAGGCGAGCCAGTCCGGCCACCAGGAGCCCGGATGCTCGGTGGCCCCCTTGAGCCATTCCTCCAATGTCGGGGCGCCCTTCTCATTGGTCCAGTACTGGTATTTCTGCGCCTCGGGCGGATTGACGACCCCGGCAATATGGCCGGAGCCCGAAACCACCATGCGCGTCTCGCCACCGAAATTCTCGGCCAGGCGGAACACCGAGGCGAGCGGCGCGATATGGTCCTCGCGCGCCGCCAGATTGTAGATCGGCAGCTTAACCTTCTTGAGATCGATGCGCACGCCGTCGAGCGTCATCTGCGCCTGCGCCAGGCGGTTGTTCAGATAGCATTCGCGCAGGTACTGGCTGTGCACGCCCGCCGGCATGCGGGTCGAATCGCTGTTCCAATAAAGAAGGTCGAACGGCATCGGCTCCTTGCCGAGCATGTAGTTGTTGACCACATAGGACCAGATCAGGTCGTTCGAGCGCAGCATGTTGAAGGCATCCGCCACATGGCGCCCGGCGAGATAGCCTTTGTCCTTCATCCGGCCCTCCGCCCATTCGATCTGCTCGGTGTCGACGAAGACCTTGAGGTCGCCGGCCTTCTCGAAATCGACCTGGGTGGTGAAGAAGGTGACCGAATTGACCCGGTCGTCGCGCTTGGCCGCGAGATAGCCGAGCGACGCCGCCACCAGCGAGCCGCCGACGCAATAGCCGATGACATTGGCCTTGGGCGCGCCCGTTCCTTCCAGCACCTTGTCCAGCGCGGTGAGGAACCCATCGCGCATATAGTCGGCGAAGGTCTTGTGGCCGTGCTTCTCGTCCGGATTGACCCACGAGACGACGAAAACGGTGAGCCCCTGCTCGGTCGCCCAGCGCACGAAGGATTTCTTCGGATTGAGATCGAGGATGTAATATTTGTTGATCCACGGCGGCACGACGAGCAGCGGAATGTCGAAGACGCGCTCGGTCGTCGGCGAATACTGGATGAGCTGGAACGTTTCGTTCTGGAAGACGACCTTGCCGGGCGTCGTCGCCACATTCTTGCCGAGTTCGAACGCCGACAGATCGGTCTGCTTGATGCGCAGGCGGCCCTGGCCGGCCTTGAGATCGGCCTCGAGATTCTTCAGGCCCTCGATCAGATTGGCGCCGTTGCGCGCCAATGTCGTGCGCAGCACCTCCGGATTGGTCAGCGCGAAATTGGACGGCGACACCGCATTGGTGATCTGGTCGACATAGAAGCGCGCCTTGTGGCGCGTGTGATCGTCGATCCCGTCGGCATCCTTGACGAGATCGCCGGCCCAGCGCGCCGACAGCAGATAGAACTGCTTGAGGAAGTCGAAGATGGTGTTCTGCTGCCAGTCCTTGTCAGTGAAGCGCTTGTCGCCGCGTTCGGGTGCGGCGACCGGCCCCACCTCCTCGCCCAGGACCTTGCGCCAGGCCGACTGCCAGAGCTCGCCATAACTCGCCCAGAGCTTCATCTGGGCATCCATCAGCTTCTGCGGGTCGGAGGCATAGGACTGGGCGACGGCGCCCAGCGTCTTCATGACCTGCTCGGCCGGCGTCACCTGCGCCTCGAAGGCGGCTTGCGGGTTGGGCGGCGTTTCCGCCAGGTTGCGGGCGATCTGCGCCGCCTGCTCGAAGACTTTCGCCATGTTCCGCGCGAATTGCGCGGGGTCGGCGAGGCGGAAATCGGTCTGCGTGGTCTTACCGTCGTTCATGCACACCTCGGAAACTCGCAATCCAATATTGACGTAAAATCCAAATCACGCAATCACAGATCGGCGCCGGGAAATGCCCCGGTTTTTCTTTTACCCCGAACAGGTTAAGACGACGCCATGGCAGGCACCGACAAGACGCGCGCAGCACCTCTGGGAGCCGCCCCGGCGGTCATCCTGGTCAATCCCCAGCTTGGTGAAAATATAGGCACTGCGGCCCGCGCCATGGCCAATTTCGGCCTCCATGAGCTGCGCATCGTCGACCCGCGCGACGGCTGGCCCAATGAGCGGGCGCTCAAGGCGGCATCCGGCGCCGACTGGATCATCGAAAGAGCGACCATCCATGCGACCCTCGAAGACGCGCTCAAGGACATGACCTATGTCTTCGCCACGACCGCCAGGCCCCGCGGCATGATCAAGGAGGTCATGACGCCGGAACAGGCGGGAACCGACATGCGCCTGAGGATCGGGCGCGGCGAGAAGCTGGCCCTGCTGTTCGGGCGCGAGCGCTGGGGCCTCAATAATGACGAGGTCTCGCTCGCCGATATGATCATCACCGCCCCGGTCAACCCGGCCTTCGCCTCCCTCAACATCGCCCAGGCTGTGCTGCTGGTCGGTTATGAATGGTACAAGCACGAGGCCACCACCCTCGGCCAGGCGACGCCCGAGCTGCCGGCGCTCGGCGGCCCCGGCCTCGTCACGCCCGACACCCGTCCCGCCACCAAGGACGAGCTTTATGGATTCTTTCACCATATTGAGAGTGAATTGGACCAGGCGGGCTTCTTCAAGACCGCCGAGAAAAAGCCAGGAATGATCCGCAACATGCGCAACCTCTTCGCCCGCGCCGAGCTCACCGAGCAGGAGGTGCGCTCGCTCCGGGGCATGGTCGCATCGCTCACCCGCGCGCATTTGAAACGGAAAGGCACGACGGAAGAATGACAGCGCCCCGCATCCTCCTTTTCGACAGCGGCATGGGGGGGCTCACCGTCGCCTCCGCGGTACGCCAGGCCGAACCTTCGGCGACGCTCATCTACGCCGCCGACAACGCCGCCTTTCCCTATGGCGCCTGGGACGAGCCGCAGCTCGTCAAGCGCATCGTCGCGGTCGTCGGCAAGCTCATCGAGGAAACCCGTCCCGATCTCGTCGTCATCGCCTGCAATACCGCCAGCACCTTGGCGCTCGCCGCCCTGCGCGAGCGCTACACGGTGCCTTTCGTCGGCACCGTTCCCGCCATCAAGCCCGCCGCCGAGCAGACCAAATCCGGCCTCATCGGCGTCCTCGCCACGCCCGGCACCGTCAATCGCGAATATACCAAGACGCTCATCCACACCTACGCCTTTCACTGCAAGGTGTTCCTGCACGGCGCCAAGCGGCTCGCCGAGATCGCCGAGGCGAAGCTGAAAGGCCAGCGCGTCGATCCGGAGGAGCTGAAGCACGAGATCGCCCCGGTCTTCAGGAAGCGCGATCATAAGCAGACCGATGTCGTGGTGCTCGGCTGCACGCACTATCCGCTCCTGCTCGACGAGATGCGCGCCGCGGCGCCCTGGCCCGTGACCTATATCGACCCGGCGCCCGCCATCGCGCGCCGCGTCAGCGATCTTCTGCGCTCCGCCAAGATGAATGGCGCCGGCATCAACGGCGCGGCCGCCCACGGCACCGTCTTCCTCACCTCGGCCCGGGGCCGCGGCAGCGAAAGCCTCGCCGCCTATGCCGCCATGGGCTTCGGCGCCAATGAAGTGCTGGACCTGCCCGTCTGAGAAGCCGCACCGACCTCTCACCCCTCATCCTGACGTGCCCGGCAAAGCCGGGCCTCGAAGGATGCGCTTCAGCGAGGTCACTCTATCCTGAAGGATGCTTCGAGGCTCGCTACGCTCGCGCCTCGGCATGAGAATACTCAGAGATCACTCCCCCGCATCGGCGCGGCGGCGGTTCTTGATCCAGCGCACCGTGCCGGTGGCCGAGCGCATCACCACGGTTTCGGTCGTCACATGCTCGCGGTCGAAGCGCACACCGCGCAAGAGCGAGCCGTCGGTGACGCCGGTCGCCGCGAACATGACGTCGCCCGAGGCCATTTCGTTGAGCGAGAACTTCTTGTTGAAGTCGCTGATGCCCATCTTGCGGGCACGTTCCTTCTGCTCGGCGCTCGAGGTGACGAGCCGGCCCTGCATCTGGCCGCCGATGCAGCGCAAGGCCGCCGCCGCCAGCACGCCTTCGGGCGCGCCGCCGATGCCCATATAGATGTCGATGCCGGTTTCTTCCGGATCGGCCGTGTGGATGACGCCGGCGACGTCGCCGTCCGAGATGAGGCGCACCGAGGCGCCGGTCTCGCGCACGCCGGAAATGATCTTCTCATGGCGCGGCCGGTCGAGGATGCAGGCGGTGATCTGCGCCGTCGGCACGCCCTTGGCCTTGGCGAGGCGGGCGATATTCTCCTGCGGCGCGAGGTCGAGGTCGACGGTGCCTTCCGGATAGCCGCCGCCGATGGCGATCTTGTCCATATAGGTGTCGGGCGCATGCAGCAGGCTGCCGCCTTCCGCCATGGCCACGCAGGCGATCGAGTTCGGCATAGCCTTGGCGCACAGCGTCGTCCCTTCCAAAGGATCGAGCGCGATGTCGATGCGCCAGCTCTTGCCGCCGCCGACATGCTCGCCGATATAGAGCATCGGCGCTTCGTCGCGCTCGCCTTCGCCGATCACCACGAGACCGTCCATCTCGACGATGGCGTTGAGCGCCTGGCGCATCGCATCGACCGCCGCCTGGTCCGCCAGCTTCTCATCGCCCCTCCCCCGCCAATGCGCTGCGGCGATGGCCGCCGCTTCGGTGACGCGGGCGATCTCGATGGTGAGCATGCGGTTGAGCATCAGTCTTCCTCCAGGTGTTCAGAGCCGTTCGATACGGATGGTGCGGGGCTTCGAGGCGACATGGCCGTCTCTTTCGATCCGACCAAGGGCCTGTCGCATGGACGAATCGAGTGTCTTATGTGTGACGAGCATGAATGACGCAATGGCACCTTCTTTAGCAGGGGCGCGCTGCACGATGCTCTCGATCGAGATCTTTTCGTCCGCCAGCACCTTGGCGATCGCCGCAACGGCACCCGGCTTGTCATAGAGCTCGAGCGCGACGTAATAGCCGCCCTCATGGGCGCGCTTCGGCGCCGCTTTGTATTTGCGCAGTTCCTTGGCCGGCACGCCGAAAGCGGGACGCAGGTTTCCGCGCGCGATGTCGACGATATCGGCGAGCACGGCGGAAGCGGTCGGATGCGAGCCGGCGCCGCGGCCTTCCAGCATCAGATCGCCGGCGAAGTCGTTCTGCACCACCACCGCGTTGAAGACGCCGTCGGTATCGGCGACCGGCGATCCCTTGGGCACCAGCGTCGGATGCACGCGCTGCTCGATGCCCTCGGCGGAAGCGACCGCGACGCCGAGCAGCTTGATCTTGAAGCCCATCTCGTCGGCATTGCGGATATCGGCGAGCGTCACCGCCTCGATGCCTTCGATGTCGATCGCCGCGACATTCACTTCCGCGCCGAAAGCGAGCGAGGCCAGGATGGCGAGCTTGTGCGCCGTGTCGAAGCCGCCGACATCGAAGGTCGGGTCGGCCTCGGCATAGCCCAGCTGCTGCGCTTCCTTCAGCACGTCGGCGAAGCTGCGGCCCTCTTGCGCCATCTTGGTGAGGATGTAGTTGCAGGTGCCGTTTAGGATGCCGAAGACCTTGGCGGTCTGGTTGCCGGCCAGCGCCTCGCGCATCGTCTTGACGATCGGAATGCCGCCCGCGACCGACGCCTCGAAATTGAGCGCGATGCCCTTGTCGTCGGCGAGCTTGGCGAGCGCCGCGCCATGATGGGCGAGCAGCGCCTTGTTGGCGGTGACCACCGGTTTGCCGGCCTGAAGCGCGGCGGTGACAGCGGCCTTGGCCGGATCTCCGTCGCCGCCCATCAATTCGACGAAGACGTCGATCTTGTCCGATCTGGCGAGCGCCACCGGGTCGTCGAACCAGGCGAGCTTGCCGAGGTCATGGCCGCGATTCTTGGTCCTGTCGCGCGCCGCGACCGCCGTGACCTCGATCGGGCGTCCGGCCCGGCACGCCACCAGCGTCCCATGCTTCGCCAGGAGGTCCAGGAGGCCGGTTCCGACCGTTCCGAGGCCCGCCACACCCAGTTTCAGAGAATTCGCCATGATACCTAATCGTGGAAGTTCCAATGCGGCCGCCCTTATGGCGGGAACCGCGCCGGATGGCAAGAAACCGCATCGGCCCGAAAAGTGCGATGCGGTTTTCGGAAAAGCCGATGCGCGGCTGAAATAAAGGCGCCAGGCGCCCTCTATAACCCCAGGAAAAGCCGGATGATCATGGCGGGGGCCCCGACGGCCAGGATGCCCGCCGCCCACAGGAGGATAAACCACAGGAGCCGCTGCTTGAGCGGGCGCTCGCTCCCGCCCGTCATCAATGGTAGCCCTCGTGGCCGACCTTGCCGCGGAACACCCAATAGGCATAGCCGGTATAGGCCAGGATGATCGGCACCAGCACCACCGCCCCCACCAGCAGGAAGCCCAGGCTCTCTTGCGGCGCCGCCGCGTCCCAGATGGTCAGCGTCGGCGGCACGATATAGGGATAGAAGCTGATGCCGATGCCGATGAAGGACAGGATGAAGAGCGCCAGCGCGGCCAGGAACGGCGTCAGCTCCTCGCGCTTGAGGATGCCCTTGATCAGGAGATAGGCGACGAGCGCCACGAGCAGCGGCACCGGAATGGTGTAGAGCATGCGCGGCCAGGAGAACCAGCGCTCCATGTAGAGCGGCTCGAGGAAAGGCGTCCACAGGCTGACGAGTCCGATGAGGATGAGTGTCGCCGGTCCGAGGATCAGGGCGAAACGATAGGAGCGGTCCTGCAGCTGCTCATCGGTCTTGAGGATCAGCCAGGTGGCGCCGAGCAGCGCATAGCCCACCACCAGAGCGAGGCCGGTGAACAGGCTGAACGGCGTGAGCCAGGTCCACCAGCCGCCGGCATAGGCGCGATCCGCCACCGGAATGCCCTGCACGATGGTGCCGAGCGCGATGCCTTGCGCGAAGGTGGCGGCGATCGAGCCCGATGCGAAAGCCCAGTCCCACAGGAACTTGCCGCGCGTCGTGCGCCAGCGGAACTCGAAGGCCACACCGCGGAAGACGAGCGCCAGCAGCATGATGATGATCGGCGCATAGAGCGCCGGCATGATGGTGGCGTAAGCGAGGGGGAACACCGCGAAGAGACCGCCGCCGCCGAGCACCAGCCAGGTCTCGTTGCCGTCCCACACCGGCGCTACCGAATTCATCATGCGGTCGCGTTCGGCTTCCGCCTTGTAGAAGGGAAACAGGATGCCGATGCCGAGATCGAACCCGTCCATCATCACATAAGCGAGAACGGCGAAGGCGATGATGGCGGCCCAGATGAAAGCGAGGTCGAGGATCATCGGCGTCCCTCCGGATGGGTGGCGAGCTCGCCCACGGTCTCGAGCGCCGGCGCCGGCACGATGCCGGCCGAGCGCAGATGCGCATCGCTCGGGCTGTCGGGCTCGCCCGCATGCGGCGGCTTGCTCATCAGGCGCAGCAGATAGAACACGCCGGCCCCGAAGACGAAGAAATAGACGACCACAAAGGCAATCAGCGAGGCGGCCACGGCCTCGGCGGCGATGGGTGCGGCCGACTCGGAGGTGCGCAGCAGGCCATAGACCGTAAAGGGCTGGCGTCCGGCTTCCGTCGTCACCCAGCCGGCGAGCACCGCGACGAAGCCGGTCGGCCCCATCAGCAGCGCGGCGACATGCAGCGGCCTGGTGTCGTAGAGGCGCTTGCGCACCCGTCCCCACAGCGACCACAGGCCGAGCCCGAACATCAGGAAGCCGAGGCCCACCATGATGCGGAACGACCAGAAGACGATGAGCGCATTGGGCCGGTCTTCCTTCGGCCATTCCTTCAGACCCTTGACGACGCCGTTCCAGTCATGGGTGAGGATGAGGCTGCCGAGCGAGGGAATGGCGATTTCGTAGAGCGTCTTTTCGGCCTCCATGTCGGGCCAGCCGAACAGGATGAGCGGCGCCCCGGCCTGCGTCTCGAAATGACCTTCCATCGCGGCGATCTTGGCCGGCTGATGCTCGAGCGTGTTGAGGCCGTGCAGGTCGCCGGCGAGGATCTGGACCGGCGCCACGATGGCGAGCATCCACATCGCCATCGAGAACATCACGCGCGATCCGTCATTCGTCTTGTCGCGCAAAAGATGCCAGGCGCCGACCGCGCCGACGACGAGCGCGGTGGTGAGATAGGCGGCGATCACCATATGCACGAGGCGATACGGGAAGGACGGATTGAAGATGATCGCCCACCAGTCGGCCGGCACGAACTGGCCGGCGGCGTTCATCGTGTAGCCAACCGGTGTCTGCATCCAGCTGTTGGCCGAGAGAATCCAGAAGGCCGAGATGAAAGTGCCGATCGCTACCATGAGCGTGGCGATGAAATGCAGCCCCTTGCCCACCTTGTTGAGGCCGAACAGCATGACGCCGAGGAAGCCCGCTTCGAGGAAGAAGGCGGTCAGCACTTCATAACCCATCAGCGGACCGATGATCGGCCCGGCCTTATCGGAGAAGACGCTCCAATTGGTGCCGAACTGGTAGCTCATCACCAGTCCCGACACGACGCCCATGGCGAAGGCGATGGCGAAGATCTTCTTCCAGTAATTGAACAGCGTCAGATAGGTGGCGCGCCCGGTGGCGAGCCACAGGGCTTCGAGCACCGCGAGATAGCTGGCGAGTCCGATCGAGAATGCCGGAAACACGATGTGGAAGCTGACAGTGAAGGCGAACTGCCAGCGCGCCAGCAAGACCGGATCGAAACCATCCATTGCGCAAGCTTTCAGATATTAAGTCTAATTCCGAACAAGCTGAGGCAATCGCCGCTTCGTTACAACACCATAACTGTCGCGCGTATCTTTGTCACTGTGGCTTTCTGTTACCTTTTTCCGTCCAGCTTGCGCACCATGCGCAACTGCGGAAACCACAGCGCCCAAAGTGCCGCGACCGCGATCGTGCCGAGCCCGCCGGCGACGACCGCCGGCACCGCGCCGAACAGGAAGGCCGAGATCCCGGCGCGGAATTCGCCGAGCTCGTTCGACGCGCCGATGAACACCATGTTCACCGCATTGACGCGCCCGCGCACTTCATCGGGCGTCCACAGCTGGATCAGCGTCTCGCGCACATAGACGCTGATCATGTCGCAGGCGCCCGCCAGGGCGAGGGCGAGCACCGACAGCCACACCATGGTCGAGGCGCCGAAAATGGTGGTGAACAAGCCGAAGCCCGCCACGAAGATGAACATGATGAGCCCGGCATGGTCGCGGATCGTGTGCCGCGCCAGCCATGCGGCGACGGCGAGCGCGCCGAAGCCGGGCGCCGCGCGCAGGAGACCGAGTCCCCAGGGTCCCGCCTGCAGGATGTCGCGCGCATAGACCGGCAGGAGCGCCATGGCGCCGCCCAGCAGGACGGCGAAGAGATCGAGCGAGATCGCGCCCAGCACCACCTTCTCCGACCACACATAGCGGAATCCGGCGAACAGGGTGGCGAGGCTCTTCGCCTCGCCCGAGCGCCGCTGCGGCGGCTTGGGGATCAGGCCGACAAGCACCGCGCCCACCGCGAGCAGCGTCAGCGCCGTGCCATAGGCTGCGTATTCATGAAGCCCGTAGAGGAGACCGCCGGCCACCGGTCCGGTGATCGTCGCGATCTGCCAGGACGACGAGTTCCAGGCGATGGCGGTCGACAGCTCCGCCTGCGGCACCAGATTGGGCACCAGCGATTGCGCCGCGGGTCCCATGAAGGCGCGCGCCACGCCGAACACCGCGAGCAGCGCGAAGACGGGCCAAATGTCGCGCGTGCCGCTCAGCGTGAAAGCGATGAGCCCGGCGCAGACGACGGCCTCCACGCCCAGGCAGATCGCGGTGATGGCGCGGCGGTTGTAGCGGTCGGCCACCGCGCCGGTGACGAGGACGAAGAGCAGCGACGGCAGGAACTGAACCAGGCCGACGATGCCCAGATCGAGCGGATTGCGCGTCAGGTCATAGACCTGCCAGCCGACCGAGACCGAGATGATCTGGGTGGCGAAGCTCACCAGGAGGCGCGAAATCCAATAATTGCGGAAGCCGCGATGGCGGAAGACGGAGGCTTGCGGATGCGAAGATTGTGGTTCGGGGGATTCGGCGGAAGTCATTGCCCCGACGATGCGCCTTGCTCATGACCCTGTCAAAATACTGCCCAGACCTTGCGTCAGATACCTTGCTCCAATAGGCTTTTGGCGGCCTTACTTTGAGCTGTGGACTTCCCTTGATGCGCCTTCCGGTTTTTGTCCTTTCTGTCTGCCTGCCCATGCTTTTCAGCCCCCTCGCCCGCGCCCAGGCGCCGGAGACGCCGGAGCCTGCGGCAGCGGCGGCGGAGCCCGCCCCGGCCGCTGTTCCAGAAGCGGCGGCGGCGAAACTCGCGTGCCCCGACGCCTTCCGCATCTACAGCGAGGCGGCCGGCGGCGATGCCAATGCGCTGCCGCCCACGCCCAAGACGCCGGTGACCGGCACGCCCGATCCGACTCAGGCGGCGGAGCGCAAGGAAGACAAGATCTCGGGCGCCAAGAAGCGGCTCGCCGATATGATCAAGAAGTCCGGCGAGAAATCCGCCCGCACCGCGCAGGCCTATCGCCTGCTCGCCCGCGACTATCGCGACGCCGCCCAGTATGAGGACGCGGTCAAGGCGCTCGAAGCCGCCATGCGCATCACCGCCGAGCTGCCGAAGAAGAAAGGCGCCGAGCTCGGCGACATCCAGATGGAGCTCGCCCAGACCTACACCAACAAGGGCGACCGCCTGAGCGCCCTTGCGATGTACGGCGCCGCCCGCAAATCCTTCGAGGACGCCGTCGGCGCCAGCCATCCCAAGGTCGCCCTCGCCCTGCACAATCTCGGCAAGGTCGATCTCAACATGACGCAGTATCCGGCGGCGCTCGAGGCCTTCCGCACCGCACGTGCCGTCTACGAGGCCAATCTTCCCGCCGAGACGAGCCATCTCGTCGAGCTCCTCATCGACACCGCCAGCATCCATGCCCGCATCGGCAATCGCGAGACCGGACTCGCTTTCGCCAAGGAAGCGGTGGCGCTCGCCAGGGAGAAGCTCGGGCCGGATCACCGCACCACCGCGCTGGCGCTGCATTTCACCGGCACGGTCAACCGCAGCATGGGCCGCAGCGCGGACGCGCTCGCCGATCTCGGCGCCGCCATGCGTGTCTATCTCGGCAACGAGGCGCGTACCCGTAAGCGCATTCCCGAGGTGCTCGACGATGTCAGCGTCGCATTGGTGCGCGCCGGCTGCCTCGATCGGGCGATCGAGGTCCAGACCTTGTCGATCGGCCACTATGCGGCGCTTTACGGCGAGAACCACAACCGCGTCGCCTCCGCCTATCATCGTCTCGGCGGCCTCTATCGCGAGAGCGGGAAATTCGCCGAGGCCCGCGCCCCTCTGTTCAAGGCGGCCTCGATCTACGAGCACATCTTCGGCCCCAATCACCGGCGCATCGCCGATGTCTATAGCGATCTCGCCAGCTCCAGCGCCCGGATCGAGCTCAATTCTGAGGCGCTGCGCTACGGCTTCCGGGCGCTGCGCATCCGCACCGCCAACAAGCAGGCCGATCCGGAGGATCTGCGCCAGAGCTACTGGTCGCTCTCTCTCGTGCTCAAGCAGCAGGGCAATCTCACCGCGGCCATCGCCTTCGCCAAGATGGCGGTCAACATCAATCAGGAAATCCGCTCGCAGAACCGCAACCTGCCGCCGGAAATGATCAAGGCGCTCGCCGGGCGGTATCGCGAGCTCTATGAATATCTCGCCAATATGCTTATCGGCGCCGGCCGGCTGCAGGAAGCCCAGCAGGTGCTCGACCTCATCAAGCAGCAGGAGCTGTTCGACTTCGTCCGCCGCGACGCCAAGGAAGCCCAGGCGGTCGAGGGCCGCGCCGCGCTCACCCCCACCGAGGCCGATCTATCGACCCGGATCATGGAGCTGGTCGAGGCGCCGATCAGCGCCGCGAGCGAGATCGAGGCGCTGAAGAAGAAGCAGGCCGAAAAGGGCCTGACCAAGGAGGAGGAGGCGCTGGTCGCGATGCTCGAGCAGTCGCTCTCCGATCAGTTCCGCAAGCAGCAGACCGCCATCGACACGCTTCTCGCCGAAGTGGAAAGCTCCAATCGCGAGATCGAGCGCGAGGTCAACAAGCTCGATCTCGATCTGGTCGACGCCACCCAGGAACGCCTCAAGACGCTGAAGGGCCGCGCGGTCGAACTGCAGATCGCCAGCCTCGACAACGCGCTGCACATCTTCCTGACCACCGAGCGCACCGGCATCTATAAGGAAGTGCCGGTCAGCCGCAAGGAAGTGGCGCAGCTCGTCTTCCGCGCCTGGAGCTCCACCGCCAATCGCGATCCCGAGGCGCGCGATCACCTGAAGCGCCTCTATGACGTCCTGATCAAACCGGTCGAGCCCGAGCTCAAGGCGTCACGGGCCGAGGTCCTGATGTTCAATCTGGGCGGCGTTCTGCGCTATGCGCCGCTCGCGGCGCTTTATTCCGGCGACCGCTATCTGATCCAGGACTACGCCATCGCTCTGTCGACCACCGCCGCCAATACGCGTTACGAGGCGCTGCCGCGCGAGCGCGGCAAGGCGGCGGGCTTCGGCGTGACCAAGGCGCATGAAGGCTTCTCGTCCCTGCCGGGCGTCGCCGAGGAGCTGGAAGCGGTCTTCGATGGCGCCGACACCAAGGGGTTCCTGGCCGGCAAGCCGCTGATGGATGAGAGCTTCAACAGCCTGTCGATGGGCGAGGCGCTGAAGTCGAAGCCGCTTTATCTCCATGTCGCCAGCCACTTCCGCCTGGTGCCCGGCGACGCCGGCAATTCGGTCCTGCTTCTGGGCGACGGGCGCCGCCTGTCGCTCGACGAGTTCCGCAAGGAGGAGCGCTTCCGCCTGACCGATCTCGATCTCCTCACTTTGTCGGCCTGCGAGACGGCCGGCGGCGTCGATCAGACCGGCGCCGAGATCGAAAGCTTCGCCTCGGTGGTGCAGAAACGCGGCGCTTCCTCGGTGCTCGCCACTCTGTGGCCGATCGCCGACAGCTCGACCTCGCTCCTGATGGCGGAGTTCTACAAGCACTTCCTTGCCGCCGGCGAGGACAAGGCAACAGCTCTTCGCAAGGCGCAGATCGCCATGCTCACGGGCGAGCTCAAGCCCAAGGGCGTGCTCACCGCCTCACGCTCGGCCAATGAGATGATCGAGACGCCGGCCAACCCGATGAGCGACGAGCCCGGCTTCCAGCATCCCTATTTCTGGTCGGCTTTCATCCTGATGGGAAACTGGCTCTGATTCTCTACGTCCCTCGCGCTGAGGTGCGAGCGCAGCGAGCCTCGAAGCGTCCTTCAGGATAGAGCGACAACGCTGAACCATATCCTTCGAGGGCCGCTTCGCGGCCACCTCAGGATGAGGGTCAATCCTTCCTCGCCGCATACCGATCCACCACCCGCTGCAGCACCGGCACATAATGCCGGAAGGGCGGCGTCGCCATGTCGGGATCCTTGCCGCCCTCGTCCCACAGCCTCACCCTGACCGCTTCCTTGTAGAAGGGATTGCGCCGGAACTCGGCCACCTCGGCATCGTTCATCGGGCCGCCCTGCAATTCGAGCGTATGGCGCGAGGCGACGCTGAGCTTGCCGTAATAGGTCGTGTCCGTGGCGCAGAGATAGCGCTTGGCCGCCACATGCAGGCGCACGCATTCGGTGATCACCGGCGGAAAGAAATGCTCGAGCACCTTGGCGCCCGCCTCGTCATGGTGATTGTCCTCGGTGTCGTCCGGCGAATAAGGCCCGAATTCGCTGGTATAGTGGCCGATGTCATGCAGCAGGGCGGCGGCGACTAGCTCATCGCTTGCCCCGGCGCGCTCGGCCAGCACCGCGCCCTGCAGCATGTGCTGCGACATGGTCACCGGTTCGCCGAGATAGGATTCGGCGCCGCGCCTTTCGAAGATGTCGGCGATGAAGGCGACGATCGACGTCCGGTCGAGGGAGAGCTCGCTCATCACGCCGCCTCCTTCTGCCCGTGCTCGATGGCGGCGAGCGTCGACAGCAACCCGTCCTTGTCGGCATAGCAGCCCTGGAGCCAGCGCGTGCCGGAGCTCGAGAAGGATTTCCGCGCATGCAGCACGCGGGTATTGTCGACGATGAACAGCTCGCCCGGCTTGAGCTTGAAGGTCACCTCCATCGCCGGATCCTCGATGATCTCGGCGAAGCGGCGATAAGCGGCGTAAAAGCCCGCCATGTCGTCATAGGGAATATCGGTGAAGGCGGCCGCCGAACGGTTGTTGAAGCGGATGGCGATCATCTCGCCATCGGGCCCAAGCTCGATCATCGGCCGCTTGGACTGGAGCCTGACCCCGGCCGAGCCCGCATATTCGAAACGCGCGCAGTGACCGGTCAGAAGCGCGAAGCCTTGCGGGTTTTCGGCGCGCAAACGCTCGGCCGCGCGGAAGCCGTCGACCACCACCGAGTCGCCGCCATCGACGGTGTTTTCGAGACAGGACAGCAATTGCAGCGTCGGCACCGGATCGCGATAGGGATTGTCGGTATGAGCCTGGAGGCCGAGATTCGTATATGCGAGGTTGTTCGGATTGACCTCGGCGCGCACCTCGAACCACTTGCCGTAATTGGTCTCGCGCACATAGCCGAACATCTTGGCCACATCGATGAGCGATCCGCTCTGCCGCGGCACGCCGGACATCACGCCGAAGCCGAAGCGGCGGATCGCCGCCAGCCATTGGCCGAAGGCGGCGCGATCGGCCTTCCCCTGCTCATGCCCGATCACCGGCGTCCGCGCCTGGAGGCCCGCGTCCCAGGTTTCGATCTCGGGCGGAAGCCAGCCGGACTGACGTGTCGTTGCGCGGTCATAGACATGCTGGGCGAGCCACGCCGCCGCATAAGTGACGGACTTGCCTTCCGGCGCGAAAGCGAGGGTGAGGTCGCCTCCCGTCGAGATCTCGGCATGGCTGAGCGTCGTCTCCGCCGGAATGTCGAGCAAGGTGATCAGGCGCTGCCCGTTGGTGGCGCTGCGCGTGGCGCCGTCCGGCGCATTGTCGCGCAGCCACAGCGCATGGAAGCGGGCGGTCTCGCCGGTGGTCCAGCCGAGGGCAATGGCCTTTCCGTCATCGATCAGGGTCGCGGTCTTGAGGGGCATTCGGGTTTCCATGGGTGCTGAGCCTGCTTGCATCCTGAAGCCGGACTTGCCAGAATTCAAACAATGGAATTTCAGCCATTGGCCAAACTGAATTTATGACAGAGCTCCTCCCTCCGCTCATCTGGCTGAAGGCCTTCGAGGCCGCCGCCCGGCATGCGAGCTTCACGCTCGCCGCCGCGGAGCTGGGCCTCACCCAGGCCGCCGTCAGCCAGCAGATCAAGGCGCTCGAAGGCCGTCTCGGCGCGCGGCTTTTCCACCGCCGGCAGCGCGGCGTGGCGCTCACCGCCGAAGGCTCGGCCTATCTGCCCCATATCCAGCAGGCCTTTGCCGGTCTGGCCCGCAGCACCCAGGAATTGTTCGGCAGGCGTGGCCGCCCGACCATGACGATCCTGTCGCCGATCTCCTTTGCCGCCCTGTGGCTGGCGCCGCGCCTGCCGCTGCTCGCGCGCGAGACGGACGGCCTCGCCATCGACGTCACCACCATGCACACGCCCGATCACTATGAGGCGAGCGAGGCGGTCTTCGATATCCGCTTCGGGCTCGGCGACTGGCCGGGCCGCACCGCCTATCGCCTCACCACCGAGAGACTGACGCCGGTCACCGCCCCGGCGGCGCTCAAGGCCGGCCGGAAGCACGCGCCCGACATCTGGCGGCGCCTGCCGCTCCTTGCCGTCCATGGCGCGCGCGAGATGTGGCCCGATTGGTTCGCGCTCGCCGGCGAGCCGCCGCGCGGCGTGGCGCGCTACCGGTTCGACAGCTTCATCGCCGCGATGGGCGCGGCCGAGGCCGGCGCCGGCATCCTTCTGGGCTCGCGCCCGCTGATCGACGGGGCGCTGCGCCGCAGGAGCCTGGTGACGCTGTCCGACTTCGAGCTGCCCTCGACCGCCGGCCATTTCCTGACCCATGCCGCCGGGCGCCGGCTGAGCCCGGCCGAAACCGCCTTCCTGACCGCCCTGACCCGCGCCGCCGCCCCTTTTCTTGTGTGATCTACGGGGTTTGCTCAGCCGTCATGCGCTTGCTATAGGCACGCTTTCTTCCAAAAGCAGTGTGAGGCAGGCTCCATGGCAAAAATCAAGGTCGCGAATCCGGTGGTCGAGCTGGACGGCGATGAGATGACACGCATCATCTGGGATCTCATCAAGACGAAGCTGATCCGTCCCTATCTCGACATTCCGCTCGAATATTACGATCTCTCGGTCGAGAATCGCGACAAGACCAAGGACCAGGTCACCATCGACGCCGCCAACGCTATCAAGAAGCACGGCGTCGGCGTCAAATGCGCCACCATCACGCCGGATGAAGGCCGCGTGAAGGAGTTCAACCTGCAGCAGATGTGGAAGTCGCCCAACGGCACGATCCGCAACATCCTGGGCGGCGTCATCTTCCGCGAGCCGATTATCTGCTCCAACGTGCCGCGCCTGGTGCCGGGCTGGACCCAGCCGATCATTGTCGGCCGTCACGCCTTCGGCGACCAGTACCGCGCCACCGATTTCAAATTCCCCGGCAAGGGCAAGCTGTCGATCAAGTTCGTCGGCGAAGACGGCAAGGTCATCGAGCACGAGGTCTTCTCCTCGCCCGGCTCGGGCATCGCCATGGCGATGTACAATCTCGACGAGTCGATCAAGGAATTCGCGCGGGCCTCCCTGAATTACGGCCTCAACCGCAACTACCCCGTCTATCTCTCGACCAAGAACACCATCCTCAAGGCCTATGACGGGCGCTTCAAGGACATCTTCCAGGAGATCTACGACAACGAGTTCAAGGCCGAATTCGAGAAGCGCAAGATCACCTATGAGCACCGCCTGATCGACGACATGGTGGCCTCGGCGCTGAAGTGGACCGGCGGTTATGTCTGGGCGTGCAAGAACTATGACGGCGACGTGCAGTCCGACACCGTGGCGCAGGGTTTCGGCTCGCTCGGCCTGATGACCTCGGTGCTGATGACGCCGGACGGCAAGACCGTCGAGGCGGAAGCGGCCCATGGCACGGTGACGCGCCATTACCGCCTGCATCAGCAGGGCAAGCAGACCTCGACCAACTCGACCGCCTCGATCTTCGCCTGGAGCCGTGGCCTCGCCCACCGCGCCAAGCTCGACGACAACGAAGCGCTCAGGAAATTCGCCGACACGCTGGAAAAGGTGACGGTGGCGACGATCGAGGACGGCAAGATGACCAAGGACCTCGCGGTTCTGGTCGGCCCCGACCAGGCCTGGCTGTCGACCGAAGGCTTCATCGACGCCGTCGACAAGGCCCTGCAGAAGGCGATGGCCTGACATCCCCCTCTCCCGGCTTTCCGCCGGGATGACGATCCTGAAAAGCCTGCTGACGAAAGTCGGCAGGCTTTCGTGTAAGACGGCTCCGGTGGAGGAGACGAACATGGCTCAAGCGATTATCACCGGCGGCTGCCAGTGCGGCGCGGTGCGCTACCGCATCGAGGGTCCGCTGGGACACGCCGGCATCTGCCACTGCCGCATGTGCCAGAAGGCCTTCGGCAGCTGGGGCGCCGCTTTGGTGTCGGTGCCGGTGGCGCAACTGACCTGGACGCGCGGGCAGCCGTCCGAATTCCGCTCCTCGGCCATCGTGGCGCGCGGCTTCTGCGCCCAATGCGGCACACCGCTTCACATGAAGGAAGATGGCGACCCGGTTTACGAGATCGCGATCGGATCGCTCGACGAGCCTGAGCGGGCGCCCCCGACCGAGCAAGCGGGCGTCGAAGCGGAGTTATCGTGGTTCAAGAGTTTAGGCGGTCTGCCCCGCCAGGCGACAGATGACTATCGCAATCCTGAAGATATGAAGAAGCTCAGGAGCTTGCAGCACCCTGACCATGATACGGAGACGTGGCCGCCGCGTTGACCGCGAGCGCCTGGCTCTTCGCCATCAAAGCGCGGCGCGCCGCGATCTCGGCATGCATGTCCATGATCGCCTTGGAGGCGGTCGTCTCGCACAGCGACGGCACGAAGGCATGCAGGAAGGCCGCCGCCGAGGCCTTGAACAGCCGGCCGCTGAAGGTGAGCGCGAACAGCATATGCTCGAAGAAGCCCTCGCCGACCTTTTGCGGGTGGCTCAGGAAGATGCGCTGGATGATCATGGAGAACCCCTTCGGCTGACGGCTGAAACTCACCCATAATCACACGAGATTCACGGGAAGACGTCCCAAATATAACTGTCGACGCGCCAATTATTGGGATAATATCCCAAAGATGCTGGACAAGACCGACAAAACCATCCTGGCCGAGCTGCAGGCCGACGCCACCCTCACCGTGGATGCCTTGGCCGAGCGCGTCCATCTCTCGCGCAATGCCTGCTGGCGGCGGGTGAAGCAGCTGGAGGAGACGGGCGTCATCAAGGGCCGGGTGGCGCTGCTCGACGCGGCGAAGCTGGGCCTCGGCCTCACCGCCTTCATCGCCATCCGCACCGCCCAGCATGAGGAGAAATGGCTCGAGAAATTCTCCCGCGCGGTGCGCGACTTCCCGGAGATCATCGCCGTCTACCGCACCACCGGCGAGACCGATTATCTGCTCCAGGCGGTGGTCAGCGACATCGCCGGTTACGACCAGCTCTATAAGCGGCTCATCGCCCGTATCGCGCTGACCGACGTCTCGGCGAGCTTCGTCATGGAAAAGATCAAGGAAACGACGGCGCTGCCGCTTGGGGGATGATCACGTCGCGCCGCCGCGCAGTATATCGGCGACTGTCTTGCAGGTCGGGATCAGCTGCGCGCAGATCGTCTGCCGGATCGCGCCGGCCATCCGGCTTTCCGGCGCCGACAGGCTGATCGCCGCAATGGCATTGCCCTTGTCGTTGAAGATGGGCGCCGCAATGCAGCACGAGCCCTCCTCGTCCTCGCCCTCGTCGAGTGAATAGCCGGTGGCGCGGATGATATCGAGCTGCTCGAAGAACCGCTCCCGGTCGATGATGGTCCTGGGCGTCACCGGCGAAAGCCGGCCCGGCAGCAGCTTTTCCGCCTGCGGCCGCGGCTGGAACGCCAGGATGACCTTGCCGAGGGCGGTGCTGTGCAGATGCCCGCCCGATCCGATCTGCGCCTGCATCCTGAGCGAGCGGCGGCTTTCGATGATGTCGAGATAGAGCACCTCCGACGCCGCGATCACGCCGAGATTCACCGTCTCGTTGAAGCGGTCGCGCAGATCGAGCAGATAGGGCCGGCAAACCTGGCGCAGCATCTCGTAAGGGTTGCTCGAATGGGACAGCCACCACAGGCCGATGCCGGGCCGGTAGCGATCGGTCGCTGCGTCATGCTCGATGAGGCGCTTGGTGGCGAGGCTGCGCAGATAGCGGAAGACGGTCGTCTTCGGCAGATCCGCCTCCTTGACCAGCTCGTTGAGGCTGATCGGCTGCGCCGCCTCGCAGACGAGCTGCAGGACCTGCATCGCCTTGATGACCGGCTGGACGACATAGCGGTCTTCGCTCTCGGCGGCGTGGGAGGGCGTCGCAGTGTTTCTCTTCATAAAACGAACTTTTCTTGACATGGAACGGAAACCTATGGTCTGCATAATGTCAGGACTTGCCCGCAAGGGCAAACGCCAGTTCCAGACCGATCCTCAAGGCGCATATGCGTGACCTCATCGACAAACTCGCTCTGGTGACCGGCGGCGCCGGAGGGTTGGGCGAGGAGATCTGCTTCGTGCTCGCCGAAGCCGGCGCCCGCGTCATCCTGCATGACCTGCCGGATTCTCCGGCTGAGGCGGTGCGCGACCGGATCAACGCGCAGGGCTTCTTGCATGAGGTCAAGGCCGTCGCCGGCGATCTCTCGGATCTCGCGGGGCTGCAGACCGCCATCGCGGCCCTGCTCGCCTCCGAGGGGCCTGTCGACATCCTCGTCAACAACGCGGCGATCAATCCGCGCGATCCGATCGAGACCTATTCGCTCGCGCATTTCAGCCGCGTGCAGGCGATCAATGCCCACGCCGCCTTCGTGCTCTGCCAGGCGGTCGTGCCGGGAATGAAACAGAGGGGCTCGGGGGCGATCGTCAATATCGGCAGCCTCACGCTCTCCGGCGCCGTGACCGACATGGTGCCCTATGTCTTCGCCAAGGGATCGCTCCTCGGCCTGACGCGGGCCCTGGCGCGCGAGGTCGGCCCCGCCGGAATCCGCGTCAACATGATCTCGCCCGGCGCCATACCGACGGAGCTCGAGCGGCGCGTCTGGGCCGACCGTCTCGCCGAGATCGACGCCCAGGTGCTGGGGCTCCAGTCGCTCAAATATCGCGGCTCCGCCCGCGATGTCGCCGAAGCGGTGCTGTTCCTCGCCTCGCCGAAGAGCCGCTTCATCACCGGCCACGAGCTGCATGTGAATGGCGGCTGGTATATGGGGTGACTCTCACTCTTGGCTGGACCTATGGTCTGCTTGCGGCGGATCGCTTCGCTGGCCGCTTGGGGCCGGTGCTTTTCGTGCTTCCCGATGGCCGGCAAGTGGCGCCGCTCGCGGTGGCACCTTGGTTCAGCGAGAATATCGATCTTTCACAGCCCCTTTTCCATCGCCTGCGCGGTGAATGGCCATGCGTTCCCTTCGGCAAGGATGTCAGTCATGGTTATGGCGCAACGCATGATTGGGACGTGCTGGAAGCTTCCGACAGCTGCATCAGGCTCGCGATCGCTTATCCCGGCGAGCATCCGATCGCACGGCTTGAGCGTATCATTCGTCCCCTGCCCGACCGGCCCGCGATCGACCTCGAGCTGATCATCGAAGCACGGCAAAACTGCCGGCTTCCCGTGGCCCTCCAT
Source organism: Pseudomonadota bacterium (assembly GCA_049323275.1). Lineage (GTDB taxonomy): Bacteria > Pseudomonadota > Alphaproteobacteria > Rhizobiales > Aestuariivirgaceae > Taklimakanibacter. The sequence continues at coordinate 285,354 of JBMOOM010000089.1, forward strand.
CCAACGCTCGGCGCGGGCCCCTGGTTCATCGATCTGCCGCCCGAAACGCTTGTGTTCACTCCGGATCGGATCACCGCTCCCATCGCGCGTGTTCCGACCTGCGATGGCACATTCACCGACGCCCGTCGCTTTCCGCCTGATGTCCCGACCGAACAGCTGCTGCAGGTTCTCGAAACGAACGGTTGCGTAAGCCTCGTCAATGAAAGCGAGCGCTACCGCCTCGATCTCACCTGGAACGCCGCCCACTTTCCGAGCCTCCTCTTGTGGATCAGCCACCGCGCTTTGACGATGCCGCCCTGGAACGGCCGCACCACCATGCTCGGCATCGAGCCCGTCTGCTCGGCCTTTGATCTCGGCACCGCGGCTTCACAAGGCGACAACCCGATCAAGGCACACGGCATCGCCACGACGTTCGCCTTTCGCTCCGGCGAGACCTTCAGGACGCAATATCGCCTGGCTGTCGAAGCGCTCTAATCGACGCCCTTCATGATCGAGACGGCGCGCGAGGCGAGCGCCAGGGTCGGCGCATTGGTATTGGCGGTCACGATCTTCGGCATCACCGAGGCGTCGACCACCCTGAGCCCGTCGATCCCGCGCACGCGCAGCTCCGGCGTCACCACCGCATCGTCATCCGCTTCCCGGCCCATCCGGCATGTGCCGACGGGGTGATAATCCGTCTTCACCGTGCGGCGCATATGCTCATCGATCGCCGCGTCATCCACCGCGCCTGATCCCGGCAGGATCTCCTTCGTCACCACATCGGCGAGCGGCCGCGCCGCCAGGATCTCGCGCGCCACCCGCATGCCCTGGCGCAGATGCCGCACATCATCGGGGTGACCCAGATAGTTCGGATTGACCAGCGGCAGGTCGCGCGGATCGGCCGAGCGCAGGCGCAGCCAGCCCTGGGCGCGCGGGCGCATCAGCACGGCATGCAGCGTGACGCCGTCGATATCGGGAACGCCCCGCACATCCTCGTCGATATAGCTCGTCTTCGGCACGCACCAGATCTGGACGACCGGATCGCCGCTGCCGTCCTCCGGCACATGGAAGGAGCACGCCTCGACCCCGGTGGTGGTGATGCGCCCGCGCCCCAGAAGCAGATATTCGATGCCATTGGCGATCTTGCGCAGGCCCTGATCCTGACGGAAATAGCCGTAATTGCCGGGCGCCGCCGCCGCGATCGGCGCGCCACAATGGTCCTGCAGATTATTGCCGACGCCGGGGAGATCGGCCTCGACCTTGATTCCGAATTTCCTGAGCTCATCCGCCGGACCGATGCCCGACAGCATCAGAAGCTGCGGCGAAGCAAGCGCGCCCGCCGCCAGGATCACCTCGCCATCGGCGCGCGCCTGATCCCGGCTTCCGGTAGCCACATAATCGGCTCCCACCGCGCGTCCGCGCTCGATCACGATGCGCTCGACCCGGGCGCCGGTGACGATCTCGAGACGGGGATTGCCGCGGACCGGCGTGATGAACGCATCGACCGCGCTGCAGCGGCGTCCGCCGCCGGTGGTCACCTGCGGATAGCCGACACCGGTGGGCGCGCCATTGTTGAAATCCGGCGTATAGGCGACGCCCATCCCCTGCAGCGCGCGCACATATATATGGCTCATCTCGCAGATGAAGCCCGGATCGGAGACGCGCAGCGGCCCGTTCGCGCCATGGAAGCCGTTATTGAATTTCTGGTTGCCCTCGAGCCGCATGAAATGCGTCAGGATCTTCCGCCACGACCAGAGATCGCTCCCGGTCATCTCGCCCCAGATGTCATAATCGGCGGCGCGCCCGCGCATATAGGCCTGCGCATTGATGCTGCTGCCGCCGCCCAGCACCTTGCCCTGCGGGATCAGTTGCACGCGCCCGCCGAGCTGCTCCTGCGGCACGGTGAAATGCTGGGTGAAATATTTCGTTCCGCCGAGAATCTGGCTGAAGCCCGCCGGCACTTTGAGTATCCAATCCTTGTAGTCGCCGCCCGCCTCGAGAAGGAGCACCCGCGTGCCGAATTCCGCGACCAGCCGCGATGCGGCGACGCAGCCGGCGCTGCCGCCGCCGACAACGATATAGTCATAGGTCTTCGCCGCCGCCATCAGCGTCTGCCCGAGGGCTGCGTCGCCCGCTCCAGCCCGCGCAGATAGCCGATGGCGAAGACATGTCCCTGCATGGCATAGCCGTCAGGCCCATCCGACTGATCGGTGGCGATGAGCGGCGCGTGGTCGCTGCGCAGATAGCCGTCGAAGCCGATCTCATGCAGCTTGCGGAACACCGCGATCAGATCGGTCTGGCCGTCATCGGGAAAGGTCTCGATGAAATCGGTGCCGGTGCCCGAGATGTCGCGCACATGCACATAGGGAATGCGATCCCGGTAGCGTTCGATGAGGGCGGTGATATCGGCGCCCATCTCGGCGAAGCAGCCGATGCAGAACGTGATGGCGTTGGCGGGGCTCTTCGCGATCGCCAGCAGCCGGTCGAAGCTTTCCTGCCGGTCCATGATCCGCTCCAGCCCGCAGAGCGGCGAGAGCGGCGGATCGTCGGGATGCATGGCGAGCCTGACGCCGGCCGCCTCCGCCGCCGGCATCACTGCCTTCAGGAACCGTTCGAGATTGTCCCACATGCGCTCGCGCGGGATCGCCGCCTCGTCATGCGGCATCGTCCCGGGCGTCACATCGGCCAGGCGGAACCCGCTGGTGAGCGCGCCGCCCCGCGTCGTCGCATCGAAGCGGGTGCGCACCACCATGGCGTCCTCGCTCACCTGCGGCATGAAGTTGTAGGCGATCACTTCGACGCCGAGCCGGCCGAGATGGCCGATGATGCGCTTGTAACGCTCGATCTGCTCCTCCGCTCCCTCCTTGCCCATCACGATGCGGTCGATCGCCGGCCCCTGCTCGGCGACCTTCCACGGCAGGTCATGGCGCTCATAGATCGCGCGGATGGCTTGCAGCGCCGCGAGATCGTCCGGCAGATCCTGCATGTCGTAATGCACGGCGAAGTCGCCGCCCAGCTGCCGCAGCGCCCTGAGGCGCTTCTCGTTCGGCGGCGTGACGACCATCGACAGCTTCATGGGGGCTCCTGATTTCAAAGCGGATCGAGCGGATAGAGCGGGCGCGTCACCTTGGTGAACGGAATGCGGCGCATGTCGGGCGCCGTCGGTCCCGCCGTATTGGCCGAGAGAATACGCGCCGCGAAAGGCCCGAAGCTCTGGCGGAAATGCGCCGGCGACTTGACGAAGACCAATGCCGCCCGATCGAGCGACAGGCCTTGCGAGACATACATCGCCTTGTCCCATTCCATCGACGGCCGGCTGCGGGCTAGCAGCCGGATCGACCCGATGGCGATGACCGCCGTCGGTCCCATCGACAACTCGAGGCCGTCGGGGCCGCCATCGGTCATCTTGTAGATGCCGTCCGACAGCGTCAGCACCTGGCCGCGAACGGTGACCGGCCTTCCGTCCATCTTCGAGAAATAATGACCGACCGGCGTTTCGACTTCCGCCCCGGCGCCGGCCGCGATCGCGGCGGCGACCGCGCCCGGATCGCAGATGGTGAGATAGGAGAGCCCGGATGCCTTGTCGGCGCCGAGAGCCAGCAGCGCCTTCAGCACTTCCGCGCTGTCCGCCGCCGAGCCGCCGGTCGGCGCATCGCCCGCATCGCTCACCAGCGTCATGCCTTCGGATGTGAGGCCGATCCGGATCGCCTCGTCGAGCGCCACGAGTTCGGGAAAGAAGTCGGCCCGCCGCTGCCACGTCATCTCCGCCAGCCTCTCCGCCGCCGCCGTGGCGCGGTCGGCATCCTCGGCGCAGACCAGCGCGGCGAAGCCCAGATCCGGCACGTCGATCCAGGGCTGCACCGGAAACAGCGCGGCATGGATCACGTCGCCGTTGCGCTCCATCCGCCGCGCCTCCTGGACGACCGGCAGCAGCGGCCCGTCGGTGGTGCGCGTGCAGACCGGGCTCACCAGCAGCGGCCGCTTGGCGAGGGCCATGGCCGGCATCGCCCGCCGTCCCGCCACGACATCGAGCAGGATGCGCGCCGTGCGCTGGCCCGTCTCATACATGTCGATATGCGGATATTCGCGATAGCCGATATGGAACACATTGGGCTGCAGCTTCAGCGGCGTGATATGGCCATGAAGGTCGAGGCTGACGCCGATCGGCACCGAGGGAGGCAGGATGCGGCGCAGGCGCTGGATGATCTCGCCGTCGCCATCCGGCTGATCCTCGACGACCAGCGCCCCATGCAGCGCCAGCAGCACGCCATCGACCGCCCCCGCGGCGCGCAGGCGCTCTTCCATCTCGCCGATCAGCGTGTCGAAGGCTTCGCGTGTCACCGTGCCGCTCGCCGCGGCGTAAGCCGCGATCAGCGGCACAGGCTCGACCTTGGCTTCCTTCAGGACATCGAAGAAGCCCGGCACCTCGGTGCGCGCTGCGCCATAGCCGGTGAGCATGTCGCTCCCGCGCAGCACATAGTAACTCTCGAATGTTTCGACCGTCGTCGGCAAGGGCGAGAAGCTGTTGCTCTCCTGCATGAGGGAAGCGACGGCGATGCGGGTCGGCATGGTCCACTATGCTCCTACAGGCCGGCGAGTGCCCCTTCGAGACTCGCGACGGTCTCGTCGATCACTGTATCGTCATGCTCGGTCGAGATGAACCAGGCGCCACGCTCCAGCACCCGCACGCCGCGTTCGAGCAGCGCCGTGGTGAGCCGCACGTAACCGGCGCGGTCGGTGGCGATGATGTCGCGGTAATTGCGCGGCGCCTCCTTGAGCCCGAAGCCGACATGGAAGATCTGCGGGAAGCCGGTGACCGTCGCGGTCACACCCGCCGCCGCCAGCGTCGACCTGACACCTTCCATAAGGCGCGCGCCCCGCTGCTCCAGCTTTTCATAAAGGCCGGGCGACTTGAGCGCCTTCAGCGTCGCGACCGTCGCCGCCATCGCGATCGACTGCGAATTGTAGGTGCCGCCATGCATCACCTTGCGGCCCGAGGCGAACTCGTCCATCAGCGCTGCCGTGCCGGCGAGCCCGGCCACCGGGAAGCCGCTCGCCACCGCCTTGCCGAAGATGGTGAGATCGGGCGTGACGCCGAGGCGCTGCTGCACGCCGCCGGCGCTCACCCGGAAGCCGGTGATGACTTCATCGAAGATCAGCACCGTGCCGGCCTTGCTGCAGGCCCGGCGCACGCCTTCGAGATAGCCCGCCGCCGGCAAAATCGCACCGGTATTGCACATCGCCGGCTCCATGATCAGGGCGGCGACGTCGCCGCGGGCGAGACGCTCCTCGACGAGATCGAGCCGGTTCCATGACAGCACTTCGATGAGCTGGCCGGCGAGATCGTCCTGCCCCGCGGTGCCCGCCTGCGGCACCGGTGCCGCCTCGCCGCCCATGCGGTCGGGCGCCGGCGCCACGCTCCACAGGACATTGTCGAGCCAGCCATGATAGTGCCCCTCGAATTTCACGACCGTGCCGCGCCCGGTGATGGCGCGCGCCAGGCGCAGCGCCGCCTGCACCGCTTCGCTCCCTGACGAGCTGAAGCGTACCCGCTCGGCCGACGGCAGCATGCCGCACAGCAATTCCGCCGCCTCGAATTCGACTTCGCTCTGACCGCCGAACAGGATTCCCTTGCCGAGCTGGGCCTGGACCGCGTCAACCACCGCTTGCGGCCGATGACCGAGGATCATCGGCCCCATGCCGAGATAGTAGTCGATCAGCCGGTTGCCGTCGGCATCGTGGAGATAAGGCCCTTCGGCATGATCGAAGACGAGCGGCGTCGGCTGGATGCCGAGCCGGAAGTTGCTGCTGACGCCGCCGGGCAAGTGCCGGGAAGCCAGTTGAATGCGCTTGCGCGAATGCTCGAAGCTGAGAGTCACGATGCCTGTCCCCACGTGAAATCCGCCGGCATTCAACATGCGTCTTTATTTCATGTCAAGAAAACTGCATTTCTTGTGAAGGAACAGCATGTTTGGTAGCCGACACGCGTTCCGCCATGTGGACCGCACCCGATCCACATTGCGAAATGGTAATTTCTGCGGAAAACGCCCCCTCGTGGGGACTGAAAACTCTGGACACCCTCTTGACGGTCAACGCAGCGTAATGAAATATATGTTTCGTCATGTGAACCACTGGCGGGGACAAACAAGGTGGGGACGGAACAGCCGGAAGCAGCGCGGCGGAAGTCCGACTTCGTCATCGAGGCGACGGACATGGTCAAGCGCTATGGTCATGTCCAGGCTCTGGGCGGCGCCAGCCTCCAGATTCGCCCGGGCGAGGTCCTCGCCTTGGTCGGCGACAATGGCGCCGGCAAATCCACCCTCGCCAAGATCATCTGCGGCGCCGTCGCCCCCGATGCCGGCACGCTCGCTTTCTGGGGCGAGCCCACTACCGTGACCTCCATCCGCCACGCCCAGGAGCTCGGCGTCGAAACGGTCTATCAGGATCTGGCGCTGGCGCCCGATCTGACGGTGGCCGAGAACATGTTCCTCGGCCGCGAGCCCATCAATCCCGGCTGGTTCGGCGGCCATCCGGCCCGCCTCGACCGCCGCCACATGCGCGCCAGGGCCGAGGAAGCGCTGCGCGGCATCGGCATCAGCACGCTCACCAGCGTCGACCGCACGGTACGCGATCTCTCCGGCGGCCAGCGCCAGGCGATCGCCGTGGCCCGCGCCGTGATGTGGGCCAAGGCGGCGATCATCATGGACGAGCCCACCGCCGCCCTCGGCACGCGCCAGACCGGCATCGTCTATGACTCCATCCGCTCCGCCGCGGCGCGCGGCCTCGCCGTGATCGTGATCTCGCACGACATCCCGAAGATGCTGAGCCTCGCCGACCGCATCGCCATCATGCGCCAGGGCCGCACCGTGTCGAACACCGAGGCCCGCCGGATGACGCTCACCGACGTCGTCACCATGATGCTCGGCGGCGCGGCGACGGAGGCGGCATGAGCGAGATGACGCAGAACGCTCCTCCGCCACCGGCGCTGCCGGGCGCCATTCGCCGCTTCCTGACCTCGTCGCGCTCGACGCCCGTCGGCATGGCGCTCATCGTCATCGCCTTGATCATCATCTTCGGCTTCCTGTCGCCCAATGGCGCCTTCTTCCGCGTCAGCAATCTCACCACCATCATTCTCAACGCCTCGGTGACGATGCTGCTGGCCGTCGGCGTCACCATGATCCTCGCCTCGGGCGAGCTCGATCTGTCGATCGGCGCCAATGTCGTGCTGTCTTCCGTGGTGGCGGCCAAGACCCTCGTCGCCCTGTCCGGCAGCTATGACGAGGTGCGCATCGGCGAATATCCGCATCTCGTGCCCGCACTCGCGGCCGCCATCATCGCCGGCATCGCGACCGGCGCCGCCTTCGGCGCGGTGAACGGGCTGCTCGTCACGCGGCTGCGCATCAACTCCTTCATCGTGACGCTCGGCACGCTCGGCATCGGCACCGGCCTTGCTTACGTGCTCACCAACGGCACCAATGTTCCCTTCGTGCCGCGCGTCATCCAGACTGAATTCGGCACCCGGAAACTCTTTGGCGTCGTCCCCTATCCGACCATCATCGTCCTCACTCTTTCTTTCATTCTCTGGTACGTGCTGCGCGTCACCCGCTTCGGCCTCCACACGCTGGCGATCGGCTCGTCGCGCGAGGCGGCCGAGCGCGCCGGCATCCGTTCGGCCCGCCACATCTTCAAGCTGTTCGTCCTGGTCGGCGCCCTTGCCGGCATCGCCGCCGTGCTCGATCTGGCGCGTTTCGCCACCACCAATATCGGCGGTCACCAGACCACCGCGCTCGCCGCCATCGCCGCCGTCGTCATCGGCGGCACCAGCCTGTTCGGCGGACGCGCCACCATCGCGGGATCCATGGTCGCCTCGCTCATTCCGGTGGTGCTCGGCACCGGGCTCGTGATCCTCGGCGTGCCGTCCTTCTACCAGCTCATCGTCGTCGGCGTGATCCTGATCATCGCCGTCTACATCGATCAGCAGAGGCGCGATCGTTTGAACTAGCGCGCGCCGAAGAGAATCGAGGCAACGAGTCGTGACGCCCGGCTGGCTTCGCAAGGTAATGGCGTTTGGACAGGGAGGTTGAGACCATGACTATCCGGATGAAGTGGCTTGCTCTTGCCTTTGGGATGTCGACGGCTCTGGCGTCGGGATCGGCTTTCGCCGCGGGCGAGAAGATCGAATTCGTCGCCGGCATCGTCGGCATTCCATTCTATACATCGATGGAATGCGGCGCCCGCGACGCCGCCAAGGAGCTCGGCGTCGAGCTGAACTGGGCCGGCCCGCCGCAATGGGACCTCGCTCTGCAGATGCCGATCCTGCAGGCCTCGATCGAGCGCGGACCGAACGGCCTGATCCTCGCGCCGACCGATCCCAATGCGCTGGTCAGCATCGTCGAGGATCTCGTGACCAGCAAGAAGATCCCGGTGGTCACCGTCGATGGCAGCCTGTCGAAGCCGGTCGATTTGCAGAACATCCGCACCGACAACATCGCGGCCGGCGGCCTCGCCGCCGAAGCCATGGCGAAGTCGATCGGCGGCGCCGGCACCGTCCTCGTGGTCGGCCTCGATCCGAGCGTCACCGGCAATGAGGAACGCGTCTCGGGCTTCACCAAGGTGCTGAAGGAGAAATATCCGGACATCAAGGTGCTGCCGACCGAATATCCGGGTACCGACCAGAACAAGGCCGCCGAGATCGTCTCGGCCGCGCTGCAGGCCAATCCGGATCTGAAGGGCATCTACACCACGCATTCCAATGCCGCCGTCGGCACCTCCTCGGCGGTCATCGGCGCCGGCCAGCAGGGCAAGGTGAAGATCATCGCCTATGATGCCGATCCGGGCCAGGTGCGCGACCTCAAGGCCGGCGTCTATGACGCCCTCGTCGTCCAGTCGCCCTATCTCGAAGGCTACGACTCGGTCACGCTGGTGACCAAGATCCTGCGCGGCGAGACCGATCCGGCCAAGCTGGAAGACGTCACCCACCCGCCGATGGTGGTCGCCACGCGCGAGAACATCGACACGCCGGAGGTGAAGAAGAACCTCTATGTCGATGCCTGCACCAACTGATCCCTGACGTACTGCCGGCGGGTGCGTTTGCCCGCCGGCGCTCCATAATCGAGGTGAGTTTCCACATGCCCGCCCAACAGGACCGCGTCGCCATCGTCACCGGCGCCGGCACCGGCATCGGCCAGGCCATTGCCCTGGCGCTCGCCGAGAAGGGCCAGCGCGTCGTCATCACCGGCCGGCGCGCCGGGCCCCTGCAGGATACCGTCGCCCGTGCGCCGCGATCGGGCCGGATCGTCGCCATGGCCGGCGACATCACCGAAGCCGCCGACCGCGCCCGCATCGCCGCGGACACGATCCGGCAGTTCGGCCGCATCGACATCCTCGTGAACAATGCCGGGGTCTCGTCGATCGCGCCGCTGCTCTCTTCAACCGAGGAGGAATGGCGCCGTGTCATGTCGACCAATGTCGACGCCGCTTTCTTCATGGCGCAGGCCGTATTGCCTTCGATGCGCGAGCGCCAATGGGGCCGCATCGTCAATATCGGCTCCGTCTATGGCGTCCTCGGGCTGAACTCCGCCCTCTACGAGACCTTCACCGAGGACCCGCAATTCGGGCCGAAGCGCCAGCCCGCTTACCACACCTCCAAGGGCGCCATGCTCAATCTGACCCGCGACCTCGCCATCGCCGTCGCCAAATGGAAGGTGACCGTCAACACCGTCAGTCCCGGCATGATCATCACCGACCAGTCGCGCGGCCTTCTCTCCGACGAGGTCAAGCGCAAATTGCCCGAGATGACGCCGCTCGGCCGTTTCGGCGAGCCGATGGAAATCGCCTATGCGGTTCGCTTCCTCGCTTCGGACGAAGCCGCCTTCATCACCGGCGAGGAATTGCGCGTCGACGGCGGCTGGACCATCTGGTAGAGCGCGGCACGAACACTCACGCCGGCTGGTCTTCCTGGATCTTCTGGCGGGCCGTCATCGCCGCGCGCAGTACCGCCTCGACGCGCGGATTCTGCTCCATGAATTTGACCACGTCGGCGGCGTCGAGCACCAGGAGCTCGCAGCTGCGCCGCGCAATCACCTCGCCGTCCGCCTGACCCGGCCGAGCACCGCGACCTCCCCGAAGAAATCGCCTTCCTGGAGCGTCACCGACTGGCGCGGCAGCACCACCTCCACCGCGCCCGAGGCGATGAAATACATGCTGTCGCCCTCATCACCCTTGCGAATGACGATCGTGTTGGGCGGGAATTTGCGCGCCCTGAGCAGGCTGACGAGTTCGGCCAGTGCGGCGCCGTCGAGACCGGCGAAGGCCGGCACCCGCGCCACCATGCCGTAATTGACGATGAAGTCGCGCCGGCGGATCTCGGCCAGGAAGCCGGTGGCGATGATGGCGACCGGCAGCGCGAAGAAGATCAGCCCGCCGAGCATCACGAAACCGGTGAACAGCTTGCCCCAAAGCGTGATCGGAACCACGTCGCCATAACCAACGGTCACGACGGTGACGACCGCCCAATACATGGCGGCGGGAATGCTGCCGAAGCTCACCGGCTGCACGTCATGTTCGATGAGATACATGCCGGTTGCCGCCACCAGGAGCAGCCCGAGGCCGATGAGGCCGGCCGCCATCAACGGGCGCCACTCGTTGGTGAGCACCCGGCCGACGGTCGCGAGCGCCGGCGAATAGCGCGCCAGCCGGAAGAAGCGCAGCACCTGGAAGACGAGCATGGCGCCCAGGGCCTGCGGCCTGACCAGCAGGAGAAGCAAGGGCACCAGCCCCGCCGCGTCGAGCAGCATCAGCGGGCTCGTGACATAAGCGATGAGTCCCCGTCCGTTCGCGCCGCCGAAGACCGGATGCTCGGGGGCCGTCCACAGGCGGGCGGCATATTCAAGGAGGAAGAACAGGCCGCCGGCGAGTTCCCCCAGGCGCAGCACCTCCAGGCTGTCGGGATCGAGCTCCGGTACCGTCGAGGCGACGGCGCCGGCGACGCTGGCCAGAATGATCAGGGTCGAAGCGCGTTCGAACCACAGCGCCGGCCGGTCGCGTCTGATGCCGGGCTCGATGATCTCATACGCCCTGCGCCGGGCCGAGACCGGGGCCATGGTCGTTTCCTTTCGGCCGCGATTTCAAGTCGCGGCCGGAAGGATCATACATCGAAATGAATCAGGCCGCGACGGCGTTCCGGATGGCCTCGAGCGCCGCTTCGGCCTTGGACGCGTCGGGCCCGCCGGCCTGCGCCATGTCGGGGCGTCCGCCGCCGCCTTTGCCGCCCAGCACTTCCGAGCCGATGCGCACCAGGTCGACCGCGTTGAAGCGCTTGGTCAGGTCGTCGGTGACGCCGACGATGAGACCGGCCCTGCCCTCGTCATTGAGGCCGACCAGGGCCACGACGCCCGAGCCGAGCTTGGCCTTGCCGTCATCGACGAGGCCCTTCATGTCCTTGGGATTAATGCCCTTGATCACCCGCGCCATCAGCTTGACGCCGCCCGCCTCGGTGATGCCATCATCGCCCTTGGCCGCGCCGCCGCCGAGCGCCAGCTGCTTCTTGGCCTCGGCGAGCTCGCGCTCGAGCTTCTTGCGCTCATCGAGCAGCGCTTCGATGCGCGGCACGACATCGCCGGGCGTCACGCGCAGCACCGAGGCCGCCGCATGAATGCGCTTGTCCTGGGTGTCGAGATACCGCTTGGCCGCTTCGCCGGCGAGCGCCTCGATGCGGCGCACGCCCGCCGCGGACGCGCTTTCGGAGACGACCTTGATGAGGCCGATATCGCCGGTGCGCGCCGCATGGGTGCCGCCGCAGAGCTCGAGCGAATAGATGCGCCGGTTGCCTTCCGGCCGCACACCCATCGACACGACACGGACCTCGTCGCCATATTTCTCGCCGAACAGCGCCATCGCGCCTTCGGCGATCGCCTCGTCGACGCTCATCAGCCGCGTCGTCACCTGATCGTTCTGCAGCACCACGGCATTCGCCATCGCCTCGACCGCCGCGATTTCTTCCGCCGTCATCGCCTTGTTGTGCGAGAAGTCGAAACGCAGGCGGTCGGGCTCGACCAGCGAGCCTTTCTGCGCCACATGCGAGCCCAGAATCTCGCGCAGCGCCTCATGCAGCAGATGCGTCGCCGAATGATGCTGGCGGTTTCCGGTGCGGCGCGCATGGTCGACATCGAGCTCGACCGCATCGCCGGGCTTGAACCGGCCCTTCTCGACCACGCCCTGATGGATGAAGAGATCGCCGACGCGCTTCTGCGTATCGGTGACGCGGAACAGCGCGCCCTGGGCGGTGCGGATCACGCCGTGATCGCCGGTCTGGCCGCCCGACTCGCCATAGAACGGCGTCTGGTTGACGATGATCGCGCCCTTGGCGCCGGCCTTGAGCTCGGTCGTCTCCTTGCCCTCGGCGATGACGGCCTTGACCACGCCTTCCGCCTGCTCGGTGTCGTATCCCAGGAATTCCGTCGCCCCGGTACGCTCGCGGATGTCGAACCAGATCGTATCGGTCTTGGCCTCGCCCGAGCCTTTCCAGGCCTGGCGCGCATCCTCGCGCTGCTTCGCCATCGCCTTGTCGAAGGCGTCGGTGTCGACCGCGATGCCGCGCGGCTTCAGCGCATCCTGCGTCAGGTCGAGCGGGAAGCCATAGGTGTCATAGAGCTTGAAGGCGGTATCGCCGGAAAATACATGGCCCTTGTCGAGCGCCGCCGATTCCTCGTCGAGAATGCGCAGGCCCCGCTCCAGCGTCTTGCGGAAACGCGACTCTTCGAGCTTGAGCGTCTCCTCGATCAGCGCCTCGGCACGGCCGAGCTCGGGATAGGCGCCGCCCATCTCGCGCACCAGCGCCGGCACCAGCTTCCACATCAGGGGCTCCTTGACGCCCAGCAATTCGGCATGGCGCATGGCGCGCCGCATGATCCGGCGCAGTACATAGCCGCGGCCCTCATTGGACGGCAGCACGCCATCGGCGATGAGAAAGGACGACGCCCGCAGATGATCGGCGATCACTCGGTTCGACGCCTTGTATTTGCCGTCCGCCGGAACGTTCGTCTCTTCGACGATCGCCGCGATCAGCGAGCGGAACAGGTCGGTCTCGTAATTGTCATGCGTGCCCTGCAGCACCGCCGAGATGCGCTCGAGTCCCATGCCGGTGTCGATCGAAGGCTTCGGCAGCGTGATGCGCTCCTCCTTCGTCACCTGCTCATACTGCATGAAGACCAGATTCCAGATCTCGATGAAGCGGTCGCCATCGGCGTCGGCCGAGCCCGGGGGGCCGCCCGGAATCTTGTCGCCATGATCGAAGAAGATTTCCGAGCACGGGCCGCAGGGGCCGGTGTCGCCCATCGCCCAGAAATTATCCGAGGTCGGGATGCGGATGATGCGGCTCTCCGGCAGCCCGGCGATCTTCTTCCACAGGCTGAATGCCTCGTCGTCCTCCGAATAGACGGTGACGGTGAGGCGGTCCTTGAGGAGGCCGTAGTCCTTGGTGACCAGCGTCCAGGCCCATTCGATCGCATCCGGCTTGAAATAGTCGCCGAAGGAGAAATTGCCGAGCATCTCGAAGAATGTGTGATGGCGCGCGGTATAGCCGACATTGTCGAGGTCGTTGTGCTTGCCGCCGGCGCGCACGCATTTCTGCGCCGTGGTGGCCCGGCTATAGGGACGCTTCTCGGCGCCGGTGAACACATTCTTGAACTGCACCATGCCCGAATTGGCGAACATCAGCGTCGGGTCGTTGCGCGGCACGAGCGGCGAGGAGGCCACGACCTCATGCCCCTGCTTCCGGAAGAAATCGAGGAAGGTGGAGCGGATCTGCGCAAGGCCGGTCATGGGAATGGGTCCAGGTTGAAATCGGGGTGCGCTGTTTTAAGGATTGCGCAGGGCCCTGTCTACGAAAGATCGCCTTTCATGTTCGATTTTGACCGACCGGATCACGCCGAAAAGGCGCCCTCCCGGGGCAAGGAGGACGCCATCGGTGTGAGGCTCACACCATTAACCGGCCTGGGGATGTGAGGGGGAGGCCGGAAGTCCAGCGCATGATCCGGAAAAATGGGCTGCGGTTTTCCTCAGATCATGCGCCAAAGAAGGAGAAACGGCCGATCAGTCGTCGGCGTCCTCGCCCGACGTATTGGTGATCTTGGCCGAGATCAGGCCGGCATTGGCCCGGATGGCCTGCTCGATGGCCGCGGCGACATCGGGATTCTGCTTCAGGAAGGTCTTGGCGTTCTCACGCCCCTGCCCGATGCGCTCGCCATTATAAGAGTACCAGGAGCCGGATTTCTCGACGATGCCGGCGGTGACGCCGAGATCGATGAGTTCGCCGGTCTTGGAGATGCCCTCGCCATACATGATGTCGAATTCGACCTGCTTGAAGGGCGGCGCCACCTTGTTCTTGACCACCTTGACGCGGGTCTGGTTGCCGACCACTTCCTCGCGCTCCTTGATGGCGCCGATGCGGCGGATATCGAGGCGCACCGAAGCGTAGAATTTGAGCGCATTGCCGCCGGTGGTGGTTTCCGGCGAGCCGAACATGACGCCGATCTTCATGCGGATCTGGTTGATGAAGACCACCATGCAGTTCGATTTGGAGATCGAGGCGGTGAGCTTGCGCAAGGCCTGGCTCATCAGGCGGGCCTGGAGGCCCGGCAGCGAGTCGCCCATTTCGCCCTCGAGCTCGGCGCGCGGCGTGAGCGCCGCGACGGAATCGATGACCAGCACCTCGATGGCGCCGGAACGCACCAGCGTGTCGGCGATTTCGAGCGCCTGCTCGCCGGTATCGGGCTGCGAGATCAGGAGGTCGTCGACATTGACGCCGAGCTTGCGGGCATAGACCGGGTCGAGCGCGTGTTCGGCGTCGACGAAGGCGCAGATGCCGCCCTTCTTCTGGGCTTCGGCCACCGTCTGCAGCGCCAGCGTCGTCTTGCCTGAGGATTCGGGCCCGTAGATTTCGATGACGCGTCCTTTGGGCAGGCCGCCAATACCGAGCGCGATGTCGAGGCCCAGGGAGCCCGTCGAGATCGCCGCGATGTCGAGCGACTGGCTGGCGCCCAGTTTCATGATCGAACCCTTGCCGAAAGCGCGTTCGATCTGGCTCAACGCCGCGTCCAGAGCCTTGCTCTTATCCATATCTGTGTTCTCGACTACCCTAAGATTCGTCTGCCCCATGGCCGCGCTCCTTATTTCACAAGGGTTCCGCCGGTGCAAATGAGTCTCGGACAACGGCGATGTCCGCACTATGTACTTTTTTTGTTCTCATGGCAAGCCTTTATTTAAATCCTTGTTTTTTATCGGTCTTATTTAGCGATCCGGGAACTTGATGAGAACAGATATGGAATCGAAATGGAAATCCGTGGCGGACCGCCTGAACGGGAAGGCGACGAGCGGTTAAAAAGGCCCCGCCCCGGCGAACAGTCGCCGCATGGCCGCCCCGCTCTATGCTTTATACTGGACGGTCGAACAAGAACAAAGCTGGAATCATGGAAAGAACAGCCCTTCAGTTCAAGAAACATAATAGGAACCGCGATGTCCTTGATCCGAATAAACTGACCGGCAGTTCAAAGCCAACCCGGCCACGGCCTCGACACACATAAACTCACACCGTCTAACAGAATGAAGTAAAACCATAAAACTCACATTTGTCAGATTTATAGCCGGCAATATTTGCCGGACGCCGACAAAACCGAACATCACAGTGTCATTAGACGGCGGATACAGGGTTTGTCCCAAATCCGCACAATCGTCCCCCCGGCATATGCCAGGGCCGCCGTCCTTCCTTGCCCTTATGACTTCTGTTCATGAGAGGGTGTCCTGAAGCCGCAGCACACTTCCGGCTCTCCGGCACTTGTTCTAGAAGATGCGCCTCACCTGGAGCGCATGATGAACAAGCCTGAAGCACCGACCTCCCTCAGCCGCGATGTCGCGGCCTTTTTTGCCGAGCTCAATATTCCCGCCGAAAGCCTCACCCGGGGCGACACCGAAATCCGCTCCCCGATCAATGGCGAGGTCATCGCCCGGGTGCGCTTCGCCGATGCGGCGGAAGCCAAGGCGGCGATCGGCCGCTCGGCCGAAGCTTTCCGGAAATGGCGCCTCGTCCCCGCCCCGGTGCGCGGCGAGCTGATCCGCCAGCTCGGCAATGAATTGCGCGCCGCCAAGGAAGGCCTCGGCCGCCTCGTCACCATCGAGACCGGCAAGATCCTGTCCGAAGGCCTCGGCGAAGTTCAGGAGATGATCGACATCTGCGATTTCGCCGTCGGCCTGTCGCGCCAGCTCTATGGCCTCACCATGGTGAGCGAGCGCGCCGACCATCGCCTCCAGGAGCAGTGGCATCCGCTCGGCCCGACCGGCGTCATCACCGCCTTCAACTTCCCCGTCGCGGTCTGGTCGTGGAACGCCGCTCTGGCGCTGGTCTGCGGCAATCCGGTGATCTGGAAGCCGTCGGAGAAGACCCCCCTCACCGCCATGGCGACGACCGCCCTCTTCCGCCGCGCCGCGGCGAAGCTCGACAACGCCCCGGCCGATCTCGTCACCCTCCTGATTGGCGGGCGCGCTGTCGGCGAGGTGCTGGTCGATGACCCGCGCGTGCCGCTCGTCTCGGCCACCGGCTCGACCGGCATGGGCCGCATCGTCGGCGAGCGCCTCGCCCGCCGCTTCGGCCGCGCCATTCTCGAGCTCGGCGGCAACAACGCCGCCATTCTCTGCCCCTCGGCCGATCTCGACCTCGCGCTGCGCGCCACCGCCTTCGCCGCCATCGGCACCGCCGGCCAGCGCTGCACCTCGCTGCGCCGCCTCATCGTGCATTCGAGCGTCTATGACAGCTTCGTGCCGCGCCTGAAGAAGGTCTATGAGACGGTCGCCATCGGCAATCCGATCGACGGCGCGACGCTTGTCGGCCCGCTGATCGACGAGCGCAGCTACGAGGCGATGCAGAAGGCGCTCGAAGCCGCGGGCCAGGCCGGCGGCAAGGTGCATGGCGGCAAGCGCGTCAAAGGCCCGGGCGGCGACGACGCCTATTATGTCGCTCCCGCTCTGGTCGAGATGCCGGCCCAGACCGGTCCCGTTCTCAGCGAGACCTTCGCCCCTATACTTTATGTGATGCGCTACGAGAGTTTCGACGAGGCGCTGGCGCTCCACAACGGCGTGCCGCAGGGCCTCTCCTCGGCGATCTTCACCACCGACCTTCGCGAATCCGAGCGCTTCCTGTCGGCGTCTGGCTCCGATTGCGGCCTGGCGAACGTGAATATGGGCTCCTCGGGCGCCGAGATCGGTGGCGCCTTCGGCGGCGAGAAGGAAACCGGCGGTGGTCGTGAATCCGGCTCCGACGCCTGGAAGGCCTATATGCGGCGCGTCACCAGCGCCATCAATTTCGGCCATGCGCTGCCTCTGGCGCAGGGCGTGAAGTTTGATATCTGACCCCAAAACATCCCGCTGGCCTGCGGCTGGCGGGTTTCACCCAACGAACAAATGAACACGCCGGGGAGACGGACATGACGGAGAGAAGCGGCGGCCAGATTCTGGTCGACCAGTTGCTGGCGCAAGGCGTGGAACGGCTCTCCTGCGTGCCGGGCGAAAGCTACCTCGCCGTGCTCGACGCCTTGCATGACGCCAGGATCGACGTGCTCGTCTGCCGCAATGAAGGTGGCGCGGCGATGATGGCGGAGGCCTATGGCAAGCTCACCGGCAGGCCCGGCGTCTGCTTCGTCACCCGCGGCCCGGGCGCCACCAATGCCAGCCACGGCATTCATATCGCCGCCCAGGATTCGACTCCGATGATCCTGTTCATCGGCCAGGTCGAGCGCGCCATGCGCGAGCGCGAGGCCTTCCAGGAAGTCGACTACAAGGCCTTCTTCGGCGCGATGGCGAAATGGGTGGTGGAGGTCGAAAGCGCCGCCCGCCTGCCCGAGCTGGTGGCGCGCGCTTTCCGCGTCGCCTGCCAGGGCCGCCCCGGCCCCGTCGTCATCGCTCTGCCGGAAGACGTGCTGACCGAGCTGGCCGATGTCCCGGATGCCCCCAAGGTGATCCCGGCCGAATCCGCCCCCGTCCCTCAGGATATGAGCCGTTTCGCCGATCTCCTGCGCCAGGCGAAGAAGCCGCTCTTCATCCTCGGCGGTTCGCGTTGGAGCCCCCAGGCGCAGAAGTCGCTCATCGGCTTCGCCGAGAAATTCGGCGTCGGCATCACCACCTCCTTCCGCCGCGCCCATCTCTTCCCGTCCGATCATCCCAATTATGTCGGCGATGTCGGCATCGGCCCCAATCCGAAGCTCGCCCAGCGGGTGAAGGAGGCCGATCTCCTGGTGCTCATCGGCGCCCGCATGTCGGAAATGCCGTCCTCCTCCTATTCGCTGATCGACATCCCCAATCCGCGCCAGACCCTGGTCCATATTCATCCGGGGGCGGAGGAGCTGGGCCGCGTCTATCAGCCGGCGCTCGCCATCCAGGCCTCGCCCAATGCCTTCTGCGCGGCGCTCGCCGATCTGGCGCAGCCCAATGACCGGCCGTGGACGGAGGCGACGCGCGAGGCGCGCCAGGACTTCCTCGCCTGGACCGACACGCCGCAGAAGCTCCCCGGCAAGTTCCAATATGGCGAGGCGATGAAATGGCTGCGCGAGCGCCTGCCCGCCGAGGCGATCATCACCAATGGCGCCGGCAACTACGCCATCTGGATCCACCGCTATTACCGCTTCCGCCAGTTCGGCACCCAGCTCGCCCCGACATCGGGCTCGATGGGCTATGGCGTGCCGGCCGCGGTCATGGCCAAGCGCCAGCGTCCCGATTCCCCCGTGGTGTGTTTCGCCGGCGACGGCTGCTTCATGATGAACGGCCAGGAATTCGCCACCGCCGTCCAATATGGCATTCCGCTCATCGTCGTGGTGCTCGACAATTCGATGTACGGCACCATCCGCATGCATCAGGAGCGCGAATATCCGGGTCGCATCTCGGCCACCGTGCTGAAGAACCCCGACTTCGCCGCCTATGCCAAAGCCTTCGGCGGCCATGGCGAGCGCGTCGAGACGACGGAAGACTTCGCCCCCGCCTTCGAGCGCGCCGTCAAGTCGGGCAAGCCGTCGATCATCCACTGCATCGTCGACCCCGAGGCGATCACCCCCTCCCGCACCCTGAGCCAGATCCGCGACGATGCAGTGAAGGCGGGCAAGTAGACGCTACCTACTCGTCATGGCTGCCCGCGAGGCTGCCATCTCGTTTCTGCACAGCCACACCCCCCACTCGTCATGGCCGGGCTTGACCCGGCCATCCAGTTGTGCCGAACCTAGGCGCATGAGAGAAGGCCACGTCTACATCATGGCCAACAAGCGCAATGGCACGATCTATATCGGCGTCACGAGCAATCTGTCCGGCCGTGTCTTCGAGCACAAAGAAGGACGCGGCGGTGTCTTCACACGCAAATACGGCCTGAAAATGCTCGTCTGGTACGAGACCTACCCTTCGATCGCCGACGCCATCCAGCGCGAGACATCACTGAAGCGATGGCCGCGCAAATGGAAACTTGATCTCATCGAAAAGATGAATCCCGATTGGGACGACCTCTATCTGAGCTTCTGAGCACGTATATCTTCACTCGTCATGGCCGCCCCTTGAGGCGGCCATCCAGCCCATCCGTCAAACAGTCGCGTGGCGGAGAGGCTGGATGGCCGGGTCAAGCCCACGGCTGTCCGGTTTAGCATTGGGCAAGTTGGAAACTCATCTGATTTGGACATTTGATCGGGGGAGGCTGTGGCCTGTCGAGGCTGTTGATAGGCCGCCTGTGCATTATGTTTGTGCGGATCAAGC
>JBMOOM010000090.1:0-55637 GCA_049323275.1 Pseudomonadota bacterium
TTGCGGCTTTATAACGGCTGAGAGAGACACCCTCATCCGGCCTTCGGCCACCTTCTCCCGCACGCGGGAGAAGGGGAAAACCAGGCTGGGCCTGTGTATTCCGCGAGTTTCCCCGGACAGCCCTGCCACCTGCGGGAGAAGGGGAAAGTTATTCAGGCCTTCACTTTCAGATTCCGCGGATCGTAGAGCGGTTCGAGATGGACATGCGCTTTGACGGTGTCCTTCGCCACCACCAGCTCGTAGCTTCCATCCCGCACATAGGCATCATCGACGCCGGCGCTGTCGCGGATATAGCCATAGCCGATCGGCTTGCCGACCGTATAACCATAGCCGCCGCTGGTGAGATAGCCGACCTGCCTGCCGTTGCGCAGGATGGTCTCGCGCCCAAGCAGAACGATGGACGGATCCGCGGTAGTGAAGCAGGCGAGCTTCTTGGTGAGCGGCGCTGACGCCGCTTTCTCACACGCTTCGCGGCCCATGAAGGCGGCATTGGATTTGAGCTTCACCGCCCAGCCGAGCCCGGCCTGGAACGGATTGTCGTTGGGCGTGATGTCGGAACCCCAGGCGCGATAGCCCTTTTCGAGACGCAAGGCTTCCAGCGCGCGATAGCCGGCCGGCGCGATGCCGGCCCCTACTCCCGCTTTCATCAGCGCGTCATAGACGTCGCCGGTGGCGCCGATCGGCATATGCAGCTCCCAGCCGAGCTCGCCCACATAGGTGACGCGCAGCGCCCGAACCTTATGCCCGGCGATCCCGATCTCGCGCACATGGCCGAAGGGGAAAGCCTCGTTCGACATATCGGCCTTGGTGATCGCCGCGATCACCATGCGCGACTTGGGCCCCATCACCGACAGGGTGCCCCAGCCTTCCGTCACATCCTCGATCGCCGCCGAGAGGCCCGGCTTGATATGGTCCTTGATCCAGGCGAGGTCATGGGTGCGGAAGCCGGTGCCGGTGACGATGTAGAAATGATCTTCCGCCAGCCGCGCCACGGTGAGGTCGCATTCGATGCCGCCGCGCGAATTGAGCATCTGCGTGTAGGTGAGACGCCCGGCCCCGCGCGCCACATCATTGGCCGCGATCCAGGCCAAGGCCTCGGCCGCATCCTTGCCTCGGATTTCATATTTGGCGAAGGACGACTGGTCGAAGACGCCAACCCGCTCGCGCACTGCTTTGTGTTCTTCACCCACCGTGTGGAACCAGTTCTGCCGGCCCATGGAATAGACGTCCTTGGGTTCGGTGCCCTTGGGCGCAAACCAGTTCGGCCGCTCCCAGCCGAGCTTCGAGCCGAAACAGGCGTTAGCTGTCTTCAGCCGTTCATAGAGAGGCGAGACGATTCGCGGCCGGCCGCTCTGATATTCCTCATGCGGAAAGCCGATCGTGTAATGCTTGCCATAGGCTTCGAGCGTGCGCTCATTGACCCAGTCGCGGTCCTTGTGGAGATCGGAGAAGCGGCGGATATCGACGACCCACAGATCCATCGGCGCCTCGCCCTGCGCCACCCATTGCGCCAGCACCCAGCCGGCGCCGCCGCCGCTGGCAATGCCGAAGGCGTTGAAACCGGCGCCGACATAGTAGTTGGCGAGCTCGGGCGCGGCACCGAGAATGAAATTGCCGTCGGGCGTGAAGCTCTCCGGTCCGTTGATCATCTTCTTGATGCCGGTCGTCTCGAGCGCCGGCACGCGCGCCAGCGCCTGTGCCATATGCTGCTCAAAGTGATCCCAGTCGTCCTCGAACAGCTGGAACTCGAAATCGCCCGGCACATCGCCCAAGGTCCAGCTTTGCGGATCAGGCTCATAGCCGCCCATCACCAGCCCGCCGACCTCTTCCTTGAAATAGGTGCGCCGGTCGGGATCGCGGATGGTGGCGATATCGGTGGCGAGGCCGTCGACCTTCTCGGTGATGATATATTGATGCTTGACCGGTTGCAGCGGCACGCTCACCCCGGCCATGGCGCCCAATTGCCGGGCCCATTGCCCGCCGCAATTGACCACCTTCTCGCAAGCGATGCGCCCCTGATTGGTCCGAACCCCGATGACGCGGCCGTTCTCGATATCGAAACCTTCGACGCGCACGCCCTCGAAGAATTTGGCGCCATGCATGCGCGCGCCCTTGGCCAGTGACTGGGCGATGTCGGAGGGGCTCGCCTGACCATCGGTCGGCAGAAAGCTGGCGCCGACGAGATCGGAAACCTCCATCAAGGGCCACATCGCCTTGACCTCCTTCGGCGAGAGCAGATGCATCTCCATGCCGAAGCTCTGCGCCGTGGTGGCGAGCCGCTTATATTCGATCCAGCGGTCTTCATTGCAGGCGAGCCTCAGGCAGCCGGTCATCTTCCAGCCGGTCTCGAGGCCCGTTTCCTTGGCGAGGTTCTTATAGAGATCGACCGAATATTTGAGCACCTGGGTGATCGAGGCCGAGGAACGCAATTGCCCGACGAGCCCCGCCGCATGCCATGTCGAGCCCGAGGTCAGCCTGTTCTGCTCGAGCAGGATGACATCGGCCTTGTGGTCTCCCGCCAGATGATAGGCGGTCGAGCAGCCGATGATGCCGCCGCCGATGACGATGATCTGGGCGTGGCCCGGAAGGGAAACGGTCATGATGCTCCATATCGGTCTTGGAAGGTCGCGAGCGCCCGCTCATAACGCCCGAGATACTCAGTGGCGTGCGCGACGTAGTCGACACCGGGCGCATTGAGATGCAGCTCTGACACCATGCCCCACATCGCCTCGCGCAAGGCGGAGGCGGTCTTCATTGCATCGAAGGCGCGCAAGGTGGTGTCAGGCGGTGCCCGGTCGAAATAGATCTCGAGCAGCTGCCGCTCTTCCGTCTCGCTCAGCGAGTTGTTGGCGGCGATATTGGCGAGATCGAACATCGCGGTGCCGAAGCCGCCATATTCCCAGTCGATCAGCCAGATGCGCTCGCCGTCATCCATGAAATTGCCGGGCAGGAGATCGTGATGGCCGAAGACCACCGGCAACGGGATCTGCGCATCCTCCAGTGTATCGACCGCCGACAGCCAGCGCGGCACCTCGAGCCTGAGACGGTGGAATCCTTCCGTCAGCGTATGGCCATAGTCGCGCAGCACATGGAAGACCCAGAAGATGGAGGCCGGCCCGGTGACCAGCCGTTTCATGTCGCGATGGCACTTGTGCACGGCATCGACGCAGCGTTCGAGATTCTTCCGCACATCCTCTTCCGAGAAGGTGTGGGCTTCGATGAAGCGCACCACCATCAGTCCCGGCTCGGCATGGACGACTTCCGGCGAGAGCCCCGCCTCGAAGGCGGCACGGCTGGCGCGCAATTCGCGGTCGCGGAACACGTGATGGCAGGGAAAGTCCTCGCCCACCCGGGCGACATATTTGCCGCGCTCGTCGGTGACGATGAAGCTGGCATTGCTCAGGCCGCCTTTGAGGGGCGCGAGCGTGACCGTTCCTCGCCAGCAGGACAGCTTGCGCACCCTTTGTTCGGCCGTGTCGCTCATGCGAGACCGCGCCTGGTTTTCATCCGCTCCACCCAGGCGGTGATCAGCCGGTCGGCGATGATGCCGATGAAGGCGATGGCGAGGCCGGCGACCAGGCCCTTGCCGGAATCGGCCTTGGACAACGCCTTGAACACTTCCTGGCCCAGATCGCGCGTGCCGATCATGGCGCAGATGACGATCATGCTGAGCGACAGCAGGATCGTCTGGTTGAGGCCGAGCATGATCTCCGGCATCGCCACCGGCAATTGCACGCGCCAGAACAGCTGCCGTTTCGTGCAGCCCGCCGCGGTGCCGGCCTCGATCAGCTCATGCGGCACCTGCCTGATGCCGTGATTGGTGTAGCGGATCGCCGGCACGACGGCGAAGGCCACGGTGGCGATCAGCGCCGTGACATCGCCGACGCGGAAAAGCATGACCACCGGAATGATGAAGCAGAAGGACGGGATCGTCTGCAGCGTGTCGATGAAGGGCGTCACGATCCTCTCCACCCGGTCGGAGCGCGACGCCCACACGCCGATCGGAATACCGATGGCGGCCGCGATCAGCGCCGCCACGCCGCAGAGATAGAGCGTCGCCATGGTCTGGACCCAGAGCCCGGTCGCGGCGCAGAAAGCGGTGAGCAGCGCCACGATGGCGGCGAGCCACAGGCCGCCCAGCCGCCAGCCGGCAAAAGCGAGGAGCAGCGCCACGCCGAGCCAGGGCAACCCCTCGAAGAAGGCGCGCAGGGGATTGAGGACATAAAGGAGGAAGGTGATGCGCACCGCCTCGATCACATCGAAGTAATTGACCGTGACCCAGTCGACCGCCGCCTTCCAGGCCGGCGCCGTGGTGAAGGTGATCGCGTTCGGCACCTTGGCGAAGGCCGGCAGGACGAGGCTCGCCAGCGTCGTGACGAGGAGAACGGCCAGGATGGCGGCGAGACTTGCGTGGCGCTGCAGCCAGGGCTTCTGTATCGCGTCCTGCTCGGGACGTTGCTGGGCGGCGGCCTGGCTCACCCGGTCGAGCACGATGGCGAGGACGACGATGGCGAGGCCGGCTTCCATCGCCTGGCCGACCTTGAGCGCGCGCAGGGCCAGCAGCACGTCATAACCGAGCCCGCCGGCGCCGATCATCGAGGAGATGATCACCATGTTGAGCGCCAGCATGATCACCTGGTTGACGCCCAGCATGAGCGACGGCTTGGCGCTCGGCACCAGCACGCGCCACAATTTCTGCCGCCGCGTGCAGCCCGCCATGTCGGCGAAATCCTGGATGTCCTGCGGCACCTTCGAAAGCCCGAGCACGGTGGCGCGCACCATCGGCGGCGTGGCGAAGAGCCCGGTGGCGAGCAGCGCCGAGACCGGACTGTTGCCGAACAGGAGCAGCATCGGGATGAGATAGGCAAAAGTCGGGATCGTCTGCAGGAGATCGAGCGCCGGCATGATCAGAGCGCGGTTCACCTTCGGATTGAGATAGCCCCAGATGCCGAGGAGAAGGCCGGTCACGACGCAGATCGGCACGCAGACCAGGATCAGGGCCAGCGTCAGCATGGCGCTGTCCCATTGCCGGAACAGCGCGATGGCGAGGAAGGAGAGACCGCTGAGCAGCGCCAGCTTGAGGCCGCCGAAGCGATAGCCGACAAAGGCGGCGACGGCGCAGACGCCGACCCAGGAGAAACGCGGAAGCGTGATGAAGCCTTCGCTGAGATAGACGCGGTAGCCCTTGGCGAGAAAGCCAATGGCGAGCTGCAGCGGAATATTGACGAGATCGGCGAGGCCGCGCGTCAGCCAGGTGAAGGTTGCCTTGATCCACAGCATGACCGCGCTGATCCACTCGGCGAAGGGGATGACCGCTTGCGTCGGATAATCCCAGGCGCCCGGCACGATCCAGGAGACGGCGAAGGCCACCGCCACCACACCGGCGATGAGCACCGCGACGCGCCATCCGGGCAGCGTGCTTACCCGCGAGTCATTGTGGGTCAGCACGGCATCGGTCATGGCTGCGCCTGCTTGACATGGCGCCCGGCGAGCAGATCGATGACCGCTTGCGGCGTGACCTCGCCGAGAAGCCTGCCTTTTCCGTCGGTCACCGCGAAGGGCAGCTTGGCGCCGACGATATCGGCGGCGAAGGTCTCGACCTTGGCCTTGGCGTCGACCTTGCCCGCATGCTGGCCGTCTTTCGCGGCGCGCATCAGGCTCTGCGCCGACATCACCTTGGCGCGGTTCACATCGCGGGTGAACTCCGCCACATAGTCGGTCGCCGGATTGAGCACCAGCTCTTCCGGCGCGCCGATCTGGATGATCTCGCCGTCCTTCATGATGGCGATGCGGTCAGCGAGCTTGATCGCCTCGTCGAAATCATGGGTGATGAAGACGATCGTCTTCTTCAGCACATTCTGCAGCCGCATCAGCTCCGACTGCATCTCGCGCCGGATCAGGGGATCGAGCGCCGAGAAGGGCTCGTCGAGGAACCAGATCTCGGGTTCGACCGCGAGCGAGCGGGCGATGCCGACGCGCTGCTGCTGGCCGCCCGACAATTCGCGCGGATAATGATGCTCGCGGCCTTTGAGCCCGACCAGATCGATGACCGCCTGGGCGCGTTTTCTCTGCTCGAGCTTGGGCACGCCCTGCACCGACAGCGGAAAGCCGACATTCTCGAGTACGGTCAGATGCGGCAGCAGCGCGAAATGCTGGAACACCATGCCCATCTTGTGCCGGCGGATCTCGATCAGCTCAGCATCGCTCGCTTTCAGGAGATCGCGGCCGTCGAAATTCACTTCGCCGTAAGTTGGCTCGATGAGACGCGACAGGCAGCGCAGCAATGTCGACTTGCCCGAGCCCGACAGGCCCATGACGATGAAGATCTCGCCTTCATGCACGTCGATGCTGGCCCGGCGCACCGCGCCGATGAGCCGCGCCTCGCTCAGCGCCTCGGCCGCAGCAGTCCCATTGTTGCGGCGCATGAAGTCTTCCGCGCCGGCGCCGAATACCTTCCACAGATTGCGGCAAGAAAGCTTCACCGGCCGCTTTACATCTGTCATTGATTTCCGCCCCCCACGATTTTTCCCCTTCTCCCGCTTGCGGGAGAAGGTGCCCGATAGGGCGGATGAGGGTGTTGGTTCCGCGCGCGACAGCTCTTCAAGCTAGCGGACGGGCGGTGATGATTTGTGACTAGGTCAATCTGATGCACTGATCGAACTCGAGCAAAGAGTCCTCATCCGCCCTTCGGGCGCCTTCTCCCACGCTAGGCGCGGGAGAAGGGAAATACCCGGAGAGTGCGGTCCTATATGTAAGCCGCCGGCGCTCTTACTGCGCCCAGGCCTTCCACTTCGCCTCATTGGCTTCGATCCACGAGGCCGCGACCTCGTCGAGCGACTTGCCTTCGAGATCGACCTGGCCCGAGAGCTTGTTCAGCTCATTGACGTCGATCTGATAGGCCTTGGCGACCTTGTAGGCGACCGGCCATTTGTCCTTCATGCCGGCCCAGGAGTATTTCCAGATCTCGCCATGCGGCTTGCCGCAGTCATAGGCCTTGTCCGGATTGATGCCGGCTTTCGGGTCGGTGTAGCATTCAGGCGTATATTCCGGGAAATTCACCCATTCGCCTTCATATTTCGCCGGCGCCCAATGCGGTGAATAGATCCACAGCATGATCGGCGCTTTGCGCTGATAGGCGGAATCGAGCTCGGCGAACATCGCCGCGTCGGTGCCGGCATGAACGACGGTGAAGGGCAGATCGAGCGCCACGACGCGTTCATCGTCGAAGCCTTCCCAGGTCACCGGTCCGCCGAGATAGCGGCCCTTGGGCGCCGTCTCCGGCGTCGAGAAGGCTTCCGCGCATTTCGGATCCTTGAGCGCTTCCCAATTGGGCAGCCCCGGGCATTTCTCTTTCATGTAGAGCGGATACCACCACTCTTCCTTGGCCTTGGGCCCGAGCATGCCGAGCTTCTCGGTCTGGCCGGTGGCATCGGAGGCCTTCATCGCCTCGCCCGCCGTCGTGTCCCAGAATTCGACGCCGACCGTGAGATCGCCATTGGTGAGGCCCGTGGTCAGGCTCGAGAGGTAGTCGGCGGTCGGATATTCGACCGTGTAGCCGAGCTTCTCGAGAATGCCGCCAAGGATCTTGGCGTTGAGATTGACGCTGGTCCAGTCGAACAGAGCGATCTTGATCGGATCATTCGACTCGACGGCGTAGGAAGTCATCGGCGTCAATGCCGTCGCCGCCAGAGCGGCAAGGCCAAGCAAGGCACGTCTTACGCGCAATCTGCTCATGGATGTGAATCCTCTTCCTGGCTCCCAAAACACGAACCTTGGATGTTTTTCTTGGTCCGCGACCGCAAATGTCGCGGCACAAGTGCTTGAGTGTCAATGCTAAACCGCAATTTTCGTGGTATTTTGTGGATTTGAGAGATTTATGTTGCCGGAATTGACCGTTTCGTGATCTCCTTGATGGAAACCGGGCAAACGGAACCATGAATCGCCTTTCACGCCGCCATGCCGAAATCCGCCAGATGCTGCATGACCACATGTCGGCCTCGGTCTCGGATCTCGCCGATTGGCTGGGCGTTTCGGCCGAAACCATTCGCCGCGATCTGCGCCTGATGGCGGAGCGCGGCGAGGTGCTGAAGATGCATGGCGCCGCCGCCCTTCCCCATGCGGTGGGGGAAGCGCCTTTCGAGCGGCGCATGCGTGAGAATGCGGTGGGCAAGCGGGCGATCGCGCGCCGCGCCGCCGAGGCCATCGTCGATGGCGACAGCATCATGCTCGACACCGGCACGACGACGAGCTACCTGGCCCGCGAGCTGCTGCAGAAGCGCGGCCTCACCGTCGTCACCAATTCCTCCGACATCGCCCGCACGCTGTCGACCGTCAACGGCAACAAGGTGCATATGGCGGGTGGCGAGCTGCAAGGCGACAATGGCGCGGCCTTCGGCAATTCCGCCATCGCCTTCGTGCAGCGCTTCAATGTCCGCCACGCCATCATCACCGCCGGCGCGCTCGATCCAAGGACCGGGGTCAACGACTACAATCTCGACGAGGCCGAATTCGCCACGACCGTTCTCTCCCGTGGCGAGCGCCGCGTCGTCGTCACCGATCACAGCAAATTCGGCAAGAGCGCCCTCGTCAATGTCTGCGGCTTCGCCACGCTCGATTGCCTGGTGACGGACGCGAGGCCCCCCGCCGATCTCGCCCGCGCGCTCGCCGCCGCCAATGTCCTGGTCGAAATCGCCGCCTCTTGAGCGGGCCCGCTTTGGACTCTACACATCACGGCGGGACAACGAAGGAATCGGGCCCATCATGAAAGTCGTCTATTCCGAGGATCACCGTCTGCATTTTCCGCAAGGCGAGCTTTATGGCGGTGAGTTCGTGACGCCTTTCGAGCGGCCCTCGCGTGTCGAATACATCCTGCGCGAATTGAAGAAGCGCAAGATGGACGACCTCATGGCGCCGGCGAAGCTCGACATGACGCCGGTCGCCAAGGTGCATGACAAGGGCTTCCTGGAATTCCTCGAAAGCGCCTGGCGCGAATGGACCGAAGCGGGCTTTCGCGGCGAGATCATCCCGACCGGCTTCGCCGCGCGGGGAATGCGCGCCAGGAAACCCAATCATATCGACGGCAAGGTCGGCTACTACATCCTGTCGATGGAGACCTGCATCACCGCCGGCACCTGGGAGGCGGCCGTCTCTTCCGCCGCCGTCGCCCAGACGGCGCAGAAGCTCGTCTCGGCCGGCGCTTCATCCGCCTTCGCGCTCTGCCGGCCGCCCGGCCATCACGCCCATCACGACATGTATGGCGGCTATTGCTTCCTCAACAACGCGGCGATCGCGGCGCAGGGCTTCCGCGATGCCGGCGCCAGGCGCGTCGCCATTCTCGATGTCGATTTCCATCACGGCAACGGCACGCAGGACATCTTCTATGCAAGGAACGACGTGCTCTTCTGCTCGCTGCACGGCCAGCCGGAAGACGCCTTCCCCTATTTCCTGGGCTACAAGGACGAGAAGGGAACGGGCAAGGGCGAAGGCTACAACATCAATTATCCGATGCCGCCCGGCGCCAAATACGACGTCTGGGGCAAGGCGCTGAAGGCCGCGCTCGGCCAGATCAAGCGCTTCAAGCCCGACGCGCTCGTCGTCTCGCTCGGCGTCGACACCTTCAAGGACGATCCGATCAGCTTCTTCAAGCTGACCTCCGACGACTTCCGCACCTATGGCGGCGCGATCGCCAAGGCCAGGCTGCCGACCTTGTTCGTGATGGAAGGCGGCTATGCGGTGGAAGCCATCGGCATCAACACGGTGAATGTGCTGGACGGCTTCTTGAACGGATGACCGCCTTCCCCTCGCTCCGCGCAGAGGAGAGAGACCGGGAACCCCTCACCCTGCCATTGCCTGCAATAGCGGCTTTGCGCTACCGGCAAAGACAAGGGCGGCTGGAGCATTGACGTGTTGAACGTGTTCGATATTGGCCATTGAGCTCTCTCGACACTCAAACCGTGCCTGAATCCTCGTAACCAGTGACGATATGGACGATACCTGAGGGGCTGGTGACCCAGTAGCCGTCGAAATTCGCCGGCAGCTCCTCGATCGCATCGCAGCGCACCACATCCTTCTGCGCCAGATGTTGCGCCGCCGCCTTGGTGTCGCTGGTCCCGATATCGAGCCACAATTCGGCCTGCGACGTCTTCGGGCAGCGGTCGATCCACAGGCGGATCGGGCCGTAATCGACCGCATGCGAATTCTCGGATGTCTGCTTCACGTCGAGGCCGAGCGTGTCGCGATAGAACTTGATCGTCGCCTCATATTGATGCGGCGGCAGTTTCATCGCGACGTTGCGTCCACCGCGAAATGTGAGATCGCTTCTGGCCATGGGGTACTCCTTACTGTTTTGCCAAGAGAGAATAATGCGCCAGCGCCGGCTCGAAGAGCTCGATGAAGGGCCGGACGGATTTTCCGCCGAGCCGCGCGACGAGATAATGCAGATGCGAATCCCACCCTGCCCCGAAGCCCGGCATCTCAGCCGCGCTGAGCTTGCGATGGGTGAGGACGAGGCGGACATCGTCGCCTTCGGGCGCCAGCTCGAAGCGCACGATCGAGGCCGGCTTCTCAGCGCCCTGAGAGTCGCATTCGCGCCACGTATAGGAGAGGAGCCGCGGCGGGTCGTAATCCTGCACGACGGCTGTGGCGCTGCTGTCGCCGCATTCGTCATGGGCGCTGAAGGTGAAGGACAGTGTGATCTCACCGCCCGGCCGCCAGTGGCCTTCGGCGCCGGCGAGCCAGGTTTCGAGAAACTCCGACTTGGTCAGATAGTCCCACACCCGTTCGATCGGTCCAGGCAGCAGACGCTCGAAGCGCACCGTGCTGTTGTCGAGGAAAACGCCATCATAGCTCATTTGGGATTGTCCTTCTCAGGCGCAGCCGGCTGGCGCAGCGCTTCTTCGAGGGCATCGAGCCGGCCGCGCCAGAAGCGCCGGACCGTGTCGAGCCAGCTGTCGATCTCGCTCAGGCCTTGCGGGTTCAGCGAATAGATGCGGCGCTGGCCGTCGATGCGGACCTGCACCAGGCGCGCTTCCTTGAGGGCTTTCAGATGCTGCGACACCGCCGGCGCCGTCATCTGGAAATTCTCCGCCAAGGCGCCGGCGGAAAGTTCACGCTCGGCCAGGAGGCCGATGATGCGTCGGCGGGTGGGATCGGAAATGGCCGTGAAGCTGTCCATGGCCAGATATTGTAGAAGTCACTTAAATAAGTCAATTCTTAAATATTTGCCTCGGCAATTTCATACTAGAGGGAAGATCACCATCCATTCGCTCTTCACACAGCGGTAATGCCGCTTGCTCACCAGTTCCTTGACGACGGCCCGCATATGCTGGGCGCCGTAGACGATGGCCAGGCGGCGCGGCTCGGCTGCCGCTGTATCGAGATAGTCACCCATCGCCGCGACAAGCCGCTGGTCGCGCGCGGTGATGATCGCCTCATCGATCGTTTGGTATTCCGGCTGCCAGCCAAGCGTCTCGGCACGGCCGGGAAGATCGTCGAGCGCCAGGGCCTTGGCGAGCTTTGCCCGGCTGCCGAACCACCGGCAATGAAGGGCATAGACGGGAGCCGCCACATAGAGCAGCAGCCTCAGATAAAGAGGCACCTTGCGCCAATGCCGCTCGAATTCATCCGTGGGCAAATCCGCATGAATGATGGCCGCCGGTGCGAGCGACTGCGCGGACGGACGGGGCTGCACGACGAGCCCGATGCGCTTCGCCCCCTCGATCCACCGATAGGCGCGTGTGATGCGCGCCGCGACCGGCGACCTGAGGCCCTCCACCAGCATGGCGTCATGCGCGCCCGCATCCTTGTGGATAGCGTCGTAGAACGACGCCCCGCCCAGATGAACCATGGGAAAAAGCGTGACGATGACATTGGAGCTGCTGCTTCTGAAGGTCAGCCGCGCCGATCGCAATCCCAGATCCGAGCTGTCGAGAAGCTGCATGGCTTCAAAGCTTGGGCCGCCCCTTCCGATCGGTGAACCACCCGCCCGCCGCTTTTTCATAGGCGAGCGCCGCCTTGAAGACGGTGGCGTCGTCGAATGTGCGCCCGACGATCTGGATGCCGGTCGGCACCCCGCTGCCGGCAAAGCCCGACGGCACCGCCATCACCGGGCAGTTGTGCAGCATGTTGAACTGATGGGTCATGACCCAGCCATATTCGCCGTCAGCCTTGACGCCGTTGACGCGGAAATCCGGGTCCCACGGATCGTGATCGGCATGCACCGCCGGCAGGTTGAGCGTCGGGCAGACGAAGAAGTCAAACTCGTCGAGCACCGGCCCGAAAGTCTGATACATGCGATGCGCCTGCGCCCAGGCCTTGTGGACATCATCGATGCCTGTGGTCTTCTCGATCGCCTCCGCCGTCTTGAGCGCATAGTCGGTCATCAGATGGCCATGCGTCTTCTTCCACCACACGGTCTGGC
Organism: Pseudomonadota bacterium; assembly: GCA_049323275.1. Classification (GTDB taxonomy): domain Bacteria; phylum Pseudomonadota; class Alphaproteobacteria; order Rhizobiales; family Aestuariivirgaceae; genus Taklimakanibacter. The sequence goes on from JBMOOM010000090.1 coordinate 12,419, forward strand.
GGCCGAAGTCCATCGCATTGTACCAATGGAGCGCATTGGTCTCGACATCGCTCGTCCAGCCGAGGCTCACCTCTTTCACCTCGGCGCCGAGCGCCCGGAACAGGCCGAGCGCCTTCAGCGTGTTCTTGCGCACATCGGGATCGACATTCACATAGTCGAAGTCGATCGAATAGGCGACTTTGTAGCCTTTGAGCGAATTGGCGCGCTCCGGCAGCACCACCTTCTCGCGCAGTGAGTCGTGGTCGAGCGGATGCGGCCCGGCGATGATCGCCTGCATCAGCGCCGCATCGCCGACCGAGCGCGTCATCGGCCCGCAATGATTGTAACGGTCGAAGCAATTTGGCGCGCCATCGGGATTGCGCCCATGCGGCGGCTTGAAGCCGACCGTGCCGCAGGCGGATGACGGAATGCGGATCGACCCGCCGATATCGGTGCCGGTGGCAAGCGTGGTGAGGCCTGATGCCAGCGCCGCGCCCGAGCCGCCCGAGGAGCCGCCCGGCCCGTAATCGGTGTTGAAGGGATTATGCGTCGTGCCCCAGGCGCGCGAATGGCAGACACCCGACAGGCAGAATTCCGGCGTGGTGGTGCGCGCATGCACGATGGCGCCGGCCTCGATCAGGCGCTCGATCATCGGATCGGAATGATCGTCGATATTGTCGATGAAGATGAGCGAGCCATGGGTTGTGCGCCTGCCCTTGAGGCGCTGCGCGTCCTTGACCGCGAGGCTCACCCCCTCGAGCGGGCGCGGCTGGCCGCTCCGCTTCGCATAGACGGCTTCTGCCGCCCTGGCCTGGGCCAGGGCCTCCTCGAAATAACGGTCGGTGAAGCAGTTGATCGCCGGATTGACCTCCTCGGCGCGGGCGATCTGGGCGTTGAGCAGCTCGACCGGCGACAACTTGCGGGCGCGAAACAGCTTCAGGACCTGCGCAGCGGGCAAATAGCAGAGATCGTCATCGGTCATGGACAAGCCTCGGTCAAGCACGGTAGAGCGAGTTTTGACACTAATCCGGCGCAGCCAACAAGGGAACAGTATCCATGGGCGAGAGGCTTAAGGGCAAGACGGCGATCGTGACATCGGCGGCGCAGGGGATCGGGCGCTCGACGGTGATCGCCATGGCGCGCGAAGGCGCCAAGGTCTATGCCACCGACATCCGCGATGATCTTCTGGCGGACCTCGCCAAGGACGCGCCGGGCGTCGAGATCTTCACGCTCGACGTGCTCAAGCCGGAGGCGATCCAGGCGGCCGCCGAACGCGCCAAGGATGTCGATGTCCTGTTCAACTGCTCGGGCTTCGTCCATCACGGCAGCATTCTCGATTGCGACGAGAAATCCTGGGATTTCTCCTTCGATCTCAACACCAAGGCGCATTATCGCATGATCAAGGCCTTCCTGCCGGCGATGCTGGCCAGGGGCAGGGGCGCCATCGTCAACATGTCCTCGGTCGCCTCCTCGGTGAAGGGCGTGCCGAACCGCTTCGTCTATGGCGCCACCAAGGCCGCCGTCATCGGCTTGACCAAGGCGATCGCCGCCGATTTCGTAGGCAAGGGCATCCGCTGCAATGCCATCTGCCCCGGCACCGTCGACACCCCCTCCCTCAATGACCGCATGCGCCAGCAGGGCGACTATGAGAAGGCCCGCCAGGCCTTCATCGCCCGCCAGCCCATGGGCCGGCTCGCCCAGCCGGAAGAGATCGCCGCTCTGGTCGTCTATCTGGCCAGCGAGGAATCGGCCTTCATCACCGGCCAGACCTTCGTGATCGATGGCGGCTGGTCGGGCTGATCGTTTCGATTCTTTCCAGGCGTAACCACGTTTAAACGCGAAAATTGCAATCCCTGTTGGCAACGTCCTTCAATCCTCATAGGATCAGGGCAATAATAAAAATAGGCCAACAGGGGAGTTGTGATTGGGTAGAGCCGGCTCTGGGGAACGGCGCAGCGCCATAGAGGCGATCGGCGTCAGCAAGATCTTCGGCAATGGTGACGATGCGGTAAGAGCGCTCGACAGTGTCGACGTCACCATCCGCGAAAATGAATTCTTCACATTGCTCGGGCCGTCCGGCTGCGGCAAGACGACCCTTCTCCGGCTGATCGCCGGCTTCGACTTTCCGACCGAGGGCGAGATCCGTCTCTATGGCGAGGACATCGCGCCGCTGCCGCCGTTCAAGCGGCCGGTCAACACCGTCTTCCAGAATTACGCTCTGTTCCCGCACATGACCGTCGCCCAGAATATCGGTTTCGGCCTCGAGATGCTGGGCAAGCCCAAGGCCGAGATCGAGACGCGCGTCGGTGAGATGCTGAAGCTGGTGCGCATGGAGGAGCTGCGCAACCGCCGCACCAGTCAGATTTCCGGCGGCCAGCAGCAGCGCGTGGCTCTCGCCCGCGCGCTGGCGCCCCGGCCCAAGGTGCTGCTCCTCGACGAGCCGCTGTCGGCGCTCGATTTCAAATTGCGCAAGGACATGCAGATCGAGCTGAAGCGCCTGCAGCACGAGACCGGCATCACCTTCATCTTCGTGACGCATGATCAGGAAGAAGCGCTCACCATGTCCGACCGCATCGCGGTCATGTCCAAGGGCCGCATCCTGCAGATCGGCTCGCCGCGCGACATCTATGACCGGCCGGCCGAGCGTTTCGTTGCCAACTTCATCGGCGACACGAATTTCCTCGAAGGCCAGGTGAAGGAGGTCCGCGGCAGCAAGGCGCGCATCGCCCTCGCTGCCGGGGCGGAAGTCGACGCCGGGATCTCCGAAGGCGCTTCGCCGCAAGGCAATGTCACCATCGTGGTGCGCCCCGAACATGCAGCGATCCAGGCGCGGCCCGCCGCCGACGCGTTGAAGGGGACGCTTGAGAACATCGTGTATTTCGGCACCGACACGCATTTCCACGTCAAGCTCGCTTCCGGACCGCATTTCATCGTGCGCCAGCAGAACCGGCATGGCGCCGCCGAGGAATTCAGGACCGGCATGCCGGTCGGCGTCGAGATCGGGCAGAATGCGGCGCAGGTTCTGAAGGACTGATCATGGCAGTGGACACCCCGCCTCTCACGCGCGCCGCCCAGGTCGCCGCCGCGGCCGACCGGCAGGAAATCCGCAACCGCTGGTTTCTCGCCTCGCCCGCCCTCTTCATCATCTTCTTCGCGGCGATAGGCCCGCTCTTCATCGTCCTCGTCTTTTCCTTCCTCACCCCCGCCGATTATGGCGGCGTGGTCTGGAAGCCGTCCGGCCAGGCCTGGTTCCAGGTGCTGTTCCAGAAGGACATTTTCGACGACACCACGACCTTCGCCGACGCGCATCTCTCCATCCTGTGGCGCTCGGTGAGGCTCTCCTTCTTCACCACGCTTCTGGCGCTCGCCTTCGGTTTCCCGACCGCCTATTTCATCGCCACCCGGCCCGAAAAGAGCCGCGACATCTGGCTCTTCCTCATCACCATTCCGTTCTGGACCAACCTGCTCATCCGCACTTTCGCGGTGCAGGAAGTCATCCGCAATGAAGGCATCTTCAATACGCTGCTGATGAAGCTCGGCATCATCTCGAGCCCGATCCAGATCATGTTCACCGACGTCGCCATCATGCTGGGCATGCTTTATGTCTATCTGCCCCTGATGGTCCTGCCGCTTTATGCCAGCATGGAAAAGCTCGACTTCCGCCTGGTCGAGGCGGGTTACGATCTCTACGCCAACCGCTTCCAGGTCCTGCGCCGCGTCATCATTCCCCTGGTCAAGCCCGGCATCATCGCCGGCTCCATCCTGGTCTTCATCCCCTCGCTCGGCGCCTATGTGACGCCGCGCGTCCTGGGGGGAGGCAAGAACATGATGCTCGGCAACCTCATCGAGCTGCAATTCGGCCAGGGCCGCAACTGGCCTCTGGGTGCGGCGCTCTCGATCACCTTGATGGCGATCGTGATGATCGCGCTCATGATCTATGTGCGCTCGGCCGGCCGCTCGGAGATGCGCCATGGTTGACGCATCGGCCCGAAAAATGCGCGCGGTTTTCGGACAAGCCGATGCGCAAAAAAAGTCAAGCACCTTCTCCGTCAAGCGCCAGACCGGTTTCGGAACCATCGCGCTGTTCTGCTTCGTCCTGCTTTATGTCCCGATCGCCACGCTGGTCGTCTATTCCTTCAATGCCGGCCCCTCGATCGCCATCTGGGAAGGCTTTTCCTGGCGCTGGTACATCGCCGCCTGGAACAACCAGCAAATCGTCGAGACCTCGATTCGCTCCTTCATCATCGCCAGCGTCGCCGCCGTCGTATCGACCACCGCCGCCACCATGGCGGCGCTGGCCACCACCCGCACCCGGCCCTATCGCGGGCTCAATTTCATCTACGGCTTCATCAATCAGCCGCTGATGGTGCCCGAGATCGTCACCGGCATCGCGCTCCTCATCTTCTTCGCCATCGTGAAGATCTGGACCGGCTATACCGGCCTCGGCTATCTCATCGTCGCCCATACCGCCTTCTGCATCCCCTTCGCCTATCTGCCGATCCGTGCCCGTCTCGAGAATATGGACCTGACGCTCGAGCGCGCCGCCGCCGATCTCTACGCCACGCCCTGGATGACCTTCCGCAGGGTGACGCTGCCGCTGCTGTGGCCCGGCATCATCGCCGGGCTGATGCTGGCTTTCGTCGTGTCGCTCGACGACGTGGTCATCACCGAGCTGGTCAAATCCGGTGGCCAGGACACGCTGCCGACCTATATGCTGGGACAGTTGCGCCGCGTGGTGACGCCGGAGATCAATGCCATATCGAGCGTGTTTCTGCTCATCTCCATCGCGATCGTGACATTGTTCTTCTTCCTCAATCGCAAGCAGAGCTGAGCAACACAGGGAAGGAAAAGACATGAACCGCAGAAAGACGCTGCTTCTTGCCGGCCTTGCGGCGGTGATGACCGCAGGTCCCGCCGCCGCCGAAGGCGAGCTCAATATCTACAACTGGGGCAACTACACCAGCCCCGAACTCATCAAGAAGTTCGGGGACACCTACAAGATCAAGGTTACCGTCACCGACTACGATTCCAATGACGCCGCGATGGCCAAGATCAAGGCCGGCGGCCATGGCTTCGACATCGTGGTGCCGTCCAACTCGCATGTGCCGATCTTCATCGCCGAGGGCCTGCTCCTCGAATCGCGCCCCGACCAGATGGAGAATTTCAAGAATCTCGACGACCGCTGGGTGAATGTCGATTGGGACAAGGGCCGCCATTACACCGTTCCCTGGCAATGGGGCACGACGGCGGTCACCGTCAATACCAAGGTCTATCAGGGCGACCCCAACACATGGAAAGTCATTTTCGATCCGCCGGATGAGCTGAAGGGCAAGATCAATGTCCTGCCCGAGATGCTCGACACGCTGGGCGCCGCCCTGCACTATAGCGGCGGCAATATGTGCGACAGCGACAAGGAGCTACTCAAGAAGGTGCATGCCACCCTGAAGGCGGCGAAGCCCAACTGGATCTCCATGGATTACGGCAATGTCGAAAGATATGCGAAAGAGGATTTTGCCGCCGGCATCAACTACAATGGCGCTTCCTTCCGCGCCAGGCTGCAGAACGACAAGATCGTCTATGGCTATCCCAAGGAGGGCTACACCATCTGGATGGACAGCGTCGCGGTGCTCAAGGACGCCAAGAATGTCGAGAACGCCAAGCTGTTCCAGAACTTCATCATGGCGCCCGAGAATGCCGCGCTGATTTCCAATTTCGCGCGCTACGCCAATGGCGTCAAAGGCTCCGAGGCCTTCATGCCGGAAGACATGAAGACGGCGCCCGAGGTTGTGATCCCGGCCGAGTTCCAGGCGGCCGGAAAATTCAATCCGGTGTGCTCCGCCGAGGTGACGGCGCTTTACACCCGCATCTGGACGGACATCACCAAGTAAGAGCAGACTATCCGGGCCTCGGCATCAAGCCGGGGCCCAAAACATAACGACGTTAGGGAGAATACCGATGTTACCGAAACTGAAAGCCGCAGGCTTCGGCCTTGCGATGGCGGCGTTCGCCGCCGGGCCGGCTTTGGCGGAAGGCGAGCTCAATATCTACAATTGGGGCAACTACACCAACCCCGACCTGATCAAGAAATTCGAGGAGACCTACAAGGTCAAGGTCACGGTGACCGACTACGACTCGAACGACACCGCGCTTGCCAAGATCCGCGCCGGCGGCCATGGCTTCGACATCGTCGTGCCGTCGGCCAACTTCGTGCCGGTCTGGGTCAAGGAAGGACTCATCCTCGAGACGCGTCCCGACCAGATGGAGAACTTCAAGAATGTCGACCCGCGCTGGGTGAATGTCGAATGGGATCCGGGCCGTCATTACACGGTGCCGTGGCAGTGGGGCTCGACCGGCGTCATCGTCGACACCTCGCTCTATAAGGGCGACATCAACACTTCCAACATCATCTTCAACCCGCCCGATGAGCTCAAGGGCAAGATCAATGTCGCGCCCGAGATGAACGACGTGATGGCGTTGGTCATCTGGAATCTGGGCGGCGAGTGGTGCACCGCCGACAAGGAGCTGCTCAAAAAGGCGCGCGACAAGCTGATCGAGGCCAAGAAGAGCTGGATCTCGATGGACTATGGCGTGATCGAGAAATTCGCCAGCCGCGACTTCGGCGCCGCCTACTACTGGAACGGCGCCGCCCTGCGCTCGCGTCTTCAGAACAAGGACGTCCGCTTCGGCTATCCGAAGGAAGGCTATCCGCTGTTCATGGACAGCGTCGCGGTGCTGAAGGACGCCAAGAATGTCGAGAACGCCAAGCTGTTCCAGAACTTCATCATGGATCCGCAGAATGCCGCGCTGATCTCGGCCTTCGCCAAATACGCCAACGGCATCAAGGGCTCCGAGCAGTATCTGCCGGCCGAGATGAAAGGCGCGCCGGAAGTCGAGATTCCGGCCGAGTTCGTCGACAAGGGCCATTTCTTCAAGCTCTGCGATCCGGACGTGACCGCGCTTTATTCCAAGATCTGGACCGAGCTGCTCAAATAGACACCTTTCCCTCTCCTGTCCGTGGGACGGGAGAGGGCCCCGACATCTAGAGCCCTTCCCGTTTTGATCGAATCGTTCCGATTCGATCAAAACGGGTAAAAGGGCTCGAAATACATATATTCTGGAGCGCTTCCTTTTCGCCAAAGTCGAGCAACTTTGGCGGGAAGCGCTCTAGGGGCAATATCAAATTCAGGGAGACGACAGATGACTTTCGGACTGAAAGGCGCCGCCACGGCTCTGGCCATGGTCGCCTTCGCCGCCGGCCCCGCTTTGGCCGACGGCGAGCTCAATATCTACAACTGGGGCAACTACACCAGCCCCGATCTGATCAAGAAATTCGAGGCCGCCTACAAGGTCAAGGTGACGATCACCGATTATGACTCGAACGACACCGCCCTCGCCAAGATCAAGGCCGGCGGTCACGGTTTCGATATCGTCGTGCCGTCCGGCAACTACGTGCCGATCTGGATCAGTGAAGGCCTGCTCCTCGAGACGCGCCCCGACCAGATGGAAAACTTCAAGAATGTCGACGACCGCTGGGTGAATGTCGACTACGACAAGGGCCGTCACTACACGGTGCCCTGGCAGTGGGGCACGGTCGGCGTCGCGGTGAACACCGACGTCTATAAGGGCGACATCGACACCTGGGGCATCATCTTCAACGTGCCGGCCGAGCTCAAGGGCAAGCTCAATGTCGTGCCGGAAATGAACGACGTCATCTATGCCGCCATCAAATATCACGGCGGCGAGATCTGCACCGGCGACAAGACGGTTCTCAAGAAGGTGCGCGACACGCTGCTCGCCGCCAAGCCCGACTGGATGTCGATGGAATATTCGACCATCGAGAAGATGGTGAAAGGCGACTTCGCCGCCACCAGCGACTGGAACGGCTCGGTGCTGCGCCAGCGCCTGCAGAACGGCAAGATCCACTATGGCTATCCGAAGGAAGGCTACAATGTCTGGATGGACAATGTCGCCGTGCTGAAGGACGCCAAGAACGTCGACAACGCCAAGCTGTTCCAGAACTTCATCATGGATCCTGAGAACGCCGCGATGATCTCGGCCTTCGCCCGCTACGCCAATGGCATCAAGGGCTCCGAGAATTTCATGCCGGAAGACATGAAGACGGCGCCGGAAGTGATCATTCCCGAGAAATACCTCGCCGCCGGCGAGATCTCCAAGACCTGCCCGCCCGAGGTGCAGCAGCTCTATACGGCGATCTGGACGGAACTGACGAAATAGTGTGTAAGGACTCCCGGCGGAATATGCCGGGAGTCCTTCTTCAAATCATGACATCCTACAGGAATTCAGAGCCGCGCCTGCCCATCATGCGCGAGAGCCCACCCAGACTGCGCGTGCCGCTCGCCGATTGGGACCGTCCGCCCTGGAACCGCTGGTCGTTCCAGCATGTGCGCGAAGTGCTGCCCACCGCCGAGGTCTGGCGCGGCAACGGCGCCGCATCGAGCCTGCCGCAATTGCCGCAGGATCTGAGCGGCATTCCCTTCACCGGCACCGACGGCATCGCCCGCACGGTCGAGAGCTTTCTCGACGAGAGCTACACCGACGGATTCCTGGTGCTGCATAAGGGCCGTATCCTCACCGAGCGCTATTTCAACGGCATGGGCGAGCGCACCTTGCATCTCTCCCAGTCGATGGCCAAATCGGTGACCGCCGCGACAGCGGGCTCATTGGTGGCGCAGGGCCTGCTCGATCCCGATGCCCTCATCACGCATTATCTGCCCGAGCTCCAGGCGACCGCCTATCGCGGCGCCAGGCTGCGCCATGTTCTCGACATGACATCCGGGGTGCGTTTCAACGAGGACTACACGGATCCGCTTTCGGATATGGGTCGCAGCGATGTGGCGTCCGGCTGGAAGCCCGCTCCCGCCGGCGCGACCGATTTCCCCGAGCATATGTGGGAGCTGATTCTCTCCCTCACCACGCTCGAGCGCCCGCATGGCGAGTTGTTCGCCTATCGCTCCATCGAGACCGACGTGCTCGCCTTCTGCATGGAGCGCGCCGGCGGCCGCCGTCTGCCCGAGCTCGTCTCGGAATTCATCTGGCAGCCGATGGGCGCCGATGAAAGCGGCTGCTTCACTGTCGACCGCGCCGGTTATGCGCTGGCCGATGGCGGGCTGAACGCCACCTTGCGCGACTATGCCCGCTTCGGCGCGCTCTATCTGCATGACGGATTTTTCAACGGCCGCCAGATCGTGCCGGCCGACTGGGTGAGAGAGACGCGCATCGGCGACGCGCGGCTGTTCGGCGAGCCCTATACGCTCACCACGCCCAATGGCGCCTATCGCAACCAGTTCTGGATCGAGGACGTGTCGCGCCCGGCCATCATGTGCCGGGGCGTCTTCGGGCAGCTCATCTATATCGATGCGGGCCGCGATCTGGTGGTGGTCAAATTGTCGAGCTGGCCCGATTTTCTCAATATCGAATTCGGCGTCAACACCTTGCGCATGATTCACGCGCTGGCCAACGAAATCGTCTGAGTATCTCCCTCCCCGCTCTGCGGGGAGGGCGGCGCACAGCGCCGGGTGGGGTGAGTCTACTGCATCACCGCGACGCGCACCTTGGCGACGCCGGAACTATGCAGGCCCACGGCCTTGGCCGCGCCATAGGCCAGATCGATGATTCGCCCACGGATGAAGGGACCGCGGTCATTGATGCGCACGATGACCGAACGGCCGTTACGCAGATTGGTGACGCGCACCTTGGTGCCGAATTTCAGCGAGCGGTGCGCGGCCGTGTAGCCGTTGGGATTGAATTTCTCGCCATTGGCCGTCTTGCGGCCGGACTTGTAGTAGGACGCCATGCCGACCTGCGCCTGGGCGATGTCGGTGGACATAACAAGAATAGGAGTTGCAAAGGCGCAAAAGATCAGCGCAGCGAGAAATCGCTTCATGATATATCCCCTCGATTATATTTCTAGAAGCCGGTCCTGTGTGCTTCCCGGATCACTTCAGTCCAGAAACAGGATCGTTCCGCCTTCCCACCAAATAGGCCGGAATTGCCGCGGGAGCAGTGTTCCCCGCATTCCGTAAATGTGGCGTAAGTGCCGTATAAGGCGAGAATGTGACCGCGATTACGCTAGGTCAATCATGCCGTCGAGCGGGATCTGCGGTGTCTTTTCTGCAACAAGATCGGCGGTGATGCGGGCCGCGCCATGACTCATCGTCCAGCCCATATGGCCTTGCCCCGTATTGAACCACAGATTCCTGTAGCGGCCGCGCCCCAGGATCGGTGTGCCCTCCGGCGTCATCGGCCGGAGCCCTGCCCAATGCTCCGCCTGCTGCCAATCGGCGCCATTGGGGAAAAGCTCGCGCATCACCGCCAGCATGGTGCGGAAATCCTCCGGCCGGTGCTGGCGGTCATACCCTGAAAACTCGGCGGTCGCCGTGGCGCGCACCCGGTCGCCATAGGGCGCATAGGCGACGAGATTCTCCTCATCGATTCCGCCGATGCCGGGCGGATTGTTCTTGCCGGCGACCGCCGCCGTGATCGAATAGCCCTTGACCGGATAGATCGGCAGATTGGCGCCGAGCTCCTTCGCCAGATGCGGGGAATAGACGCCGAGAGACAGCACGATGATATCGGCGGCCTCGCGGCCCTTGTCGGTGACCACCGCCTTGATGCGGTCGCCGTCCTTGTCGAAGCCGGTCACCGCCGTCCCGAATTTGAAGGTCACGCCCTGGCCTTCGAGCCATTTCGCCATGTTGCGGGCGAACAGGCGGCAGTCGCCGCTTTCGTCATGCGGCGCATAGAGGGCGCCGGCGAATTTTTCCTTCACATCGGCGAGCGCCGCATCCTTGGCGGCGATCCGGTCGCGTCCCATGACCTCGATGACGCAGCCCTGCCGGCGCAGTATATCGGCCTTGGCCGCGGCGCCGTCGAGCCCCTTCTGGCTGCGATAGAGATAAAGCAGCCCGTCCTTGCGCCCGTCATAGGCGATCTTGGCGCGCGCCAGCGTATCGTGGAACACATCGAGCGAATAGGCGCAGAGCCGCGCTTTCCGGGCGGTGTTGAGCGCCGCCTTCTCGGCCGTGCATTGCCGCCAGAATTTCCACATCCAGCGCCAGAATTGCGGATCGGGCGTGGGGCGGAAGCGCAAGGCCTGGTCGTTGCGCCACAGGGACCGCAGCAGAATGCCGGGCGCCGCCGGCGACGACCAGGCATAGGCATGGCTCGGCGCGAACAGGCCGGCATTGCCATAGGAGGTGAAGGCGGCGGGAAGCGCCTCGCGGTCGATGACCGTGACCTCATGCCCGTCGCGGTTCAATTCATAAGCCGTCGTGACCCCGACGATGCCCGCCCCCAGAACCAGTGCCTTCATGATCGCCTACTTCTCCTCATCGTGTGGTAGTGGTAGGCGAGATGAGGCCGTCCGACAACATACAAGAGATCATGCCCTCCACGATCCACGCCGATGCCTTCCATTTCGACCACCCTGTCCAGAGCTACTGGGAGGCGAGCGCAGCCCCTCTCGGCATCGCGACGCCGCCTCTTTCGGGCGACGCCCAATGCGACGTCGCCATCATCGGCGGCGGCTATACCGGCCTCGCCGCGGCGCTCAGGCTCAAGACCGAATATGGCGCCGATGCGCGCATTCTCGAAGCGGCCGAACCCGGCTGGGGCGCCTCGGGACGCAATGGCGGCTTCGCCTGCATCGGCTGCCACAAGCGAAGTTACGGATCGCTGATCAAGTCCTACGGCCTCGACGACACCCGCCGCTTCTACGGCGCCATGAAGGACGCCGTAGACCTGGTGCGTAGCCTCTGCGAACGCCACGGCATCGACGCCTGGGCCCATGAGGGCGGCGAGATTTCGCTCGCTCATTTGCCAGGCCGCTGGGCCGAACTGGAGGAAGAGCGCGACTTCATGGCCCGCATCTTCGGCGAGAAGCTCTCGCTTCTGACCACCGCCCAGTTGAAGGAAAGGGGACTGTGGGCGCCGACCTTCCATGGCGGACTCCACAATGAAGCGGGCTTCAGTCTCCATCCCCTCAATTATGTGCGCGGCCTGGCGCGCGCCGTTCATAAGGCGGGCGTCCCCATTCACGGCGCGTCGCGTGTCCTGCGCTGGGAGGAGACCGGCGGACGCCATCGCCTCACCACGGCGGGCGGAACCCTGACCGCCAATCGCGTGATCGTCGCCACCAATGGCTATACGCCGGAAGAGGTCTCCTCCTACCATCGGGGTCGGCTGATGCCGGCGCTTTCCAACATCATCGTCACCCGCCCTTTGAGCGAAGCGGAGCGCGCCGAGCAAGGCTGGACCTCGCGCATGATGGCTTTCGACACGCGCAATCTCCTGCATTATTTCCGCCTGCTGCCTGACGGCCGCTTCCTGTTCGGCGGGCGCGGCGGCACCGACGCCACCGAGGGCGGCGCCGCGCCGATGCGGCAGCATATGATCGAGACCTTGCGGCGGATGTTCCCCGTCTTCGGCGCGGCCGAGATCACCCATTTCTGGCGCGGCTTCGTCTGCCTCTCCTATGATCTCGTGCCCTATGTCGGCCCGCTCGATGAGCGCAGGAGCGTATGGACCGCGCTCGCCTATCATGGCAATGGCGTCGCCATGGCCACTTATTCGGGCTCGGCGCTCGCCGATCTCATGTCCGGCAGAGGGGAGCGCGTCAGCCTTCCCTCGGTCCTGACCCGCCGCCTCGCCCGTTTCCCCCTGGCCGGCTTGCGTCCGCTTTATCTGAGGGGCGCTTATCTGTGGTTCAATTACCAGGACGGCCGCTGATCGGGACTTCCTCGATCACGACCATCCTCATAAGCGTGGCTTCCGCCCAGATAGTCGCGCACGATATAGCTCTCCTCGCCATCGGGCGTGAGATAGGAGGGGCCGATCGGCACCTTGCCGTGGCCGCCCGGAATATCGAGCACATAGGTCGGCTGGCAGAGGCCCGACAGCCGGCCGCGCAAAGCCGCCATCAGCTTCCGCCCTTCTTCCACCGAGCAGCGGAAATGCCCCGTGCCTTTCGCCTTGTCGGGATGGTGCAAATAATAGGGCTTGACCCGCGCGCGGACGAGGCCGCGCATGAGCTGCGCCAGGATGTCGGCATCGTTGTTGACGCCCTTGAGCAGCACGGTCTGCGACAGCACCGGAATGCCGGCATCCACGAGCCGGGCGAGCCCGGTCTTCACCGCATCGGTGAGCTCGTTCGGATGATTGATGTGAATGACGACATAGACGGCCGCCCGGCGCTTCAGCGCCGCGACGAGACCGCCGGTGATGCGCTGGGGATCGACGACGGGAATGCGCGTGTGGAAACGGATGACCTCCACATGCTCCATTTGCTCCAGGCGATCGAGGATCTTGCCGAGCCGGCGGTCCGACAGGATGAGCGGATCGCCGCCGGAGAGGATGACTTCCCAGATCTCCGGCGTCCGCGCGATGTAGTCGAGCGCCGCTGAAAGCTCATCATGGTTCAGCGCCTCATCCGCCTGCCCGACTCTCTCGCGCCGGAAGCAGAATCGGCAATAGACCTGGCATGTATGGGTCGGCTTGAGCAGCACCCGGTCCGGATAACGATGGGTGATGCCCTTGACCTGCTGATAGGTCTCATCACCGATCGGATCGGACAATTCCTCGGACGCGACATCGAGCTCGTCCGTGGACGGCACATATTGCGCATAGACGGGATCATACGCATCGAGGGCCCGCATCTGGCGGAAGGTCTCCGGCGTCAGCCGGATCGAGAAATTCTCCTCCACCGGACGCAACGCATCGCCGGCATCCTCGGCGACGACGCCATGCTCGACGAGCGCCTCGACAGAGGTCAGTGCCCTTGCTGGAATATTCACCGAGTTCTTTTGTGTCATCACCTGAAAACATGAAGCGCGCGAACCTCCCGCCGCTTCCGGCGGGATGGCTCGCGCGCTTCCCCTTCGCAATCCGCCCGCGCTGACGCGCAGATGGTTATCTATGATTCAATTCAGATTGCCGCCTCGACCATGATCTCGACATCGAGACCGGGGCCGGCGAGCTTGGATTCGACCGTGGCGCGGGCCGGCGACTGGCCGGGAACCACCCAGGCGTCCCAGGCTTCGTTCATCTGCGCCCAGGTCTTGATGTCGGTCAGCCAGATATTGGCCTTGACAATCTTGGTCTTGTCGGAGCCGGCTTCCTTCAGCGTGGCGTCGATCTGTTCCAGGATGTCCTGGGTCTGTTCCTTGACCGACTTGCCGACCGTCTTTTCGGCCACATAGCCGGACAGATAGACCATGTTGCCATGGATCACGGCATCGCTCATGCGGTTGCCGGCGCCGATACGCTTCAAAGCCATTGCACTCTCCTCCGTGTTATTCGAGCGCGGCCTTGGTGGCACGAAGGACCAGGAGAGGCAAGACATCAAATGCATAGGGCGTATGCAGCCGCTCCAGCCAATGATGGTAGTCCCTGCCCCAGGGGCCGATATTGATGACCGGATAGGCGGGCGACGGGGCCAGCGTGAAACTGGCGCCCCAGATGGGCGTATTGGCTTCCGCGACCGCGAGATCGCCGGATGCCTCGCCGAGGAAGCTCATATCCGAAATGCCGGGGAAATAGCCGAGCCGCGACACGCTGGTGCCCTTTTCAGCCGCCGCCCTGCCGAGCACGCCCATCAGGCGCTCTGCCAGCGCCTCGTCCTTGAGCGTCACCGCCGGATAGGGCAGCGAGCCGAAACCCAATATGACGGCAGGTCCCGGCAGCTTGGCCGAGGCCCAGACGAATTCGGTCGCGAGCCGCGCCCGGGACGGAAAATCGAGATCGCTGCGCTCGCCGAGCTCGCGGTTGAGAAGCTCGAAGGAAGCCTCGAAATCGGGATCGGACCGGCGCGCCTGCGTGATGAGCTCGGCGAAGCTCAGCACCGTGACGGCCTCCGGCTGGAAGGGCTGCGGCGGACTGACATTCCGGCTGCGCGCCGCGAGCCGTGCCATGGCCCGCTCCATCGCCTCGCGCGCCATGCCGGTCGCGAGCTTCAGGACATCCGCCGGGCTGCGGCGATGCTGCAGCGTATTCCAATAGAGGAAGATGCGCGCCGGCGTCGTGACATTGTAGCCGCTCTTCACATCCTTGACATAAAGCGCGGTCGGCGGTGCGGCGATCTCATGGCCGCTCGTCTCGGCGAGCTCGGGCGCACATTCGAATTCGGTGAGGAGCTCGGCGGCGAGATAATTGGCGTTGATGCCGGCGAAGGGATAGCAGGCATGCGCCTCGCGCCCGATCACCAGCGCGGTCAGCAGAAGCTTGCCGATCGATCCCATCGTCACCGAGCGGCCGAAGGTGCCGTCGCCGTCATCGGCGATCGAATCGAGATTGATGACGAGGCTGATGTCGAGATCGCTTTCGCGCGCGATCTCCGGCAGCAGCGCCGCCGCCTTGCGCATGCCGGCCGAACGGTCCTCTTCATCGGGGGTGGCGAGCAGCAGCACATTGCCTTGCCGATGCTCATCGGCCGCGAAGGCTTCGAGCACCGCGATGCCGGCGGCGATCCCCGCTTTCATGTCGAGCAGCCCGCGCCCCGGCAGATAGTCGCCCGACTGGAGATCGGCCAGAGCCTGTGCGTCCTCGCCGGTGCGCTTGAGCTTGTCGATGATCATCGGCAGCAAGGCCTCGGGATCGCAGGCGAAAGGCACGAGCTCGGCATAGTCGTCGAACGGCACGGTGTCGAAATGCCCGGCGAGCACCACGGTCCGCCGCCCCTCGCCCTTCACCAGCGCCAGGAGGTTGGATCTCTCCGTCCCGTCGGCGAGCGGCATGACCCTCAGATGATCGGGATGCAGGTGGAAATAGCGGTCCTGCGCCAGCATCGTTTTGAGCAGATGCGGGAAATCGCATTCTCCCGGCGTGCCCGTCACGCTGCGCCATTCCGTCATCTGGATGGCCGCCGCGCGGGCCCGCGCCGAGAGATCGAAGGTCACATGACTCTCCTATTCAGGAAAGATCAGGAAAAGCGCCGGTCGTATTCGAGCACCGCATTGAGCAGCACCTGGGCGCCCGCGCCGCATTCATCGAAGGTTGTCGATTCCTCTTCATTGTGCGACAGCCCGCCGAGGCAGGGCACGAAGATCATCGTGGTCGGGGCGACGCGCGCAATATAGGCGGCGTCATGTCCGGCGCCGGACGCCATGTCGCGGGTCGGAAAACCGGCCTGGTCGGCGCCATGGCGCACGCAGTCGATGAGGTCGGCCGCGAACTTGACCGCCGGCGACTTCCAGATCCGCTTCTCCTCGACCTCGAGCCTGAGCTCCTTGGCGATCCGCGGGATCGCCTCCTGATAGACCTTCTCCATCTTGTCGAGCACGGTCTCGTCGGGATGGCGCAGGTCGACGGTGAAGAACACCTCGCCCGGCACGACATTGCGGCTGTTGGGCTGGCTCTCGATGAGACCGACGCTGGCGACGCCCGGCAGATGGTCGAGGCCGATCTGGTTGATCGCCTCGATCATGCGCGCCGCGCCGACGAGCGCGTTCTTGCGCAGCAGCATCGGCGTGGCGCCGGTATGGGCCGACTGCCCCTTCACGGTCACCTCATACCAGCGCATGCCCTGCACGCCGGTGACGACGCCGATCATCTTCTCCTCGGCTTCGAGGATCGGCCCCTGCTCGATATGGAGCTCGAACATCGCCTGGAACTTGTGCGAGCCGACCTTCTCGGTGCCCCTGTAGCCGATACGCGTCAGCTCCTCGCCCAGCGTGATGCCGTCGCGGTCGGCGCGGCTGTAGGCATAATCCTCGGTGAAGACGCCGGCATAGACGCCCGAGCACAGCATCGCCGGGGCGAAGCGCGAGCCTTCCTCATTGGTCCAGTTGACGATCATCAAAGGCGCGTTGGTCTCATAGCCGAGATCGACGATGCTGCGCATCGCCTCGAGCGCGCCCAGCACGCCCAGCACGCCGTCGAACTTGCCGCCGGTCGGCTGGGTGTCGAGATGCGAGCCCATGGCGATGGGGGCGAGCTTGTTGTTCTTGCCCGGCCGCACCGCGAACATGTTGCCGACCGAGTCGACCGAAACCTTGCAGCCGAGCGCTTCGCATTGCGCCTTGAACCAGTCGCGCACCTTCTTGTCATCATCCGAGACGGTGAGCCGCTTGATGCCGCCTTTCGGCGTGGCGCCGAATTTCGCGGTCTCCATGAGGGCGTCCCACAGGCGCTGCGGATTGATGGTGAGGTTGCTCTTGCTGGTCATGAATAATCTCTCGCGGCAGTTATTTTGAAGCTTCGTCGGGCGTCTTCGGCCAACTCAGGAAGAATGTCCAGATCGCATAGCCGAGCATCGCGGCGGCGGCGGCGATCCACAGCCCTTCATTATTGTAAATCTCGAAGGCGAGCCAGGCCGCCACAGCGGCCGTGATGGCGACCCGGCGCCACAGAGGCTTGTAGAAGGGCGAGGCCTGCTCGGCGGTCCTGGCCCCTCTCATGCCGGGCTGCGGCTTATCGTCCATCGATCTGCTTGCCCATGATGGCGATCGCCTGCTGATAGACGGTGGCCGCATTCCAGCCCTGGATTGCGGCGAAATTGGTCTCGCCGGGCTGGTAGCCCCGGCCCCTCACCCAGCCATGGCCTTTGAGGAAATTGGCGGTCGAGGCCAGCGCATCGGCCTTGGAATTGAGGTTGACGCGACCGTCACCATCGCCGTCGACGCCATAGAGCCGGACATTCTTGGGCAGGAACTGCGTGTGCCCGACTTCGCCATGCATGGCGCCGCGCGCCGAGGGCGACAGGGTGCCGCGGTCGACGAGGGCGAGCGCCGCATAAAGCTGCTCGGTGAAATACTCCGTGCGGCGGCAATCATAAGCGAGGGTGGCCACCGCCGACAGCGTGTGCTGGTTGCCGGTGACATTGCCGAAGCCCGTTTCCATGCCCCAGATGGCGAGCAGCGGACCGGGCGGCACGCCGAAACGCTTCTCGATCGAGGCGAACAGCGCCGCATTGGATTTCTTGAGCGCGCGGCCGCGCGAGACGATCGCCGGGGCGCCGCGTTTCGCCATGAAGGCCGAAAGCGACAGCTTGAAGCTCTTCTGGCCGCGATCGGCGCGGATGGTGGCGGTCGAATAGGTCGTGTCCATCAGGGCCGCCAACGCCCTTGGCTTGACGCCGTTTTCTTTCGCCTCGGCGGCAAAGCTCTGCTTCCAGCGCTCGAAATTGGCGCCGGTGCTGCTGCATTTCGCCGCCTCCGCCGCCGTGCCCCCGACCATGACCGCCAATGCCGCGACCACGCCCATGAATTTGCCGTGCCTCATGCTTTTCTCCGCCTTCAGGTAACCCCATTTCGCTGGCGGACATTGCCATCAGAACATGCCCTTGTCACCGCTTGGATGAGATGGCATCAGGGGGTGGATAGCCCCATGCAGAAGACGCAACCCCAAATCGAGGCGTTGTTTCCGACCCTCGTCTACCGCGCCGGCCTGGACCGCGCCGGGAGCCTTAACCATGCGCTGGAACAGGCCGCTTTCGAGCTTGCCGAGCATGACGAGGCCGGCCGGCGCTGGTGCGCCAAACATGGCTATCCGGGCTACACCTCCTATGGCTCGCTCGCCGATCTCCCTGACCGGAGCCGGCCTTTCGCGCGGCTGAAGCGGCTCATCGAGCAGCATGCCGCCCGGTTCGCGAAGGAGCTCCACTGGGATTTGCGTGGCGGCAAGCCGCTTTGCGACACGATGTGGGTCAATGTGCTGCCCGAAGGCGGTTCCCACAGTTCCCATATCCACACCAATGCCGTGCTGAGCGGCACCTATTACGTGAAGACCCCGCCGGGCGCCGGACCGATCGTCTTCGAGGATCCGCGCCACGCGCTGATGATGGCGGCCCCGCCGCGCAAGACCTCCGCCCCCCGCTCCTTCACGACCTATGTTTCCGAGGAGCCGGCGCCCGGAGCCCTGCTCCTGTGGGAAAGCTGGCTGCGCCATGAGGTTCCGCTCAACCGGGCGGCCGGCGAGCGCATCAGCGTCAGCTTCAATCTGGTGATCGGTTAGCTTCCAGAGCCTTGCCTGATGCGCAAGTAACACACCCGCTTCCCGCGGCGTCAAAACCGTATATAGTCCGGAAATCGGCGATTATCCGGTGCGTGACATGAAGCTCTCCTCGCCCATCCTCCTGGCATTGACCGCGATGCTGACGGCGCTGATCCTCCTCGCCGGCACAGGCGAGGCCGCCACCAAGAAGAAGCCGAAAAAGCCCGAGCCCGAGCAGTCGATCTATGACATGCCCCTGCGCGTGGTGATCGTGCGCAACATCATCGGCAATTGCGAGCCGCTCTGCCCGCAGTGGATCTCGGCGGAAGGCCAGATCACCGCGAAATCGCCCGCCGTCTTCAAGAAGGCGCTGGCCAAGCTCGGCGACCAGAAGCTGCCCGTCGTCATCACATCGCCCGGCGGCGATCTCGATGCCGCGCTCGCCATCGGCGAGATGATCCGCAAGCGCGGCCTCGACGTGGCGGTCGGCGGCACCCATTTCGGCGGCTGCGCGCCCTATCAGAAATCCTGCAAGCTGCCGAAGGAGCAGAAGGGAATCTATCGCGGCTTCGTCGTCACCAGTCAGGGTTTCTGCGTCTCGGCCTGTCCGATGATCCTAGCCGCCGGCGATCACCGTTTCGGCAGCCCGGAGAACTATATCGGCGTGCACAAGATCAGCCGCGTCATCACCCGCGAGAAAGTGCGCTATCTCGAGCGCTATCTGATCGTCAACGGCAAGAAGAAGGTGGTGAGCCGCAAGGTTGTCAGCCGCAAGCCGATGAAGAGCCAGATCTCGACCAAGCTCGACAAGAAGCTCCAAAAGAAGCTCATCGCCTATCTGAAGAAGATGGGAGTAGAGCCCAGGCTCCTGGCGCTGTTCGATCGCGCCCCGCCCTCCTCCATGTACCGGATGATGGGCGACGAGCTCCGCACCACCAGGCTCGTCACCGATGTCACGCCGAGCGCCGAGCTGGCGCTGGTCGGCCGCTGCCTCGGCACGTCTCCCGCCGCCAATTGCGTGGCCGTGAAGGAGACGGCGAAGCCCTGAGCCTCAGATGAAGATCGAAGCCGTCAGCAAGCTCAGGACGAAGAGTGTGAAGAAATACTGGGTCATGCGCCCCCTCCGCGCTCCCTGAAATAGAGCAAATCCCGTCAAAGTCAAAGACTTGCCCCAAAACGATTACGGCGTCACGACACCCGCCCGCTTCACCGCGCGCGGCCGGTTGATCTCGCGCCAGGTCGAATTGGCGACATGCGCGGCGGGATAGGGATCGCGGCGCACGAAATCGCCATCGCCCGCCTTCGCGCGGAGATCGCCCTCCTTCCAGGCGATCCGGCCGCGCGACAGCACCGTCACCGGCAGGCCGGTCACCTGATAGCCTTCGAAGACATTGTAGTCGATGCGGCTGACCTGGCTCTTGGCCGAGATCGTCTTCGAGCGCGTCGGGTCCCACAGAACGAGATCGGCGTCGGAGCCGGCATCGACGCGGCCCTTCTTCGGATACATGTTGAGGATGCGCGCGATATTGGCCGAGGTGACGGCGACGAACTCCTCCTTGGTGAGACGCCCGGTATTGACGCCCGCGGTCCACAGGACCGGCATGCGGTCCTCGAGCCCGCCGGTGCCGTTGGGAATGCGGGTGAAGTCCTTGGCGCCCATGCGCTTCTGCTCGGTGGTGAAGGAGCAGTGATCGGTCGCCACCACTTGCAGCGAGCCCGATTGCAGGCCGGCCCATAGTGAATCCTGGTGCTTCTTCGGACGGAAGGGCGGCGACATCACGCGCCGCGCCGCATAGTCCCAGTCCTTGTTGCGGTATTCGTCCTCGTCGAGGGTGAGATGCTGAATGAGCGGCTCGCCATAGACGCGTTTTCCTGCTTCGCGCGCCCGCCTGATCGCCTCATGCGCCTCGCGGCACGAGGTGTGCACGACATAAAGCGGGCATCCCGCCATGTCGGCGATCATGATGGCGCGGTTGGTGGCCTCGCCCTCGACTTCCGGCGGACGCGAATAGGCATGGCCTTCGGGGCCGGTGACGCCCTGCGCCAGGAGATCGGCCTGCATGCGGAAGACGACATCGCCGTTCTCGGCATGGACCAGCGGCATGGCGCCGAGCCCGGCGCAGCGCGAGAAGGAATGATAGAGCTCATCGTCATTGACCATGAGCGCGCCCTTATAGGCCATGAAATGCTTGAAGGTGTTGATGCCGTAGGTCTTCACCACGGTTTCCATCTCGTCGAAGACCTGCTTGTCCCACCAGGTCACCGCCATGTGGAAGGAATAATCCGACGCCGCCTTCTCGGCCTTGCGCCGCCAGTCCTGATAGGCGGCGAGCATCGACTGTTTCGGCGCCGGGATGCAGAAGTCGACGATCATCGTGGTGCCGCCGGAGAGCGCGGCCTTGGTGCCCCATTCGAAATCATCCGCCGACACGGTGCCCATGAACATGAGCTCCATATGGGTGTGGGGATCGATGCCGCCCGGCATCACATAGAGGCCGCCGGCGTCGATGACCTCGGCCTTGCCCGGCGCCTCGAGATTCTCCCCGACGGCGACGATCCGGCCGCCCTCGATCAGCACATCGGCGCGCCGCGAATGATCATGATTAACGACGGTGCCGCCGCGAATGAGAATGGACATGGCTGAGCTCCCTGGTTTCAATCTCTGCTAAGAATCTTCTGAATCATCGGTGATGGTTCAGCCGCGAACGGGTTGGTGACGGTCACGCCGCGCCATGCGAACCCCTCATGCATGTCTTCGGACAACAGAATGTCGACATTTGCGGCGGCGGCCGCGGCAAGGATCAGCGCATCGAAGAACTGGAGACCGTGCACATTCGCCAATTCGAGCGCGCCTGAGAAAACTTCCCTGCTGGTATCCTGCGTCGTGAAGCTTTCGAGCCACCAGGAAGTCCGGGCGGACGCCTCCGCTCGAGCAACGCCACCTTTCTTGACCAGCCACTGGAATGTTTCGGCAGCGGCCTGCAAAGGGATCAGGATCTGGCTGGGCAGCAGGCCAGCAATGGTGTCATGAGCGATTTTCTGACGGCGTGTATCGTTGCCGCCTTCCGCATAGATGAGAATATTGCTGTCGAGCGCCAGGCGCATTCATCAATCTTCATACAACTCGTCGCGCGTGCCGCGCGGAATGCCCAGCACGGGCCGTTGCCGCAATCGCGCCAGATGTTCCAGCACCTGGGCGCGAGCAGCCTCCTCGTCGATCTGCTGCACCGGATTGATTGTCGCGATCATCTTTCCGCGTTTGGTGATGCCGATTGCGTTTCCGGCGCTGACCTCTTCCAGCAGCTTGGAAAAATCACGGTTGGCCTCCGTCGCCGTTACCGTTTTCATGACACGCCTCACGAAAGTAGTGAATTCACTACATAGTGCGAATATCGTTTAATTTCAAGGTCTCACATCAAACCGCCATGGCCTGCCCCGACATGCTCCTGCATGCCGGGGCAACCGGCCAGAATCTACATCTTCTTCATTTCGTCGGTGACGGCCGCCGACCAGGCGCCTTCCGGCTTCTTGGTGATGACCGGATCCGAGCCGCCTTTCATCAGCGTCTCCACGGTGCGCTCGGCGGCCGCCGTGTCGAGCGTGCCGTCCGAGCCTTCGGTGAGCTTGTTGATCTCCTGCATCATCGTCTTCTGATGGCCTTCGGTCTGCGCACCCGTCGCGTCATTGTCGAGCACGATCTTGGCTGCGTCATCGGGATGCTCGCGCGCCCAGTCCCAGCCCTTCATCGACGCCTTGACGAATTTCGCCATGGTGGCGACGAAAGCCGGATCCTTGAGCTTGTCCTCGAGCACATAGAGGCCGTCCTCGAGCGTCGCCACGCCCTGGTCCTCATATTTGAAGACGATCAGGTCTTCCGGCTTCACGCCGGCTTCGATCACCTGCCAGTATTCGTTGTAGGTCATCGTCGAGATGCAGTCGGCCTGCTTCTGCAGCAGCGGGTCGACATTGAAGCCCTGCTTCAGCACCGTGACGCCGTCCGGCCCGCCATCGGTCTTGAGGCCGAGCTGGCTCATCCAGGACAGGAACGGATATTCGTTGCCCGAAAACCACACGCCCAGCGTCTTGCCCTTGAAGTCTTCCGGCTTGGTGATGCCGGTCTCCTTGCGGCAGGTGAGCATCATGCCGGAGCGCTTGAAGGGCTGCGCGATATTGACCAGCGGCACACCCTTCTCGCGCGAGGCGAGCGCCGAGGGCATCCAGTCGACGACGACGTCGGCGCCGCCGCCCATGATCACTTGCGGCGGAGCGATGTCGGGGCCGCCCGGCTTGATCGTGACGTCGAGGCCGGCTTCCTTGTAGAAGCCCTGCGCCTGCGCCACGTAGTAGCCGGCAAACTGGGCCTGGGTGACCCATTTGAGCTGGATGGTCACCGCCTCGGCGTAAGCCGCGGCGCTGCCGGCCATAAGCGCCGCGGTCGCCGCCGCGGCCATCAGAAATTTCTTCATGCTGAACGTCTCCTCTTTCTCCCTATGCGCCTAGGACCCTTTGCGGGTCCGATAGGACGGATGCCAGAAGGTCACCGCGCGTTCGAAGAGCGCGATCACCCCGTAAAAGGCCGAACCGGCAATGGCTGCGACGGCGATTTCGGCCCAAACCATATCGAGGCCAAGCCGGCCGACCTCGGTCGAGATGCGAAAGCCCATGCCGACAATGGGGGTTCCGAAGAATTCCGCTACGATGGCTCCGATCAGGGCCAGAGTCGAGTTGATCTTGAGGGCGTTGAAAATGAACGGCATCGCGGCGGGAAGCCTGAGCTTCACGAGCGTATCGAGATAGGAGGCGCCATAGGAGCGCATCAGGTCGCGCTCGAGGGCCCCCGCCGCCTGCAGACCCGTCACCGCATTCACCAGCATCGGGAAGAAGGTCATGATGATGACGACGGCGGCCTTGGAATGCCAGTCGAAGCCGAACCACATGACCATGATCGGCGCCACCCCGACGATCGGCAGGGCCGCGAAGAGATTGCCGAGCGGCAGGAGCCCGCGCCTGAGAAAGCCCCAGGCGTCGCACAGGATCGCCATCAGGAAGCCCGCCAGCGAGCCGATGATCCAGCCGGGCAGCACCGCGCGCAGGAAGGTCTGGACGAAATCCGCCTTCAGCGTCGGGAGCGACGTGATGAGCTTGGCCCAGATGTCGGAGGGCGCCGGCAGCAGCACCAGCGGAATGCCGAAGCCCTTCACCACCAATTGCCACAGAAGCAGGAGCGTCACGCCGAAGATCGCCGGCACCGCCAGGTTGCGCAGCCGCGCCGCCACCGGCGATCCCGTGGCGAGGCCCGACAGCGCGTCATTGCCGATCCAAATGAGCGCCCACAGGATGAGGACGCCGAGCCAGAAGATCGCACCGGGCTTCGCGGCGGCCTGATGCGCCATCAGCCAGAGGAGTCCCGCCGAAACGGCAATGAGCGCGATCACCGCCAGAGGACTGCGGCGCAGGGCGGCGATCACGGCCGCCCTCCCATCGCCAGCGCCACCCGGCGCTCGATGAATCCGACCAGCCAGACAAGGCCCGACGACATCACCGCCGCGGCGACGAGCGCCGCCCAGATCTGCTGCGTCTGGCCGTAATAGGAGCCGTTGAGGAGCCGGGCGCCGATGCCGGCCTGGGCGCCGGTCGGCAATTCGCCGACAATGGCGCCGACCAGCGCGATGGCGATCGCCACCTTGAGCGAGGCGAAGAGGAAGGGCAGCGACGCCGGCCAGCGCAATTTCCACAGGACCTGCGCCGTGTTGGAATTATAGGTGCGCATCAGATCGAGTTGCATCGGATCGGGCGAGGTCAGGCCCTTCACCATGCCGATGGTGACCGGGAAGAAGCACAGATACATCGAGATCAGCGACTTGGGCAGCAGCCCGGTGATGTTGATCGCCCCCAGCACCACGATGATCATCGGCGCGATGGCGAGAATGGGAATGGTCTGCGACGCGATGATCCACGGCATCAGGCTGCGGTTGAGCGCCTTCACATGGATGATGGCGATGGCGAGCGCCACCCCCAGGATGGTGCCGAGGATGAAGCCCAGAAGCGTCGAGGAGAGCGTCACCCAGCAATGATAGAGCAAAGACCTCGGTCGCCACGGCGCCACGGTGAAGACCGTGCTCCACAACTCGGCCAGCACCTGATGCGGCGCCGGCAGCACCGGACGCGGCAGCGACCAGGAGATCGACAGCGTATTGGAAAGTCCGCCCCCCGCCGCCGCGATCAGAGGCTCGCTCAGCACCCGGTTCATCGGTATCGCCGCCAGATACCAGACGACGATCACGATCAGCACGATGACCGTCACCGGCAAAGCGGAGCCGGATGAGATGGCGCCTGCCAGCGACGGCCTGGATCGGGTGGCGGCGAGAGTCATGGGGCGATGCCCTTTACCCTCGCCCCGCAAAGCGCAGGGCTGCCCACCCTTACCCCCCTTCTCCCGCTTGCGGGAGAAGGTGCCCGACAGGGCGGATGAGGGTGTTGGTTCAGCTCATGACAGCTCCTCAAGAGAACAAGACAACAAGTCTCCAACGCTTTCACATTCATTCGACTGCACAGACGCGGAGAGAACACCCTCATCCGGCCTTCGGCCACCTTCTCCCGCAAGCGGGAGAAGGGGAAGTGCGGGAAGGCCTCGCCGCTACGCCGCGTGCCCTCAATCATCATAGGAGTGCCCCTGTCTCAGGCCCTCGCGCACCCGATGCGCCACTTTGAGGAATTCCGGCGTCTCGCGCATGTCGAGCGTGCGGTCTTTCGGAAATTTCGTCTCGATGACGTCGATGATGCGGCCGGGCCTGGGCGACATCACCACGATATGGGTCGACAGGAACACCGCTTCGGGAATCGAATGGGTGACGAACACCACCGTCTTCCCGGTTCGCGCCCACAATTCGAGCAGCTGCTGGTTGAGCTTGTCGCGCACGATCTCGTCGAGCGCGCCGAAGGGCTCGTCCATCAGCAGCAGCTTCGGGTCGAAGGCCAGCGCGCGGGCGATCGAGACGCGCTGCTGCATGCCGCCCGACAACTGCCAGGGGAATTTCTTCTCGAAGCCTTTGAGATTGACGAGATCGAGATTGCGCGCAATGCGCTCGGCGCGCTCCGCCCCGCCGTAGCCCATGATCTCCAAGGGCAGCGCCACATTGCGCTCGATGGTGCGCCAGGGATAAAGCGCCGGCGCCTGGAACACATAGCCATAGGCGCGCTTCCTGCGCGCCTCGTCCGGCTTCATGCCGTTGACCGAGATATGGCCTTCGCTCGCCTGCTCCAGATCGGCGATCACGCGCAGCAAGGTGGTCTTGCCGCAGCCCGATGGCCCGATGAAAGACACGAAATCGCCGTCATGGACGGTGAGATTGACCTTCGACAATGCATAGACCGGCCCGTCGGCCGTTTCGAATGTCAGACTCAGCTCGCGCGCCTCGATTACGGACGCTGCCGCCATTCAACCTCCCCTGTCCTCATTTTTGTTCGAGACTCGTTGCAAATGATGCTAAGCGCTCTTGACCATTTGATCAAGAATTAACACCATCGGTTCATGGCGCCAAAGCCGAAGACCCAGGGCAAGACCCGCATCCAGGCCATCAACGAGGATATCATCCTCGCGGCGGCGCTCGAGGTGTTTTCGGCCTATGGCTATCGCGGCACCACCGTCGACCAGATCGCCGAGCGGGCCGGCATGTCCAAGCCCAATCTTCTCTATTATTTCCGCCGCAAGGACGACATCTACCGGGCCGTCCTGGAGAAAACACTGGCCGACTGGCTCGCCCCCTTGCGCGGCCTCGACCCCGAGGGCGAGCCGCTGGCCGAGATATCCCGTTATGTCAGCGCCAAGATGGCCATGTCGCGCGACAACCCCAAGGCCTCCCGCCTCTTCGCCAATGAGATGCTGCACGGCGCGCCGATCATCGGCGACTTTCTCGCAGGGCCCATGAAGGCGCTTGTGGACGACACCGCCCGCACCATCCGCGCCTGGATCGCCAGGGGCCAGATCGCGGCGATCGATCCCTATCATCTGATCTTCACCATCTGGGCCATGACCCAGCATTATGCCGATTTCGACATCCAGATCCGCGCCGTGCTGGGCGAGAGCAGCGATCACTTCCCCGATGCCGAGACGACCATCGTCCGGCTCATCGAGGACGGCCTGCGCCCCCGATGACGATCATTTTGCGGCCCTGGACGGAGGCAGACCTGCCGATCCTCGCGGCCTGCAATACGCCCGAGGAAAAGAGATATCTGGGCGGCCCCGAAACGCCCGAGCGTCTCCTGAGGCGCAACCGCGATTACGCCGGGCACGCCGTGCCGGGTGAAACGCGCATGTTCTGCATCGACCATGACGGCAGGCCGGCGGGCTCGATCGGCTATTGGGAGAAGGATTGGCGGGGCTCTGCCGTTTATGAGACCGGCTGGGCGGTAGCGCCGCGCTTCCAGCGTCTCGGCATTGCCGGCAAGGCGGCGGTGGCGCTGATCGCGCTGCTCAAGCCGGACGCGCGTCATCGCTATCTGCATGCCTTTCCCTCGCCGGAGAATCCCGCCTCCAACGCCATCTGCCGCCGCGCCGGCTTCGTGCTTCTGGGCGAGGTCGATTTCGAATTCCCGCCCGGCCACATCATGCGCTGCAATGACTGGCGCTACGATCTCGCGCAACAGCGAGATTGACCCGTCACATCGCGCGCCCGTCGAAATTCATCACCGCCACCTGGGCGAGATCGACGCCCTGCAGGCAGCGGATATTCACATAGGCCATGCGTTCGCTCTTGTCGGCGGTGTCTTCGGCGAAGGGATGCATGCCGCAGGTGCGGCAGAAGCGATGCGCGATCGCATGTTTGTTGAAGGTGTATTTCTGCAGGTCGGTCTCGGGCGAGAGCAGCTGCAGATTGTTGCGCGGCACCGCGATGAGCAGCGCGCCCTTGCGCGCGCAGATCGAGCAATTGCAATCGACCGCGCCGCCGGTCAGATCGCCCTCCACCGTGAAGGTGACCTTGCCGCAATGACAGCTTCCTTTGTAGCGCATGTATCCCTCCCATTAAAGCTGCCGTCGGCTTGAGGCTAACTCATCCGTCAACCCGGCGAAAGCCGGGATCCATTCTCCGGCACGCGGCCGATGAGCCGGAAGAACATATGCGACGTCACCATCACATCGGGATCCGCCAGATGCCGTTCGAGATCCGCCATGTCGCGCTCGAGCTCGCTCAGCGTGATGAAGCCGCCGCCGATCAGCCTGTCGCGGACATTGGTGATGAAGTCGCGCAGGATCGGCCGGCGGTCATGGCCGGGCGGATAGACATGCATTACCGCATCGACGCCGATATCCTCGACACCTGCCGCACGGAACAGCCGATGAATGCGCCGGCCGACGAAGATGTCGATGCCCTGCTGGACCGTATAGGCGGTATAGGCCTCGAGAAGATGCGTCCAGGCGGGCAGCGGCGGATCGCAGATATGCGCGAAATAATCGGCCTCGAAGCTCGCCACCCAGCCGCCCGGGCGCACCAGCGCCACCATTTCGCGCACGATGCGCTCGGGCTCAGGCACATTGACGAGGACGAGGCGCATATGAGCCCCATCGAAGGACTGCCGCGGAAGCCCGGTGTCGTAGGCGTCGCCCTCGCGCACTTCCACATGCGCCAGTCCATGACCATCGACGAAGCGGCGCGCCTGGTCGACGAAATGGCCGCTGCGCTCGAGACCGAGCACCGAGCCTTCCGGCCCGACACGCTTGCCGAGCAGATGCAGCACCCCGCCCGGCCCGCAGCCCAGATCGACGACGCGCTCGCCCGGCTTGATGCCGATCTTGTCGAATTGCGCGTCGGAATCGGGCGCCAGATTGGCGATCTGGCGCTTCAGGCGGACTTCCTCGGCCTCGGCGCGGCCCAGCAGATAAGCATCGGACTGAGTCACGGCACGCTCCTGCTTTTTCGATTTTAGGACGAAAGATCAGAACGGCGATGTTGGCAGTCTGCGACGTCCGGCGCGTGCGGTCAATTGCCGATTCCGGGATCGAAGGCGAGCCCGTCACCGATCTCTTCGATAAGCAAAAGCTTCTTCTTGGGAATCTTGCGCCATTTTTCTTTGAGCTTGTCGTCCTCGATCGTGCCGGTGCTGATCTGGACCTTGCCGGTGAGGTAGTTGATGCTGATCTCCTCGACCTCGCCGGTATTGCGCTGTGTCGAGGTGCTGTCATAGCCGATGAGCTCGAAGCCGCGCCTGCCATGGCGGAGCCGGAAGGTGGTGGTCCCGGCGCTCCAGGAACCGGCGCTCGCAAACGAATACAGATCCACCTTGAGCGTTCCGCGCTCGATCGCGACGCCACCGGATTCCCCGACCGGATCGTCCATGACCGGATCCTCGGTCCTGGCTATCAGCGTGTGATTCTCGAGCCCGAGCGTGAAGGATTTGCCGGCGCCATCGTTGAAGGCGACAGCCAGGATGCGCGGATTGGTATCGAAGGGATTCTGTCCGAGCCCCTCGTTCTTCACGATGTTCTTGGGATCGTCCATGCGCAGGAGAAACAGGAGATCGTCCTGCCCATCCTTGTTGAGATCACCAACCTGCTGCTTCTCGAGCTTCCAGCCTGTCGGCACGAAGGCTTCGGCATTCGCTCCATCTTTCGGCAATGCGGGATAGGTGACCTTGGGAATGACGAGTTCCTGCGCCGACACCGTGGTCGCGAAGACAGAACCGATCAGAAGTCCGAAGATGGGAGCGCGCATGGGCCGGCAATTTGCCAGACCGGCCGGTCGCCTTCAACGGAATTGCGCCACGCGATTCGCCGTCTCGGGATCGA
Organism: Pseudomonadota bacterium; assembly: GCA_049323275.1. Taxonomy (GTDB): domain Bacteria; phylum Pseudomonadota; class Alphaproteobacteria; order Rhizobiales; family Aestuariivirgaceae; genus Taklimakanibacter. The sequence goes on from JBMOOM010000090.1 coordinate 42,126, forward strand.
GGAAGCCTTTGACCGTGGCCGCGGTTTCGGCCGCCATCGCGCTGGCCAGTCCCGCCCCGTCGCGGCGCGCCAATATGCGCCTCAGATCGCTCACCCGGTCGCGCGGCAAGGCCGCCAGGCGCCGGGCGAGATCGGTCGCCTGCGGCATCAGCGCGTCATCGGCCACGACATCGCGCAGCAGTCCCCAGTCCTTCGCCTGGCCGGCATCGAATTTCTCGCCGAGCAGGATCATCTCGCGCGCCCGCTGCAAACCCACGAGGCGCGGCAGGAGCTCGGTGACGCCGCCGGTGACGAATACGCCGAGCGCGATCTCGGGAAAAAAGAAGCGCGTGCCCTTGGCGGCAATCGCGAAATCGCAATTGATCACCCATTCGAGGCCGCCGCCCACCGCCCAGCCGCGAATGGCGCCGATGACCGGCCGCTTTCCCAGCACCATGGCACGGGTGACGTCCTGGATGCGCTCGATATAGGCGGTGGTGCCTGTCTCGTCCGAGGCCTGCGAGCTGAATTCCTTGAGGTCATCGCCGGCGCAGAAGGCGCGGCCCTCGCCGGTGAGGACGATCGCGCCCACTTGCTCATCGCCATTGGCGGCATCGAGCGCGGCAACGAGATCATCGAGCAGCGCCGGCACGATCGCATTCAGCCGATGCGGCCGGTCGAGCGTGATCTTCTGCACGCCCTCGCCCAGATACTCGCTGCGAACCGTCTTGCTCATGCTTTGTCTTTCCAGATCACCCGGCGCGTCTTGCCTTCGGTCCGCGGCAGGCTGTTGAAGGGGAGAAGCGCCACCCGCGCCGAGACGCCGATCTCGCGCTTGATGCGCCGCTCGATCTCGCCGGCGAGGTTTTCCATCGGCGCGGCGCCCGCCGCCAGCTCGGCCTCGACCGGCAGCAGGTCATGCGGACCGGCCCCCTCGAGGAGGATCCGGTATTCGCCCGAAAGCCACCGGAACTGATTGAGGACGGCGGCGACCTGGGTTGGAAAGGCATTGATGCCGCGCACTACCACCATGTCGTCGCTGCGCCCCACCACCCGGAAGCGCGGCGCGGTGCGGCCGCACCGGGCCTTGCCGGTGCCGGTGAGGCGGATGATGTCGCCGGTGCGGAAGCGCACCAGGGGCTGGCATTGCCGGCTCAGATGGGTCAGCACCAGCTCGCCTTGCGCGCCTTCCTGCCAGGAGCGCACCTCGCCGCTTTCCGGGTCGATCAGCTCCGGATGCAGCACGTCGAGCGCCATGAAATGCAGATCGTTGTCGACCTCGCTCTGCCCGGCGAAATTGCAGAAGACGTCGGTGACCCCGTAATTGGAGTTGCGCACCGAGAAGCCCCAGACGGTTTCGAGCCGCTGCCGGAATTCCGCATCGTCGAGCCCGGCCTCGCCGCCGAACAGCCCGAGCTTGAGGCCGAGATCGCGCGGCTTGAGCCCCGGATAATATTCGGCGATGACCTGCTCCAGCACCCCGGGATAGGAGGGGGTGCAGGAAATGGCGGTGATGCCGAGCTCGCGGATGGTGCGCACCAGGAGCTGGGTATCGCCGACGCCGAAGGGCACCACCGTTGCGCCTGTCGCCTCCAGCGTCGCATGGTCGGTGAAGCCGCCCATCCACAGGCGGTAATTGAGACAATGGACGACCCGATGGCCGGGGCCCAGGCCGCCCGCCGCCTGGGCGCGCCCGCCCACCACCGCCGTCTCCAGCGCGTCCCTGGCGGAGAGGGCCAGATTCATCGCCGTGCCGGTGGTGCCCGAGGTGCGGTGGATTCGGGCGATCGCCGTTTCGGGAGCCGCCAGATAATCGCCGAAGGGCGGGGTCTGGCGCTGGCTCGAGCGCAGCGTTTCCTTGTCGATGAGCGGCAGCCCGGCCAGATCCGCCAGGCTTTTCGGAGGCCTTTTCCCGCCCCAGGCGCGCCGGTGCAGCGGCGAGGACGCCGCCACATAGGCGGACTGGCGCTCCCACAGGCGCTGCCGGTGGGCGGCCAGCTCGTTGAGATCGGCGAAGTCCGCCCGCTTGACCAGCATGCCTCGATCCTCAAAAATGATTATGATATCATTTTCATGAAGAGCAAATCATGTCAATCTGTCCCAATGGAGAATGACGACACCTTGGTTTTTGCCGCCACCCTTCTGGCCGCGGCCCGGAATGGGGCGGCGCGCAAGACCGACCGCACCCGCGCCCGCCTGCTCGCCGCCTTGGCCCGCGAGCTCGGTTCCGGCCTCGCCTGGCGCGACCTCAAGGTGGCGGAAGCGACCAGAAGCGCCGGCCTGGCCCACGGCACCTTCTACCGCTACTTCCAGGACATGCCTGCCGCGGTCGAGGCGCTGATCGAGGAATTCTCGTCTTTCGTGCAGGTCCATCTGACCGCGGCCCGGACCGGCGCCGAAACGGGATCGCATGAGCGGGTGAAGGCGACGACGCTCGCCTTCGCCCGCCTGTTCCGCCGCAATGCCGGGCTGATGCGCTGCCTCATCGGCCTGACGGCCGAGGAAACCGCCTTTGCCCGCGCCTATCGCCGGCTCAACCGCGACTGGTATGGCCGCGTCGCCGGCGCCATCGCCCGCGACCGCCAGGATGGAACGCCGGGCGAGGACTACCTGCCCCAGGCCTATGCCCTGGGCGGCATGATCGATGAATTCCTGGCGCAGATCTATCTCCGCCGCGAGCCGGCGCTGGCGCACCTGGCCCATGACGAGGAAAAGATCGCCGAGATCCTCACCGACCTGTGGTGCTTCGGCGCCTATGGACGGCGGACGCCCATTTAGGCGAAACGCGCTTTCGACCGCTCGCGCGCCTTCTCCGCCTCGATCTCGCGGTTGCGCGGCGGCGCCTGCGTGTCGAGCGCGAAGATGAGCCGGCGCGCCGCTTCCGTCACCTCATCGACGGCGCGATCGAAGGCCGCCTCATTGGTCTTCGACGGCTTGGCGAAACCCGAAAGCTTGCGCACGAATTGCAACGCCGAGGCGCGAATCTCGTCCTCGGTCGCCGGCGGCTCGAAGTTGAACAAGGTGCGGATATTCCGGCACATCGACGTCTCCTGTGGAGAAATACGGTTTCCTCGGACAGTATAGACGAAACCGGCCTTCTGCCCAACGCGCCTCACTTCTTTCTCGCCGCGGCCTTCTTTTTCGCCTTGCTCTGATTATAGGCGATCGCGGCGCGTACCAGATCCTTGAGCGCGCCTTCGTCGATCTTGTCGCCTTCGAAAAGATCGATGGCCCGCCACACCTTGCCGTCGAGCCCGGCATTGAAGAGCTTGGCGGGATCAGGGAGGCTCGCGCCCTGCGTAAAGGTGAGCTTCACCTTGCCCTTATGAGCGTTGCCGACGGCGATCATGCCGTCGCGGGACCAGACGGGGCTGCCCATCCATTTCCAGTCTTCCGTGATCTCGGCATCGGCCGCGAGAATGCTCTTGCGGACTCTGGCGAGCGTCTGCCCGCGCCAATCCTTGAGCCTGGCGATGAGCTGGTCGATCTGTTCCGTTGCTGTGCTCATGCCTGCGCCATCACCCTTCGATCAGCTTCCACCCGTTGCCGGAGGGATCGCGGAAGCCGGCATCGACGCGACCATAGCGTTCGATGGGCTCCTGCGTGAATTCCACGCCCTTCGCCTGCAGCCGATCATAGGCGGCGCGGCAGTCGGCGACCATGAGGACCAGCGGCGGCATGGCGCCCTTGGCGACCATCTCGCGCAAAGTCTGCGCGGTCGCCGCATCGTGCAGGGGCGGCCCCGGCGCGAACAGGCCGAGCTGGACCGACGCCTGTTCCGGATGCCGGACCGTCAGCCAGCGAAAGGGACCGTTGCGCACATCCGCATGGACGGTGAACCCCAGCTTGTCGACATAAAAACTCAGCGCCTCGTCCTGATCACGGACATATATCCCAACGACATCGATACCCTGGCTCATCGGACCTCCATTTCTTCGGGGCCCTCCGTATCACCCTCGGCGCGGCGTCGCTTCTCCGAAACTGCTATTGTGAGGCCGGGACGCCCGGCGGCGCGCGAGACACATTCCGGCATGTCGCCGAGATCGAGCGCCACGGCCTGCTCGCGCGCCCGCATCGCGACGGGACTTTCACCCGTGACGTCGCGGAACGTCCGCCCGAATGTCCCGAGACTGTTCCAGCCGGTCTGGAAGGCGATCTCGGTAATCGGCAGATCGGTTTCGCGCAGCAGCGCCACGGCCCGCTCGATGCGCCGCGTCAGCAGATAACGGTGCGGAGGGACGCCGAACGCCTCCTTGAAGGAGCGCGCGAAATGCGCCGCCGACGTGCCGCTCACCTCCGCCAGCCGCCGGACCGGCCACTCTTCCTGCGAGGCGGCATCCATCCGGTCCTTGGCGCGCAGGAGGCGCCGCAGCAGTTCCGGATCCTGGCCCATCTGTCTTCCTCTGGAGAAATGCGGTTTCGGGTGGCACTATAGGGGAAATCCCCATCTCCGCCCAAGCCCAGGAAATCGCCATGCCGGTATCGGACGCAGCCCCCGTCACCATCGAGGTCGCAGGCGAAGGTCATGTTTCCGGTCTCCTGCTCAAGCCGAAGGACGCTCGCGCCCTTTATGTCTTCGCCCATGGCGCCGGCGCCGGCATGGCGCATGCCTCGATGGCGGCGATCGCCAACGGCCTCGCCGAGCGCGGCATCGCCAGCCTGCGCTATCAGTTCCTCTATATGGAGCGCAAATCGAAGCGGCCCGATCCGCCGAAGCTCGCTCAGGCGGCGGTGCGTGCCGCGGTCGCCGAAGCCGCGAAGCTGGCGCCCAGCCTGCCGCTTTTCGCCGGAGGCAAATCCTTCGGCGGACGCATGACATCGGGAGCGCAGGCCGTGGCACCTTTGGGCGGCGTACGCGGTCTCATCTTTCTGGGCTTCCCTTTGCATCCCGCCGGCAAGCCGGCGCGCGAGCGCGCCGATCACCTGGCCAACGTGAATATCCCGATGCTGTTCCTGCAAGGCACGCGCGATGCGCTGGCCGAGCTCGATCAGCTCGAGCCGGTGATCAAGAGCCTGGGCAGGCGCGCCACGCTGAAGCTCTACGACCCGGCCGATCATTCCTTCCATGTCCCGGCCAAAAGCGGCCGTAAGGATGCCGAGGTGCTGAACGAGATTCTCGACGACTTTGCAGACTGGGTCGACAGAGCGATCGCGTCATGACCTTTGACGAGGTGCGCAGCATGGCCCTGGCCTGGCCCGGCGTCGAGGACGGCACCTCTTACGGAACCCCGGCGCTTAAGATCAAAGGCAAATTCTTCACCCGCCTCAAGGAGGACGGCGACAGCCTCGTCATCAAGGATGTCGATCCCGATGAGCGCGACATGCTGATGGAGGCCGCGCCCGATATTTTCTACATCACCGATCATTACAAGGGCTGGCCGATGGTGCTGATGCGCTTATCCAAGGCTCATCCAGAGCAGGTGAAAGCGCTGCTGCTGCGCTCCTGGAAGGCCACCGCCCCCAAGCGGCTGGTGAAAGAGTTCGAAGAAAAATCATAGTCTTGCGACCAGTACAGTTCCTGGCCTAGCCCCTTCCCCTGGCTTCAGCTTATTGCCCTTCCCTGCCGATGTGGAGGACAGGCAATGAAAATCGATGATCCTTGCGAACCCCGGCCGTTCCTGCGGCTGCTTGCTCTATTGCAGCCCGTTCGCCCCAGAAATCGTCGGCATCGCGCCTTGGCGCGTGATCTCAGCGCCTTGAACGATCACCTGCTGCGCGATATCGGCCTCGACCGCATCGATGTCCGGGAGCGGCGCAAATAGGCCGTCAGCTTGTATGGACTCGCGCGTCCTTGAGAAGCTGCAAGGCGGCGCCATGCGCTTCCGTCACCCAGGCCGCCATGCCCTTCGGATCGGGCGGGAATTCGAGCTCGATCGAGGCGGCGCCGACGAAGCCCGTCTCGCGGATGGCGGCGAGATAATCGGCGAAGGGCGTGTTGCCGCGCCCCGGCGGCATGTCGCCGTGATTGATGCCGTCGCAGTCGGACATATGCACATGGGCGACGCGGCCCTTCAGTCTTTTGGCGACCTGCTCGGGTGGGATGCGCATCAGCCAGAAATGCGAGACGTCGATCGTCGCCTTCACATTGGCAAGTCCGACCTCGTCGAGGAAACGCTCCATCGTGTCGAGCGAGTTGATGAAGGAGAATTCGAACGGCAGGAGCTCGATGGCGAGCTCGCGCTTCTTCGCTGCCGCATGCGCCCCTACTTGCCGCGTCGCGTCGACGACCGCGTCCCATTCGCCCTTGGCCGGAATGAGCTTCTTCTGGAACATATATTCGCCCGGCACGAAGCAGAGATTGCGGGTGGTCGGCATGTCGGCGGCGAGATCGACGACATTCTTGGCCCGCTCGATATGATAACCGCGGATTGCCGGATTGAAGTCGCTGAGGCCGAGGCAGGTGCAGACGAGCGAGACGACCGGCAGGCCGGTCGACAGGTTCTCGTCGATATAGGTCTGCCGCTCCGCCTTGGAAAGCTTGCCCGGATCGAAGCCGACAAACAGATCCAGACTCTCGAAGCCGATCCGCTTCGCCTCCTCGCGCCCGCGCGGGCCTTCATACTCCGTGCCGAACCAGGCCGAATCGATGAGGCCGAGCGTCCAGTTGCCAGTATTCTGCATGGGCACCTCCCGCGCCATCTTCACCGACTTCCCCGATTTCGCCAATCCCGGGCGGTTGAATTGAGCATATCCGCAATCCGCTGTGGATTCATTCAATTACGCAAAGTAATATTGACGGCCAGGGAGATCCGCATGGACCGCCGCCTGGCTGCCATCGTCCTTGCCGATGTCGTGGGCTACAGCCGCTTGGTGGAAGCGGATGAGACCCGCACGCTGGAGGCCCTGAAGAAGCGCCGGACCGAAATACTTCAGCCGCTTGTCGACGGCCACAAGGGACGGATCGTCAAGCTGATGGGCGACGGCATTCTCATGGAGTTCGCAAGCGCCGTAAGTGCGGTGCGCTGCGCGGTCGAATTGCAGGCGGCGATGGCGGCCGCGAATGCACCCCTTTCGGAAGATGAAAAGATCGTGCTCCGGGTGGGCATCAGCCTTGGCGACGTCGTGGTCGAAGACGCCGACATCTATGGCGATGGCGTGAATGTGGCGGCCAGGCTCGAAGCCATTGCCGATCCAGGCGGCATCTGCGTCTCCGACACCATTCACCATCAGGTCCAGGGCAAGGTCGATCTTCGGTTCGACGACCTCGGCGAACGATCGCTGAAGAATATCGCCGCACCGGTGCGTGTCTATCGCCTGCGCGGCGAAAATGCGCTCAAGGCGCCGCCGGCCCTCGCTTTGCCCGACCGGCCGTCCATTGCCGTCCTGCCGTTCCAGAATATGAGCGGCGATCCGGAGCAGGACTACTTCGCCGACGGCATTGTCGAGGACATCATCACCGCACTTTCCCGCGTCCGCTGGCTGTTCGTCATCGCCCGCAATTCGAGCCAGATCTACAAGGGCCGCTCGATCGACATCAGGCAGGCCGGACGCGAGCTCGGCGTGCGCTATGTGCTGGAAGGAAGCGTGCGCAAGGCGGCCAGCCGGGTGAGAATCACAGGCCAGCTGATCGACGCTTCCACCGCGGCCCATCTCTGGGCCGACCGCTATGACGGCCAGATGGAAGACGTCTTTGATCTCCAGGACCAGATAACGGCCAGTGTCGTCGCCGCCATCGCGCCGAAAATGGAGGTGGCCGAGATCGATCGATCGCGCCGCAAGCCGACCGAAAATCTCGACGCCTATGATCACTATTTGCGCGGGATGGCGAGCGTTCATTTGTGGACTGAGGAATCCAATCGCGACGCGCTAGCTCATTTCTACAAGGCCATCGAGCTCGATCCCAAATATGCCGCTGCCTATGGGCTGGCCGCTCGCTGTTACTCGCAGCGCAAGGCCGGCGGCTGGACCGTCGATCTCGCTCGGGAAACCGCTGAAGCTGCACGGCTTGCGCGGCTCGCGGTCGAGTTCGGGGGCGACGATGCCGTCGCCCTGTGCACAGCCGGGATCGCCCAGGCATATCTGGTTGGTGATCTCGACGAGGGCCACGCTCTCACCGAGCTTGCGCTGGCCCAGAATCCGAACTTCGCCTGGGCGTGGGTGTGCAGCGGCTGGGTGAATCTGTGGCGGGGCGAGATCGAGACCGCCATGGAGCGGCTGAACCATGCCATTCGCATGAGCCCCAACGATCCGTCCATATTCGTCATGCACGACGCGATGGCTTCAGCCTGTTTCTGCGCCGGGCGTTATCCGGAAGCGCTTCAATGGGCGACCAAAGCCTTGCGCAGCAGCAGTGAATTCTTGCTGACGCAATGTCTGGCGGCCGCCAGCGGCGCTCATCTGGGGCGAGTGGAGGAAGCGCGGGATCGCGTGACGCGATTGCTCAAGACTTACCCGTCGCTGCGTATTTCCGACCTCAAGGCAAAGTTCCCCGAATTCAGCCGGCCTGAAATGTTTGCACGCTTCGCGGACGGCCTGCGCCAGGCCGGGCTGCCCGACTGAGCCTCGTTACGCTCTCAACTGTCTTACTCCGCCGCCATCTTCGCCGCGGGGTTGTTCGGATGCGTCGTCCAGTTGGCGTATCTCGGATCGATCTTCCTGCCGGTGCGCGGATCGGTGCCTTTGGTCATCTGCACCATGGTGATGCAGTCCTCGACCGGGCAGACCTCAACGCAGAGATTGCAGGCGACGCATTCGGCGTCGATCACCTCGAAATGGCGCTGGCCGTTCTTCGGCGCGTTCGAGATCGCCTGGTGCGACGTGTCCTCGCAGGCCGCATAGCAGCGCCCGCACTGGATGCATTTGTCCTGGTCGATATGCGCCTTGGCGATGTAGTTGAGATTGAGATACTGCCAGTCTGTGACGTTCGGCACCGCCTTGCCGACGAGCTCGTCGAGGCGCTTGAAGCCGCGCTCGTCCATCCAGTTCTCGAGGCCTGAGACCATCTCCTGCACGATCTTGAAGCCATAGGTCATGGCGGCGGTGCAGACCTGCGCCGTGCCGGCGCCGAGCAGGATGAATTCCAAGGCGTCGCGCCAGGTGGTGATGCCGCCGATGCCGGAGATCGGCATGCCTTGCGTTTCCTTGTCGCGCGCGATCTCCGACACCATGGAAAGCGCGATCGGCTTGACCGCCGGGCCGCAATAGCCGCCATGCGTGCCCTTGCCGTCGATCGTCGGCTCCGGCGCGAAGCTGTCGAGATTGATGCTCATGATCGAGTTGATCGTGTTGATCAGCGATACGGCATCGGCGCCGCCCTGCTTCGCCGCGCGCGCGGGCTTGCGGATATCGGTGATATTGGGCGTGAGCTTCACAATCACCGGCATGCGCGTATTGGCCTTGCACCAGCGCGCCACCATCTCGATATATTCCGGCACCTGGCCCACCGCCGAACCCATGCCGCGCTCCGACATGCCATGCGGGCAGCCGAAATTGAGCTCGACGCCGTCGCAGTCCGTCTCTTCCACGCGCTTGAGGATCGCCGCCCAGTTGGGCTCCTCGCAGGGCACCATCAGCGACACGACCATGGCGCGGTCGGGCCAGTCGCGCTTGACGCGCTTGATCTCGTCGAGATTGGTCTGCAGCGGCCGGTCGGTGATGAGCTCGATATTGTTGAGGCCGAGAAGCCGCCGGTCGCCCGAATGGATGGCGCCGTAGCGCGGGCCGTTCACATTGACGATATGCGGGTCCTCGCCCAGCGTCTTCCACACGACGCCGCCCCAGCCGGCCTTGAAGGCGCGGACGACATTGTATTCCTTGTCGGTCGGCGGCGCCGAGGCGAGCCAGAACGGATTCGGCGACTTGATGCCGACGAAATTGCTGCGCAGGTCTGCCATGGAATTATCTCCTCAGGCTGACAGATAGACGTGGATCGCTTCGGCGGCGCGGCGGCCGTCATCGACGGCGGCGACGGTCAGGTCCTGCCCGCCCGCGGCGCAGTCGCCGCCCGCCCAGACATCGGCGAGATTGGTGCGGCGGTCGGCATCGACCTTGATGCGACCGCTTGCAAGGACGATGGCATCCTCCATCGGGGCCGGCACGAAGGTCTGGCCGATCGCCTTGAAGATCATGTCGGCCGGGAGCTTGAAGGTCTCGCCGGTGCCGGTGAGCTTGCCTTTCCTCTCCTCGGTATATTCGCATTCGAGGCCGGCGGCCTTGCCGTCCTTGACGATGACCTTCTTCGGCATCACCCAATGCTTGATCTTGACGCCTTTGGTCTGCGCCAGGTCCTGCTCGAAGCCCGAGGCCTTCATCTGGTCGGCGCCGCGGCGATAGAGGATGGTGACGTCTTCGGCGCCCAGAAGCTTCGACTGCACCGCGATGTCGATGGCGGTCATGCCGCCGCCGATCACCAGCACCTGGCGTCCGACCGGCAATTTGCCGAGATCCTTCGCCTGGCGCAGCTCGGCGATATAGTCGACCGCGTCCTCGACGCCATCGCTCTCCTCGTTGCGGGTGTTGAGCGCATTGACGCCCTGCAAGCCCATGCCGAGAAACACCGCGTCATAATCCTTGCGCAAGGCCTCGAGCTTGATTTGCTTGCCCAGCGCCTTGCCATGCTCGATGACGATGCCGCCGACACCGAGGACGAAATCGACTTCTTCCTGCGCGAAGCCGTTGACCGTCTTATAGGCGGCGATGCCATATTCATTGAGCCCGCCGGATTTCCTGCGCGCTTCGAAGATCGTCACGTCATGGCCCTTGAGCGCCAGACGGTGAGCACAAGCGAGGCCCGCGGGCCCCGCCCCAACGACGGCCACTTTTTTCCCGGTCGCGGGCGCACGTTGGAAGGGTTGTGCGCCTGAGCGCATCAGCGTGTCGGTGGCGTAGCGCTGCAGAAGGCCGATCTTGACCGGCTTGCCTTCCGCTTTCTCGCGCACGCAGACTTCCTCGCACAGAGTCTCGGTCGGACAGACGCGGGCGCACATGCCGCCCAATATGTTCTGCTCGAAGATCGTCTCGGCCGCGCCCTTCGCATTGCCGGCGCCGATCTGGCGGATGAACATCGGGATGTCGATCGAGGTCGGACAGGCCTGCTGACAGGGCGCGTCATAGCAGAAATAGCAGCGGTCGCTTTCGACCAGAGCCTCATGCGCGCTGAGCGGCGGATGCAGGTCGGAAAAATTCTTAGCATAGGCGTCCTTCGACAGACGCCGGCCCGAAATATCGGGATGGCCCATTGGCTAGTCTCCTCACTCGCCGGTCTTCATGCCGGATGACGTCAGGAATATTGAATCAGTTTTCTCATTTGGTCAAATTATTTATCAAAAGGTCAAAAATAAGGTGGCTAGGACCAGCACCTGCGGAAATCTCAGCCCCATCGAAGGCTCAGTCGCCCGCTTTCGGCGCATAGTCGGCGCCATTCACGTTTTTCGGCCGCCCGTCCAGATGCAGCGCCGTCACGCGCAAGGGCGCCTCGGCGATCACCTTGCCGCGCCGGATGACGAAGAGCCGCTGCGGCTTGAGCCTGATCGCCTCGATCGGGTCCCTGGCCTGCAGCACCACCAGGTCGGCGTGGCAGCCCTTATCGAGCCCGTAGCCTTCGAGCTGCATCGCCCTGGCGGGATTGACCGTCACCGCATCGAAGCACCAGCGCATGCCTTCGCGGCTCGTCATCTGCGCCACATGCACGCCCATATGGGCCGCTTCCAGCATGTCGCCCTGGCCCAGCGAATACCAGGGATCGAGCACGCAATCATGGCCGAAGGACACGTTGATCCCGGCCTGGCGCAGTTCCGGCACCCGCGTCATGCCGCGCCGTTTCGGATAGGTATCGTGGCGGCCCTGCAACGTGATGTTGATCAGCGGATTGGGCGTCGCGTGAAGCTGCGCCTCGGCCATCAGCGCGATGAGCTTCGACACATAATAGTTGTCCATCGAATGCATCGAGGTGAGATGCGATCCGACCACGCGGCCGTTGAGCCCCAGCCTTTGCGTCTCATAGGCCAGCGCCTCGACATGGCGCGACATCGGATCGTCCGTCTCGTCGCAATGGATGTCGACCATGAGGCCGCGTTTCGCGGCGATCTCGCAGAGCGCCTTCAGGCTCCGGGCGCCGTCCGCCATGGTGCGCTCGAAATGCGGGATGCCGCCCACCACATCGACGCCCATGTCGAGGGCGCGCTTGAGATTCTTCGCCGCGCTGGGCGAGCGGTAATAGCCGTCCTGCGGAAAGGCGACGATCTGCAGATCGATATAGGGCGCGATCTTCCGGCGCACCTCGAGCAGCGCCTCGACGCACAGCAGCCGGTCGTCGCACACATCGACATGGGTGCGGATGGCGAGCAGCCCTTGCGACACCGCGAGATCGCAATAGCGCAAGGCCCGCTCGATGACCGCCTCATGGGTGAGGAGCGGCTTGAGCTCGCCCCAAAGTGCTATGCCTTCGAGCAAGGTTCCCGAACGGTTGAGCCGCGGCTGGCCGAGCGAGAGGGTCGCGTCCATATGGAAATGCGCATCGACGAAAGGCGGCGAGACGAGATAGCCCTGTGCGTCGATCTCACGCGCCCCGGCGATCGCGGGGACAGTGCCGATCTCGGCGATACGGCCATTGCGGCACAGGATGCTCTGCCCCGTCCGGCCGTCCGGCAGGGTTGCGTTTCTGATGATGAGATCGCTGGTCATGGGCTCCGCTCATTCTGAAAAAACCATGTGAGCAGGATTCTCCGCAGCCGTCCATGTGCTCGTCTCGTCAGGACTTCCGCGCCTCGAGCGAAAATGCCAGCGGCAGCTGTACATGATCGGCGGGCAGCCGGTAGAGCCCGTCTTCACCCGCTTTCATGTTCGGGAAGAGCGGCCACACCAATGCGGCATGCTCGCGGAACCAGTCGAGCGTCAGCCCCGCCCCGATCAGGCCGTTGATGATGTCGGACAGCGGATGCTGCCAGGAATAGGTCGTCTTGTTGGAAAGCTCCTCGGCCGCCCCCGTATAGGTCGTCGCCACCTCTTCCACGATCGGCGCCGCCGCAGGCGTGCGCCAGTCATAGCGCGGCGCGATGCGCTCCTCGACCCAGTCGAAGCTCAGGATCGTCTGATGCGTCTCGGCCAGATAGAGCTTGCCGCCCGGTTTGAGCAACGATGCGACGATCTTCGCCCACAGCGCGATGTCGGGCAGCCAGTTGATGGCGCCCCAGGTGACATAGACCCTGTCGAAATCGCCGCTCAACAGCGCACGCGCGTCATAGACATTGCCTTCGACGAATTGCGCGTCGACGCCGAGCCCTTCGGCGAGAGCACGGGCCTCGGTGATGGCGGCCGACGAAAAGTCGAGCCCGGTCACCGACGCGCCGCGCCTGGCGAGCGAGATCGAATCCAGTCCGAAATGGCACTGCAGATGCGCGATGCGCAGGTCTTTGACGTCGCCGATTTCGGCCGCCTCGATCGGGCTCAGGCTGTCCTTGCCGGCGATGATCTTCTCGACATCGTAGAACTTGGTGTCGTCGCGGCAATGGATCGCCACGCGCTCGTCCCAGCTCTTGCGGTTGGCCTCGAAATAACTTTGCTTGTCCACGTGAATTCCCCAAAAACGAAGCGGGG
>JBMOOM010000091.1:0-55237 GCA_049323275.1 Pseudomonadota bacterium
GATGCGACTGTCGAGCGCGATCTCGGCTGGGTCTATGAGCTCTTCCCGGTCCTCAAGGAGCGCGAGGAGCAACTGGCCGGCACGCTGTCGGGCGGCCAGCAGCAGATGCTTGCGATGGGCCGCGCTCTGATGTCGAAGCCGCGCCTCCTGATGCTGGACGAGCCGTCGATGGGGCTGTCGCCGATCATGCAGGACAAGATCTTCGATCTCGCGCGCGAGATCAACGCGTCCGGCACCACCTTGCTCCTGGTCGAGCAGAATGCCCGCGCCGCGCTCGAGCTCGCGGCCCATGCCTATGTGCTCGACACCGGCGCCATCGCGCTCGATGGCAAAGGCTCCGAGCTCGCCCATGACGAGCGGGTCCGCAAGGCCTATCTGGGCGAGGAATAGTCGTCCATGACGAGACGGTAGCCGACGCCGGGTTCGGTCTGGATGTAGCGCGGATTGGCCTGGTCGTCCTCGAGCTTGCCGCGCAATTGCCCGATCAGCACGCGCAGATATTGCATGTCCTCGGTATGGGCCGGGCCCCAGATGGCGGTGAGGATCTGGCGGTGGGTAAGAACGCGGCCGGCATTGCGCAGCAGCAAAGCCAGGAGCTCGAACTCCTTCGGCGTCAGCTTGAGCGGCGTGCCGTTCCTGGTGGCGCGGTGATCGGTCACGTCGAGGGTGATCTCGCCATGGCTCAGCACCGGCGCGGCATTGGCGGTCGGATTATGGTGGCGCAGCGCGGTGCGGATGCGCGCCAGCAGCTCGCCGATGCCGAAGGGCTTGTTCACATAGTCGTCGGCGCCGAGATCGAGCGCCTCGATCTTCTCGGACTCGCGGTCGCGCGCCGAGACGACGATGATCGGCACCTGCGAGAAGGCCCGCGCCTGGCGGATCACGTCCTTGCCGTCGAGATCGGGCAGGCCCAGATCGAGCAGCACGACATCGGGCGCGGTCGTGGCGATCATGCGGATCGCCTCGGCGGCGGTCGCCGCCGCCGACACCTCGAAGCCGCCGGCGGTCAGGCCGAGCTTGAGAAAGCGCTGGATCTGGGGCTCGTCATCGACGACGAGAATACGTATGCCGCTGGTCATGCCGCCATGATAGCACGGCGCCGTGCCTGGGGTGTAGTCACCGCTTCTTAAACCCCTCACCCTGAGGTGCGAGCGAAGCGAGCCTCGAAGGGTTGCTTCAGCTTCACCACTCTATCCCGATGAGGGATTTCGAGAGTTATCTCTCTACCCCAGATAGCTCTTCAGGATCGACGCGCCCAGCGTATATTTCGGATCGACCATGTTGCCGAGCCGCACCTTGCCCGCCTGGGTCAGGAGGAAATACGCCTCATACTGGTCGAAGCCGTAATCGGCGACCATCCAGTGGATGAGTTCGCGATAGGCGATGCGCGCCGCATCCTCCATCGGCCGCGTGCTGCCGATCGCCATGATGAATTTCTCGTTTTCGAGGCGCGGCCAGGCGATCTGCCAGTTCTTGATGAGATCGACCTGCACCGTCGTGGTCGAGGGGATCTCGACGGCGACGCCGCATAATTCGCCGTCGCCCTGGGTGCCGTGACAGTCGCCGAGATAAAGATAGGCGTCTTTATGATGCACCGGGAAATAGACGACGGCGCCCGGCGCCACGTCGGGCAGATCCATATTGCCGCCCCAGTAATCGGGCTGCAGCGACGACACCGCCTCGATCTCGGGGCTCACCCCCAGCGTGCCGATGAAGGGCTCGTAGGGCAGGGTGATCTTGCTGTTGAACTTGATGCCGGCCTCGGTGACTTCCATCTTCTTCACCCGCTCGGGCAATGGCGGATTGAGAAGGGCGGTGTTGCCGGTGGCGACGAGGCCGCCGAATTCCGGGATCAGCGCCGTGGTGCCGGCCGGCTGAGGCCCGCGTGGTTTGATGCTGTGGATATGGACGCAGAGCACGTCGCCCTTTTCCGCGCCCTTGACGGCGATCGGCCCGTTCTGCGGGTTGAGGAAGGGCATATGCAGAAGCTCGGTCGGCTTGTCGCTTTCCTTTTTGATGGCGCCTTCGAAGGCGTCATGGGTTTCGGCGACGACGATGTCGCCCGGCTCGATCTTCAGCACCGGATCGGCATAGGGTCCATAGACATAGTGATATTTGCCCTGTTTCTCGACGGTGAGCTCGTGCCTCTTGCCCGCTTTGCCGCGCGCCACGCCCTTGCGCGCCATGTAGCTCGTTTCAAGCCAGTTGCTCATCAGCGATCTCCCTTACCGGCTCGAATATCCCCCATCGATCGCGATCGCCTGGCCGGTCATGAAGGCGGACGGATCTGAGGCAAGATAGACCGCGAGTTCGCCCATCTCGTCAAGCCGGCCGGCGCGCGGGATCGGATGCATCAGGCGCTTGGCTTGTATGGCGGCCGCGGGATCGGGCTCGGCCTGCGCCACCGCGATCGACAAAGGCGTCTCGACATAGCCGGGACACATCGCATTCACGCGCACATTGTGGGGCGCGAAGTCGAGCGCCATGGCTTTCACCATGCCGATCACGCCGGCCTTGGCGCCGCAATAAGCGACACGCTCGGCGCGTCCGACCAGCCCGAAGGTGGAGGACACGATGATGACCGAGCCCTTGCCGGCAGCAAGCAGATGCGGCGCGGCATAACGTACGCTGAGGAAGGCCGGCCTCAGCGTGTGATCCATGATGCGCTGGAATTCCTCCGGCTCCGTGTCGAAGATCGAGGTGCGCCCGGCGGCGCCGGCGCTCATCACCAGCGTGTCGATCCCGCCAAGAAAGCCGCATGCCGCGGCGGTGACGCGCTGCACGTCGTCCTTCCGGCTGGCATCGCCCGGCGCATTTCCCGCTTTGCCGATCTTCGAAAGCTGCGCCACCGCCTCGTCGAGCACGGTCTTGCGGCGCCCGGACAGGAAGACGCTCGCGCCCTCCTGCGCCAGGGCCTGCGCGATGGCGAGGCCGATGCCGGTGCCGCCGCCATAGATGAGCGCTCTTTTTCCGTCCAGGCGCCGGCTCATGGTCAGCGCACCTCGAACTGCAGGATCGCGGCCTTCTCGACCGCCTTCCAGTCGATGCCGATGCCGAGGCCGTCGCCCTTGGGCGCATGCACATAGCCTTGCCTGTCGGTGCGGATGACATCGATGGAGCCATATTCGAAGGCGGGATAAGGCACCGGCTGCTCGAAATAGCTGCAGTTGCGATAGGCCAGCATCACATGCAGATTGGCCGCCTGGGTCAGCGTATAGCCCCAGCACTGGATCTCGACATCCATGCCCAGCGCTTCGGCGAGCCCCATGATCTTGCGCAAGGGCGTGATGCCGCCGCAGATCGTGGCATCGACACGCAATGCGCTCCAGGCGCCGAGCTTCGCCGCCTGGGTCAGCATCTGTAGATCGGTCCAGGTATTGCCGGCGGCGATCACCGGCACCGTGCTTTGCCGGCGGATCTCGCGATAGCCTTCGATGTCGCTGTCGGGGAGCGGCGCCTCGAACCAGCGGAAATCGAGATCGCTCAAATGCCGCGCCGCCTTGCGCGCGCCCTGGAGATCGTAGCGTTGCTCGACGTCGAGCATCAGCGCGAGGTCCTTGCCGTCGAAATGTTTCTTCACCGCCTCGCACATCGGCAGGTCGCGTTCCGGCACGCACCAGCAGTGGAATTTCACCGCCTTGAAGCCCTCGTCATGGCGCTCGCCGACATAGTCTATGTAAGCCTGGTTGTCGGCGAGGAGCGGCGTCGAGGCATAGGACAGGATCTTGTCGCGCGCCCCGCCGAGGAACTGGTACAGCGGCATCCGCGCCTGCCGCGCCGCCATGTCCCACAGCGCGATATCGACCAGTGAATGCGCCTGCGGCACCAACGGCGTGCCGAGATTGCGCATGTCCTTCCACACTGTCTCGCGCTCGCCCGGATGCCTGCCGATCACATCGGGCAGCACATGGCGCAAGGTCTCGCCGACGGCACGGTCGAAGCAATAAGGCGTGATCATCGCCGCCCCGGCAAACCCTTGCAGACCGCTCGCCGCGGTGAGGCGCAGGATGATGTTGGACATGAATTGCCCGGTCATGCCTTCCGCCCAGGTGTAGCGTTCGACATCGGGCCCGACGACGAAGACTTCGGCTCTTTCGATTTTATGTTCTTTCATGATGCTCACTTTTGTTATCTGCTTTCGCCATGCCAGCCGAGATGGCCGAGGAAGTCGCGGGTGCGCTGTACCTTGGGCGCGGTGAATATCTCTTTCGGCGTGCCTTCCTCGATGACGCGTCCTTTGTCGAAGACGGCGACCCGGTTGGCGACGCGGCGGGCGAAGTCCATTTCATGGGTGACGACCAGCATGGTCATGCCTTCATCGGCGAGCCGCTTCATGACGCTCAGCACCTCGCCGATCGTCTCGGGGTCGAGCGCCGAGGTCGGCTCGTCGAACAGCATCAGCGCCGGCTCCATGGCGAGCGCCCGGGCGATGGCGACGCGCTGCTGCTGGCCGCCCGAGAGAGCGGAAGGATAGGCGGCTTCCTTGTCGGCGAGCCCGACCTTGGCGAGGAGGGCGCGGGCGCGTGTTTCCGCCGCCGCGTGGCCGAGCTTCAGCACCGTGGTCGGCCCGATGGTGATGTTGCGCAGGACCGAGAGATGCGGGAACAGCTCGAAATTCTGGAACACCATGCCCATGCGCTGGCGCACCAGCCGCACCGACGCCTCGCTGCTTCTGACCTCATGCCCGTCGAAGACGATGCGGCCCTGGTCGAGCGGGTCGAGCGCATTGGCGCAGCGCAATAGCGTCGATTTGCCGGAGCCCGACGGGCCGATGAGGCAGACGACCTCGCCGCGATGCAGCGTCAGGCTGACGCCGGCGAGTGCGGTCAGCGCGCCATAACGTTTGACGACATTCTCGAAGACGAGGATCGGGGCGGCGTTCATTCGGCGACCTTGAAGCGATGGTGGATCCAATCGACGAGCTTCGCTTGCGGATAGCCCATCAGCCAGTAGAGCGCCGCCATGGCGGTCAGCACTTCGAGAATGCGGTAGGTCTCGGCCCTGATCTGCAGCGCCACATAGGAGAGCTCCGACACGGCGATGATCGAGACGAGCGAGGTGTCCTTGAACAGCGATACCCAGGTCGAGGCGAGCGCCGGCAAGACACGCATGAACGCCTGCGGCGCCACGATGCGGCAGAATACGCTGAAGCGGCTCATGCCCAGCGCCAGGCCGGCATTCCACTGGCCCTGCCGGATCGAGATGATGCCGGACCGGAAGGTCTCCGAATTGAAGGCCGAGATATTGCAGACGAGTCCGACGATCGCGGTGGCGATCTGCGACAGCTGGATGTCGAAATAGGCGGGCAATACATAATAGACCCAGTAGATCTGCAGGATCAGCGGCGTGGCGCGGAAGAATTCGACGAAGCCGGTGGCGGCCATGGCCAGCGGCCTGATGCCGGAAAGGCGCAGCAGCGCCAGCGCCAGCCCGCCCGGAATGGCGAGCAGCATGGTCACGACGGAGAGCCAGATCGTCATCCAGGCGCCGTCGAGAAGGCGCGGTAGGCTCGACCAGACGATGTTCCAGTCGAAGGTCATGACGAGCCCAGATGCGAAAGGCGGCGATAGAGCCGGTCGACGCCGCGCGCCACCGGATAGCAGAGGATGAAATAGCTAAGCATGGCGGCGGTGTAGAGCTCGAAGGGCCGGAAGGTCTTGCCGGCGACGATTTGCGTCTGGCGCAAGAGCTCAGGCACCGCGATGACGGAGGCGATGGCGCTGTCCTTGATGGCGATGACGAAGAGCGAGCCGAGCGCCGGCAGCATGCGGATGATCGCCTGCGGCAGGATGATGGTCCTGATGGCCTGGAACCGGCTCATGCCGAGGGCGAGCGCGGCCTGCATCTGATTGCGGCGCACCGAGGTGAGGCCGGCGCGGATCGTCTCCGACACATAGGCGCCGAGATGCAGGCCGAGCCCCGCGATGCCGGCCGTCACCGCATTGATCGACTGGCCGATGAGCAGCGGGAAGGCGAAGAAGGTCCACACCAGGATGACGAGGAGGGGAATGGCGCGCATGCTGTCGACATAGAAGCCGAGCACGATATTCGCCGTGGCGCCGCCATAGGTCCGAAGCGCCCCGACGAGCGTGCCGATGACGAAGCCGAGCGCCGTCGACATCACGCTGACGAAGATCGTCATGCCGAGCGCCTTGAGCAGAAACGGCCAGCTCGTCAGGATCGGTGTGAGATTGATGTCCAAATTTTATCCTCGCCCCGCGCCTCTCCAATTATCCCCCTCTCCCGCTTGCGGGAGAGGGTGCCCGATAGGGCGGGTGAGGGTGTTGGTTCGACCGGTTGTACTTTGTCAGGTTCTGTGCAGGCGTCGAAAGACACCCTCATCCGGCGCTTCGCGCCACCTTCTCCCGCAAGCGGGAGAAGGAGAATATGACGGGAGGGACTGGCTGTCTTACCCGCCCGCCTTCAACAGCTTGATCTCCTCCGCCGTGACCTGGTCCTTCATCTCGTCATAGACGGCCTGCAGCCAGGCGAGGAAAGCCGGGTCCTTCTTGTCGACGGCGAGACCGACATCGGTCGCCATCTCCGTGCTTTTCAGGCAGTCGTCGCCCGCCGGGAAGGAGACCAGCCCCTTGACCTGGCGCTCGAGCGCCGGCCAGGCGACATTGTCGATCGTCGCGAAATCGGCGCGCTTGGCGAGGATCTCTTCGACCGGCGCATTGGCGCCCGAGCCCGCCACGCCCTTCAGCGTCGCTTTCGGGAAACGCGTCGGCGCCCACGTCTCGGGCGGCGTGCCGGTGAAATAGACCATGGTCAGGCCTTCACGGTTGAGATCGTCGACCGTCTTCACGTCCTTGAGCTTGGGGTTGTCGGCGAGGCCGAACATGCACAGGCTCGAGCGCGAATAGACGACGAAGTTCACCACTTCCTGGCGCTTCGGCGTCACCGCCAAGGGGGCGATGGAAATGTCGGCCTCGCCGGTGGCGAGGATCGGCACCTTGGTCTCATGGCTGACCGGCACCACTTCGAGCTTCACGCCCAGCCGCTTGGCATATTCCTCGGCGAGCAGCCAGGCGGGGCCGGAGAATTGCGGGCCGGAGCCCGACGTGTTCTCGGGCAGCCAGGGGAATTCGCCGATCGCGGCGACCTTCAGCACGCCGCGCTCCTTGATCGCATCGATCTTCGGGCTGGCGCCGGCGGCCGGCACGTCGGCGCCGGCGATAGCGCCGCCCGCAAATCCCAGAAGCAGCGCCAAAGCGAGCGCCGCCGGACGAAGGATGTTCAGCTTCATCGTTCACTCCCTGAATGGGCCGGCTTCTTGGCCGGCGTTCTGTGGCCGGGTGGCCCGGCCTTCCTCCCGCGCCGTGCTTGCGCGTGATGGACTATTTGTATACATTTAGTTTGAATGCGCAATAGGGAATTGAGAATCGCCCGATAACGGGGAAGAACAGCAGAAATGACCATGGCCGACGCCCCGATCCTGCCTTTCGCCCGCTCGCCGAGCCTTGCCGACCAGGCGGCCGAGGCGATCGTCGGCGGCATCGCCGCCGGCATCTTCAAGCCGGGCGAAAGGCTGGTGGAGGCCAATCTCGCGGCCACCTTGCAGATGAGCCGGGTGCCCCTGCGCGAGGCGCTCAAGATCCTCGAAGCCCAGGGCATCGTGGCGAGCACGCCGCATCGCGGCACCTTCATTCCGGCTTTCGACGACAAGCGCATCGACCAGATCTGCGAGGCCCGCATAGCGCTCGAGAAGATCGCGCTGCGCGACGCGCTCGCCAACCGTGCCGCGTTGCCGGCGCTGGTGAAGCACCTCGACCGCATCATCGCCACCATGGAGCAGGCGGCTGATCGCCTCGACTGGATGGGGGTCAGCAAGGCCGATCTCAGCTTCCATCGCGCCATCTGCGAGGCCTCCGAGAACGCCATCGTGCGGACGCTGTGGGAATCGCTCGCCCGTCATGTGCTGATCGTCTTCGGCCAGGAGATCCGCGACGAGAAGGACGCGGTGGTCATGGGCCCGCATCACCGTCGTCTGCGCGACCTCATCGCCGCCGGCGATATCGACACGCTGCTGCGCGAGATCCCGGGCCACATATTGCGGCTGCGCGGGCGCTAAAGCATGATCCGGAAAAGTGCGAAGCGGTTTTTCGGAAAGATCATGCGCAAATAAAAGGATAAAGCGTGATGGCGACTCATCCTAGAGCCATCACGCTTTAGCCCATCCCGAGCTCGCGTTTGCGCTTCTGCGCCCAGGCGCCGATCAGGCGGTCGGCGATGATGCCGATGAAGGCGATGCCGAGGCCGGCGATCAGGCCGCGGCCGGTATCGGCGCCGGGCAGCGCCTTGTAGATCTCCTGGCCCAGATCGCGTGACCCGATCAGCGCCGTGATCGCCACCATGGCGAGCGCCATCATGATCGTCTGGTTGATGCCGAGCAGGATTTCCGGGAAGGCGATCGGCAGTTCCACCTTGCGCAGGCGCTGTGCGGCGGTGGCGCCGGCGGCGGTTGCCGCCTCGAGCGTCGCCTGCGGCACGCGCAACAGGCCCAGATAGGTGAAGCGGATCGCCGGCACTGTCGCATAAGCGAGCATCGCGATCACATTGGAGAGGTCGCTGGTCTGGAACAGCATGATCACCGGAATGAGATAGATGAAGCTCGGAAAGGTCTGCAGCGTGTCGCAGATCGTGTTGATGATGCGCGCCGCGAGCGCCCGACGCGCCGCCCAGATGCCGAGAGGTATGCCGATCAGGACGCACAGAACCGTGGTGCTGGTGACGAGATAGAGCGTCAGCATCAAGGGCGTCCAGAAGCCGGCGAGCATCAGGAAGCCGAGCAGGCAGACGGGCAGGAGCGCCAGTCGCCATCCGCCGAAATGCCAGCCGATCAGCGCCGGCACGCCGAGCACCACCGGCCAGGGCAGGAAAAGATAGAAATCGCGCAAGGGGAGCAGGAGCCAGATGGTGATGCCGTCGCGAATAGGCTTCACATAGGGAAACAGATTGCGCGAGATCCAGCGCACCGCGTCATTGATCGGCCCGCCATAGGAGAGCGTCAGCTCCTTCGGCAGAATGGCCAGCGCCGGAAACATCCGCGCCGCCACCATCGCGACGACGACAAGTGCGCCGAAGGCCAAGAGATGCCGGTGGCGCCGCGCCCAGGGTGTTCCGGGTGCGATGCGCTGCGGCTGGCGCCGCATGAAGGCCTGCGTCATGCGGTCGAGCACGATAGCGATGAGCGTGATGGCCACCCCTTGCTCCACCGCCTTGCCGATCTGCAATTGCTGCAGCGAGAAGAGCAGCTTCTGGCCGAGGCCGGAGGCGCCGACCAGCGAGGCGATGACCGCCATGGCGAGCGTCTGCATCACCACCTGGTTCAGCCCCAGCAGCAAGGTGCGCTCGGCCGCCGGCAGCTCGACCTTCCACAGAAGCTGCAAGGGCGTGCAGCCCGCCATGTGGCCCGCTTCGATGACGTCGCGCGGCACGGTACGGATGCCGAGAATGGTGCAGCGCGCCATCGGCGGCAACGCGAAACCGAGCGTGGCGAGCATCGCCGGCACCTGGCCGAAACCGAACAGGATGACGACCGGCCCCAGATAGGCCATATGCGGCGTCGCCTGCATGACATCGAAGATGGCGTTGAGCACGCGTTCGGCGCGTCGGCTGCGCGTCGCCCAGATGCCGAGCAGCAATCCGCTGATCGCCGCCAGCGGCACCGTCACCAGCACGATCGCCAGCGTCTGCATCGCATCGGGCCACAGGCCGAACAGCGCTAGATAGAAGCTCGACAGGCTACAGAGCAGGGCCAGCGGACGCCCGCCGATCCAGTGACCGAGAAGGGCTGCGCCGAGTACGATGGCGGGCCATGGCAGCGGCGGCCATTTCCACGCCGGAACGCCGCGATAGAGCAGCGCTTCCACCAGCGCCAGAGGCTGCGCCAGCAGCCAGGCGAGGGCGCGCGTCACCGGTTTCGCCGTCTGCGCGAACCAGGCGAAGAAGTCGGTGACCCAGCCGCGCACCGGGATCACCAGCGTGTCCGGCCATTTGTCGAGAACGGGAAGCAGCTGCGCCAGCACGAGAAGGGCGATGACCGCCGCGGCCATCATCAGGAGCTCGAAATGCCGGTGCCGCGCCGCGGCTGGCCGGATGACCGCGGCCGAACTCGTCATCTGGCGCCGTCGGGATAGAGCGCCGCGATCATCCGCTTGCGGTCGATGGCGCCGACCGGCTTCCCATCCGCATCGACGACGGCGATCGCCTTGTCGGATGAGAGCACGAGCGCCGCCGCATCGCCGATCTTGGCGGAGGCGAGCACATTCACGCCATTGACCGGCACCCTCTCGGGCGAGGCGACAGCGCCGACGGTGAGAATGCGGTCGCGCGGCGCATTGCGGGTGAATTCGCGTACATAATCATCGGCCGGCGCCGACACCATGTCTTCCGGCGTTGCGAGCTGCACGAGCCGGCCGTCCTTCATGATGCCGATGCGGTCGCCGAGCCGGATCGCCTCGTCGAAATCATGGGTGATGAAGACGATGGTCTTGCGCAGCAGCTTCTGTAGCCGCAGGAACTCGTCCTGCATCTCGCGGCGGATGAGCGGATCGAGCGCCGAGAAGGGCTCGTCGAGAAACCAGATATCGGGCTCGACCGCGAGCGAGCGGGCGATGCCGACACGCTGCTGCTGGCCGCCCGACAGCTCTCGCGGGAAATAATCCTCGCGGCCCTCGAGTCCCACGAGCTTGATCACCTCGCGCGCCCGTCTTTCGCGTTCCTCGCGCGCCGCACCGCGCACTTCGAGCGGGAAAGCCACATTGGAGAGCACGCTGCGATGCGGCAGGAGCCCGAAATGCTGGAACACCATGCCCATCTTGTGGCGGCGCAAATCGATGAGCTCGGCGGTCGTCGCCTTGAGCAGGTCGTCGCCGTCGAGCAGGATCTGGCCCTGCGTCGGATCGTTGAGACGGGTGATGGCGCGGATCAGCGTCGACTTGCCGGAGCCCGACAGCCCCATGATGATGAGGATCTCGCCCGGATAGACATCGAAGGAGACATCGCGCACCGCGCCGATGCAGTTCTCGCGCGCGAAGTCCTCATCTGCCGGCGCTTGTCCGTGGCGCGCGAGAAAACCGGCCGGATCAGGCCCGAATATTTTCCACAGGTTTCGGCACGAGATCTTCGCTGGGATGCTCATCGCCTCACTTATCGCAAAAAAGAGAAAGTGCGGTCGCAACGGTGCTGTCGCGCCCGCAAGGGCTTTGGTGAGGCTTACTGCAGCCAGGCCTTCCACACCGCCTCATTGTCGGCGATCCACTTCTTCGCCGCATCCTCGGGCGTCATGCCGTCGACATCGACCATCGCCGCCGCGGCCGCGATTTGGGGATTGGTGAAGTTGACCTTCTTGAGGAAGGCGGCCGCCTTCGGCCATTTCTCGCCGAGCTGCTTCGAGCCGGCTTTCTTCAGATAGCCCTTGGCCGGCGCGCCGCAATCATAGACCGCGTCGGGATTGGAGCCCCATTTCGGATCACTGAGACAGGCCGGCTCATAGGTCGGAAACTCCACGAACTGGCCATCGAACTTGGCTTCGATGAAGTTCGGCGTCCAATTGAACAGCACGATCGGCTCTTTCCGGTCATAGGCCGCCTGCAATTCGGCCCATAAGGTGGCTGCCTGGCCGACCGGCACTTCCTGGAAGTTCATCTTCAGCGCCTGTATGCGCTCCGAATAATGCTTGCCCCAGTCGGCCGGCGGTCCGACGAAGCGGCCCTTGCTGCCGGTCTCGGCGGTGGCGAGCTTGCCGGCGCAGGCATCGAGCGCTTTCCAGTCGGGCAGGCCCGGGCACATCTCGTTCATATATTTGGGATACCACCAGTCCTCGCGGGTGACTGCTTCATGCGCGCCATAGTCGACGGCACCTGCGGCCAGCGCCTTCTCGAAGGCCTCCGCCTGCGAGCCTTCCCAGACCTCGACCTGAAAATCCATGTCGCCGCCGGCGAGCGCGGTATATTGCAGCTGCGTATCGGACGATTTGTATTCGACATTGGTGCCCTGTGCCTGCAGGATCTGGCCGAGAACATTGGACAGCACCAGCTGGCTCGTCCAATTGTTGGTGATGATCCTGATCGGATCGGATGAATCCTGCGCCAACGTGCCCGTTGCACCCGCCGCCAGCATGGCCGCGCCCACGACGCTACCTTTCACGAAACGCGTGACTGCTCTCATAATGACCCTCCCCGGCGGACGAGGCTTTGATCGCTCACGCCTCCCGCGCTGCTTTTTGCTTGTGAGCCGATTCGGGAAGGCTATCGGCCTCGTGTTAATCTGTTGGGGGAGCTTGGTGAAAACATTGGCGGCATTTGTGAAAAATTGTTAAACGAACATCATGAAGCCGTCCGCCGCTCATATCGTCATCGTCGAGGACGATCCTGTGACCAGGGCGAAGCTCGCCGCCTATTTCTCCGAGGCAGGCTACCGTGTGAGCGAGGCGGAAGACGGCGAGGCGATGCGCGAGATTCTGGCCGAGTGTCCCGCCGACCTTCTGATGATCGACATCCAATTGCCGGGCGAGGATGGCCTGGCGTTGACGCGTGAGCTGCGCCAGGGCTCGGAAGTCGGCATCATCCTGGTCACCGGCCGCACCGACACGGTCGATCGCATCGTCGGGCTCGAGCTTGGCGCCGACGATTATGTGACCAAGCCTTTCGATCAGCGCGAGCTTCTGGCGCGTGTCAAGAACCTGCTGCGCCGGGTGAAACGCGCGGCTTCGGCATCCGAGACGGGATCGGTGCGCCGCTTTCTCGGCTGGACGCTCGATCTCGGCAGCCGCACCCTGCGCGGCGCCGAGGGTGACTTCGCCGATCTCACCCGCGCCGAGTTCAAGGCGCTGGCGCTGCTCTCGGCCAATCCGGGCAAGGTTCTGTCGCGCGACCGGCTTTTGCATGAGATCGCCCATCGCGACTGGGATCCGGCCGATCGCACCGTCGATGTGGTGATCCGCCGGCTGCGCCAGAAGCTCGGCGACGATTCGCGTCATCCGCGCATCATCGTCACTTCGCATGGCGAAGGTTATCTCTTCGCTCCCGCTCTCGGCCGCTCCTCCTGAAGCCCGCTCAGCAGCATCGCCGCCTCGGCGCTCGCCGCGCGATAGGCGGCTTCGCAGCGGTCGAGATGCCGGCTCGCGCTGTTGCCGTTGCATCTGCCGGCGCTGCGCTCCAGCGCCCGTGCGTCGTACCCGACCTGTGTGAAACCCGCTGCGGTGGCGGTGCTGAAGGTCGCATGCGCCATGGCTTTAAGGTCGTCGAAGTCCTGTCGCTCCAGCGCGCTCCGCATGCGGGCGAAGCGTTTCGGTAGAGTTTCATCGGCGAGCGCCAGGATTCGTTGCATCGCGTCGGGCCCCAGCTCTTCGATATCGGCGGCGAGGAGCGCCGCGTCGATCGCCTGCGCCGGCATGTCGTCCAGCTGACGGATCGCGTCGGCGAGCGCTTCGAGGGTGAGCGGCTTGGCGACATAGGCATCCATGCCCGACGCGAGGTAGCGCTCGACTTCTTCGGTGAAGACATGTGCCGACATGGCGATGATCGGTGTCCTGACCTTGGCCAACGCACGCAGTTCCCGTGCGGTGGCGATGCCGTCTTTGCCAGGGAGACTGATATCCATCAGCACCAGATCCGGCGCGATCTCGGCGAAGCGCGCAACCGCCTCATATCCGTCCGGCACGGCTTGCGCACTGTGTCCGAGCATGGCGAGGAACTGGCTGGCGACGAGGCGCGTGGCCGCATCGTCCTCGACCACCAGCACCGTCAGCATCGGTCCCGTGCCGCTGGCCTTGCGGCTCACGCTCCTGCGGATCGGCGGCTCGACCACCGCCGGCGCCAGAGTGACGTTCAGGGTGAACAGACTGCCTTTGCCGGGTTTCGCGGCGACGGTGAGTTGGCCGCCCATCGCTTGTGCGAGCCCGCGTGAGATGGCGAGGCCGAGGCCGGTGCCGCCATAACGCCTCGTCACGGTGGCGTCGGTCTGCGTGAAGGAGTCGAAGATGCGCTCCTGCTGGTCGGCAGCAATGCCGATGCCGGTATCCTTCACCGTGATGCGCAGCCGATCGCCGGCTTCGGTTTTGCCCGTCACGGCAGCCTTCACCGTGATCTCGCCTTTCTCGGTGAATTTGATGGCGTTGCTCACTAGGTTGAAGATGATCTGCCGCAGCTTGCCGGCATCGCCCGTGTAATGGCCGGCAAGATTGCGGCCGAATGTGAGCTCCAGCTTCAGCCCTTTTTCCTCGGCCGACGGGCGCATCAGCGCCACGACGCCGGTCATGAGATCGGAGGGATCGAAAATCTGCCGGTCGAGCGTGACCATGTCGGACTCGATCTTCGAGTAATCGAGAATGCTGTTGAGAATGCCGAGCAGCGTCTCGCCTGAATTGGCCGCCACCGTCACATGCGCGTTTTGCTCGGGCGAAAGTTCCTCTTCCTTGAGAATCCTCAGCATGCCCAGTATGCCGGTCATTGGCGTGCGGATCTCATGGCTCATGGTGGCGAGGAAGGCCGATTTCGCCCGGCTCGCCGCTTCCGCCGCTTCGCGCGCCTGGGTGTGGCGCGCCACTTCCTGCTCCAGCTCCCCGGTGCGCTGATGTACCAGATCCTGCAGCTCTTCGCGGTGCCGGCGCAATTCCTCATGATTGCGTGCGCGTTCGATCTCGAGCGCCTGGCGCTTGCGCGTCTCGTCGCGGAATGCCACGACGGCCGAGGACAGGGCGCGTAGCTCCTTGGCCCCCTCTTCTGACACATCGACTGACAGGTCGCCGTCGGTGAGTTTTTGCATCGCGCCCGACAGGGCGCCGAGCCGGCGCACGATACCGCGCTCGACATAGAACCAGACGATGAGGCCGGAAAGCGCGACCGCGATGAGTGAGAGTGCCAGGAGGACATAGAGGCCGGCATCGACCGCCTGCTGCGCCTGGGCCGATGCCGTGCGGGCGGCGCTCTGCGAAGCGTCGAGCATGCGCTGCGCCACCTGGCTCACTTGTGCCGAGAGATTGCGGTTGGCCTCCGCCACGCTTTCGAGATCGTCGCCGATCGCGATAAGCCGCAGCCGCTCGCCGAACAGGCTGAAGCCCACCGGCGCATTGCCGGACGCTGCCTCCAGGATCTTGAGGAAGTCCTGCGCCTGCTCGCGCCGCACCGGATCGTCGATGCTCGCCACCCGCCGGCGCACCACGCGCAGATGCTCCTCGTAGCCGCGTGCGATCTCGGCCACCTCGTTGCGGTCGGTGGTGCGGGTGAGCTGGTTGGCGAGCAGGCCGATCTGCGAGCTTCTGAGGCGCAGCTCCCACATGCGGTCGAGCAGATAGATGTCCTGCTCGATGAGGCGGTCGAGCGCCTGATAGGCTTCCTCGCGCCGCGCCGGATCGTCGATGAGCCCATAGAGGCCCGAGATCACCGCGGACGTGCCGGCGGATGTGTTGGAGACGAGCGTCTCTGACAGGTCGACGATCGCGGTAGCGGCGCGGATGGTACGCTCGGCGCGGTCGGCAAAGCTCTGCTGCAGCTGCAGCCTTTCCTTCACCAGCCGGTTCTGCGCCGTGAGATTGTGCATGAGCGCTCCCACCGTGCCGGTGAGTTTGTCCATCGTGGCGCTGTCGAGCGAGGCAAGCCGGGCGTCGCTCGCCGACCGCTTGATGTCGGCGGCGAGGTTCGCCAGCTCCGCTTCCTGCGCGGCGCGGGAGGCCTCGTTGCGGACCGCGTTCAGCGCCGGCGCGCTGGCGACCAGCCGGGCGCTGGTCTCGGCGGTGCGTTGGGCTGCGGCGACCGCCGGCAGCGCTTCCTGATTGATGCGCGATTGCGTGGCGGAGATATCGCGCAGGATGAGCCAGCCGGCGACGCCCGAGGAAAGCGACAGCGCGGTGATGCCCAGAAAGGCGAAGAAGAGACGCGCGCCGATTCCCAATCTTGACAGCATTGCCGCTCCACCGGAAGTTTTTGCTGCGAGAAGATGACCGAAGGGCTCATGATAGCGTGATGATGTGCCTAAGAAAGAGAACTCTGCTGGCCGCGGTCCTGGCGCCATGTTTTGCGCTGTCGCCTGCGGGCGGGCAGGAGGTCTGGCAGGTCGACCGCTGGACGCCGGCTTTCGACTATGGCGGCGCGGCCGAGACATTCTCCTATGTGCCGCTTGGCACGGCCGAAAGACCTTGGCGCATCTGCGCCTCTTACCCGCATCTCAAGGATTCATATTGGCTTTCCGTAAATTACGGCATGGTCGAGCAGGCCCGCCGTCTCAAGGTGCGGCTCGAAGTGGTGGAGGCGGGCGGCTATCCCAATCTCGCGCGCCAGAGGACGCAGATCGCCCAATGTGCCGCCCGGGCCGACGCGCTGATCGTCGGCACTGTTTCTTATGACGGACTGACCCCGGAGATTCGCGCGCTTGCCCGCCGCATGCCGGTCATTGCCGCCGTGAACGACATTGACAGCCAAGGCATCTCGGCCAAATCCGGCGTCTCGTGGATCGCCATGGGCGCCGCCATCGGTGACTATTTCGCCAGGCTCCATCCTAAGGGCGGCAAGCCCGTCAAGGTCGCTTGGTTCCCCGGCCCCAAGGGAGCGGGCTGGGTCGATTTCGTGCGCCGGGGCATCGAGCCTGCTCTTGCCAAGAGCTCGGCCAATATCGTCGCGGTCAAATGGGGAGATACCGGCTTCGAGGCGCAACTGCTTCTGCTCGAGGAAGTGATCGAGGAATATCCCGACATCGATTATGTGATCGGCAGTGCCGTCACCGCCGACGCCGCGGTGAGCTTGTTCCGCGCCAAGAATCTGACCGGCCGCATCGGCATCCTCGCCGATTATTTCACCCACAGCACCTATCGCGCCATCAAGCGCGGCAAGGTGATCGCGGCCCCCACCGATCAGCCGGTGATGCAGGGCCGCATCGCCATCGACCAGGCGGTGCGTGCGCTCGAGGGCACGCTGTCGGCGCGCCATGTCGGCCCCAGGATAGAGATCGTCGATCAGGTGAGCCTCAAGCGCATCGACGCCGGCAACAGCCTGGCGCCGGCCTGGTTCCGGCCGATCTTCGAGGTGGAATGAAAAGCGAGCCCGGCTCTTCTCGACCTTACGGCGAGAAGTGCCAGCTCAGACCCGCGCGCACGGCGTGGAAGGTGTTCTCGAACTCGAGCTTGTCGATCGGCGTGTCTTCCCCGCCCGCTTCGACTTCCGAATCGCCGAGATCGGTGTAGCGGTACTCGATCCGGCCGCTCAACTCGTCGGTGAAGGCGTATTCAAGACCGCCGCCGAGGGTCCAGCCCCATTCGGTGTCCTTGTTCGAGTCGTCCAGGTCGGACTCGTCTATGAAGGCCGAGACTTCGACCCCACCGACCGCGAGGCCGCCCGTGGCGTAGATGAGGGCGCGATCGAGAGCGAAGCCCGCGCGCAGCCGCAAAGACCCGAGCCAGTCGATTTCCTGGCGCGCGTCACCCTGATCAAAATTGCCCGCATCGGCATGGAGAATGTCTGTATCGCCGTCGAGATCGGCATATTCGATGTCGCCTTCGACGCCGAGCACCAGGCTGTCCGACTGCCAGTTGTAGCCGGCATGGAGACCACCCAGGAAGCCATCCATCCCGATCGAGCCATCCTCCAGATCGTGGAAGGAAATCGGATCGCTGTCTACCTGGGCCTGCAAGGCAGGCTCGCCTTCCGAACCATCGACGCTGACGTCGTTCTCGCCCCAGCCGTAGCCGCCCTGGAGGCCGATATAAGGTCCGGTCCAGTCGAAAGCGGCCGGTTCGACGATATCGGCGGCCTGCGCGCCCGTGATCATCGCCAAGGATGCGGCGGCGGCGAGAAGCGGCTTCTTCATCATCAGATTGTCCCCACGCGGAAAGGTGCCCCGGAGGTTTATAACATGGGGTAATTTTTCCTGCCTACCCGCTTTTCGCCCCGGCGGGGCGATTCCGGCAGTTTGTGGCTTTTAAGTCACAAAGCCGCCGGCTCAAGGAAAAATGCGCCATTTCAATGATTTGGACTCGAGAATCCCATGGCTTTTCCGGCGCCGCCCGGTTGCGATCGAACTGGATGCCCCTTCCGCCAAGGTTCCCCCGTGGGCTTCAGGGAAACATCCTGGCGGCGGCCTCGACGGCCTTGAGGTTGCTCCCGACCTCATTGGCAAGATCGCTCATGCCGAGTTGGGTTGTTTCCGCGAGAGCCGTCCGGCAATGGCTCTCGGCCTCGGCGAGCATGGCGCGATTGCGCTTCGCTCGGCCGAGATCGAGCAGGACCCGGCAAAGATTGTTCGTGGTGAACGCAACGGACCGGGACCCTGCCGCCGCCTGGAAAGCGTAGGCATCGCGCAGGATCGGAAGCGCCTCCTCATATCGCGACGCGTTGTCGTTCTCGCGCTCACCGATCAGGATGAGCAGATAGCCGAGATTGTTTTGCGCCGATCCCCAGTCGAGAGGCGCTCTCTCGCGCGTCATCTCGGTAGCCGCGGCCCTGTAGGCCGTCGCCGCCTCCTTCAACCGCGTCGTGCCCTTCTCGCGCAAGCCGAGCATCGCCAGCACATAGCCGAGATTGTTCTGTGTCGCCGCCCAGTCGAAGGGCACCCGCGCGCGTGTTCGCTCTTCCAGTGCCGCGCGATGCGCTGTCGCCGCCTCCTCCAGCCGGGCCGCGCTGTTCTCGCGTTGGCCGAGCAGCGCAAGCGTATTGCCGAGATTGCTTTGTGCCATCGCCCAGTCGAGGGGCACCCGCTCGCGTGTCAGCTCCGTCAGCGCCGCGCGAAAAGACGCCGCCGCCGCCTCCAGGCGCGCCGTTCCGTTCTCGCGCTGACCGAGTGCTTGCAGCGCGTTGCCGAGATTGCTCTGCGTCGCTGCCCAGTCGAGGGGCACCCGCTCGCGCCGGCGCTCCTCCAGCGCGGCGCGATAGGCCGCCACGGCCGCCTCCAGCCGTGCCGTTCCGGTCTCCCGCAGACCGATCGTCCACAGCACATTGCCGAGATTGTTCTGTGTCTGCGCCCAATCCAGGGGGACCCGCGCGCGTGTGCGTTCCTCGAGCGCCGCGCGATAGGCCGTCACAGCCTCCTCCAGCCGCGCCGTTCCGCTCTCGCGCTGGCCGATCGTCCAGAGCGCATTGCCGAGATTGTTCTGCGTCGCCGCCCAGTCGAGCGGTACCCGCTCGCGCCTGCGCTCCTCGAGCGCCGCGCGATGGGCCGTCACCGCCTCTTCCAGCCGCGCCGTTCCGCCCTCGCGTTGACCGAGCGTCCAGAACGCGTTGCCGAGATTATTCTGCGTCGCCGCCCAGTCCAGGGGTGATCGCTCACGGGTGCGCTCCTGCAACGCCGCGCGATAGGCAGCCACTGATTCCTCCAATCGAGCCGTCCCGCTCTCGCGCTGACCGAGCGTCCAGAGCGCATAGCCGAGATTGTTCTGCGTCATCGCCCATTCGAGAGGCGCCCTCCCGCGTGTGCCCTCCCCCAAAGCCGAGCGATAAGCCGTCACCGCCTCTTCCAGCCGCGCCGTTCCGCTCTCGCGCTGGCCGAGGGTCAGGAGCGCATTGCCGAGATTGCTCTCCGTCACCGCCCAGTCGAGGGGTGCCCGTTCCCGGGTGCGTTCTTCCAGCGCCAGGCGAAAAGCCGACACCGCCTTCTCCAGCCGAGCCGTATCGCTCTCGCGCTGCCCCATCACCCAGAGCGTATTGCCGAGATTGTTCTGTGTCGCCGCCCAGTCGAGCGGTTTCGTCTTGCGGGGAGACAGCAGCAGCATGTCCTCATATGTGTCGACCGCTTGCCGCAGCGCGTTATTGTCGCCCTTCTGGTCGCCCTGATTGTAGAGCGCCATGGCTTCCATCGCCTTGTAATCCAGCGCCGTCGCATCGTCCCATTTCGCCACCTCGGCGAAGGCCTTGCCATATTTCAGCGCCGCCGCGGCAAAGTCGAATTTCAGCTCGTCGGCCTGGGCGCCCTTCGCATAGAGCGCGCCGGCATCGAGGCGGGATGCCTTGACCTGAGCCTCGACGCTGTCGCGCCGCGGCCGCACCACCTGCTCGTAGCGCGTGATCGCGGCATTCATGAAACGGGAATTCGCTTCCAACGCGCCGTCCGCGAGCGCCCGCTCGGCCAGCCCCGTCAGCCGCTTGATCTCGCTGTCGTCGAAGTCCAGCGCCGCCAGCCTCTCCTGCTTGCTCTTGATGGTGGCGGTCTGCGTCTTCAGCACTTTTTCAAGCTCGGCGGGATCCTTGGGCGCGGCCACGCCCAATGTATTGAGCAGGCCATAGAGGGCATCGAGTGGAACGCCCGCCGAGGCGGCCGTCTTTTCCACCTGCCGGCGCTGATCGTCCGGCAGGGCGCTCATGGTGAGCAGCATCCCTCGCCTTTCGCCGAGAATCTCGCTTTCCTCTCCCTGGGGATCATCGCCGGCGCCTCCGAAATAGAGCAATCGCGTCAGCGTCTCATTGACCCATGGCCGCTGCTTGCGGTCCGTCTTCAGATAGACTTCTTCGGTCACCATGCGCATCACGATGCCGAATTCGGCGCCTGAGGATGCCGAAAGGTGGCGGAGCAGCGCCGCCGCATAGGGACTGTTGCCGCCGGCCGGGCCATCCAGCGCTGCCTGTCGCGGCGCCGCCGCGAAGCCGATCAGGGAGCCGAGATCGGCTGCGGACGGGGCGACATCTTCGACCGGCGTGGCGCCCCTGACTTCGGACAGGCCGGTCGCGCCGATGGCGACGGCATCGCCATTTCTTTTCAGCACGGTCGAGGTCTGAAAGGGATTGGACCGGCAGGCATCGAGAAACAGGATCGTTATCGGCACGGCCCTGCGGACCTCATCCAGAAGGCCCGACAGCGGCACCAGGCGCCGCTCCGCATCTTCGAGCGAAGACATGTCGGCATCCGTCGGAATCAGCCAGTTCTCCCCGCCCGCCTCGATGCCATGGCCCGAATAATAGATGAGCGCCACATCCGCCCCTTCGGCGTCCGCGGCGAAATTCTCGAAATCCCGCCGGAGCTGCTTGCTGCTCCGGTCCATGACCGTCGTGACGGTGAGTCCGAGGCTGCTGAACAGGTCGCTCAGCGCTTGCGCGTCGTTCTTGGGATTGGCGAGAGAGGGAAGCTTCTTATAGCCCGACTGGCCGATGACCAGCGCCACGCCCTTCAGCGGCTTCTGAGTCTCCGCAACTGCGCCATGACCTATGAGTCCAAACGCGACGACTATTGCGGCCATTCTTGCGCAAAGCGACCAGACGCCGTGAAGTCGGCGCATCATTGTCTCCGGTATTCTCACCTACTTTATATATCGCAGCGTAAACTTGTCTTTATTGGGGCTCAAGGGCGACGTCCTCGATCACCCGGGGCGGTCGCCCTTTCCGCTCGCCGTGGCCCAGTCGAGGTCGAAGCGGGCGAGATATTTGCGCAGGCGGTCGGCGTCGTTGCCGCTGGTCTTGGCCGCGCGGGACGCGGCGAAGAGCCGGCGGCCGGCGGCGCTGAGCGAGGCGCTGTCGCGGCAGACGGCAATGACCTGCGCGAGCTGCGCCTGGTCGAAGAGATCGATGCGGGCGAGGCGCTCTTCAGGAAAAACCTCGCTCAATATGTCGCTGAGCTGGCCGCGCCGGCTGCCCGACCATTGGCCTTTCAGCCGGAGGATCTCCTCCGCGACCGTGTCCTCGTCGATGCGGCCCTTGGGCGCCAGCGTCACCATGCGGGTGATGGTGGCGGAGAGATCGCGGAAATTGGCGCTCCATGCCGCCTCCGGCGAGGTCGCGAAAGCGACGAAGCGGGCGCGTGCCTCCTTGTTGAAGGTGATCTTGGCGCCGTCGCCCCGCGCATGGCGCTCCAGCTCGAAATCGATATTGGGCTCGATATCCTCAGCCCGCTCCTTCAGTGCCGGCAAGTCGAAGGTCCATAGATTGAGCCGCGCCAGCAGGTCTTCCCGAAACCGCCCCTGGCGCACCGCGTCGTTGAGGTCGCGATTGGTGCCGGCGATGAGCTGGAAGTCGCTCGCCGTCTCCTTGTCGGCGCCGACGGGAAGGAAGCGCTTCTCCTCGATGGCGCGCAGGATCATCGCCTGCTCGTCGAGACCGAGCTCGCCGATCTCGTCGAGGAACAGGAGGCCGCTGTCGGCCGATTTGAGCAGGCCCGGCCGTGCCGATTGCGCGCCGGTGAAAGCGCCCTTCACATGGCCGAAGAGCGACGACATCGCGGTGTCGCCGCGCAAGGTGGCGCAGTTCACGTCGACGAACGGGCCTTCGATCTGGTGGCGGCTCCTCTTGAGCTCGTAGATGCGCCGCGCCAGCTGCGATTTGCCCGCACCCGTCGGCCCCATCAGCAGGAAGGGCGCCTTCGAATTGATCGCGACCTGCTCGATGCGCTCGATCAGCCGGTTGAAGGCCGGATTGCGCGTGGCGATGCCGGATTTGAGGAAGGAGGTCGCGTCATGCTGCTCGGCGCGGAAGCGCGTGGCGATCCGGTCATAGCGCGACAGATCGAGATCGATGATGCGCATCGGGCTTGACGTATCGCCGCGCGCCTTGCGCGGCGGCGAAAGCTGCATGAGCCTCGCCGGCACATGGCGGGTCTCGGCGAGCAGGAACCAACAGATCTGCGCCACATGCGTGCCGGTGGTGATGTTGATGAAATACTCTTCGTTCTCGGTGTCGAAGCTCTTGCCGCGGGCGAAGTCGTGCAGCGCGCCATAGACCTCCTCGAAATCCCAGGGGTCCTTCAGATTGATGACGATGGGCGCCACCTCGGTCTCGGGCGAAACCTGGGCGATATCGCGCGTCAGCCTTTCGGTCAGGCCGGCCGAATGATGGTCATGGATGAGCTCCAGCCGGTCGACGACGAAATCCTCCTGCTGGCACACCGCGATGGTCGGCCGCCAGCGCTCCCAGCGATTCTCCCATTTGCCGGTGTCGAGCGTGGTGCCGACGAAGCCGATGACGACGTTCTTCTTGGTCATGGCCGCTTATACAATAGGATAATTTGCTATCCAAGAGTATTGAAGCTTTCGTTCTTTCGGGCGATTGAAATACGAGGTCCAGAAATAATTTCGAACTATATCAAATAATTGAGAGAAATAACGCCAAGCAGCGGCCGGTTGGCACGCGCGCTGCAACAGAGGTTTTCGTCAACAGAAGGACGAAGACCAATGGCAAACAAATCCGTGTTTGCATCGACGATCGGAAAGCTGCTTCCGCGTGCGAATGCCTGGAACCGTGAGAAAGCCCCGGCCTATGGCCTTGAGCCTCGCGCTGCGCTGGCGCAACTGGCCGCGACCGGGACGTTCAACCGGACCTTCTATGCCGAGCCGCGGGAGCAGCTCGCCGAGATCGTGAAGCTGGCTCGCTTCGTCGATGCCGCCTTCATCGCCAAGACGGCGATCTATGCGCGCGAAAAGGGTCACATGAAGGACATGCCCGCGGTTCTGCTGGCCATCCTCGCCACGCTCGATACGGGTGACTTCGCCAAGGCGTTTCCCCGTGTGGTCGTGAACGGGCGCATGCTGCGCAACTTCGCGCAGGTCATCCGCTCGGGCGCGGTCGGCCGCAAGTCCTTCGGGTCGCGGCCGAAGCGGATGATCCTCGGCTGGCTGGCCCAGGCGTCGGATGAGGATATCCTGCGGGCGAGCATCGGCAACGATCCCTCGCTGGCCGATATCATCCGCATGGCGCATCCGAAGCCGCAGTCGAAGACGCGCGAAGCGCTCTATGGCTATGTGGTCGGCCGTCCCTATGATGTCGCCCGGTTGCCGCAGATCGTGAAGGACCTGGAAGCCTTCAAGCGCGATCCGACGCTGCCGGTGCCTGACGTGCCGTTCCAGCTGCTGACCGCACTTCCGCTGACGCAGAAGCAGTGGGCGGCGATTGCTGAGACGGCGTCCTGGCAGACTTTGCGCCAGGGCCTCAATACCTTCGCACGCCATGGCGTGTTCGGTATTGCCGGCATGTCGGAGCGTGTCGCCGAGCGGCTTGCCGATCCCTACGCGATCGCCCGCGCCAAGGTCTTCCCCTATCAGCTGATGGCGGCCTATGCCGCCTCGGCCGGGGAGGTGCCGAAGATCGTGCGCAACGCGTTGCAGGAGGCGATGGAAATCGCCATCGGCAATGTGCCTGAGCTCGATCAGCGCATCGTCGTCTGCCCGGATGTGTCGGGTTCGATGGCGTCGCCGGTGACGGGTTACCGCAAGGGGGCTTCGAGCGTGGTGCGCTGCATCGATGTCGCGGCCCTGGTGGCCGCGTCGTTCCTGCGCCGCAACCGCGAGGTCGAGATGCTGCCCTTCGAGCAGGATGTGGTCGCTATCGACCTCAACCCGCGCGACACGGTGCTGACCAATGCGCAGAAGCTGGCGTCTATCGGCGGCGGCGGAACCAACTGCTCGGCGCCGCTCGAGCTTCTGGCGCGCCGCAAGGCGAAGGTCGACCTCGTCGTCTTCGTTTCCGATAACGAATCCTGGGTGGATGCCGCCAAGGGTGGTTACGAGGGAACGGCGACGATGCGGGCCTGGTCGAAGATCAAGCGGGTGAACCCGCAGGCGAAGCTCGTCTGCGTCGACATCCAGCCCAACACGACGACGCAGGCCGCGGAGCGTGCGGATATTCTGAATGTCGGGGGTTTCTCCGACGCGGTCTTCGAGATGATCCAGGCCTTCGCTGAGAACGGCCTGAATCCCGATCACTGGATCGGCGAGATCGAGAAGATCCAGCTTTGACGCAGAAAACGACAGGGATCCACGAGATACGCCTCGTGGATCCGCCAACCGGGTGGATGCCGGCAGGACTACAGGTGGAGGGCGCAAGCCCGAGGTTCGAATCCTCGATCCTGTCACCTTTTGCCACCCCCAGCGGGCGAATGCCTGCGGGACTACAATGGTAGAGCGCCTGCTCCATTGAGCAGGAGATCGGGGTTCGAATTCTCCGCCGATGAAGATCGGTAGCTCAAAAAATGTCTCGCAAGATTTCGTCGCCTGATGGCCCACGAACTTCCCCTTCTCCCATCCTTCGGACGGGAGAGGGGGAAACTGTGAAAGACAATATGATTGAAAGGAAGCAGGCCCTTACGAATGCCGATGGAACTACAGGCTGTAAACCTCCAGAACGCGGGTTCGAATCCCGCCGGGTCCACCATTTATGGGCCCGTAGCTCAGCGGTAGAGCGGGCATGTTTCATCATCTTCTTGTCGTAAGGGCCTTAGTTGTCGAGTGAAGAACATGGAACCGAAGACGATGGAACGCGCTTACGAATTTCTGAGCCATGCGGCGCCGCATGAGCATGGGGCGCCCGTGAAGATGTGGACGCGCGGCGTGCCCGTCGACGAGGCCTCCAAAAAGCAGCTCGCCAACACCGCCAGCATGCCCTTCATCTATAAGTGGCTGGCGGTGATGCCGGACGTGCATTTCGGCAAGGGCTCGACCATCGGCTCGGTGATCCCGACGATCGGCGCCATCATTCCGGCGGCGGTCGGCGTCGATATCGGCTGCGGCATGATGGCGGTGCGCACCTCGCTTATGGCGGGTGACCTGCCCGACACGCTGCTGCCTTTGCGTTCGGCGATCGAGCAGGTCGTGCCGCATGGCCGCACGGTTGCGCGCGGCACGCGCGACAAGGGCTCCTGGCATGATCTGCCGGAAGCCACGTCGGAAGCCTGGGAGGGTCTCGCTTCGGGATTCGACGCGATCGTCGCCAAGCACCCGAAGCTCGCCAAGGCCAACACGGCGGTGCATCTGGGCACGCTCGGCACCGGCAACCACTTCCTCGAGGTCTGCCTCGATGAGGCGGACCGCGTGTGGTTCATGCTGCATTCGGGCTCGCGCGGGGTCGGCAATCAGATCGGTTCCTACTTCATCGAGAAGGCGAAGGAGGACATGCGGCGCTGGTACATCAACCTGCCCGATACCGACCTTGCCTATTTCCCGGAGGGCACCGAGAACTTCGCCGACTATGTCGAGGCGGTGGAATGGGCGCAGCATTTCGCCATGACCAACCGTCAGGTGATGATGCGCCATGCCATCGACGCGGCCCGCCAGGTGATCGCGAAGCCATTCGAGGCGCATCTCGAGGCGGTGAACTGCCACCACAACTATGTGGCGCGTGAGCATCACTTCGGCAAGAACGTGCTCGTCACCCGCAAGGGCGCCGTGCATGCGGGCGAAGGTGTGATGGGCATCATCCCGGGCTCGATGGGGGCAAAATCCTTCATCGTGCGCGGCCGCGGCAATCTCGAGAGCTTCTGCTCCTGCTCGCACGGGGCGGGGCGCGTGATGTCGCGGGCCGAGGCCAAGCGCCGCTTCACCCTGGCCGACCATGTGGCCGACACGGCCGGCGTCGAATGCCGCAAGGACGAGGACGTCATCGACGAGACGCCCAAGGCCTATAAGGACATCGATGCCGTGATGGCGGCGCAGGCCGATCTGGTCGACATCGTCCACACGCTGCGCCAGGTCGTCTGCGTGAAGGGATAAACACAGCCACCTCCCATCCTCACGCTGAGGTGCCCGCCGAAGGCGGGCCTCGAAGCGCCCTTCAGGATAGAGTGGGTCCTGAGGGGAGGGTGATGAGGGGGCGCATATCTACAGGAAACCCAAATGTTGACGATCGACGGGGCCGAGGGCGAGGGCGGAGGACAGATCCTCCGCTCCGCTCTCAGCCTCTCGATGCTGACGGGAGAACCCTTCCGCATCGAAAATATCCGTGCCGGGCGCGCCAAGCCCGGTCTGCTGCGCCAGCATCTGGCGGCGGTGCGCGCCGCCGCGCGGATCTGCGGCGCCGAAATCAAGGGCGCCGAGCTCGGCGCGACCGCGCTCGACTTTGTGCCGGGCGGGATCGTGCCGGGCGACTATCATTTCGCCATTGGCTCGGCCGGCGCCGCCTGTCTCGTCTTCCAGACCATCTTCCTGCCGCTGGCGCGCCAGGACAAGCCATCGCGTGTCGTCATCGAAGGCGGCACGCACAACATGGCGGCGCCGTCCTTCGACTATCTCGCCCGCGTCTTTCTGGCCGCCATCCGGCCGATGGGCTTCAGCGCCACGCTCACTTTGCATCGCCATGGATTCTATCCGGCGGGCGGCGGCAAGCTCGAAGCGGCGATCGCGCCGGCGCGGCCCGCTGCCGGCAGGTTCACGCTGGAGGATCGCGGCAGGCTGCTGTCGCGGCGGGGCGAGGCGGTCTTCGCCAATCTCGCCGTCGACATCGCGCGCCGGGAAGCGGCCCGGCTGGTCAGGCTCCTGGCGCTCGCCGAGGACGAGGTGAAGATCCGCGAGGTCGATTCCTCGGGACCGGGCAATATCCTGTGGATCGAGATCCGCCACGAGCATGCCGTCGACATCTTCAGCGCCCATGGCGCCTTCGGCGTGTCCTCCGAGGAGGTCGCGGCCAAGGTGGCGCGCCAGGTCGAGAAATATATCGCCAGCGAGGCGGCCGTCGGTCCGCATCTCGCCGACCAGCTGTTGCTGCCCCTGGCTCTGGCCGGCGGCGGACGTTTCTCGACGCTCCGGCCGACGCCGCATACCCGCAGCAATATCACGGTCATCGAGAAGTTCCTGCCCGTCGAGATCGCCATTGGTGACACGCCCTCGGGCGCGCGGCTGATCGAGGTCCTGGTATAGCTGTCGGAGGTTTCCCAATAGCCATGGATGACGATCACCGCTTGAATCCACGCGCACAGTCATCGGAAATTGTGAAAATGCCGGAGAGGTCAGCTCCGCTGTTCCGCCGGCTTCCTCAAAGCCGCTGTAGATCCGCTGATATCTGCTGTTCTTCCGCTGTTGTCTCTGCTGTTTTTTACAGCGGCATCTCGCTCACCTTATAGTGCGCGCGGTCGAGCCATTGGGGACTGATCTCGACACCCCAGCCGGGCCGGTCGGAAATCTCGACATGGCCGTCGACGACCTCATACGGGTCCTCGACGAAGAGCCCGTCCTGCCAGGGATAGTAGTCGAGTCCTTCGATCGACAGCTCCAGATACTTGCCGGGGTTGTCGATCGCGGCGAGGAGATGCATGGTGCACAAGGTCACGAGCGAAAGATTGGCGCTGTGCGGCGTGCAGGGCAGTCCTGCCTTGGCGCCCATCCGTGCGACATGCAGCGTGCGCATCATGCCGCCCAGATACATGACGTCGGGCTGGATGATGTCGACGGCGCCCATCTCGATCATCCGCTCCCAGGCGCTGAACTCGCAATCCTGCTCGCCGCCGGTGACATCGAGGCTGAGCGCGTCCCTCACTTCTTTCGTCTGGGCGAATTCCCAATAGGGGCAGGGCTCCTCGAAATGGCCGATGCCTTCATCCTCGAGGAGCCGTCCGACCTCGATGGCGCGTTTCGGCGAATAGCCGGAATTGCCGTCGACCAGCTTGTCGATGCCGTCGCCCAGGGCGCGCGAGACCAGCGGCACGATCTCCTCGGTGCGGCCCGGCCATTCATCGACATCGCGGCCGCATTCGGCGCCGACGCGCCATTTGAAGGCGGTGAAGCCTTTTTCGTCCCGCAGTTTGAGAAAACGTCGCGCCTCGTCCTCGGGCGAGATGTCGCGTTTCATCGACGAGGCATAAGCGCGGATCTTCTTCGGTTTGCCGCCCAGAAGCGAGACGACCGGCTTGCCTTCGAGCTTGCCGCGCAGGTCGAAGAGCGCGGTGTCGAGCCCGGTCGTCGCCCTTCTCAGATAGGAGCCTGGAAATTTGTGCTCCTTCTCGTTGATCCGCTCGATCACGGGAGCGAAATCGATGGCGTCGGTGCCGAGCGCATGGCGCGCCACCTGGCGGTGGAAGATCTCGGCGGTGATGTCGGCATTGTAGGTCGAGAGCTGGCCCCAGCCCTCGTCGCCCGTATCGCTCGTCACCCGCACGAAGCCGACGAACTCATTGGCGAAAGTCTCGAGTTTCCTGATGATCATGCCGTTGCTCTTCCCCGAAGCCTGATCTTGGCATAGGCTCCCGTCATCTAAAACTCAATTTCCATCGGCATCATGTGGGACTACATCATCGTAGGCGCGGGCTCGGCCGGCTCGGCGGTGGCGGGACGTCTGAGCGAAAGCGGCCGCCATCGCGTGCTGCTTCTCGAAGCCGGACCGTCCGACCGCAATGTCTGGATCAGGATGCCGATCGGCTATGGCCGCACCTTCTATGACAGCCGGGTCAACTGGATGTACCAGACCGAGCCCGTTCCCGGCTTCAACAACCGCACCAGCTACTGGCCGCGCGGCAAGGTGCTGGGCGGGTCGAGTTCGATCAACGCCATGGTTTATTCGAGAGGCCAGGAGTCCGACTTCGCCGAATGGGAGGCGATGGGCAATCCGGGTTGGGGCTGGACGGATGTGCTCGCGACCTATCGCAGGCTCGAGGACCATGATCTGGGCCCCGGTCCTTTTCATGGCGCCGGCGGCCCGCTCCATGTGACGACCATCGACAGGGAAGCCCATCCGCTGAGCCGCATCTTCATCGAGGCGGCGCAGGAAGTGGGCGTCCCCTATAGCGCCGATCTCAATGGCGCGACCATCGAGGGCGCCGGCCTCTATCAGATCACCACCCGGAAGGGCTTTCGCGAATCTTCCGCCTCCGCCTATTTGCGCAAGCGGCCCAATCTCTACATCGTCACCAGGGCGCAGGCGACAAGGATCCTTTTCGACGGCAAGCGCGCGGTCGGCGTCGCCTACCGGCAAGGCGACCGGCAACACGAGGCGCGGGCGAACAGGGAGGTCATCCTGAGCTCCGGCGCGATCGGCTCGCCGCAGCTGCTCCAGCTCTCCGGCATCGGTCCCGCCTCGGTGCTGAAGGCGCAAGGCATCGAGGTGCTGCACGACAGCGCGGCCGTCGGGCGCAATCTGCAGGACCATCTCTGCTATGATTTCACCTATCGGACCTCAGCGCCGAGCCTCAACACCGTGCTCTATCCCTGGCACGGCAAGCTCAAAGCGGGCTTGCAATATATACTGACGCGCAAAGGGCCGCTGTCCCTGAGCCTCAATCAGGCGGGCGGCTATTACCGCTCGAAGCCCGGCCTCGCGGCGCCCGACATCCAGCTCTATTTCTCGCCGCTCACTTATGAGAAGGCGCCGCCCAAGACGCGGCCCTTGATGAATCCCGATCCCTTTCCGGGGTTCTACACCAGCATCTCGCCCTGCAAGCCG
Organism: Pseudomonadota bacterium; assembly: GCA_049323275.1. Taxonomy (GTDB): domain Bacteria; phylum Pseudomonadota; class Alphaproteobacteria; order Rhizobiales; family Aestuariivirgaceae; genus Taklimakanibacter. The sequence continues at coordinate 30,051 of JBMOOM010000091.1, forward strand.
AAGAGTACCGGACATCTTGAAATCCGCTCCCCCGATGCGCGCGAGGCGCCGGCGATCTATCCGAATTATCTGTCGGACCCTGAGGATATTGCGGTGATGGTCGAGGCGGCGCGTTTCCTGCGCCGGATCGGCGAGGCGCCGAGCCTTGCCGCGGTGATCGATGCCGAGCTCAAGCCCGGACCTCAGGTCGAAAGCGACGAAGCCTTCGCCGACGACATCCGCAATCGCTCCTATTCCGTCTTCCACCCCGTCGGCACCTGCCGCATGGGACCGGATCCTCGGAGCTCCGTGGTCGATCCGCAATTGCGCGTCCATGGCGTGAGCGCACTGCGCGTCATCGACGCCGCGATCTTCCCGACCATCACGTCGGGCAACACCAATGCGCCCTCGATCATGGTCGGCGAGAAGGGCGCGGCACTTCTCTTGCGCGGCACGAATTGACGGACCGCGTCACTGCGGGAAGTGGCAGGCGACTCCAGCGCCTGCGTCGCGGTGCGTGAAAGCGGGCTCATCTCTCCGGCACAGATCCTGCGCCTTGGGACAGCGTGAGGCGAAGGAGCAGCCTGTCGGCACATTGATGGGGCTCGGCGGCTCGCCCTCGACCAGGCACTCGGCCGGATTGAACGGACCCTTGTCGAGCACCGGCACGGCGGAGAGCAGAGCGCGCGTATAGGGATTGGCGGGGCGGTCGAAGATCACCGCATTGCCGGCATTCTCGACGATCTTGCCGAGATACATCACCGCTACGCGGTTGCACACTTTGCGCACCAGCGCCAGATCGTGCGAGATGACCAGATAGGTGAGGCCGTGTTTCGCCTGCAGCCGCTCGAACAGATCGATCAGCCGGCTCTGCTCGGCGGGATCGAGCGAGGAGAGCGTCTCGTCGAGAATGAGCAGCGTCGGCTCGAGCACCAAAGCGCGGGCGATATTGACGCGCTGGCGCTGCCCGGCGCTCATGCCGATCGGCAGCCTTTCGGCATCCTCGTCCTTGAGCCCGACCTCGTGCATCACCGCGCGCACGCGGTCGCGCGCTTCGGCGCCCTTGACGCCATGAATGTCGAGCGAGGTGCGGATCGTGCGCGCCACCGACAGATGCGGCGGCAGGCAGTTATAGGGATCCTGCAGTAAGAGCTGGAAGCGCCGGCGCATGGCGAGGCGCTCTCTGCCCCTGAGGCTCGCCATGTTCTTGCCCTGGAACACGATGCGTCCGGCATCGGGCTCCTCGATCCAGCTCAGCAGCCGCGACAGCGTGGACTTGCCGCAGCCCGATTCGCCGACGAGGCCGACATTCTCGCCGGGCCGGATCTCCAGCGTCACGCCGCGCACCGCCTTGACGTCGAGCGTGCCGGTGAAACGCGTACGGTCGGGCACGCGATAGGTCTTGACGACATCCTCGACCAGCAGCAGCGGTTCGGCCTTGGCCTCCTTCGCCTGCGCCGGCCGCGGCACATCGACAGCCTGCCCCCAGATGCGCGGTGAGCTGTCGATCAGCCGTCGTGTGTGCGCCGAGGCGGGCTTGGCGATGACGGCGCCGATGCCGCCGCGCTCGATGATGCGCCCCTTTTCAAGGACGAGCAGATCGTCGATCAGCTCCTTGGCGACCGGGATCGAGGCGGTGAAGAAGACGATGGCCGTGGCGAGATCGCGTTCGAGCCCGCGTAAGAGGCGTACGATCTGCGCCGCGATCGTGACGTCGAGCGGCTGGGTGATGTTGTCGCAGATCAGGATCTTCGGCTTGGCGACCAGCGCGTCGACGATGGCGGCGCGCTGCAGCATGCCGCCCGAGAACTGATAGGGATATTCATCGAAGCGGCGCCCCGCGGACGGAATGCGCACCTGGTCGAGGAGATCGAGCACCCGCTTCTTCGCCGCATCGCGGCTCGTCCCGGGCAGGACGGCGCGCAGCTTCTGGGCGATCTGCACGCCGATCGGAATGGTGGGATCGAAGGAGGTGCCTGGATCGGAGCCGATATAGCCGATGGTCCGCCCGCGAATCTGGCGCAGCTCTTCCGGTTTGAGCGTCGCCAGCGCGCGGCCGTCGACCGACACCGATCCGGCCGTCTGGCGCAGCGGTTCCGGCACCCAGCCGGTGAGTGCGCGCCCGAGCACCGTCTTGCCGGCGCCGCTTTCGCCGACGATGCCGATGAGGCCGCGTTCCGGCACGCTGAAGCTCACGTCGTCGAGAATGACCCGGGTCTCGCCGGCGCGCGCCAGTTCGACCGTTAGGCCTTCGACGTCGAGCACCGTCTTGCGGTCAGATCTGGCCGGAGAAAAGCTTGTTGCGGGCGCGTTCAAGCGAGGCTCCCATGAGATTGATGGACAGCAAAGCGAGCAGCAGGAAAGCGCCCGGCATGGTGGCGATCCACCAGGCGTTGATGAGATATTTGCGGCCGTCGGCGATGATGTTGCCGAAGGTCGGCGTCGGCGGCTGGACGCCGATGCTCATGAAGCCGAGGATCGCCTCGAAGATCATCATGCGGGCGAGATCGAGCACGGCGACGAAGGCGATGGGCGGCAGGATGTTGGGCGCGATCATCGTCAGGATGATGCGCCAATGCGAGGCGCCGAGAATATGGGCGGCGCGCACATATTCCTTGTTGCGCTCGCTCAAAGTGACGCCGCGGGCGACGCGCGCATAGACCGGCCAGCCCGACACCGCCAGGACGAAGATGATGAGCGGCACCGTCGGGCGCGACACGGTGAGGAGCGTGATGGCGAGGATGATCAGCGGGATCGAGAGCTGCGCGTCGGTGAAGCGCATCAGCAGCGCATCGACGATCCTGCCGAAATAGCCGGAGACGAGGCCTACGCCTGAGCCGAAGAAGAACATCAGGAGCACGGTGGTGAAGGAGATGCCGAGCGCATATTGGAGCCCGATCAGCGAGCGCACGAAGAGGTCGCGGCCGAGATGATCGGTGCCGAGGATATGTGTCCAGCTGCCGCCCGGCAGGAAGATCGGCGGCAGATATTTGTCCTTGATCTGCATCTTGCCGGGATCGATGCCGGTGAGGATGGGCACCAGGATCGACGAGGCGATGAGCAGCAGGATGACGATGAGGCCGAAGCGGAATTCGCGCTGCCGCCAGGTCTCGCGCCAGAGCCTTGCCCCGGGACTGGCGCCGCGCGCCGGCGCGCCGGAGGAAGCGAGGGAGGTTGCGGTCGTGTCGGTCACCCTGGTCACAGCTCCACGCGCGGGTCGATCTTGGCGCTCACCAGGTCGACGAGGATATTGGCGATGACGAAGATCGCCGAGGAAATGATCGAGATGCCCTGGATCACCGGATAGTCGCGCTGGCTCACCGCCTGCACGGTGAGGAGGCCGAAGCCCGGATAGTTGAAGATATATTCGACGATGAGCACGCCGCCGAGGAGCGCGCCGATCTGCACCCCGAAGAGATTGAGATTGGGCACCGCGATGTTGCGCAGCACATTGCGCAGGAAGATCGTGTGCGACGGGATGCCGCGCACATGGGCAAGCGCGATGAAATTCTGCCGAATCGCCGCGGCGATCGACACCGACAGCGAGCGGATGAACAGCGGCGCCATCTCGATGGCGATCACCGTCGCCGGCAGGATCGTATAGGCGAAGCCCTTGTAGCCGATGGACGGCAGCCAGCCGAGTTGCGCGGTGAGCAGGAAGGCGAGGACGATGCCGAGCCAGAAATTCGGCATCGAGACGAAGATCGAGGAGAGATAGACCGCGAGCCGGTCGGGCCAGCGGCCCTGATTGAGCCCGGCGGCGACGCCGATCGGCACCGCCATCAGCATGGCGATGAAAAGCGCCACCGCGGCGAGCTGCAGGGTCATCGGCAAGGAGCCGGTCATCAGCCGCATCACGCTGGCGCGCTGGGTCTGGATGTCGTCCTGGGTGGCGCCGAGCGACATGCCGCTTTCGGCGCGGATATAGGAGGTGCCGAGATCGCCGCGGAACACATTGGCGATGTAGGCCAGATACTGCACCGGGATCGGGTCGTTGAAGCCGAGCTCCTCGGTCTTGCGGTCAATGGCGTCCTGGGTCGCCATCGGACCCAGGATCAGCCGTGCGGGCGTGTCTTTCTTGCTGTCGTCCCAGCGCAGGATGGTGAAGATGGCCATCGAGACGAGGAGCATGATCACCACGCCCTGCAAGACCCGTCTCAGCAGAAACCGGAATACGAATCCCAATGGCCGTTCTCCCGTAGACCTACGATATCAGGTCGCGCTGTACTGCGCCTTGGTCACGTCGAGCGGGCCGTTCGGGTAGAAATAGGCGCCGTCGAGGCTCGCCCGCATCGCATGCAGGTTGACCGAGGTGAAGAGCGAGAAGGACGGCAGCTTTTCCATGATCTTGGGCGTCGTCACCGTCTGGATGATCTTCTTGCGCTCTTCCGGATCGGCCGTGCCGCGCTCGAGGTCGAGCGCCTCGTCGATCTCCTTGTCGCGGATGCCGTTGACGAGGCCGCCTTGCGGACCGGCCGAGCCATGGAACATCGAGCGCAGAACGAGATCGGGCTCGGGCGAGCCGGTCGACCAGCCGACATCGACCATGTTGTCATGCGGCACGCCTTCCTTGGCCTGGTAGATCTTCTCGACCCAGGCCGCCACTTCGAGCACCGTGAGCTTCACCGGGATGCCCTGCTCCTGCAGCATCGCGGTGATGACCTCGCCATATTCCTTGGTCTTGGGATAGAAGCCGGTGCCGGTGAGATACTCGATCTCGGGCAGGCCCTGGCCCTTGGGATAACCTGCCTGGTTGAGCAGCTCCTGGCACTTCGCCGGGTCGTAGCTCGGATAATCGGGCAGGTCGACATAGCCGAATTTGAGCGGCGAGATGTAGTTGGACGAGGCATGGCCGGCGACGCCCATGACGCCCATGATCTGCTCGCGGTCGATGGCATGCGCCACCGCGCTCCGCATCAGCGGATTGTCGAAGGGCGGCTTGTTGCAGCGGAAATGCAGATATTTGTTCTCGGTCGAGATGGTGCGCTGCGTCTTGACCCGCTTGTCGGAAACCAGCGTCTCATATTGCTCGGGCTCGAGGCGCTCGATGATGTCGATCTCGCCGCCGAGCAGGCCCAGCACGCGCGTGGTCGCATCGCCGATATAGCTGAAGCGCAATTCGTCGAGCAGCGGCCTGCCGTTCTGGAAGCCGTCATAGGCCTTGAGCACGGTGGAGTTGCCGTCCTGCTTGACGAACTGGAAGGGGCCGGTGCCGTTGGGATGCGCCTGCAGCCGCTTCGGGTCCGCCACGTCGGCCTTGGCCATGATCGGCAGGAAGCCCATGAGGAAGTAGAGCGCGCTCGCGGGGTAGCCGCCGGCTTTGGTCGAGACGCGCGCGGTGAGCCGGTCGACGACCTGCACCTCGACCGGGCCCGGATACCAGGCGGCCGGACGTGTCGCCTGTGAGGCATATTCGAGCGAGGCTTTCACGTCCTCGGCCGAGAAATCGGCGCCGTCGTGGAATTTGACGCCGTCGCGCAGCGAATATTCGATGGTGAACGGATCGATGATCTTCTGACCCGTAGCCAGCTCCCACACGATCTCGTCCGGCTTTTCGGGGCGCATCGGGGTGCGGAACAGCTGGCCGAAGATGAAGCCCTCGAGATTGATCTGGGCGAGCGAGGTGTGGGACGTCGGATCGAAGCTCGCCGTCACCGGCTCGCCCGAGCCGAAAACGAGCGTCTTGCGTGTGTCGGCATAGGCCCGGCGGATGAAGGGGGTGGCGAGAGTGGAGGCCGCGGCGCCGCCCAGCACCAGCGTGTTGAACGACCGCCGGCTCAGACTCCGTCCCTTGGAAAAGGTCATCGTTTCTCTCCCTATGTGGTTGTAATCACACATTTTCCAACATGAGGTCGTGGCGCAGGGCGCGCGGGCTCGGGCGGAAAATGCGTTTACCCTTTAATTATGGGATATTTTTACAAGGCAGTTGCTTAAGCGGTCAAGAGGGATTATGCTTGTTTCGAATAAATCTCACATTATCGGGCATTCCGTGAATATCAATCCGACCTCCGGGCCTCACGCCTCCTTCCACGCCCTGCTCAGTGGCTTCTCGCGTTTCGGCGCGACGGCGGCGGGCGGCATCCATCGTCCCGAGGGCACGCCGGCCAATGGCGAGGCGCGCCAGTTCCTGGCCGACTGGCTGAAGCAGCGCGGCTGCCGGCTGGTGGTCGATCGCATCGGCAACATGTTCGGCATCGTCGACTTGGCCGGGCCCGGCGCGCCGGTGATCATGACCGGCTCGCATATCGACAGCCAGCCCGATGGTGGCTGCCTCGATGGCACTTATGGTGTCGTCGCCGGCTGCGTCGCCGCCGAGACCATCGCCGCCGATATCCGGGCCCGGCGCCTCGCGCCCAAAGCCAATCTCTGCATCGCCGCCTGGACCAATGAGGAAGGTGCGCGCTGGCAGCCATCGACGCTCGGCTCCGGCACCTATGTCGGCGACTTCGAGCTCGACTATGCGCTGGCGCGCCGCGACGGCGACGGCGTCAGCGTGCGCGATGCGCTGGCCGATATCGGCTGGCTCGGCGATGAGGAGGCGCCGTCATTGCCGGCCGCCTATGTCGAGCTCCATGTCGAATGCGGTCCGGTGCTCGAACGGCGCAATCTGCGCTTCGGCATTTTCAAGCGCTGGTGGGGTTGCCGCAAGATCGAGTTGCGCATCGACGGCGCGCCGTCCCATACCGGCCCGACCTTGATGAGCGAAAGGCGCGACGCGCTCCTCGCGGCGGCGCAGATCATCACCGCGGTGCGCAGCTATGTCGATATGGTGCCGAAGGACGTGATGCATTCTTCCGTCGGCCGCATCGAGGTCTCGCCGAACTCGCCCAATGTGGTGCCGAGCCGTGTGCGTCTCTTCATCGAATTGCGCTCGGCCGACGACAAGGTGATCGACGACGCCTTTGCCCGCCTCGAGGTGCAAATCGCCGAGACCTCCCGGACGACCGGGACCCGGATGGAGATCGAGCGCGACGAATACAGAAGGCCTGGTCGTTTCTCGGATTCGCTCGCCGCGCTCGCCGAGGACGCCGCCCGCGCCATGGCGATCGACGTCCTGGCACTCGACACGATCCCCGCTCATGACGCGGTGCGCCTGGCGCCTTTCACGCCCTCGATCGTCATCGCCGTGCCGAGCATCGGCGGCCTGTGCCATACGCCTCTGGAGCACACCGATCCCGCCGATCTGGCATTGGGGCTTGATGTTCTCACCAATATGCTCAGGACTCTGGTCAAGAACGGCCGCGTTTAGGATAAGCACCGCGCAACAGGGAGGGCTAGCACAAATGAGAATGTGTGAAAGCGGCAGGTCCTCCCAAGTTTCCCCTTCGCCCGTTGCGAAGCAATGGGAGAAGGTGGCCGAAGGCCGGATGAGGGCTCTTTTCTGGAGCTATCCGTGTGAGCGGAAGAGCCCTCACCCGCCCTATCGGGCACCCTCTCCCATCCTGCGGACGGGAGAGGGGGAAACCAGGGGAGGCCATGCCACTTCCAAACGCAACAGGGAGGATCGATGTTCATATCGGTTGCGCAAGATAAGCAGGAGCTCGCTGAACGAGCCGGAAAATTAGCGCAGATCTCCGACCCGTCGCCCGCGTGGCGCGACGGCTGCGCCGCGCACGCCTCGCCGAGCTGGCGCGGCGTCGATGCCACCGGCATCATTTTCGGTGGTGACCGTTCGGTATTCGCCAAGGCCTATCACGGCGAGATTTCGCTTTATGGCCACTGGCCCTCGATCGCGGCCGCGTCGCGCCATGCCGGCGAAATCGGCGTCGGCCCCCGCATCATTGCCGCCGATATCGAGCATGGGCTTCTGATCATGGAGGCGCTGGGTGAGGGCTGGCGCGCCGCGACGCTTGCCGATCTGGCGCCCGGGGGAAAATATGGCCCGGCGGTGCTGAAGCTGCGCAAGGCGCTGCATGCGGGGCCCAAGCTGCCCCGCACGCTCCCGGTCGGCGATCACATCGAGGAGCTGCACGAAGCGATCGTCCGTGCCGAGGCCTATCGCCCCGCCGACTTTCCCGAGCTGATCGGCAAGGCGCGCAGGATCGCCGCCGCGATCCATGCCTCGGGGCATGATCTGGTGCCGGCCCATGGCGACGGCAATGCGTCCAATGTGATGATCCATGAAGATTTCGCGCCGCGCCTCATCGACTACGATCTCGCCGCCAATCGCGATCCTTATGAGGATCTCGCCTCGCATCTGGTCGAGGCCTTCTGGTTCACCGCCGACATGGCGGCCGTCTTCGAGGAGTTCCATGGTCGTGCCGATGAGAGGCTTTTCGCGCGTGTGAGGCTGTACGGTGTCGCCGACGATCTGCGCTGGGCCATGATCGGGCTTCTGACCTCGCATCACTCGCCGCGCCGGTCGGTCGAATATCTCAAATTCGCCGAATGGCGGCTGCTGCGTGCCCGCATGGCGATGCGGCATCCCGATTTCGAAACCTGCTTGGGGCGTCTATGAGCGAGAAACTCACTCTGGGCCAGGCCAGGACCGCCGCCGAAAGAGAGGCGGAGGCGATGATCGCCGCCATCCCGCTGTTCGCCGGCCGCCCCGTCTCCTATTCCATGGTGAGCGGCGGGCTGTCCAATTCGAACTGGCGCTTCGAGGTCGCCGGCGATACGCGTCCTTACTTCCTCAAGATTCCCGGCAAGGGCAGCGAGCTCTTCATCAACCGCAAGGCCTCCAATCAGGCGGCGCGGCTTGCTTTCGAGCGCGGCGTCGGCGCCGAGGTCGTCTATTTCGATCCCGTCTCCGGCCTCGAGGTCACCGAGTTTCTCGACGGCTACCGCACCTCGACCAATGTCGACTTCCTCGCTCCGGAAATCTGGGGGAGGGTGACGGATCTCTATCGCGAGTTCCACGCCTGCCCGCCCTTGATGATCACCCGCACCATCTTCGACATGGTCGAGGAGCATATCGAGCAGGCCGCCGAGCTGAAATCGAGCCTGCCCGCCGACTTCGCCGTCCTCAAAGCGAGATATGAGGATGCCAGGCGCGCCTTCACCGCCTCGGGCCTCGACATCACCGCCTGCTTCAACGATCCGATGCCCGGCAATTTCCTGCTGTCGCCCGACAACCAGGTGAAGCTCGTCGATTTCGAATGGGCCTCGAACAACGAGCGTTATTACGATCTGGGCGTATGGATCGGCGAGATGTTCTACTCGGAGGCGGTGGTGGACGAGATCGCCCGGCGCTATTTCCGCTCGCAGTCGCCCCAGCATCCCGCCCGCCTCACCGTGATGCGCGCCGTCGCCGATTTCAAATGGGCGCTCTGGGCCATGGTCCAGGAACGCATCTCGTCGCTCGATTTCGACTACCACAAATACGGCGCCTGGAAATTCATGCGGGCCCGGCTTTTCATGGACGATCAGCGGTGGACGAACTGGCTTCGTCTCGTATAATCGAGAGGGGTGAGCGCGCGAGATGATCGACCAGGACCTGCCAGCGCTGAGCGTAATCCGGCATCAATCGATCCTGCGCGAGCTGGAGGCGACCGGCCGGGTGAGGGTCAGGGCGCTGGCGCCCGCTTTCGGGGTGAGCGAGGAGACGATCCGCCGCGATCTGAGCGAGCTCGAGGCGAGGGGCCTTTTGCGCCGTGTCCATGGCGGCGCGGTGCGCCACGAGATCGACCGCGAGCAGCCCATTCTCGAACGGTCCCGGGTCAAGGCGCGCGAGAAGATCCATATCGGCCAGATCGCCGCCGGCCTCGTCCAGGACGGCATGAGTGTGTTCATGGATACCGGCTCGACGCCGGTCGCCGTCGCCCAGGCGATGGCCAAGCAGAGCTTCACCAATGTCACGGTCACCACCAACTCGCTCGATATCGGCAAGATCCTCGCCCATGCGGAGGGACTGCGCGTGCGCATGACGCCCGGCATGCTGCGCGAGAACGACAATGCCATTGTCGGTCACGAGACCTGCGATTATGTGCGCCGCTTCGCCTTCGACCTTTCGATCGTCGGCATCGCCGCCTGCGATCTCGAATTCGGCTGGATGGATTACGGTCAGGACGAGAGTGATCTGCGCCGCATCGTGGCCGCCAACGCCCAGCCGGTGGTCATCGTCACCGACGATTCGAAATTCGGCCGCCGCGCCTCGATCACCACCTATGCGCTCGACCACGCGCTCACCGTCGTCACCAACAAGCCGCCGCCCCCGGAATTCACTGAGCGCTTCGCGGCTTCGGGCGTCAGGGTGAAGATCTAGCGATATTGGGTCATGTTAAATCAAAGGCTTAGCATAGAAAGATAGATTGTATAAAATATTCAATAGACAATATAGACTCTTTCCGATAAGAAGAGCGCCATAAACGCCGCTGTAGGAGGTTTGCCATGCCATCGAGCCGCTGTTCCTGGACGGGCGTATTCCCGGCCGTCACCACCCAGTTCAAGGAGGATGGGCACTTCACCCTCGATCTCGACGCCACCGCCCGGGTCATCGAAGGCCTGATCCGCGACGGCGTCTCGGGCCTCATCGTCTGCGGCACGGTCGGCGAAGGCTGCTCGCTCACTGCCGGCGAAAAGCGCTCGGTCTATGAGATGGCGAAGTCGGTCGCCGGAAAGCGGGTGCCGGTGATCGGCGGGGTCGCCGAATATACGACGCCCTTCGCCATCGAGACGGCGCGCGCCGCCGAGAAGATCGGCCTCGATGGCGTGATGGTGATGCCGGCCCTCGTTTACTCCGCTAAGCCTTTCGAGACGGTGGCGCATTACCGCGCCGTCGGCCAGGCGGTGAACCTGCCGATCATGGTCTACAACAACCCGCCCATCTACAAGATCGACGTCACGCCGCGGATGCTCGCCGATCTCGCCGATGTCGAGACCATCGTCTGCTTCAAGGAATCCTCCGGCGATACGCGCCGCTTCATCGATCTGCAGGCGCTCACCGGCGACCGTTTCACTCTGTTCGCGGGCCTCGACGATGTCGTGCTCGAAAGCATCGCGGTCGGCGCGCGAGGCTGGGTATCGGGACTCTCCAATGTCTTCCCGCGCGAGGGCGAAACCTTGTTCCGTCTCGCCATGCAGGGCCGCTTTGCCGAGGCGATGGCGATCTATCGCTGGTTCATGCCCTTGCTCCATCTCGATGCCCGGCCCGATCTCGTCCAGTGCATCAAGCTCTGCGAGGAGATCGCCGGCCGTGGCTCCGCTCTGACCCGCCCGCCGCGCCTGGCGCTGCCGGCCGGAGAAACTGCCGAGATCCGCGCCATGATGGAAAAAGCGATGGCCACCCGCCCGTCTCTGCCGGATGTGGGCCTGGCGCGCGCCGCCTGAGAATTCGCGTCGGCTGTGCCTCTCCCGTCACGGTGATTGGGGGAGGCTTGACACTGGGCTCACAATTTATCTTATAATATTATATATTGAAGTGAGAGGGAGCTCCATATGCCAGACGCCCTGCAGCCGGATTTCAGTCTCGCCGGCAAGACCGTACTCATCACCGGCGCCTCGCGCGGCATCGGCCGCGCCATTGCCGAAGGCTGCTGGCGCTCGGGTGCCGATCTCCTGCTCGGCGTGCGCGACAAGGAGAGCGTCGCCGATATCGTGCGTGGCGCGCAGGCCGCCGGGCGGCGCGCCTTGGCGCTGCGCATGGACGTCTCGAGTCTCACCGAGATCCGCGCCGCGGTGACGGAAGGCCACAAGGCCATGGGCCGCATCGATGTGCTGGTCAACAATGTCGGCATCGGCCCCGAAGCGCCGGCCGAGGACGTCACCGAAGAGGGCTTCGATGACACCGTCAATGTTAATCTGAAGGGCACCTTCTTCACCACCCAGGCGGTCGGCCGCCTGATGATCGCGCAAGGCGGCGGACGCATCGTCAATATCAGCTCGCAGGCCGGCACCGTCGCTCTGCGCAACGAAACGATCTATTGCATGACCAAGGCGGCGATCAATCACCTGACCCGCTGCCTCGCCTTCGAATGGGCCCGCCACAAGATCAATGTGAACAGCGTCGGCCCGACCTTCATCTGGACCGACGGCACGCGGCCCTTTCTGAGCGACGCCAAATCGCACGACGCCACGTTGAATCACATCCCGCTGGGCCGCATCGGCGAGCCGGTCGATGTGGTGGGCGCGGTGATCTTCCTCGCTTCACCAGCCGCTTCCCTGATCACCGGGGCCAATCTGTTGATCGACGGTGGCTGGTCCTTGGGCTAGCTGTTCCGGGCCTTTCTCTTGCCGTTCTTCAGATGACCGGTGATGAATTCGCGCGTTTCGCTCAGGAGCTTTTCCATCGTGCGCCGGGCCGCCTGCGGGTCGCGGCCGCGGATGGCGTCGAGCACCTTGCCATGCTGGGGCAGGAACACCGTGAAGGAATCGCTCGACGTCTGGTGGCTGATATAGAGGCCGACGGCGATGAGATGGCCCATCTGATGGAGCAGCGCATTCTTGCCGGCGGCGAGGATGGCGCGGTGGAAGCGCAGATCGGCGTCGATCGCCGCCGTGCTGTTGGGGCTCACCTTGTTCATCTCGGCGAAGGCCTCGGCGATCTCGGCAATGTCGCTCGCATGGGCGCGTTCGGCGGCGAGGGCCGCCGCCTGCGGCTCGATCATCAGGCGGATCTCGAACAGCTCGCCATAGAACTGCACCGGCGGCATGGCGCCATAACGCCAGCTCAGCACCTCCGGGTCGAGCAGGTTCCAATGGGTCGGCGGCAGCACCCGGATGCCGGTGCGCGTCTTCGATTCGATGAGGCCGCGCGCCGCCAGCGACTTGACCGCCTCGCGGATGACCGACCGGCTGGCGCCGAATTCACGCCCGAGATCGGCCTCGATCGGGAAGGGATCGTCGGGCGTGAGGTCGCCTTTGATGATGCGGGTGCCGAGATCCTCCACCACATGGGCGAAAAGATTGCGCTTCTGTGCCCGCCCCAGCGCGAGCCTTGGCTGCTTGGTCATGCCTTGCAGTTATGGAGATTCCTCCAGTTTGGCAAGCATGTCTAATTATATGATAATTATGGGCCGCTACGCGGGTTGAACCGCAACGGGCTTGAGAAGGGCGCGGATCTTGTCGCGGCCGCGCGCCAGCCTTGACATTACGGTGCCGACCGGAATGCCGAGCGTTTGAGCGGCTTCCTGGTAGCTCAGCTCCTGCAAGGTGACGAGCGTCACGACCTCGCGCTGCTCCCTGGGGAGAAGAGCGAGGACGCGAATGATGCGGTTCAGATCCGTCACATGCTCCTGCGTCGCCTCGCGCCCCTCCGAGGCGACCTGCATCTGCGCCACGGCATAGGCGGTGCGGACCGTCATCTGGCGGCAATGGCTGACATGGAGATTGTGCATCAGGGTGAACAGCCACGGCCTGAGATTGGCGTCACTGTTGAAGAGATGCCGCCGGCTCAAGGCGCGCGCCAGGCAGTCCTGCACCAGGTCCTCGGCGAGATGCGCGCTTCTGGTCAGCCGCAGGGCATATTTTCTGAGCATCGGCAGTTCCGCGACGATTCTCTGGTCGGCATAGCCGCGCGGCGTCTCCGGCGCGTTCAGCGGCCCGAGGCCGCCCGTGGCGCGGGGCAGGGATTGGGCGCTGGTCCAGTCGGTGCGAAAGGCGACATTCATAAGGGGATATCCGTCCATTGGCTGACGCAGGAGGGGCCGGGAAAGCCGGTTGCCTGTGCGTGGAGAGGGGGAGAGCAGGGCGCCGGCCGCGAGGGATGAGCCGCGATGCCGGGCTTCGACATATTTCCGTCTGTCAGGACATTTCGACGTGTCTCATGGGACTTTCAGCCGTCCGCATCACTATGGGCAATGCCGGGGGAGTTTGCTTGAAGGCCGCCTTGATTTCTTCTTGAGATGTGCTTGACCCGACGTCCGGGTCATTGGGCGGCCATCAGAAAAGCTGCCCCGCCCAGCGCCAAGGCACTGCCTTTATTGAGAAACTTCAAGCAGCCCAAGGACCGGAGCCGGTGCCGGGCGACTTCCGCCAGGAGGATATAGGCGACGTCGATGGCGGCCAGCACGCTGACCAGAGTCAAAGTGAGCTCGAGCCAGCTCGTGAAGGAGATATGGGCGAAATCGACCACCGACGGCAGCAGCGCCAGATAGAAGGCGATGACCTTGGCGTTGGTGAAAGTGACCGCCAGGCCGGCCAGGAAGAGTCTGGCCGGTGAGGCCGCTTCCGCCGGGCGTGGCTGTCCCGCTTCCGCCATCGAAAACCACAAACGCCAGGCGAGCCAGGTGAGATAGAGGACGCCCGCCCATTTGACCAGCATGACGGCCCAGTTGAATTGACTGAGAATGGCGGACAGGCCAAGCACCGCCGCGGTGAAGTAGAAAACTTCGCCGATCCACAAGGCGGCGGTGAAAGGAATCACGCTCAAGCCGCCATGGCTGATCACCCGGGCGACCAGCGCCACGGCGGTAGGTCCGGGCGATATGGCGAGCACGAAGATCGCGGCGGCGAATAATCCGAGGGCTGACAATGTCATGGTGACATTTCCGTTGTGATGAAGCTCGGGCTCTTCACATACGGGTCATCCTGGGAGATATTCCTCGCCCAGAAGAATCATGCGGCCGTGAAGGAAAAATCCAACGGCCATCAAAGCCTCGCCGGACGCTCGCTTCTAATCTGCGCCGCGCGTCGCCACTTTCATCGGGATGATCCGGCTCATGCCAAAACTGCTCAAGCTTCTCACCTTCGGCCTCGTGTCGATTTTCCTGATGGCGCCTGTTGCAGCCGAAGAGCGTCCAACGCTGCTCTTCTCTTATGAGGTTCTCAATTTCGATATTCACAAGATAGATCCCACGACGTTGTCTTATGAGCGGCGCGTCGAATTGACCGAGGCCGCCCGCAAGAGCGAGCTCCCCGAAATCCTGGGCGTATTGCAGATTGAGCCGGAGAGGATCTCGACCTTGCTGATGCCGGGAGGCTACAAGCTCGAGACCAATGCCTCGCTGCAATCCGCCATGGAAACGGACAACGAGACGGCCGATCGCTTCGCCGCGTCGCTGGGCTATGTGTTCCGGCAATGGAGCGTGCTGGTCACCGACTTCGCGCCGGAAGGAGCCGGTGATACCGCCTATGGCGTCGTCACTTTTGATCACCCGGTCGGCGCGGCCGACGCGGCGGCGTTCTTCCGTCATGCGGCAGGCGTCAATCCTGCGCTCGGCGAGGGTTTCACCGCTTTCGATGAGGAGATGTTCTTCCTCAATGTGACCGATGCGCAGGGCAGGCCTTACAGCGGCGTCAGCGACGAAGCCTTCCTCGCCGACCTCGGCAAGGCGGCGTCGAGTTTCACGGGCGCGAAAGTCCAGGTGACCGGTTCCGGCCGGGCCGATGCGCGCTTCGTCGAGAACGACTGGAAGGCGTCGCCCAACGGCGAGGACTACGCCAAGATACTGGGAATGGACCTGGCGACCCGCCTCGCGCCGTTGCGCGCCCGCTTCGATGCCGCCTTGGCCGGGGCGCTCAGATAGGCCCTTCGCCCGCGCCGGAATAAAGCGCCGCTCTGCCGCATATTTGGGAGCCGGCGGCCAATCGACGACATTATTGTCTGGATACAATCCGGTCGTCCCGGATGATGGACCATGATTTGAACCCGGCCGGGTTTTGGACTATCACCACTCCTCGTCTTGGCTGGGAATTTGCTGGGGGATGTATTGATCTTTCGGTTTGGCGAGTACCAGATTGACACCGATTTATTCGAGCTGAAGCGCGGCGGGGAGGTGGTGAAGGTCGAGCCGCAGGTCTTCGATCTGCTGGTCTTCCTCATCAGCCACCGCAACCGCGTGGTGAGCCAGAACGAGCTTCTCGACGAAATCTGGTCGGGCAAGATCGTTTCGCTGTCGACGGTGGCGAGCCGCATCAACGCGGCGCGCTCGGCGATCGGCGACAGCGGCGCCGAGCAGAAGTTCATCCGCACCATCCAGCGCAAAGGCTTCCGCTTCGTCGGCGAGGTCAGCGAGATGGCGGCTCCATTGCTGGAAACCCGCCGGCCGCTGGAAATGGTCGACGCCCAGGACATCCGCTTCTGCACCACCTCGGACAATGTGCGCATCGCCTATGCGCTCGCCGGCAAGGGGCGTCCGATCCTCAAGGCGGGCAACTGGCTCAACCATCTCGAATATGACTGGAAGAGCCCGATCTGGAGCCATCTCCTGAAATGGATGGCGTCGGAGAATCATCTCGTCCGCTATGACGCGCGCGGCAACGGCCTGTCCGACTGGGACGTCGCCGAGATCTCCTTCGCGTCGTATCTGCGCGATCTCGAAAGCGTTGCCGACGCATCGGGTCTCGAGCGCTTTACCTTGTTCGGCATCTCGCAGGGCTGCGCCGTCTCCATCGCCTATGCGGCGAAGCATCCGGAGCGCGTCGAGAAGCTCATCCTCTATGGCGGTTTCGCCCGCGGCCGCCGCATCCGCGGCACGATCGAGGAAATCGAGCAGGCGGAGGCGATGCTGACCTTGATGCGCACCGGCTGGGGCCAGGAGAACCCGGCCTTCCGGCAGATGTTCACCTCGCTGCTCCTGCCCGGCGGGACGCCGGAGCAGATGCAGTGGTTCAATGATCTGCAGAAGGCGACGGCCTCGCCGCAGAATGCCGTCAGGATGCGCTTCGTCTCCGACACGCTCGATGTCAGCAGCCTCCTGGCGCAGGTGAAGGCGCCGACCCTGGTCCTGCATTGCAAGGATGACGCGGTCCAGCCCTTCAGCGAAGGCATGTATATCGCCGCGGGCATTCCGGGCGCCCGTTTCGCCGGCCTCGAGGGGCGCAACCACCTGATTCTGGAAGGCGATCCCGGCTGGCCGAAATTTCAGGAAGAGGTCAGCCGCTTCATCAATGAGAACGAATCTTAAGGGGCGTCGGCCAGCGCGGCCTCGATGATGTCGAGCGCTTCGGCGATCCGGTCGGCATGGGTTCGGTGCATGACGATGCAGATCCTGATGGTGAAGCGGCCGTCGATTTCCGTGCTCGACAACAGGATGCGTCCGCTCGCATTGATGCGGGTGAGCAGCGCCTGTGTGGCCTGATTGGCGGCGCGGATGTCAGCGGCGCTGCTGCTTGCGGCATTCATGCGGAAGGCCACGGTGCTGAGCTGGGGAGTCCACGGCACTTCGAGTCGAGGGGCGGTGGCGAGTCTTTCATGAGCATAGGCCGCGAGATCGAGCTTTTCGTCGAGCGCCGAGCGGAAGGCCGCCACGCCATGAAGATGCAGCGGCAGCCAGATCCGCATGCCGCGCACGTCGCGGGTGAGCTCCGGCCCCATATGGGCGAAGTCGGGCAGATGCTCGCCGCCATAGGTCTGCTTATGGGTCATGTCGCGCAGATAGGCGCCGTCACCCTCATGCGCCGCCGCCAGCAGTCCCGGATCGCGGGCGAGGAGGGCTCCGATGCCGAAGGGCTGGAACAATGTCTTATGCGGGTCGAGCGTGACCGTGTCGGCCCGTTCGATGCCGGCGAGACGTTTCTGGCCGCGCTCGGTGAGCCGGAAGAAGCCGCCATAAGCGGCGTCCACATGAAACCAGAGATCTTCTTCGGCGCCGATCTCGGCCAGGCGCGGCAAGGGATCGATGGCGCCGGTATTGGTGGTGCCGGCCGAACCGACGATCAGGAAGGGCCGTTTGCCTTGCGCCCTGTCGCCGGCGATCATCCGCCGCAAGGCGCCGTCATCCATGGTGAGGTCGCTCCGATGCGGAACGACGCGCAAGGAAGCGGCGGGTAAGCCGGCAAGCCGGGCGGCTTTCGCCACCGAATGATGGGTCTGCGCGCTGATATAGAGCGTGCCGTCGAAGAAGCTCTCGCCGAGCCGTGTATGGCGCGCCGTGATAATGGCTGAAAAATTGGCCATCGATCCGCCGCTGGTGAAGACGCCGCCGCTTCCCTGCGGCAGGCCGCAGAGAGAGGCGAACCAGCGCAGCACGCCGACCTCGAGCGCCACCAGCGCCGGGGCGACGCGCGCCATGCTGGCGAAACGGTTGGTGATCCGGGCATAGAAATCCGCCACCGCCGAGACCGAAAGCCCGCCGCCCGGGACGTAGGCGAGCAATCCGGGGCTGCCGGGCTCATAGGCATGTTTGATCGCCTCATCGAGCTGGTCGAGCAAGGAGGTGATCTCGCCTGGCGTCTCGGTCGGGGCCGTGAGCATGGCCTTGATGAGGGCCGCCGGCAGCTCTTCCGCCGGCACGGCCGGGCTCGCCGGCAGGTTTTCGGTGAAGGCCATGGCGCGGGCCCAGATGTCATGACCGAGTTCGGTCAGCTGGGCGCGCGTCGGTTCGAGCGGATGAAAGCTTTGCGGATCGTGCAGCATTCCTTCTCATGCCCGCATGCGCAGGCCGGCGTCATGACGGTCGCCTGGATTTTTCGTCCAGTTTTCATTGAGGGAAATCAGTCGGCTGTCCCGTAGTGTCCCGTCCTTTCCTCCATCTTGCCTTGATCCGGCCTTTGTCGCGATACGGGCTTCGAGTAACTTCGAAGCCTCTACCGGCAGGCTTATCGTGACGGCGCTCAAGCACTGGCTGATTTTTATCCTGATCTGTGTCTCGGGCAGCATCGGCGCTGCGGCCCAGGAGGCGAAGCCTTTGCGCGGCGTCGCCCTCATCATCGGTCAGTCGGACTACGCCCACATCACGCCTCTGCCCAATGCCGGCCAGGATGCCCGCGCCATCGGCAAGCTCCTGACCGATCTCGGCTTCGAGACCCGCCACGCGCCCGACCGCACTGCCAAGACCCTGAAGCGCGAGATCGACCGCTTCATCGAGGATGCCGAGGGCGCCGATGTCGCCTTCGTCTATTATGCCGGTCACGGCATCGAGGCGGCCGGAGAGAACTGGCTGGTGCCGGTCGACGCCGATCTCACCTCGCTCGATGACGCATCGGCGCGCCTGGTCGCCGTCTCGCCGGTGGTCGATCGTCTCAAGGAGACCGTGCCGGTGGTGATCTTCCTCCTCGATGCCTGCCGCAACTCGCCCTTTCCGGCGAACGCTCTGCTGAAGCCCGATGCGCAATCGGCCGCCGCGCCCATCGTCCAGACCGGGCTTTTGCCGTCGCGTGGCGCGGCGGTCATCGACGATCAGCCGGCGCCGGCCGAGAATGTCGGCGTCGTCATGGGTTTCGCCGCCGAGCCGGGCAAGGCGGCGCTCGACGGGCCGAAGGACGGCAATTCGCCCTATGCCACGGCCT
Organism: Pseudomonadota bacterium; assembly: GCA_049323275.1. Lineage (GTDB taxonomy): Bacteria > Pseudomonadota > Alphaproteobacteria > Rhizobiales > Aestuariivirgaceae > Taklimakanibacter. Next base: position 49,137 of record JBMOOM010000091.1, read on the forward strand.
TGTTGCGGCATCTCTCCGCTTCGAATGGCGCGACCTTCGGCGACGTGATGACCATGGTCACCGAGGAGGTCTATCTCTCCACCGGCGCGCGCCAGCGTCCGTGGATCAATGCCAGTATGCGGCGGCTCCTCTATTTCGGCATGACGCCGGAAGAGGGGAACAAGGACGAGGCGCAGATCACCGCCGAACGCCGTCAGTTGCTTCTGACGATTGCCGGCCTGCCGCAGGCGGGACGCCGCCAGGTCGAGGCGATCGCCAAGGCGGATCGGGTCCCGCTCGATTCTCTCTATGGCATGCTGCGCGCCATGGGCGCCGAGACGCCGAAGGATCCGGCCGAGCTCGACAGCGTCCTGCGCGCCCAGGCCGAAAGGCTCAAGACGATCCTGGCCGAGACGGCAGCCCTCAAAAACGCCGATCCGGAAATCGCGCGTATTTCCGCACTCGCCGATCGAGCTCTGGCCGAAGGTGCGGTCGCGACGGCGGTCTCCTTCCGGGAGCAGGCGAAGCGGCATGCCACGGCGGTCAGCGATGCTCTCGCCGATACGGAGGCGTCGCTGCGGGCCCGGCGTCTCGAGATTGCCGATGTCTTCGCCAAGAGCGGTGAGACCTATGTCCTGGCATTCAACTTCGCAGCCGCGGCGACGGATTTCGCCAAGGCTTTCGAGCAGGCTGAACGCTGGGACGGTAAGCGCGCCGCGCAATATAAGATTCTCGAAGGCGAGTCTCTGACCAATCAAGGTCTTTACCGCGCCGATTCCGATGCCCTCAGGAAGGCGATAGACGCCTATCGGCAGGCCGGCCATATAATCTCGGACGCGGCAGACCCGGCAAGCTGGGCAAAAGTCCAGACCGGACTTGCTTCGGCGATGAAGACTCTTGGTGAACGCGACTCGAATAGCGGGACGCTGAAGGAGGCCATTGCCTTCATGGAGACGACGCTTGCCCGGAAGCCGTTCCAGAACGCCTCTTCCGATCGCGCCGGGCTTCGCAATCAGCTGGCGATCGCGCTTTGGAAGCTCGGCGAGCGTGAGGCGGGAATTTCGTCGCTGCAGCGGGCCGCCGGCGTTTTTGAATCGGCCTTGTCCGATCTGCCTGTGGGCTATGCGCCGGCGGCTCGGGCTCTGATCGAGAATAATCGCGGCGTCGTGCTCATGGCGATGGGGCAGCGCGAATCTGGAACGCAGACTCTCGAGCGCGCGATCGATGCCTTCGAGCTGGCTCTCGAGACATTCAACAAGGCGGAGACGCCCTACAACTGGCTCATGTCGCAGAACAATCTCGGCCAGGCTCTCCGCTATAAGGGCGAAAGGGAGAGCGGAGTCGAGACCCTGCAAAAATCCGTCAGCGCCTTCCGCGCTGCCTTGACCATGCTTCCGCGCCGGGAAATGCCCGTCCAATGGGCGAGCACGACCAGCAATCTCGGCATGGCGCTCTGGCGCCTGGGCGAAAGAGAGATGGGGAATGAAGCGCTCGACGAGGCTGCCTCGGCCTTTTCGGCGGCCCTCGAGGAGCTTGATCGCAAGGAAGTACCTCTCGACTGGGCGGCGCTTCAGAACAATCGCGGTCTGGTTCTCCTGCGCCTGGGCCAGCGCGAGCTATTGCCGGCAAGCCTCGCCAAGGCCGTATCGGCCTTCGAACTGGCGTTGCAGGAGCGCCGTCGCGAGATCGTGCCTTTGCAATGGGCGGAAAGCCAGAACAATCTCGGCACCACCTTGCTGTCGCTCGGTCAGCGTGAGGCCGGGACCAATTCGCTGCGCCGCGCCGCCGGAGCCTTCGAGGCGGCGCTGACGGAAGCGACACGCGAGCGCCTGCCGATCGACTGGGCGACGACCTCGACCAATCTCGGCGCCACTCTCGCGGAGATCGGCCGGCGCGATGCGGATAGGGTGTCTTTGAATCGCGCCATCGATCTGCTGCGTGACGCCCTGACGGAGAATACACGCGAACGCGTGCCGCTCGGCTGGGCGGAGACGCAGTATTATCTCGGCAACGCCTTGCTCGAGCGTGGCCGGTTCACTGGCGGCAAGGCCGATCTCGAGCAAGCGAGAGCGGCAATGACGGCCGTACTGGATTTCGTGAGGCCGATGGGCGATGCGGCGCAGAACACGCATCTGGAGTCGCGCATCGGCGAAATCGATACCGCTTTGGCCAAGCTCAGATAGCTCATGCCGGATTGTGGCAGGAGAAGCGATGTTCCGCCGAGAGGAAGGTTTCGACCGGCATGTCGGAGCGGCAGACATCCCGCTTGAACAGGCATCGCGGATGGAATTCGCAGCCATTCGGCCGGTTGAGCAGGCTCGGCGTCTCGCCCTCCGCCTCGATGACATAGGAGGCCGCCCCGGGTTCGGCCTTGAGATTGGCCGAGAGCAGGGCCGTCGTATAGCGATGCCGCGGCCTCTCGAATATATCGGCGGTCGGCCCTTCCTCGACGATGCGGCCGAGATACATGACCGCCATGCGGTCGGCGACATGGCGCACCACATTGAGATTGTGGGTGATCATCAGGAAGGTGGTGCCGAGCTTGCGCTGCAGGTCGCGCATGAGATTGAGCATCTCGCCCTGGATCGAGACGTCGAGGCCGGCGGTCGGCTCATCCGCGATGACGAGCCTGGGCCTGAGCGCCAGCGCCCGGGCGATCGAGACACGCCGCGCCTGGCCGCCTGACAATTGATGCGGATAGCGCTCCGCGAAATGGGAGCCAAGCCCCACATCGTCGAGCAGCCGCGCGATCTTGCCGTCGATGCCGTCGGTTTCGCGATGCACCTTGAACGGTTCGGCGAGAATGGAGCGCACGGTGAGGCGCGGACTGAGCGAGCCGATCGGATCCTGGAAGATCATGGCGATCTCGCGCCGCACTTGCCGCAAGGCGGTCTCGCTCAGGCCCGATATCGTCCGGCCGGCGAAGTCGACCCGGCCGCCCTGAATCGGCACGAGGCCGGTGATGGCGCGCGCCAGCGTGGTCTTGCCGGAGCCCGATTCGCCCACCAGCGCATAGGCGCTTCCGGCTTCGAGGGCGAAGGAGACGCCGGCCACCGCTTCGATCGATGATGGCTGGCCGGTAAGCCGCGCCGCGACGCGGCTGCGCGCCGGGAAGCGGATGACGACGTCGCTGACCTCGAGCAGCGGCTTTGTCATGAGACGAGTTCGCGCGCTTTGTGGCAGGCCGCCTGATGGCCGGGCCGCACCGTCTCGACGGGCGGCCGCTCGCTGCAGAGCGCGAAGCGGTCGGGGCAGCGGTCGCGGAAGATGCAGCCTTGCGGAATGTGTCTGAGGTCGGGCAGCTCGCCCGGAATGGTCGGCAGGATCTCCTGTCGCTCGGCGATGCGGCCCGGATCGCATTCGAGCAGCTTGCGCGTATAGGGATGGCGGGCGTCGCGGAAGATGTCCTGCGCCGTTCCCTGTTCGACGACCTCGCCCGCATACATGATGGCGACGCGCCCGCACAGTTCCGCCACCGCGCCCAGGTGATGCGAGATGAACAGCACCGAGCAGCCGATGTCGTGCTGCAGCTCCTTGAGGAGCCGGATGACCTGCACTTCGAGCGTGGCGTCGAGCGCGGTCGTCGGCTCATCGGCGATCAGCAGGTCGGGCTCGGTCAGCAGCGCCATGGCGATGCAGATGCGCTGGCGCATGCCGCCCGAGAATTGATGCGGATACTGGTCGAGCCGGCGCGCCGCGTCGGGCATGCGCACTTTCTCGAGGAATTCGACGGCCCGGCGGCGTTTCTCGGAGAGGCTGGCGGCGCGCCGGTACTGGATGGCGGTCATCTGCGCTCCGATGGTCAGCACCGGATTGAGCGCCGTCATCGGGTCCTGGAAGATGGTGGTGATGCGCTCGCCGCGCAGCTTGCGCATGGCGCTCGCCGGCAGGCCGACCAGCTCCTCGCCGTCGAAGCGGATATGGCCGGAGACCGCGCCCGTATTGGCCGGCAGCAGGCCGATGATCGCATTGATGAGCGTCGATTTTCCGCAGCCCGATTCACCGATGATGCCGACGATCTCGCTGTGCCCCACATCGAGCGCGACGTCGCGCAGCGCCCGAAGCTCGCCGCGCGGGGTGCGGAAGGAGACCGACAGACCTTTGATATCGAGAAGCGGGCTCATCCGTCCTGCCTCAGCCGTGGATCGAGATGGTCGCGCAAGGTCTCGCCCAGGAAGGTGAAGCCGAGCGTCGCGATGATGATCGGCAGGCCGCCCGCGATGGCGGGCCAGGCGCTCTCGCGGATGAAGGCATAGCCGTCATTGAGGATCGCGCCCCAGGAGGGCGTCGGCGGCCGCACACCAAGCCCGAGGAAGCTCATGCCGGCCTCGATGGTGATGACCACCGGAATATCCATCGAGACCAGGATGACCAGGGGGCCGATGAGATTGGGCATGATATGGACGGCGAGGATGCGCCAGGACGGTGCGCCGAGGCTTCGGGCCGAGAGGACGAATTCGGTGGTCTTGAGCGACATGGTCTGCGCCCGGACCACGCGGGCATAGCCGGGCAGCGTCGCCAGCACCACCACCAGCACGACGGCGGCGAGGCTCGGGCCGGTCAGCGTCACCAGCGCCAGCGCCAGCATCACGGTCGGGAAGGCGCGGAGAGAATCGAAAAGCAGCAACAGCAGGGAGTCGAGCCAGCGCGGCCCATAGCCCGCGATCATGCCGAGCAGCAGCCCGCCGATGAAGGAGATGCCGGTCGCGACGAAGGCGACGCCGAGCGCGATGCGAGCGCCATACAGCACGCGGGTGAAGAGGTCGCGGCCGAGATGATCGGTGCCGAGCAGATGGGCGAAGCTCGGATCGAGGAAGCGATCGCGCGTCGCGAGCTTCGAAGGGCTGTAGCCGGTGAAGCCCGCGAACAGCGATCCCAGAACGATGAGGAGGACGAGGCCGATACCGAGCAGCCCCATCGGCTCGGCGAGGATGCGCCCGAGCCGGCTCGTCCGGAAGCTCACGCGTTCAAAGGGTTGAACGGACACGGGGATCCAGTCCTGCCGCGATGAGATCGGCGATCAAGGTGCACAGAACATAAAAGCCGGTGGTGATCATCACCGCGCCCATCACCACCGGATAGTTGCGGGTGCTGATCGCATCGAAGATGAGCTTGCCGACGCCCGGCCGCGCGAAGACGATCTCGGCGAAGACGGCGCTCGAGATCATGTTGCCCACCCCCATGCCGAGCAGCACGACGGTGGGGATGATGGCGATCTTGAGCGCATAGCGATAGGTGATGGTGCGTTCCTCGAGGCCGAAAGCGCGCGCCATGCGCACATGATTCTCGGTCAGGACCTCGAGCATCGAGGCGCGCACCATGCGGGCGAGATAGCCGACCCAGCCGAGTCCTACTGCAAGTGACGGCAGCACCAGATGATAGAGCTGGTCCAGCGGCGCGCCGCGGTCGCCGGCGCCGATGGTCGGAAACCAGCCGAGCTTCACCGAGAAGAGCAGGAGCCCGTAGATGGCGATGACGAAGGAAGGCAGCGCGATCGAGCTCACCGACAAGACGCCGACGATGCGGTCGGCGAGCGAGCCGCGATAGAGGGCGGCGAAGCAACCGAGCGGAATGCCGATGAGCGCCGACCAGGTGATGCTGGCGAAAATCAATGCCAAAGTGAACGGCACCTGCTCCATGACGGTGACCAGCACCGAGCGGTTGGTCAGCACATCGGTGCCGAGATCGCCGGTCAGCACCCGGCCGAAGAAGCGCGCGATCTGGACGAGCGCCGGCTGGTCGAGCCCCATCTGCTGGCGGAACATCTCGCGCATCTCGGGCGAGGCGAGGGGGCCCAGAAGCACCGCGGCGGGATCGCCCGGAATGAGCTGGATCATGCTGATGAGCATGATCAGCGCCACCGCCGTGATGATGAGGGCCAGGCCCAGCCGCTTCAGGGCGTAGAGGAGCATTTCGGCGCCGCTCTCTTCACCCTTGCCCTCGACGGCAGGTCTGTCCGGGGAAACTCGGGAAATACACAGGCCCAGCTTGGTTTTCCCCTTCTCCCGCTTGCGCAGGGCTGTCCGGGGAAACTCGCGGAATACACAGGCCCAGCCTGGTTTTCCCCTTCTCCCGCGTGCGGGAGAAGGTGGCCGAAGGCCGGATGAGGGTGTCTCTCTCAG
>JBMOOM010000092.1:0-54012 GCA_049323275.1 Pseudomonadota bacterium
TTCGACATCACGCTCGCCGGAAATCTGCGCGACAAGCGCGCTTCGCTCGACATGACGATCAAGAATCCGCAGATCCAGGATGCCCGGGTGACCGGAACCATTTCGCTGGCCCAATTGGCACTCGATCTCAAAGTGGCGGGCGGGGTGCAGCTGTCGCTCGCCAATCCGATGCTGGCGGCGTCGGGCAACCGGCTGGCCGGCAAGGCCCAGATCAACGCGGCGGTGACCGGCAGCGCGAGCGTGCCCAATCTGCGCGGCACGATAAGGCTCGCCGATGCGCGCTTCGACGACGTGGTCAATGGTGTCACCATCTCCAAGATCAACGGCGATATCGTCGGCGACGGACGCGCTCTGGTGCTGCAGAACATCAAGGGTCAGACGGTGAATGGCGGCACCGTCACGCTTACCGGCAAGGTGACGGTCGACCCGGCCGCCGGCATTCCGGCCGATATCGGCATTGCTTTCGACAAGGCGACGCTGGTTTCGAGCGAGACTGCCCGGCTCGTCGCCGATGGCCGCCTGCAGGCGAGCGGCGCTTTGATGACACGGCCCAAGATTTCCGGCCGCGTCCAGGTTCGCCGTCTCGACATCAACCTTCCCGACAAACTGTCGGGGGCCGCCAAGCCGATCGAGGTGCGCCATATCGGCGCCGCCCCCGGCAAAAAATCCGGCAAGGCGAAGGCCGAGGCGGCCAAGGCCAATGCGGCAAAGGCGGAGTCGCCTTTCATCGCCGATCTCGACCTGACGCTCTCGGCGCCCAATGGTATCTTCGTGCGCGGCATGGGCATGGAGGCCGAGCTCGGCGGCGATCTGTCGGTCCAGGGCACCAGCGCCGCGCCGCGCTCGCTCGGCGGCTTCGAGTTCAAGCGCGGCCGTTTCGACGGCTTCGGCAAGCGGCTCGATTTCTCCAAGGGCCTCATCTCCTTCAACGGCTCGCTCGACCCCGAACTCGATTTCGTGGCGCAGACCGAAAGCGAGGGCATCATCGCCAAGGTGCTGATCTCAGGCCCGGCCTCGGCGCCCAAGATCGGCTTCGCCTCGACGCCGACCCTTCCGCAGGACGAGGTCATCGCGCGTCTCCTGTTCGACAAGAGCTCGAGCGAGCTCACCATGGGCCAGGCGGCACAGCTCGCCCAGACGATCGCCCAATTCTCGGGCTCGGGTCCCGGCATGCTCGACAAGATGCGCCAGTCTCTCGGCGTCGACAGCCTCGATGTCGGCACCGACAATGGCGGTGAGGTCGGCATGGGCAAGCGCATCAATGATCGCGTCTATCTCGGCGTGAAGCAGGGGGCGCAGCCCAATTCGAGCAAGGTCACGATCGACGTCGACATCACCAAGAATATCCGCGCGCAGGGCGCCACCGGTGCTGATGGCAGCACCGAAGTCGGCATCGGCGCCGAATGGGACTATTGAATCTCATCGCATGAATTGCGCGCGGCGATCGCCGTGATGAAGGCGGCATAGCTCCAGGCGAGTTGTTTTGCCGAGACCTGTTGCCCGGTGGTGCGGTCGAACTGCTCGGAAAGCTCGCCGCTGGCCGGCGTGAAGGCGCGCACCGTCTCGAGGAAGGCGTCGCCCCTGGCGAAGTAGCCGCGCGCCATGTCGCCGGCGCATTCGGCGGCGAGGCGGAAATAGAACTCGGCGGCGGCCAGCGTCGAGAAATAATAGGCGCCGCCCGAGAAATAGACATCGCTGGCAAAACGGCCCATGGCCGGGGCGCGGTTCTGGGGGCGTCCGTGATTGATCGGATAGAGGCCGTCGAAGAGCGCCTCGAGCTTGCCGAGTGTCGCCAGCATCCGCACATCGCGCAGGCTGTGCAGCGGGCCTTCGTCATCGGCATGGATGACGGCGAAGATGACCGAGATGTCGAGATACTTCGTCGGGTCGCCGGAGAGCCTGGAGCTGTAGAAACCTTCCTTCTCGAACCAGAAGCTGTCGAGATGGCGGTGCAGGATGGAGACCGCGGCGCGGCAGGCCTCGGCCTTGGCCGAATTCCGGAGCCACGCGGCTGCCTTGGCGAGCGCGGTGGCCTCGGCGCGCAGCGTATAATAATGGTGGCCCCGTTCCTCTTCCCACATGTCGAAAGCGGGCTCGCCGAGATGGCGCAGGATGAAATCGATGTCGGCTTCCGCCAGGCGTGCCGCTCCCTCCCGGCTTCCGGCGTCGAGCGGGGCGTCGCCGGTGAGCCAGCGCAGCACGGCGATGAGGCGGAGCGCCGCGCCGTCATGCTGCGGCCTCGACCAGCGCGATATGTCGAGCGTGCCGTCGGGATTGACGCGGGTCTCGGCGGCCACATCGTCGGGGCGCACAGCGGCGAGCTCACCATCGGGCCGCAGATACTGCACGAAATCGGCTTTTGTCCTGGCGCGATCCGTTATCGGCGCGCGATGCGGCAGCGACAGGGAGAAGTCGACGAAGTCGCGGAAGTGGCCGAGCGCTTCCGGTCCCAGCGTGCCGTCCTCGTGAAGCACGCGCAGCGCGTCGACGACGATGGCCGAGTCGCGGAACCAGTGGAAGAAATAGTCCGGATCGGGGTCCCAGGCGGCAAGAACCGGCGAGGCGACGATCGACCCCTTGATGGGAGTCACCGCCTGGCCGAAGCCGGGCCGCACTTGCGTGATATGCGTCGCCGAAACGGCCTCCAGCATCGCCTGGGCGGAAAAACGATACTGCCGGGCGATCCAGTCTTCGAGGGAGGCTGACATACTTACATCGCCCCAAGGCATTTCCCTTCTCCCGCTTGCGGGAGAAGGTGGCCGAAGGCCGGATGAGGGTGTCCTCTCAGCTTTCTATATGGCCGCAAGCATGGGAGATGTTGAAGCTTCGTCATCCTGTTCTCTTGATGAGCCGTCGCGAAGCTGAACCAACACCCTCATCCGCCCTATCGGGCACCTTCTCCCGCAAGCGGGAGAAGGGGAAATGTGGGGAATGACGGAAAGGCTGCGTCACGTGGTCCGCGTCTCGAAATGCGGGCTCTGGAAGCCGAGCTTCTTCATTCCGGCCTGGATCTCCGGGATGCTCATGAACAGGTTCCACAGCAGGCCGGTGCGGTGGTTCTCGATCATGACGATGATCGGGCCCTGATCGATGGCGAGGAACGTGTCGGCATACCAGTCGCGTGTTTCATTGAAGGCGTCGATGAAGCCGAAACGGCCCCTGAGCTTGTCGCCCGCTTTCATGAAATGGCGCAGAGCGCGCAGCGATTCCTTCGGCGTGTAGGGCATGCTGGCGAGCGCCGCGGTGGGCGAGATGGTGCCGTTGTCGTTGTCGGGCGCATGGGCGCTGTAGCCGTCGGGATCGTCGCTGGCGGTCAGGCCCCAGCAGGAGGGGCCGTAGCCCTTGTGACCCTTGGGATTGCGCCGGCAGTGCTCGTAATTGATGCGGGCATGGGCCAGATTCTGCGCCCAGTAGTCGCCATAGCTGTCCTTGAGACCACGGGGATCGATGCCGCAGAACGAATAGTGCGTGAAGAACAGGGGGCCACCCAGCGGAGGGCCGAGCGGCAGCTCGACGCCGTAATATTCCTTGCCGTTCAGGAAGTCGCGGCCCGACGCGTAGCCTTCGTGATAGACTTCCGGTCCGACGCCGTAGCGCGGCGCCGAGGCCGCCAGCACATAGGTGATGAGGCATTCGTTCCAGCCGCGGATGCCGTGATCGAGCGACCAGCCGTTATTGGGGCTCCAATGCCAGTAGAGCATCTTGCGGCCATCGCGCGTGTGCCAGTTCCATTCGACTTCCATCCACAGCCAGGTGATGCGCCCGCGCAGGCGCCGCTCGGCCGGTGTGTCGCGGTTGAAATAGGCCCGCGCGCAGAGCAGGCCCTGGAAGAGCAGGGAGGTCTCGACCACATCCGAGCCGTCATCCTTGCGCCAGAACGGAATGGTGGCGCCGGTGCGGCCGTCCATGAAATGCGGCAGGACACCATGATAGCAGGTGGCGACCTCCAATATGTCGAGCATGCGGCCGAGGCGTTCGAGGACTTCCTCGCGCGTCGCCCATTTGCGCTCCACCGCCACGATGAAGGCCATCACGCCGAAACCGGTGCCGCCGGTCGTCGCCTTGTCGTCGTCGCGCTCGGTGCGGTAGCGCCGGTCGAGCGCCATGAAGCTCACCGGATGAGCGCCTTCCCAGAAATACCGGAAGGTCTCACGCTGGGCGAATTCGAGAAGCTCGTCATCGGAGAGCTGGGCGGCGGGTTTGGCGCCGGTCTTCTTTTTCATTTTGCAGGTTCCAGATAGCGGGAGGCGGGAGTCTTCGGCTTGCTGTCGGGCATTTCCTTGCGCGTCGGCAGGCAGCGCGTCTCGGGGTCCTTCACCAGATGCAGGACACGCGTGAAGATATGATCATGCGCCTCGGCCTTGCCGACATGGATGATGCCGGTATCCTTCAAGTCGCGCCCCAGCATGGTGACGATACGGTCATGGGTTTCGTCATCGACCGAATCGAGCACTTCGTCAATCAGCAGCCATTTCGGCATGTGCATCTGGACGCGGGCGAAGGCCAGCGCCTGCTGCTCGTCGTCGTCCAGCTTCTTGTCCCAGCGCTTCTGCTGATCGAGCCGGCGGAGGAGATCGTCGAGTCCGGTGCTCTTCAGCGCTTCTTCGAACTGTTCGGGCTTGAAGTCGCCGACGGCGGAGGGATAGGCCAGCACCTCGCGCAGGGTACCGGGCGGCATATAGGGTATACGCGGCATATATTGGATGCTCTCACCCTTGGGCCAGGTGATGCGGCCCTCGCCCCATGGCCAGAGGCCGGACAGAGTGCGGAACAGCAGCGTCTTGCCGGCGCCCGAGTCGCCCACCATCAGCACGCGCTCGCCGGCCTTGATCTCCACATTCTTCTCCCGGAGCATGGTGCAGCCGGTCGGGGACGCGATTTCGAGATTCTCGATGCGAACCTTGCCCGGCTCATCGCCCTCGGCGAATTCGATGCGGCTTTCCACCGTGTGCAGCACGTCGGTCTTCAGAACAGCGCTCCGGAAATTGGCGATGCGCAGCAAGGTGGCGCGCCAGTCGGCGATGGCGCTGAAATTGTCGATGAACCAGCGCAGCGAGTTGTGCACCTGGTTGAAGGCGCCGACCGCCATCATCAGGCCGCCGAAGGACAGATTGCCGGCGAAATAGACCGGGGCGGCGACCAGGATCGGCGCCACGATGGTGAACCAGCCATAGCCGGCGGTCACCCAGGTGAGGCCGGTGATGCGCGCGATGATGCGGCTGGTGGCGTCGAGTACCGCCCTCAGATTGATCTCGATGCGGCGCTTCTCGTCGGCTTCGCCGCGAAACAGGGCAACGGAATCGATATGCTCGTTGACGCGCATCATCGAGAAGCGCAGGTCGGCCTCGCGGGCATAGCGGTCGGCATTGCGCTGGACCAGCGGCCGGCCGACCCAATAGCTGATGAGAGAGGCCGAGCCCGCATAGATGATCGCCGCCCAGACCATATAGCCCGGAATGTCGAAGCTGCGGCCGCCGACGGTGAAAATGAAGCCGGACGAGAGCGACCAGAGCACGCCGATGAAGCTCGCGAGCAGGATCGAAGCCTGGAACAGGCCGATGCCGAGATCGGCCGACAGCTCGGTCAGATGGCGGGCGTCCTCATGCAGGCGCTGATCGGGATTGACGCCGATGGGGCCGGCGCTGGCCAGCCGGAAGGCGCGCAACGGCTGCAGCCACTGCCCGATGAGGTCGAGCACCAGGCCCTCGCGGAGCTTCAGCTTGATCATCTGATGCAGCCAGGTCTGCATCACATTGAGGATCAGCAGGCTGCCGGCGATCAGGCCGAAGACGCCGAGCTGCTTGAGGAAGTCGGTCAGATCGCGCCGGGCCAGGGCGTCATAGAAGGGCTGATTCCAGCTGTTGAGGCGAATCTGGCCATAGGCGGTGAGGAAGATGACGGTGACGAGGCCGGCGCCCAATGCGAACAGCGTATTGCGCACGGGGGAGGCGAAGAGGGCGCCGATCATCATGGAAAGCTGCGGGATGAGGCCTTGATGGGCGGCTTCGTCGATGTCAGTCGCGGCGTCGGCGAGCTGGGCGGACTGATCGGTCATGGCGGGCTAACCTATGGAATCTGGAGGACGAACCGCCATCCTCGCATTTCCAGGCCAGCCTGGGGGAGTAAATTATTCTGCCGCTTCGAGGCTCCGGCGCGGGCGCTCTATCGCGGCGTCATAAGTTACCGGCGGGGGCGCCGTTTCGAGCTTGCGCGACAGGCGGAATTTGCGCCCGAAGAAGCCGTTGAGCGCGGTGCAGGCGCCGAGGCCAATGACCGCCGTACCCTGAAGCTCGCGGGCGAAGACCGAACGGAATATGCGCAGATCCTGCTCATTGGCGGTGGCGGCCATGTCCTCGAACAACACCCAGGCCGGGCGGTGCAGGATAAGGCGCGCCAGCATCAGGCGCTGCTGGTCCTGAGCCTGCAATGCACGGTCCCAGCGCTCCTTGTCATCGAGCCGGCCGAGCAGATTCATGAGGCCGGCGCGCACCAGCGCGGCGGAGACCAGAGTGTCGTCGAGATCGGTCGAGGCCGCCGGGTAGATCATCGCCTCCCGCAGGGTGCCGATACGGAAATTGAGCCGCGCCGGAACGAACATCACATCCTTGGCCTCGGGCAGGAGAATGGTGCCGGAGCCCTCCAGCGACAGCCCGACCAGGGTGCGCAGAAGAAGGGCGCGGTCGCTGTCCGCCGCGGTTTCGATCAAGGCGCGTTCGCCCGGCCTGATCTCGACCGCCGGCGTGGCGAAGGTCAGCGGGCTGTCGCGATGGCCGATGGCCGCGTTGTCGAAGCTGACATGGCCATGCGGATGGGGACCCAGGACGACGCTGCCGCTGCTGGCCTCGGGAGCGGAATCCGGATCGAAATAGGCGAGACCGTTGCGGAAGCGCGAGACGCGCAGCAATGTCGCGCGCCAGTCGGCGATGCCGGGGAAGTTGTCGACGAACCAGCGCAGCGAGTTCTGCACCTGGCTGAAGGCGCCGACCACCATCATCAGCCCGCCGATGGTGAGGCTGCCGCTGAAGAAGCCCGGGGTAGCGAGCAGGATCGGCACGACGAGCGCCAGCCAGCCGTAACCCGAGGTGATCCAGGTGAGGCGCGAATGGCCGTTGGCGAGCTTGCGGCTGACATCGACGACGCTGACGATCGAGCCGTCGGCGGTGCGCCTTTCATGCGTCTCGCCGCGTCCCAGCGCCACCGATTCCACGGTCTCGCTGATGCGCATGATGGTAAAGCGCAGGTCGGCCTCGCGGGCATAACGCTCGGCATTGAGCTTGATGAGCGGGCGGCCGATGAGCCAGGTGAGCCATGAGCCGGTCAGCGCATAAGCGAGCGCGCACCACACCATGTAGCCGGGTATGGTGAAGCTGTTGCCGTCAAAAGTGAAGACGACCTGGTTGGAGAGCGTCCACAGCACGCCGACGAAGCTCAGCAGCAGCAAAGTGGCGTGGAACAGGCCGATGGTGAGGCTGGCCGACATCTCGGCCAGATGACGGGCGTCGGCCTGGATATACTGATCAGGATTGGCGCCGTCCTCGCCGACCTGGGAAAGGTGATAGGCGCGGCCGGGCTTCAGCCACTGATCCATGAGGTCGTGGGTCAGCCATTCGCGCAGGCGTACCTTTATGGTCTCCTGCAGCCAGGTCTGTGCCACCACGAGACAGAGCAGGCCGCCCACGATGATCAGGAAGGTTCCGACCTCGTTGGCGAGTAGCGAAACCGAGCGCTGGAGCAGCGTGTCGTAGAAGCTGCCGAACCAGGCATTGAGCTTGATCTGACCGAATGTGTTGACGAGGATGACCAGCATGAGCCCCGCGGCCATCAGAAGCAGTTTGTTGCGATGCGGGGAGGTGTTGAGGGCGCGCAACAGAGGCAGCGCCTGCGCCCAGAAACGGCGCTCATTGTTCTCGGCACAGAACTTCTGCCACGCCGGAGGTGCCGTCTCCGACGTTTTCTCAGCTACCCCATGGGTCCGATACCAGCCCCTTGTTTGGTTTCCGTCTTTCTTCTCGTTATTGATTCTCTGCCCAATCATGAATCCTAATCGAAGATGATGTGCCTCGCCAGTAAACGCTTTATGTAGATCCCGTGCGCGCGGCCAAAATCTCGATTATTCAAGCGACTGTGACGGTAAAGCCACAGCCGACGAAGTTCCGTTGTTGGAACTCCTGCAATTGTCAGGCAAATACTATGCCGCGCCACGTGAATGGCCGCTGAACAGTCTGGGAGCAGGTTTTAGATATGTCAGTGAGATTGACCGATCGGGTTGCCCGTCTACTCAATGCCATGAGCGTCGATGAAAAGATCGGTCAACTGAATATGTTGACGGCCGGGCATGTGATCACCGGGCCGGGCGATCCCGCCAACTATATCGAAGCGCTCAAGGCCGGGCGTCTCGGCGGCGTGTTCAATCTTTTCGGCCGCGGCCAAGTGCGCGACCTCCAGCGCATGGCGCTCGACGAGACGCGGCTCGGCATCCCGCTGATCTTCGGCTATGATATCATTCACGGTCATCGGACGATCTTCCCGATCCCGCTGGCTGAAGCGGGCGCCTTCGATGCCGCTTTGTGGGGCCGCACGGCGCGGGTGGCGGCGCTCGAAGGAGCGGCCGAGGGGCTCAACCTCACTTTTGCGCCGATGCTCGATATCTCGCGCGATCCGCGCTGGGGGCGGATGGCTGAGAGCGCCGGCGAAGATCCCTGGGTGACCTCCTTGTTCGCCAAGGCGAAGACGCGCGGGTTCCAGGGGGACGACATCAAATCGCCGCTCTCGCTCGCCGCCACCGCCAAGCATCTCGCCGCCTATGGCGCCTCGGTCGCCGGCCGCGACTATGCCCAGGTCGAGGTCTCGGAGCGGACGCTGCATGAAGTCTATCTGCCGCCTTTCAAGGCGGCGGTCGATGCCGGCGTGGCGGCGATCATGCCGGCCTTCACCGACCTGGACAGCATTCCGCTCACCGCCCATGTGCCGATCCTGCGCGATCTGCTGCGCGGGCAATGGGGCTTCGAGGGCGTCATCATCAGCGACTATAATGCGATCAGCGAGCTCATTCCGCATGGCATCGCCGCCGATGTCACCGAGGCGTCGGCGCTGGCGCTCAAGGCGGGCGTCGATATCGACCTGATGGGACTCGCTTATATCCATGGGCTGGGGCCGGCGCTGCAGCAGGGCGCCATCACGGTCGAAGAACTGAACCAGGCGGCCGGTCGCGTGCTGATGCTCAAGGAGCAACTGGGCCTCTTCGACGATCCTTATCGCGAGGCGGCGGCCAAATTCGACCACAAGGCCCGGCGCGTCGAACATCGCGATATCGCGCTCGACGCGGCACGCCGGTCGATCGTGCTGCTCACCAACCGCAACAACGCGCTTCCCGTGACCACGCCGCCGCAACGCGTCGCCGTGCTGGGCCCGCTCGCCAATGCGCAGGCCGAGATGCTGGGGCCGTGGTCCGGGGCGGGGCTCATCGAGGACATGGTGCCGTTCCTGCCCGGCATCCGGGCGGCATGGCCGCGCGCCGAGATCCTGCATGCGCCAGGGGTCGAGATCGAAGGCGGCGACTTGAGCGGCATAGAAGCCGCGGTCGAGCTTGCGCGCCGCTCGGACCTCGTCGTGCTCTGTCTCGGCGAGCAGCGCTTCATGAGCGGCGAGGCGGGCAGCCGGGGGCGGCCCGATCTGCCCGGCCACCAGGCGGAATTCGCCAAGGCCGTTCTCGATACCGGCAAGCCGGTGATCGTGCTGCTGTCATCCGGCCGGCCGCTGACGGTGAGCTGGCTCATCGAGCGCGCCGATGCGGTTCTCGCCACCTGGTTCCTCGGCAGCGAGGCGGGCCATGCCGTCGCCGATGTGCTGACCGGCAAATGGAACCCGTCGGCGAAATTGTCGGTGTCGTGGCCGGTCGATGTCGGGCAGATGCCGGTGTTCTATGCTCATAAGTCGACCGGACGGCCGCTCAAGACCGATTTCCGCTATTCGAGCAAATATCTCGACCTGCCGAACGAGCCTTTGTTTCCATTCGGCCACGGGCTTTCCTATACGCGCTTTGCCTATGGCGATCTCACCGTCAATCCGAGCGAATTGCGCGCCGGCGACAAAGCGATGGTCGAGGTGACCATCACGAATGACGGCAAGACGGCGGGCGAGGAAACAGTGTTCCTGTTCATGCGCGATCCGGTGGCGAGCGTGTCGCGCCCGGTGCTGGAGCTCAAGGGCGTAGACAAAGTCGTTCTCGATCCCGGACAGTCCAAGCGCGTGAGCCTCGCGCTTTCCACCGATGACCTGAAGTTCCTGGGCGCGGGCTTCGCCCCGACGCTCGAGGCCGGCGCGTTCGAGATCTTCGTCGGACCGTCGGCCAGGGAGGAGGGGCTGCTCAAGACGCAGTTGCGCGTCATTCCGTAACGGTCAGAGGCGCGCGAAATTGGCGCGCAGATGGCGGGCGAGCTCCGCCGCCGGCGCCTTCAGCGCGTGTTTCGGCAGATGCAGGGTGATGGCGAAAGGCGGCAGGTCGCAGGGCGCCTTGTCGTGATCGAGGATTTCCAGATCCGAGGGAACCGTCGAGACCAGCCAGGCGGTCACGGCGAGATCGGCGCGCACCGTCGCGGCCGTCGCCTCGATATTGCCGTTCTCGAAGACCGTCCGCCACTTTCTCTCCTGTTGCGCCAAAGCGGCTAGGACGGCCGGGCGGAAGGCGCAGGTATCGGCGACCATGGACACCGGCAGCGGCGTCTTGAGATGGGCGCCGCCATTTTTCGCGCCGACCCAGACCAGACGTTCGATGCGCAAGGTCTCACCTCGCCCTGAGCCGACGGGCTCCTCGGCAAGGGCGAGATCGATCTCGCCTTTGGCGAGCGCCGAGACGAGCTCGGGCGAGGCGGCGCAGGTGAGCGAGATCTCAACTTGCGGATGCGCCGCGGCAAAATCCTTCATCACCGGCGTGATGCAGGCCGTAACCAGGTCATATGGAAGTCCCAGGCGGACGGCGCCGGTGATTTGGCCCGCCGTCATCTCCGCCCAGATGTCGTCATTGAGCGCGATGAGCCGCCGGCTCTTGAGCAGCAGCTGCTCGCCGGCCCGCGTGAGCTTGAGGGCGCGGCGGCCGCGCTCGATCAGTCGATGGCCCAGCGTCTCCTCGAGCCGCTTGATCTGCTGGCTGACGGCGCCTTGCGTCAGAAAGCGGACGTTGCCCGCCGCCGTCATGCTGGCGTGGTCGGCGACGGCGATGAAGGTGCGGATGAGGTCGATATCGAGATTGCGGGCCATGGCCAGCCATTATAGATCGTAATGCTGATCATTCCCAATATTCGTTGTCGTTATGCTGTCGCCTGCGGCATAGGCTGGCGATGGACCAGCTTCTGCCGCTTCTTCTCTTCGCCGCCGTCGCCACCGTCACTCCGGGAGGCGCCACCATGCTGGCGACGGCGTCCGGCGCTCATTTCGGCTTTCGCCGCTCGCTGCCTTTGATACTGGGCATTGCGGCCGGGCTCGCTTCGATGGCCGCCGCGGCGGCGCTGGGGCTCGCCGGCATGCTCCTGGCTTTGCCGATGCTGCAGCTCGGCATGAAGGCGGCGGGTTCGCTTTATCTGTCATGGCTCGCCTGGCGTATTGCCAGCAGCGGCCCGCCCCACCCGAACCGGACGATCACACGGCCGACGACCTTCATCGGCGGCGTCTGGATGCTGTGGCACAATCCGAAAGGCTGGGCGATGACCGGCGGTGCGGCAGTTTCCTTCGCGGCACTCGGCGAGAGTCCGGCAGGCCTTGCCGCACTGCTCGGCCTGGTGTTCGGCCTTGCGGCGCTGTGCTCCCTGGTGATCTGGTGCATCGCCGGGCAAATGCTGGCCCGCGTGCTCCGAGCCGCCTGGCAATGGCGCACGCTCAACGTGTTATTGGCAATTCTTCTAGTCCTATCGATTTTCCCGATGTGGTTTCCTTGAAACGCCTCGCAAATGCGCGCCAGCCATGAGCATGACGAAGGGCAGCGTCACGCGGAGCGCGGATTGACGTGACTTCCCTCACCGATAGGCTTTCCCGCGGACGGCCTTGCAGGGGAGACTCAAGCCATGAGTGATCTTGTCGTGCGTCGTAAGTCCAGGACTCTGCTTTACTCCATCGCGTTCACGGCGGCCCTGATGCTGGCGCCGCTGAGCGCCGCGGCCTTCGAGCCGACACAGGTCTATCAGCCGATCACCGAAACACTGGCCGACAAGACAGTCACTCTGACCGGTCGCGATCTCACCATCGGGCAGGTCGTCGACATCGCCCGTCATGGCGCCAAGGTGGATCTCAGCGCCGAAGCGCGCCAGCGCTCGGCGGACGCCTATGGCCTGTTGCTGCAAGGCGCGGCCGAGAATGTCACCATCTACTGGTTCAACCGCGGAGCGGGCGATCAGCGCGAGACGGTGATCTTCTCCGGCGATCCGACCTCGCCCGACAACAAGAAGCTCCTGAGCGAGCAGCAGCTGCAGCGCTTCCGCGGCGGCGTGGCGCGCGGCTATGGGCCGGAGATGCATGAAGAGGCGCTGGTGCGCGCCATCATGGCGATCCGCGCCAACACCATGTCCTATGAGGCGGCGAGCCCGCCTTTGACGCAGATCCTGGTCGACATGCTGAACAAGCGGGTGACGCCGGTGGTGCAGTCGCGCGGCACGCTGGGCGAGGGCGACCTGCCGACCATGGGCAATATCGCCGCCGCGATGGTGGGCGAGGGCGATGCCTATTACAAAGGCGTGCGGATGCCGGCGGCGCAGGCGCTGAAGGAAGCGGGCATCAAGCCGCTGGAGCCCTTCGCGGCCGACCAGGCGGCATTGATCAGCACCAATGCCTATGCGCAGGCGCAGACCGTGCTGCTCGTCGCCGATGCGCAGCGGCTCCTCGAATGGACCGATCTCTCCTATGCCATGGCGCTCACCGGCATGAATTCGAGCGTCACGCCGATTTCGACGCCGGTGCAGTCGATGCGGCCCTATCCGTGGCTCACCTGGGACGCGGCGCGCATCATGGACATGATCAAGGGCAGCTATCTCTTCGACGACGACAAGGACCGCATCATCCAGGATCCGGAAAGCATGCGGGCCTCGAGCCAGCGCCAGGGCTCGGCATGGGAGGCCTGGGCGGAACTGCGCGACTCTGCTCTGCTGTCGATCAATTCGTCGGATCACAATCCGGCGGTATTGCCGGGGCTGACGCCCGAGAGCGCGCCCGAGCTTTCGACGCCGCAATTCATGAAATACTACATCAAGGGCGGGCCCTTGAGTGACGGCAAGTCGGGCTTCATCTTCTCCAACGCCAATTGGGATCCTTATCCGATGGCGAACCAGGTGGAGGCCTTCACCATCGCGCTCACCAATCTCGGCGTCGCGGTGGCGCAGCGCATCGAACGATTCCGCAATCCGTTCTTCACGGTGATCAAGCCCGCCGATGTGCTGAGCCCGGAGATCCGCAAGGAGATCCCGACCTTCGACGGCTATCTGCCGACCGATCTGTGGCAGGAGCTCGCCGAGCTCGGCCAGCCGGTGACGCCCAACGGGCAGGCGATCGTCGCGACGGTGGAGGATCTCGAGGCGCAGACGCGGCTCAAGACGCAGCGCGCCCGCCAGGCGGTCGATCTCTCCTTCCATCTCCTGGCGCAGGACGTGCTGATGGCGAGCTTCTGGATGGAGGTGCGTAAGGCGCAGAAGCCCGAGCGCAATTTCGGCCCGGCGCCGACCGCGGCTCTGGCGGCGCTGCGCCAGGTGATCCCGTGGCGCCAGGCGCCGGGCGAGCGGCAGAAGCGTCCGCTCGGCATGGTCGTCTATGACTTCATGCAGGAGAATCCGGCGACGACATTCTATTCCGGCGGGCCGAAAGCGCCGGAAAGCCAGGGGCATCCGATTGCCGGGGTGCTGCCCAAATGAGCGGGGTCGCGGCCAATTGACTGTGTGCCGCCGAGCGCAAGCGCGGACATCGTTATCTTCGCTTGCGGACTCGGTCTGAACACGTCGCCGGGCTTGTCCAACTATCGACGGGTGGTCAGCAGGACGCCGCGCTCCTTGCTGCCGGCGTTGAGATTCGTCTTGATCTTCTTCACACCGGCGTTTGCAAGGTGTTTTTTGACAATATCGGCCCGTGCGGTACCAATGCGCATGTTGCCTTGCTGGGTACCGCCCGGTGTCGTCAGACCGGTAACGATCACGGAACAGCCCGCGCTGGCGGATGCCGATGCAAACTCCTTGATCTTCTCCGTCTGGTCCGCCGGCACTTCGACCTGACCGATGCCATAACCCGTGACAAGCAGGGGCGCCACCGCACTGCAACTGGCGGGAGAAGCCTTGGACGCGGCAACCGCTTCCGGCCAACCGGCATCAGGGCGTTGCAGCGTCACGCTGCCATTCATCAGGAGAACGGCAAGCCCATTGGCTATCTGTGATGTCTTGCCATCACCAGTCAGCTTTTCAGCCGGATAACGCGTTCCGCCCACGATCACTTCCCTGACCCACAGGTTTCTATCGAGCGTGCTGCCCGCTCCGCCCCAGGCGTCGTTCAGGAACTGAACCGAATATTGGGAAACCTGGTCGCCATCGGGGACGGTGAAGGAGAATTTGCGCAGCGAGGAGCCGACCGTATCCAGGTTCGGGCCGCGTCCGTCGAGCGGGCTCTTGCCGTTTTTCGGCTGGAGCGCATGGTCGACGTCAGCTTCGCCAATAGTCTTTCCATCGGCGAGCAACCTGAAGCGTGGAAGGCCGTCATAGGCCTCGCCACCGGCTATGATGGTGACATTCAAATCCTTCGCCTCGGTCAGTGAAGGGATCGCTGTCGTCGCCAAAGCGACACCGAGCATCAAACCACAAGTCCGCAGTATCCGCGACATATTACACTCCGCTACCACACTGTTTCTATCGAACCTCTGTCGAGGTGGCCATCGCCAAGGTAACTTCGAAATAGTCTATATGCGCGTCCGTCTGGTGACAATGTCGAATCGGCCCGCGATACATTGCAAATTCGTCAGCTCAGGGATTAATTTGGCGTCTGTCTGTTCCATCCGGTCTCCGGGCGTTTCAGCAAGGCGCTTCCATTCCGGTACATGACAGCCATGCCACCATGAACAATAAGTGTCTCGTTGGTTTTCATCCGCAAACCAGCAGCGGGATAGATCGTGCCGTTCACCGATATCTGGCTGATCCAGAGATTTCTGTCGCCGGGCTTGCCCAGACCCGCCCAATCGTCATTCAAGAATTCGATCTCCAGAGTGCCGATCTGATCGATATCGGCGATGACGAAGCTCGACGTACTGAGCGAACTGCGAATCCGCTCGATGTCGGCGATTCCCGTAGGTTCAGCGGGGATAGTCGCCGCGCCGGCGACGGCCGAACCCACAGGAACGCCGTCGGCCAGGAGCCGGTAAACGGGGTACCCGTCAAATGCCTCGCCGCCAGCCGTCACTTCAACCTTGGCCGATTTGCTCGACTTCGCCTTTGTCTCATCTTCAGGCACCTCAGCGCTCGCCTGGCTTGGCGCCGCCTTCGCTTCGATGCCGGCGCCGGACGCCCGCCGTAACTTCGTCACTTCCTCGAGGAAGCGCTGCTGTGCCAGCTCGTCCGTCTCCTGGAGAAGATCGATCAGCTGCGTCCTGACCGAAAAATCGTTGATATAGACCGTCGCGACAGAATCGATCAGTGCGGTTTTTGTCATCGCCAGCCGAACATCCTCGCGCAGGGAGGCGCGCAAGTCCTCGGGCAGATTGGCCCACAAGCGGATGGCAATCGGGATCCGCTTGACCGCCACCCATCCCTCGCGCTGCCCGGTGCGGTAGGAGTTCCGCAGTGCGCGAAACACGTCGTTCTGCGACCCATCGAGCATGAGAAGGAGCCGGGCCCGCTCCAGCCACAAATCCGGCCGCGCCGGTGCGGCGCGAAGAGCCCGGTCCACCACCTCAAGGCAATTCTGGATGGCAGCGGTGTAAGCGGGATCCGCGCCGGACAATTCGGCCCGTCTGATGTCACTAACGCATTTCGCGTATCCGGCATGAACGAATGAAGGATCCGCAACAATCCCCTCAAACTTGCGTGTGAACTCGGTGTTGACCAGTGTTCCCACGTCACTTCTTTTCGTGTCGAGGGGACGCAGCTCGTCGAGCCAGATCCGGGACGGAACAGCCGCCTCGACATAGATCAGTCTGAGGGCGGCGCCCAGCACAGCTACGAGAATCAAGATCGAAATTCCGGCGATCCATGATCTCTGTGAATCAGCGGCTTGCCGCAACGACGTGACCATCAGGCTGGTTCTCAGGATTTGCGCCTGGCGGTGTAAGTGTATGAGCCGGAATAATCATAGCGGCCGCGGGCGCCTGAATGCATGTTGAGTACCGTATGGAACTGGGCGTCGGTGCCTCCTTTCAGCTCTCGGACACCGGCAACGACCTCACGCTGGTTCGTGTGGCCGAAATTGACGACATAGAGGACGAGATGGGCCATTCGCGCGATGATCTTCGCATCCACGACATGGCCGATGGGTGGGCTGTCGATAAGGACGATATCGTAATGCGACGCCACCTCTTCCAGGAGTTCGTAAAAGCGTCTGGAGCTCAGAAGTATGTCGCTGCCGACCTGGGACGTCGTGCCGCCCAGCAGCGCCTGCAGCGCGGACTTCGAGTCCTGGGTGATGATCTGATCAAGCGCGTGCGCGCCTTCGGTATGTGTCAGGGCCTCCACCACGCCATCGTTGGGTCCTGCGTTCATCAATTGAGCGATCGCGGGGCGACGGAGGTCGGCGTCGATCAGCAGGGCTCTCTTGCCCGCTTGGGCAAATGTCCGTGCCAAAGACAAGGCTATCGTACTTTTGCCCTCTGCCGCCAAGGTCGATGTGACGAGCACGATCGGAGTCGCGACGGATTCGAGTGAAATGGTGATTCCGACGCGCAATCGGCGAAGATCCTCAGCGAAAGCGGACATCGGCTCATCGACCGGCGTGTCGTGAGGATTTGTGCGATGCGTCTGGACGGTCGCCATGACGGGAAGTCCGGTGACGGCTTCCAGCTGATCGGGTGAGATGATGCCGCCGACAAAATGGTCGCGCGCAAGCGCCGCCGACGCGCCAAGGCCGAGCGCGAGGAGCGCGGACGCGGCGAGGAAAAGCAGGCGGGGAGGGAAGCTGGACTTGTCGGGAACCATCGCCGCCGCAACGAGGCGCGAGTTTGAAAGGTCCAGGCCGACACGCTGTTCGACTTCACCCAGTCGGGCCATGTAGTTGTCGAGCAGCGTCTTGCTCGTTTCGGCGTCTCGCTGCAGGCGGTAGAGCTGCACGGCGACGTCGCTGGGTATAGGCTGATCGATGAATTTCGTTCTCAGGTCCTGGCGGAGCTTGCTGGTCTCCGTATCAAGGGAAGAAAGCTGACCGCCAAGCTGGCGTGCACCTTCGTTGACGGCGGTCCGCAACTGCTCGTCGATAGCCTTCAGTTGCGCCTTCAGGCTCGTATCGGCCGTCGCGGATTCAGATGCCGGCAAAGCCTGGCGTATGGCCGAGAGCCGATCGACTTCCGGGGTTATGCTGGTTTTCGAGATCACGGCGGTATCGCCATTGTCCAGATAACGCTGCAGCAAAGCCAGCTTTTCATTGGCAGAGAGACGTGCGGCTTCGGTTCGGCGCAGTTCGTCACGCAGGTTCGAGAGCTGCAGCCGAGAGTCGGGTGTTGCTATGCGATCGATGTTCTGGGTGATGAATTCCGTGGTCTTATTGTCCGCCTCGTTGATCGACTGCGCGAGCTGATCCACCCTCTGACGGAGATAGATCGATGCTCGCTGGGTGGCCTCGGCCTGCACGTCGATCTTCTGCTTCAGGTAGGAATCGACGAGAGCGTTGGCAAGGACGGCGGCCTGTTCGGGGCTTTTCGAGGTTCCGCTCACCGCGATAATGCTGGTGAAGCCGCGCCGCGATATCTTGATCATCCGATTGAGCTGTCGGATCAGGCCGGTCTTCTCCTGGCCTTTCAGTTCAGAAAAGGATTCCGCCTCCGGGCTCTTCTCGACGGGCTGGGTGAAGCGCAAGAGATTAAGCAGGCGGGAGATGATCGACGGCTGTTCCGCGAATTCTGGATTCCGCCAGAGCTTCAACTGCTCGATCACACCCAAGGCGACACCGCTGGACGAGAGAATCTCGACTTCGGTATCAACGCGGCTGTTGAGGGTACTGCCTTCGGGCGAGCGTTCGTCCACACCGGCCAGGCGAACGGCGCTCTCATCCACCTGCAGAAGCGCTGTGGCGGTGAATTCCTTGTTGATCTGCACGACCATGATGAACATCAGCAGAAACAGCAGAAGCCCCGTCGCCACGAGAACCTTCCATTGGCGCCTCAGGGCGCCGAGAACATATTGCGGCATGGGCATGGAGGGCATGGTGCTCGCGTGCGATTGGATCATGGGAAAGATTCTGTTCATGCTGGCACACCGACCTGTTGAATCCGGGTAGATCCATCACTGGCAACTTCGATTATCCGGCGGTCTTGACCCTGCAGGACCAGGCAGGTGAGGCGGCCGGTTGCGTAGGCTCCGGTGTCGATGTTCACGCGGTTTGCCCGGAATTCGGGCGTTCTGACCGGGGTGTGACCGTGTACGAGAAGCTTGCCGAAATCGGTATCGGGATCGCGGCCGTTGAACCGATACCACATCAGATCGTAGGCTTTCTGATCGGCGAGCGCGATGCCCGGTCGTGCGCCGGCATGCGAGAAGAAAAAGTCACCGAACTCGACATGGTTACGCAGGTTCTGGAGAAAGATCGGAACGTGAGGGGGCATGCGGGCGACGAGCGCGTCGCGCAGTTCACGCAACCGCGGCCGTCTGGCACCGGCGGGGAACCGCACGCCGAACGACCACAGGGTCTCCATTCCCCCCATCTCGAGCCAACCGAGATCCTCATCCGGATTTTCCAGGAAGCCGATGAACAGGTCTTCGTGATTGCCCTTGATGGCGATGAAGCGAAAATCGGAGGAGGAAGAGAGGTCGGCCAAGTGGCCGAGCAAGGCGGCACTGGCGTCACCACGGTCAATGTAATCGCCCAGGCCGATGACTACACATTCCTGGTCGCCGCCATTCTGCCTGATGTCGAGCCGGATCAGGTCGATCATGCGCATGACGAGCGCGTCGCAGCCATGCATATCGCCAATTGCATAGATCCGAACGCCCTTCGGGAGCCTGGCCGTCTCCCAGCCAATTCGCCCCTCAGTCTCTGCCGTCCTGTACAAATGAACGTCCTCAGGCCTAGTCCGCGTGAAGGCGCGATGTGCAAGCCTAACCATGTTCGCCAGCCCGCAACCTAGAAGCGCCTGATGAACGGAGCTTAAAAGATACCTTTGTGGCTTATTGACGTTGGGAGATTTTTTGATTTTAGGCATATTAATAGGCTTTAATGGCTATGATCTTGGCGGTAGGCAGCGGCAGTTGGATAGTGCTGCCGGTCGGCGGGCGGCGCATAATGGGGGTCAGCAGCAAAGGCGTCGTATCTGACCAGCATACGCTCGCCGATCGCGAGCCCCATCAAGGTACTGTAGGCAATGCTTACCGCCTGGGTCTGCAGGCTGAAATCCACCGCCGAGTGCAGCGCGAGGGCAGCCGAGGCCGCCAATGCGGCGACGATGGCCGTTGAATTCGTTGCCGCCGCGAAATGATGCGCGCGAAGCAGCTTGAAGAAGATAATCCCGAGCAGGATGAGAGCGAAAACCGTCATCGGCAAGCCCAGGGTCGCAGCTGCTTCCAGATAGACGGAATGGGCATGCCCCCAGACGAGCTCCGGCGGCGTCGTGGGCGCATGATAGAGCGGCTGAACTTCCGCATAGGTGCCGGCGCCGTGGCCAAGCAAGGGACGATCCGCGATGGCTTCGAGAGCTTCCTTGTAAAGGGATAGCCGCGAAATATTGCTGTCGACAGCCGTATCCGCGCGCCACAGCAAGGCGAGTCCCGCCGTGATCGTGACGAATGTGCCAAGCAACATGACGGGAAGCGCCCACCTCTTCGTCGATCCGGCTGCCGATGAAGCGCGCAGAATGAAGACGACAAGTGCTCCGAGGCTGGACGAGACGATGCCGGCGCGCGACCCCGTGAGAAGCAGGGCGGCATACAGAACCGCCACGCCCGCATAAACGAAGCCGTCGCGCCCCAGCAGCCGATTCAGCAAATGCACGAGAAAACTTGAACGACGGACGCGCGCGGATTTGTCGGGAGTGGTGAGCAGCGTCAGGCCAACGATGAGGCCGAGGCCGAAATAGGTGGCGGCGGTGTTGCGATTCACAAAAGTGCCGGTCACCCAACCGAGATATGCCGTCTTCTCGCGCAGCCCGACCGTGGCGAAGCTGTAGGCTTCGGTTATGATGCCGAACAGGGCAATCGCCGTGCTGACGCCAAAGAACCAGTTGAGGACCGTCATGGTCCTGCGTTTCGATGTGCCGAGCCGGGCGGCCGGAATCGCGATCGCCACCGACGACATCCAGGCGACGGTGGTCCAGGTCAATGACGGATTGATGCTGATCGTCCCGCAACCACTCGACTTGTCCATCGTCCAAATTGGATGCGCCAAGGCCGACGGCACGCAGGGCAAGGCCTGCAGGATCATCCAGCACACCAAGATTGCAAGGCCCGCGCCCGCCATGACGAGCAGCGACCAATCGAATCTCGTCGATTCCTGTCGCCGGAGCTCCGCCAATGCAAAGCCGCCCAGGACGATGCAGGCGATCAGGGCATTGATGGCCCAGAAAATCGGTCGGTTGCTGCCGAGGACGAGCGGCGAGAGGAACAGGAGGAACTCGATGCCGCGCTCAATCATGTCGCACCCGTTTCAATGCGCCGGTTGTCATGGCAGGCCTCGCGCCGGGAGTCCGTCAATTGGCGCCTCGCCGCTCTGCGACTTGGCCGGAGAGTCTTCAATGCGGGTGGTGCTCGCCACGGCTCTTTCCCCGAAGATCATCAGGGCGATGGACAGGAAAAGGACCCATAAGGGCTGCGCCTGGCGAAACAGAGTCGATTCCATCAGATTGTGGACCATAAAAAACACGACCGAGGCAACACACAGGCTTTGGCACTGAGAGGTCCTTGCCAGGCCCGACATGACAGCATGGAGCGGTGTGACGAAGGCGGCCCAGACGGCGAGAGCCAGTCCGATGGCGCCGGTGGTCAGCATGATGTCCAGATAGCCATTGTGCCCCTGAATGATCTCGCTGAACCACATGCCCTCGTAGAAGGCGATGGGGCTCTGATCGCCGAGGTCCCAGAACGAACCATATCCGACACCAAGGAGAGGGGCTTCTTCGATCCTCTGCCAGAGCACTTGCCACAGCGCGCCGCGTCCGGTGAACGCCCGGGGATCACGCAGTATCTCGAGGATCGCGTCCCAATAGGTCCACACCACGCCGCCCAGGACAAGAAGTACGCAAGTGAGCAGTATTGTCGAGATGACCCGGTAGACGGATAGGTTTCCGCCCAGGGTGAAGAGAGCAAGGGCCGCCACGGCCGCCGAGAGGCTCAGGATGGATGTGGTGCTGTTTGTGCGAAGCAGGAAATACACCGAGAGAGCGAGCATGAGGAGATCGGTTACCCGCCCGTACGTGCCCTTCCGACTACCGAACAAGGAAATCAGGAAGACGATGCTGGCCATCGCGGCATAGCAGCCGGCCTGATTCTTGTGGAGGAATATGCCGCGCCATTGACCTGCGAGAGATTCTTCATCGGTGCCGTCATGTACGGCGCTCGGATCCAGGTATATGGCGGCGAAACTCACCAGGACGACGCCGGTCAGGAACCAGTTCAGTATCCGGAAGCTGACTTCGGACCCCAATTCCTTGTGGATGAACAGAAAGGCCAGGAAGACCGAGAAACCGATCAGCCATCGCGTGAAGGCTACTGCGGGAACCGGACTCCAGGCGACGGTGATGAGGAACCATCCAAATACGAGGAAGCAGGACAGGGGCACCAACACTATGACGTGTCTGCCATACCGGACGGCCGCGAGAATGCAGGCCACCACCGCACTGACCTCGAACAAGAGCGAGAGCCCCTTCGAAACCAATGCCGCATCGATACCGTTGCGGAACGAAAAGGTCGTCGAAAGATATCCGCCAAAGGTCGAAACAGAGAGCAGGCCCAGGAAGCACAGGAGCATAACGGACGAAACCCAGTCCCTTGTGCCGGCGATGCTTCTCGTCTCAGCGCCCATGGCTTCGCCGATATTCTTCATAGCGATGGTTCAAGAGTGCTCCCATCTTTCCGAGGTGCCAGAAAATCTTCCAGATATTCTGAAGCCGGGCCACCTCGGAGGGTGACTCGATCACAAAGCGAAACATCCGATAACCGATCGCAGCGCTGCAGCGGCTCATGATCCAGATCTGCTCCCGCAACTCGAGGCCGTGCTTCTTGCGGACGAGAATATAGCAGTTGCCGATCCGGTAAGCGCGTTGACGGAGCCATGCCTTGCTCATCCGACTTTCCGGAATATGCTCGTGAATGACCGCTCGGCTGGCCCAGGCGAAGGCGGCGTTTGCCATCTTGGCCCGGTGCAGGAAATCGAGGTCTTCGCCGCTGGTGAATGAAAAGCTTGAATCGAACCAGGGTGGCGGTACCCGGCGTAGTATGTCGACGGCAACGAGAAGGTTGCTGGTGCGCGGTATGAAGGGAATGATCCCGTCGGGAAATTCGTCTTTCTTGAAGAAGCCGCATTCGGTAGCCCAGGCCGGAGCCGGCGCCGGCGCGTCGAATATCGGATAGACGGGGCCGCCGATTATGTCGGCGCCGGTTTTCCGCGCCTTGAGCAAAAGGTGTTCAAGCCAGTCCTTCGGCGCCTCCTCGTCATCGTCGATCATCGCGACATGGGTTGCCCCGGGAACAGCCAGAGCGGCGTGCAAGCTGGCATTGCGGGCGGGAGATATGCCGCGTTCCTCGGCCAGCACGACATGCAGGGGAAAGCGGTATTTCTCCGCCCTGAGCTCGCGAACGACCGTATGCGCCTCCTGCTTCTCGGCGTCATTGTCGGCGACGACGATCTCGACGTCCGCGTCCGTTTTCAGCTGCTCGATGGAGCGCAGCAACTGCAGGAGGGACATGGGGCGACGGAAGCTCGGGATCGTTATGATGATCTTGTCGGTCACGGGCGGGTACTCGTTTCCTTGAGCAGCGATGCCATGCCGATCATGAGCGCGATCTCGGCGACAATCACCGCCAACAGGGCATAGATAGCCGGCTGGGTGAGAACGATGGCGGTCATGAGTCCCAGCGAAACGACCATGACTGCGCCATGGAGCAGGGCAAGAGACCTCAGCCTGCCCAGTGCTTGAAGCGTCGTGCTTATCGGCATGCGCCAGGCACGTGCCGCAAATATCGCCGTAAAGAAGGCAATGCAGATGAAGAGGGTGAAGTGATCGTACTTTTCCGCCATTCGGCTCCACGCCACCAGCACGATTGCGAAAATGACTGTCCCAAGCAGGCTCAAATAGCCGTTCATCCGCATGTCGCCTACGACCAGTCTATAGGAACCCGCCAATGCTTCCAATGCCAGACGGCCGAGCTTGGGGCGCTCCAGCACCATGAGGGAGCCGAGGGTAATCTGCACCGGCCGGAACAGGACGCCGACGAGGCCGATCGGCGCATAGGCCGCCGGTCCCGCCAGAAACGTCACCAGATAGGCATGGCCATTGGTGACGCCTTCGCCAAACAGGACTCCCAGCGCCGACCATTTCGTGTGCTCGCGCCAGACCGAAAGGTAAGAGGCGAGCCGTCCGGAAAGGGCAAGCCGCAACTGCCGGAGGATGGCGTGGATGGGAAATCCGGCGATCGCCAGGAGATTGGCGCCGCCCAGCATGGCTATGGCGAGCAGCGGCGTCAGGCTGAAGGAGAGCAGGACGATCAGGAGTTCGATCCCGAGAACGGTCGCGAAAATGAGGTCTGAGATCAGGACCGGTTTTTGCTGCTCGTGCGCCAGTGAGAAGTCCCGGAAGGTCGACCGCAACAGGATGAGGATGGCCATCACCATGTAGCCTATGGTCTGGTCGGCCGGCAGGCCGAGGAACAGCGAGACGACCCCGGTCAGACCCGCGAAAGCTGGGATGATGAGATAGCCGACCTTCACGACTGCTGCGATGATGGCTTCCGCCTCGGAGGACTGGTTGATGGCGGTCAGTACCAGGGGCGTGGCGAACAGCGCGTAGCTCAGGCTCTGGGCGAAGCCGGTCGCCACGAGCAGAAAGTTGAAGACACCCAGGTCATGCGAGCTGAACTGCACGGCCGCAGTCAAGGTGAGCAGAAAGCTTGCCGCAGCCCCTGCCAACGGACCGATCGAGCCGTACAGCATCTGCCTGAAGAGCCGGTTGACCAGATTCATCATTGCTCAGCGCCTTGGCCGCCGGACAGTCGCTTGAACAAGGTATCGTAAGCCTGCATGGACGCTTTCACCGTGAAGTCCAGCGACCGGCGTTTTAATTCGTCGCGATCGATGGGAGCTTGCAGCGTTTCGGTGATCGCCTGCGCCATGGCGGGTGCATCGGCGACGGGAACGAGCTTGCCATGGGCGCCGGCGCGAAGAATCTCGCGGGGACCGAATGGACAATCCGTCGAGACAACCTGGCAACCGACCGCCATGGCTTCCACCAGGGCGTTGCCAAACCCCTCATAGAGCGACGACACGACAAAGACGTCGGCATAATGCAGCCAGGGGCTGATATCCGGCACCCCGCCTGGCAGGATTGCATCCTGGGTCAGCCCAAGCCTGTCGATCCGGCCTTGCAGCTCGGCGCGCAAGTCGCCTTCGCCGAGGATGATGAGCCGAGCCGGTCCGTTCTTGCGCAAGATCGCAAAGGCGTCGATGAGCGTGGCGAAATCCTTCTCCTCGGCGAGCCTGCCGGCGCTGATAACTATGGGATGGCGTTTGTCTTTCAGCCACGGGTGAGGTGGCTCGGACGGGGGCGCGGTGGGCTTGCCGCCGACGACCGGATTGTAGATGACGCTGAGCCTTTCCGGCTTGATCCGTGCAGCCTTCGCCACATGGTTCGCCAGGCCTTGAGAAACGCATACGACGTGATCCGCGAAAGGATAGGCATAGCGGGCCAATCCAATGGCGGCTTTGTATCGCCATGAATGCCCCATCCTCGATTCGCCCGCCGGATCGGCGCGTTCGGAGATGACAATGGGAAAGCGGCGAACTGAGAGAAGACGGGCGAGCAGCATAGCTATGTTGGTGGTCGGCATTGCCGAATAGGCGACATCGGGCCGGTTGTTCCTGAAGAACCGGGCCAGGCGGACGATCGTGGTTATGATATTCGTGGCGTTCAGATGGACGACCGACACTCCAGCCAAGCGCGTGAGGAGAGTCGGGTTCGTCGGCGGCCTGATATGCACGAAGGTTACGTCTTCGCCAGCCTTGATGAAGGTCTCCATCATGGTCGCCATCATCCGCTCGACTCCGCCGACGGGCCGCAGTGACCAGTAAACGAACGTTATCTTCATCCGTTCGTTCCGGTCCTGGTCTCGTTTTCATCCGGTCGGACCTGCGTGGCCAGCAGGTCCGCCAGCTCGGGTGGAATGGCTCTGCTTCCCGGAGCTCGCGCGGCGGCCGCGGACAGCAGAGCCTTCATGTTCCGCTGTCCGAGCATGCCGCGCGCCAGCTGATAGAGGCAGCGGCGGGCCGGAACGCCGGCGCGATAGCCGGAAACCAGGTAGCGCAGCGCCTTGAGCGGGTGAGAGAAGAAGATAGCGTTGGAGAGGGCGGTCGCCTCGAAGGCGCGGACGCTGGTCGGCGTGCAATGCAACTTGAGATATTGATAGATCTTGGCGTGCAGAAGCTCGCTCTGTTGAAGCGAAGCGCGCGATGTGCGCATCTCGTCGAAATATACGGAAAGAACATCGTTCGAGAAAGCAAATCTATGGCCAGCGTTCCACAGCTCGAGGACGTATTTCGTATCTTCCCATAGCGTCATCGACGTGTCGAAATCAAGGGCATGCGCCGCGGCGGCCTTGACCGTCACGCAATTGATTTGAAGCCAATTGCCCTCCCTGAACAGATAATCGGAGAGGTGTTCGCCCGCGGCCGGCGCGCGCGCCGGGATCACTTCGTAGGTCGAGACTCCGGTGCGGCTTTCGCGCAATCTGAACTGTCGGTGACAGACGACGTCCGGCTGACCCAGGGCATCTATCGTGTCCGCCAGGCGGTCGAGCCTGTTCGGAAGATACATATCGTCGGCGTCCAGAAAAGAGACATATTCGCCGGTGGCTGCGGCGATGCCGCGATTGCGCGAGCCTGCCGCGCCCAGCCGAACAGAATTCCTGATATGGCGCAGCCGCTGGTCGGTAAATGATCGGATCGCCTGTTCCACGTCGTTCGTCGAAGCATCATTGACGACGATCAGCTCGAAATCTGGCAGAGTCTGGTCCAAAATCGAGCGTATGGCCCAGCGCAACTCGTCAGGGCGGTTGTGGCAAGGCATGATCACAGAAAATGCTGGCCTGCGATTCATATGTTCATTCTGCCTTATCCAGTCCTGACGTGTGGATGCTCCAATGCAAGTAGCGTGCAACACATTCCCTGTGTTTTATTCCTATTAATAGGCGAAAAAGCAGGATTGCAAAACTTCCCTGGTACCTTGCCGATGGCATACAGCTTGCACAATCTTGTAAGTAACTCGTGCGATGGTCGAGACGGCAACAGGCGAAAAGACGGGATGCTAGAGCACCAGATCAAGGCGGTACGGCGTTTCAGGGCGAATGCCGAGGCGATCGTAGAACTCCTCAAACATTATCGCGCACCGGTCATGCAGTGTCCCTGTTGCGGGGAAAGCGGACGTTTTGCGCTGTTCGGAATCCCGCCGCGCCTGAACGCCCGATGTACGTCGTGCGATTCTCTCGAGCGGCATCGCTTTCTGCAATTGTTCTTTGAGCGGAATGGCGAACTGGTGAACGGCAAGGATGTGCTGCATTTTGCCCCCGAGAGGGCGATCCGCGCTCACCTCTCACGCGCCGCTAGAAGCTATGTCGGGTGCGATCTGTATCCCGAGCCGCAGGACATGAAGGTCGACATCGAGAAGCTGGCTTTCGAAGATGGTTCGTTCAACCTCATCATCTGTTGTCATGTCATTATCTGCGTCGATGATCGGAAAGCTCTTTCCGAGCTCCACAGGGTATTGCGCCCCGGCGGCGTGCTGCTTTTGACCGTGCCGGTCATCGAGGGTTGGGATAAGACATACGAGCCCGGCAATGTGCAGCGCGGCCAGGAGGCATTCGACAGCTTTGGCAATGCGGACTGCGTTCGTCTTTACGGTCGCGACCTGCGCGAGCGAATCGGCCAGCATGGGTTTCGGTTGAGCGAACTGACCGCGGTGGAGCCGGAGGTCCGAAAGCACGGGCTGCTGCGCGGCGAGAAGATCTTCATTTGCACGAGGTGAAGGAGCCGTGGCGGTCCGGTCATCCAAGGTGCTGAGCGGCCTGTCAAAATGGCCGATGGAGCACTACACGGTCTACGTCACGCATGACGGCGAGACATCCGGGCTCAAAGCGCCAATGCTCAGCTACTATGCCGATCCCTTTGCTTGGACACATGGCGGTCAATTTTGGGTATTTGCCGAAGAATTCAGATATCTCCATGATCGCGGCCGGATTGTCGCCATCCCCGGGAAGACCGGCGCCACCGCGCAAGTAGCGCTCGATCTGCCCTATCATCTGTCCTTTCCCTTTCTATTCGAGGAAAGCGGAGAGCTCTTCATGTTGCCGGAATCCAGGCGCAATCACACGCTCAGCCTGTTCGTATGCGAGGATTTTCCGGGGCGCTGGCGGCATGTACATGACATTTTTGCCGGTGTCGATGCCGTGGACAGCGTCATCTTTCGGCATGACGGACTTTGGTGGATCATCACCTCGCTGCTCCATCCTCGCCAGTCGGAGCGCTCCCTGGCCATCTTCTTTTGCGAGGATTTCAGGCAGCGAGTCTGGACTCCACATCCGGTCAATGGGGAAAATCGATACAGCGACCGAACCCAAGGCAGTGGCCGCAATGGTGGCTCGGTTTTCCGACACGAGCACAATCTGTTCCGCGTGATGCAATCAAGCCGCAGTCATTACGGCCAGTCCATTGAGATCATGCAGATCGCCAGATTGACGCCGCAGATCTACGATGAGAAGCCGGCTTCGCAAGACGACCTGCCGTTGCCCTTGCGCCGGAAGGGTGATGCTCATCACTTGTCAGTCTGCGGTGCCCATGTCGCGTGGGATGTCAGAGACAGGGTGAGCTACAGGCAGCATCTCGCACTTCCGAAGCGGCGTCTTCCGTCACGCGGCTGATCATCCGAAGTTCAGCTTGTCGGCAGGGGGCTTGTTATCGTCGAGCGGGAACTTGTTCATACCGGTCCATTGCAAGAGCAGGTCCCAGCAGAACAAGGGATTAAGAAGCAGATAGCGTCGCCATAGGCGGCGCGGCTCCTGCCAGAGGCGGAAAAGCCATTCCAGGCCGCTGTCCTGCATGCCTGGCGGCGCCTGGGGCGACAGTCCGGAATGGAAATCAAAGGCCGCCCCGACGGCAATCACCGGCATCGAAAGGGCAGGGGCGTTCTCGAACGCCCACACCTCCTGCCGCGGGCAGCCGAGGCCGGCGAATACAAGACGAGCGCCGCTGGCGGCAATCGACTGAGCGATCTGCCGACCTTCCTCGTCGGTGATCTTGCGGAAGCGGGATGGAGAAGAGCCGGCTATGATCAAATCGGGAAATCGGGATGTCAGATTGCTGGCGAGCTTGGACAGCACTTCCGGCCGGCTGCCATAGAAATAGATCGGCAGCTTGCTCCTGGCTGCGGCGGCGCACAGGCGCAATGTCAATTCGGGACCGTATACCCGCGAGGACAGCTGCTCGCCGTGAAGGAAGCGAAGAGCCCATCTGACCGGTTGGCCATCGGGAACGACCAGCGGCATCGAGTTGAGCCGATAGCGATGCTGTGGATCGAGCCTGCCGGTCATTACACCATGCACCGCCAGGGCGGACACCGGATAGGGACGGCCTTCCACGGCCGCCGATATTATGCGGTCGACGGCAGCTTCGTAGTCGATGACGTCAATGCCCACTCCCAGGACGTTGCGCTTGCCACGGTCGATCACGACTGCGCCGGGCTCCAGCGCAGGCGACCCTTTTCATGGATGTCCTCGATGATGTCACGGATATTGTAGGTGAGCCGCCACTCGGGATAGTCGCGCTTGAAGCGCGTGGTATCGCTGATCCACCAGATATGGTCGCCCGCCCGATTCTCCGGCTTGTACGCCCAGTCGAGGCGTTTGCCGGAGACCTCTTCGCACAGCGCAATGGCTTCGATCATGGAGCAGTTCGCGTCGCGGCCGCCGCCGATGTTGTAGACGGAACCGGGGCGAGGGGCCTGCGCGAAGCTCCAAATGGCGTTCACGAGATCATGCGCATGAATGTTGTCGCGCACCTGCTTGCCCTTGTAGCCGAAGACCTCGTATTTCGCTCCGGTTATCGTGCATTTCATCAGATAGGCGAGGAAGCCGTGGAGCTGGGCGCCGGAATGTCCGCTGCCGGTCAGGCATCCGCCGCGGAAGCAGCATGTCTTGAGCCCGAAATAGCGGCCATATTCCTGTACCATCACGTCGGCAGCCAGCTTCGAGGCGCCAAAGATGCTGTGCATGGACTGATCAACGGTCATTGCCTCGTCGATGCCGGACAGGTGAAACGGGTGCGTTTCGCTGATCTCGTAACGCGTCTCCTTCTCGATCAGCGGCAGACGGTTTGGCGTGTCGCCATAGACCTTGTTCGTCGAGAGGAAGATGAACGCGGCATCGGGGGCGTGCTTGCGGACCGCCTCCAGGACGTTCAGGGTGCCAACCGCGTTCACGGCGAAATCCGTGTGGGGCTCGCGCATGGCCCAGTCGTGTGATGGCTGCGCTGCCGCGTGAATGACGATGGGGGTCCGCGCTCCGACCTCGGCAAACAGACGCTCGAGCGCGTCCTGATGTCGGATGTCGATGTCGTGGTGATGGTAATTTCCACACGTCTTCTTCAGTTCCTCGACCCGCCAGCGTGTGGAGGCTTCAGGGCCGAAAAAGTAGCTGCGGAGGTTGTTGTCGATCCCGAAGACCTCGAGGCCTTTCGAAGCCAGGAAGAGGACCGCCTCAGAGCCGATCAGGCCGCCCGAGCCTGTAACGATTGCGCAACTCAACTGCCACCGCGCCTGTGATTGTTTCCGAAATTGGCGACTGTTCCGTTTATTGTAGCCCGTCACTTTACGACCACATAATCGGATAAGCCACTCGGAAGCAAGCTGCGTGCCAGGAACGGTCAAAAGCCGATGCCGGCGGCCGCTTTGACGCGGCGCCGGCAGCAGCGTAATGGAAACGACTTAGAGGCTGACCCAGCCGAATTTCTTACCCGGGTCCTGCATCGAAATGAAGCGATGCGGCGACTGCGATTTCGGCCTCACATTCTGCACGAGATTGTCGAGGACCATCTTACCCTGGCTGGTATTGACGACCAGGACGGCATGCCCTTCGCCCCGGCGCGTGCGGACCACGGCGATGGCAAGAGATTGGGACGGCCAGCCCTTGGCGATCAGCTGGGCCCGTTTGGTCAGGACGTAGTCCTCGCAGTCGCCGCGCGCGACATTGACCTTCCAGCTGTCGCCACCCGAATCATTCACCGGGCGGATCTTCCGGTTGACGGATGAATTCACCGAGGCAAGCTGGCTCTTGAGCTTGGCGGTCAACACGACGTTTCCGCCCTTTGTGGCGAGGCGACCGCTGCTGCCCTTGCAGGCGCCGGGGTTCTGCACGCAGAATTTGATGTAGGCGAAGGGCGGCATGGTGCGCTGCTTGGACGTCCGCCGAAAGCTCTTCTTCTCCAAGGAGGCGACCTTGAAGCCACGCTTCTCCGCGAAGGACACATTCGCGCTGGACACGAAGAATGCCAGACTCAACACAATTGCTGAAATAATCTTCCCGCTGAACACTTCGAGCTCCTCCGAAAATTTGCACGGAGGATGCGCCGCGAGCGTTCCAGACTGCTTACAGGGAAAAGTTCAATTGTAGGGATCCGCCCCTATTGAGGGCGATTGTTCGCAATGTAGTTAATATAGGCCGGCGAGCGTCAGCAGGCGTTCTTGCGGAACAGCAGGGCTGGCACCGTGGCTAGGAGAATACGGATGTTCATGGCCAAGGACTGGTGGTCTACGTAGGCGAGATCCGCGCTGATACGCTTCTGCATATCTTCAATTGTCTGCGTCGGGCCGCGATGGCCCGTCACCTGAGCCAATCCGGTCAACCCTGGCGCTGCGGAGAACCGGCGATCATAACCCGGAATGACCAACGAAAATTGATTGTCGAGGCTGATCGGATGCGGGCGGGGGCCGACGAGAGACATCTCGCCCTTCAAGACATTGATGAGTTGCGGAAGCTCGTCCAGGCTGGTTTTCCGGAGGAGGCGGCCTATCGAGGTCACACGGCTGTCATTGGGTTTGCATTGGACGGCCTGATGACCCGCTTCCATGACCGTCATGGTGCGAAACTTGTACATTCCGAAGCGCTGTTTCGCATAGCCATTGCGCTGCTGGACAAAAATGACAGCTTCCTTCGAGCTGAGCCGCAGGATCAACGCGATGGCCAGGAGCACTGGCGACAGCAGTACCAGAAGCATGCTCGATACGATCAGATCGAAGCCTCTTTTCCCGGGAAACCGTTTGATCCAGCTTTTGGCGCTTAAGCCCTGATAGTAGGACGCGGTGGGCAGGCCCAGCTGCGAAATATCGTCTTCGCTCAAGGTGCGCGAAGCGTTCGACTCTTCGGTTACGCCTAACTTCACTACTGACATATGCGCCGTCCAAGCGTTTTTAGGCGAGTTCTTCACTGATTTTTAACCCTAGGATATTTAGCGGTTTCAGGCCTTGCTGCATAGGCGCTTTCCGGAATTTCCCTTAGGTTGACATGCGAGCAATTTCCGGGCCAATCCGCCCTCGGCGGGAACAATTAAGTTTAAATTCAGGTAGTCTATTGTTTTGATTTCATTTGGTTTTTGGAGCGGTCTCGAATGCGCTAATCTATTGACCTCGGGTCATATACGGGAGTATCGTCGGGCATCTGAAAAAGTTAGTGGGTGAATGAAATGAGACAGCTCCCTGCCAAGACGGCGATCCTGGTTGTTTCACTCGGAATCTCCGCAACCGCGGCATTTGCGGTCACCCGGAGCGAAGTCGCGTCCACCGTCACCCAGGCCTGCAGCAGCGGCGGATCTGGTTGTATGGCCGCAGTCGATAGTGTGCTGGATCAATTCGGCAAACGGTGCCGGATCGAGGATCGCGTTGCAGCCCAAGGGCTTGCGGACGCGGTGCTGGCGATCAGCCAGACGAATACCGACCTTGCTGTCGAAGTCTCCAAGCAGGTCGTCCTGAAGGCCAAAAATTGCTTCCAGATGGCCTATGGCGAAATTCTGGATGGTACGGGCACTGCGTCGGTCAATACGGGACCTGAGTTGACGGATTCCGGCCCGCCTGAGTCCGGCCCGCCTGAGTCCGGCCCGCCCGAGTCCGGAAGCCCGGGCTGATTTCTGGCAGCCTTAGTTCTAGAGCGTCGGGTGCTCTCCGGCGCTCTATCTCTTTAGACTAGATTGTGCATTGGATTGTGCGAAAGCCGCTTCGCACCTTTCGGTCCGATGTTTTGGCGACTGCTGATCAAAGGAGATCGGTGCTTTCAACGAGTGGCGCGGCAGGTGATGCCGCGCCAAATTGTTTAGATGCGCGGGCGAATCGGGGAGTGAGGGCCCGCTCCGATTTCCGCGGAGCGGGAGGATCTCAGGCCTGGCAAACCGGCATGGCCACTTTGAGAGCACTCTCGAAATACAGGATGGTGCGTGTGACGCCTTCCTCGACCGTGACGCTCGGACGCCAATCCAGGATTTCAGCGGCGCGGCCGATGTCGGGCCGGCGCTGACGCGGATCGTCGGTAGGCAAGGGCAGATAAACGATTGGCGAGCTCGAATTGGTGAGCCGTATCACCAGCTCGGCGAAGTCCTTCACCGTGAATTCTTCCGGATTGCCGAGATTGATCGGGCCGACAACGGCATCCGGCGCTCTCATCATCCGTGTGATACCGTCAACGAGATCGTCGACAAAGCAGAAGGAACGGGTCTGGGTGCCGGTCCCATAAATGGTGATCGGCTTGTTCTGCAGCGCGGCGACAACGAAATTCGACACCACGCGTCCGTCATCAATAGCCATGCGCGGGCCATAGGTGTTGAAGATGCGCGCGACGCGGATTTTCACGCCATGGACACGGTTATAGTCGAAGAAGAGGGTTTCGGCGCAACGCTTGCCTTCGTCATAGCAGGCACGGGGGCCGATCGGATTCACGTTGCCCCAGTCCGCCTCTTTCTGCGGGTGATGAAGCGGATCGCCATAGATCTCGGACGTCGATGCCTGGAAGACCGGCGCGTTATGCTCGCGCGCCATGTCGAGCACATTGATGGCGCCCAGGACGCTGGTCTTCATCGTGTGGATCGGGTCGGCCTGATAAGCGGGCGGCGAAGCCGGACAGGCGAGATTGTAGATCTCGTCGAACCTGCCGGCGAACTTCATCGGCTTGACGATGTCGTGCTGGAGCAGGGAGAAGCGGCCTGTCTGCGTCAGATGCGCGACATTGGACGGCGAACCGGTAAGCATATTGTCGACGCAGGTGACGGTGTAACCGTCGCCAAGGAGCTTCTCGCAAAGGTGCGAGCCGACGAAACCGGCGCCGCCCAGAACGAGAGCATTTCGGTGGTGCGCAAGGCCACGAGGCGCCGCGCCCCGTGAAATTGCCGGATGTCGAGTGCGATCAAGCATAGTGGCGGGCCTCTGTGCCATTGTGCGATTTTGGGCCAACGACTTGTTGGCCAGGGGCACGTTGCAACCACCATGCCGCCAGAGATGCGCGGGCATCCCCTGGAAAAGCCAGCGGGTTTGGAAAAGTATCGAGTTCCGAGGTAAACCCGCTCCGCCTGGTCAAAACGCTCACATGAGCCGTCACTGGACCACCGGCAGAGCCGATACTCAAAAATTTACGCAAACGAGCCATCCCACATGAAGGCTACGCTAGGGCAGATGCCATTGCTACTAAAATATTGTTAAAAATTGAAGGGAATGGTTCAGCTAAAATTGACTACACGATCTAAAATTAGAGAGAAAATTCCTTAGGGGCAATTGCCAGCGAGGGAACTTTCGCCCACTCTGTCAACCATAAATGCACTTAGTTTGGACTTTGCAGCGGACAGCCATCCCAACTCCTGTCGCTGTCGAGCATCTTCTGGTGGCAACTGCGCTACCGGCGGGGGCGGGTGCTGTATGATTTCTGCAATCCCGTCGAAGGCACGTCATCGCAGAGCTCAGTTCCGGTCGAAAAACGAATCACTGGAAAGAGTTAGCTTCAAATGCTGAGGGGCAGGATGAGCATCTGACGAGAAGACTCTGACAATATTCCGTCAGCGCCATTGTTTCTCCTCAGCCGTCCAGGCCCAGCCCGGCAATTTGCCCTTTTTGGCGAAGGCGTCGACGATATTCTTCAGGAGCTTCGAAACATTGTTGTCGAAGTTGTTGAAGGGCAGCGACTGGCCGAAAGCGATCGAGCCGGTCGACACGACGGCGCCGTCATGGGGGGCGGTGAAATAGGTGATGTCGGCGCGGATGCGATAGTCGTGCGTGCCGGTCATGCCCGGATAGGCATAGAGGATTTCCTCGCAGACCAGCATGTAGTTGTCGCTATGGCCGCCGGACGCCGCCACGATCAGCGTGTGGGGCGGGGTGCCGAGGCTCAGATCGTAGCGGTCGATCTCGATGCCGGCGGCGCCCTCATGGGCGAGGCCGAAATCGCCGATGATCTCGCCCTCGATCCCCTCGAACATCCAGGAGGCGCGGCGGTGGTAGCTGTCGGGCATGCGGCGATAGGGACGGGCCGATTCGAAGCCTTGCGAGATGAAGCCGACGCCGGTGAGCTTCTGCGGCGGCCGGCCCAGATTCTTCCACAGGCCGCTCCTCTGGCCGTTGGTCGCCAGATAATGCTCGCCGGGCCTGGCATTCCAGGCGCGCATGCCGGAATCGAGCTTGCGCACCTCCATGCACCAGGGCTCCTCGGGTCTGAAGCCGACATTCCAGTAATAGCCGTTGCCGCCCATATAAATGAGCCGCCCACCCTCGGCGACATAATCCTCGGTCGCGTCGAGCATCTCCTCCGAATAATATTCGGGGTGTGAGCCGTTGATGACGAGGTTATAGGGCTTGAGCGCCGCCAGCCCCTCCACATGCAGGTCCTCGTCGGTCAGCACCTCATAATCGTAGTTCAGATGCTCGAGCCAGGCGATGATCGAGAGATCGGCCGGGAACTGCCAGGTGATGCCCATCGAGGACAGGCGACTCCGGGGCCGCATGTTCAAAATGGGACGGCGATAGGACGAGTAGCAGACGCCGGCGTCGTCGGCATGATGGTCATAGGTGGAGAGGCCGAAGTCCTTGGTCTGGTAGAGCTCGATATCGATCTCCGACACGATCGGCGGCTGGCCGCTGATCGGCTGCACCATCTGGGCATCGAAGCTCAAATGCTCGTTGGCATAGGCCAGATAGCTGGCGGTCGGCACCAGGAAGGCGATGCGGGCCTTGGGCGTCCTGGCGCGCACGAAGAAGACGACATATTCCTCGCCAAGTCCCTTGCCGTCACCGGCGCGCAGCCTGACGGCATAGGCGCCGCTCTTGAGCTCAGGCACCGTCCAGCTCCTGGTCGGCTCCCATTTGCAGTCGATTACCGCGTCATTGTGGAACTCGATGCCGCCATATTCCTGGGGCGCCAGGCGGAATGAATCATTGCGGCCTTTCCAGTTGAAGCCGGTCTGGGCGCGCACCGGCCGGTTGTAGCCTATGGAATGCAGGCCGTGCGGGCCGATGTCCCGGACCTCATCGCCGATGCCATAGTCGGTATAGCCGGCGGTCGTGTCCCAATAGGCGATGAGGCCGGATTGCGGCGGCTTGCCGGTGTCGCGGATCGAATCCAGCTCCGCGCGCGTGAGAACCCGGTCGAACATGCCATGCCGGTCGATCTTGCCGTTGAAGTTCTGGGCGACGAAGGGGCCCCTGACCTCATGCCAGTCGCGGGCGCCGGCGACCAGGAAAGGCAGGTTCTTGGGGTTCTTCGGCTTGAAGCGGAAGGTCTCGCGCACATGCGAGCGGTAGTCGTACGGCACGACCTTGCCGAGCAGGCTGTTATAACGGGTCGCGACGCATTCCTGATAAAGCGTGGCCTTGCCGCTCCTGCGGTCATAGCTCGCCGCCACGAAATACCACATGTTCCGGATCAGCGGCGCCTCGGCCGCGAGATAGTCGACTTCCTCGCCGTCGCCGACGCCGAATTCGAGAAAACCCTTCTGGTTGATCCACAGCGCGAAGCCTTCATTCCTGTAGATGTCCCAGCGCCCGAGCAGGGCCTGGCGGACGCCATTGCCATGCAGTGTCGGATAAATGAAGGCGCAGAGCGTGAAATCGCCGTCCTGCCCCAGCTTCTGTCCAGGGTCGTCGACGGTCAGGAACGAGCCGACCTGGGTATATTGCTTGCGCAGTTTCCATTCGCCATTGAGCGGCGAGGCGATCTCTTCCTCGATGAAGCCTGGACCGTTCGGATGCTCGTCGCCATGGATCAGGCGTACCAGCTGCGCCATGGCCTTGTCGGTGCCGTCGGCATGGACATGGAAGGTGAGCTCGTCACCGGGCTTCACGGAGATCTTGTCCGTGTAACCAAAGACTTTGATTTGCGCCATGAAGAACGACTCCGGTGACTATTCTTTGTTTTGCGCATCGGCTTATCCGAAAAGTCTGCAACTTTTCGGGCCGATGCTTTCAAGCTTCGAGCAGGTCCTGCACGCGGCGCAGGAACAGCGCGTGATAGGCCTCATCGGGGCTGCCATAGGTCTTGTCCTCGACGAGGCGCGGGGCCACGCCGCGCGCACCCGACAGCGCCACCAGGCGATAGGACTTGAAAGGCTCGATCACGGTGATCGCATATTTGTCGTTCTGCGGCTGGCGGCGGAAATAGGTCAGCACACGCTCGAGCGCCTCGCTGTGCTGGCCGAGCGGCCGCTTGCGATGCTCCTCGATGATCTCCGGCGTGATGAGCTTCTTCAGGAAGTCGCGCTGCATCTTGTCGAAACGGCGGAAATAGATGATGTCCTTGTTTTCGGTCTCGGTCGCTTCCTCGGGTAGCATCTCTCCACCTTTCTCCGCCCGTGACGAACGGTTCTCGCTCTTCTTCTTGTCGCGCCAGGCGCGGAACTGCTCCTTGATGCCGAACAGGCCGCCGCGCAGGAACAGCACCACCAGCAGCATGAGCGTGCCGATGAGGACGAAACGCATCGGCCCCCAGTCGACCAGCACGCGGTCGATGAAGACGACGATGAGGGTGCCGAGCACGGCGCCCTCGGCGCGGCCCAGGCCGCCGATGACCAGCATGGCGAGCGACAGCA
This sequence comes from Pseudomonadota bacterium, assembly GCA_049323275.1. GTDB lineage: Bacteria > Pseudomonadota > Alphaproteobacteria > Rhizobiales > Aestuariivirgaceae > Taklimakanibacter. The sequence goes on from JBMOOM010000092.1 coordinate 37,453, forward strand.
GCATCGTGTCGAAGGAGAACAGGCTGGGCGCGGCGCCACGGAAATGCGCCGAGTAGAAGCCGCCGATGAAGCCCAGCGCAAGCGACGAGATGAGGAACACCTGGATGCGGGCGGCGCGGTAATTGACGCCGGTCGCCTCGGCGAAGGCCTCGCGCTTCTCGGGCGCCATGCGCAAGACACGGCCGAGCCGCTTGCCATTGACGAAGCGGAACAGGAACAGTCCCAGGATCATCAGAGCGAGGCTCGCAAAATAGCCGAGCAGAAGCTGGGAATGCTGCGGCCAGTCCTGCGGGATGTAGCTGTCGGCGCCATAGAGGCCGCCGGTCGCCGAGCCGAATTCGCGCGACTGGATGACATAGACGCGGCAGAGCTCGACCAGGCCCAGCGTCAGGAGGGCGTAGTAGAAGCCTTCGAGCCGGGTCGCCGGGATGGCGATGATGACGCCGAAGACGAGCCCGATCACGCTGCCGACCATCGGCATGGCCCACCAGGGCAGGCCCATATGGATCGACAGATAGGCCGAGCCATAGGCGGCGGCCCCCACCACCGCATAGGTGGCCAGGGAGTAGATGCCGGCAGTGCCGATGATCAGCATCCAGCACAGATTGATGGCGGCATAGATGCCGAAGACGGCGCCGGCGGTGAGGAGGGCGTTCTGCTGGTTCTCGGGGATGAAGAAGGGGGCGATCATCAGCGCCAGCAGGCTCAATATCCACCAGATCGGCCGCTTGTCCTCGATCGTCTTCTGCCGGCGCAAGGTCTTGGCATTGTAGCCGCCGGCAATATCGAGCACGCGGCGGCGCGTCGGCCAGTAGCGCAGGCGATGCCAGAGCCTGTCGCCGTGCCCGGCCCATTTGTGATAGTAGCGCAGCCGGCCGACCGGATGGGTCGGCACATTATAGGAGCGCGTCGCGTCCCATTGCGACTGCGGCGAGAGATAGTCGTTGGTGACGACTTCCTCGACCGGCTTTTCCGGATCGAAGGCGGATATCGGATTCTTCCAGGTCGTGGTCATCGGATCAGGCCTCGCGCGCCTTGTCGAGAATGCCGGCGATGCCGCGCGGTCTTATGAGCAGGATCAGGATGATGAGCGCGAACTGGGTGATGAGCACATACTGGCCGCCGAAGACGACGGAGGTCATCGCCTCGTTGACGCCGAGCAGGATGGCGGCGATGACCGCGCCGAAGACGCTGCCCAGCCCGCCGCAGAGCGCCACGCTCAATCCCTTGACCATCGGGGTGATGCCGCTGAAAGGGCCGACATAGTAGGTCTGTGAGAGCAGAACGGAGGCGAGGCCTGCGAGGCCGCCGGTCAGGGCCATCACATAGAAGCCCGTGCGCCTGACGCCGATGCCGACGATCGAGGCGGCATGCGGGTTCATCATCATGGCGCGGATCTCGAGACCGCGCCGGCTCGAGCGCATCCACAGCAGGACGGCGGAGAGAAGGACGATGGAGGAGACGACGGCGCCGATCTTGTCGGCGGTCATGACGACACCGAAGATCGAGGCCTGCGAGGAGCCGAACAGCGGCGGCAGGCTTTTGGCGCGCGGGCCGAAATACCAGAGCAGCGCCTGGTTGCCGACGAGGCTCACGGCGAGGGTGGCGATCATGCCGCGCACGGTGAAATTGGGCTTATCATGGATCGGAATGAAGGCAAGGGCGCAGACCAGCATGCCGCCGACTGCCCCCGTCAGAATGCCGGCGCCCATGACGACGAAGCCGTTGACCGAGATATATTGCGCCGTGAGCCAGGCGCCGTAGCCCGACAGTGCGAAGATGAAGCCATAGGCCATGTTGATGAGGCCGAGGCTCGACCAGGTGATCGAGATGCCGATCGCCAGCGTGCCGTAGATGCAGGCGAGCGTGATCGCATTGGCGATGACGAAGCTCCAGTTCATATCAACGCCCCTCCTTGCGGGATGGCCGGGCCGAGCCCGGCCATGAACTTTTCCGGATCATGCGCTAATGTTCCCGCCTCGTTTGGAACGTGAGCGACGCCGACGCCTCGCCTTTCAACTTGCCGACATGCATGCCGATGACGCGGTCGACGCGGCCTTCGAGCAGAGCGACATTCTGCTCGGCGATGATCATCGCCGACTGGCCGAGCTCGACGCTCATCAGGGCATCGAGCACCCCCTTGCCGATCTTGGGCGCGAGGCCCAGCGACGGCTCGTCGACCAGGAAGAGAGAGGCTTCGGCCATCAGGCCGCGGCCGATCGAGACCATGCGCCGCTCGCCGCCCGACAAGCGGCCGACCGCCGTCTTCATCAGCTTGCGCAGCGGCGGGAAGATCTCGAGCACGCGCTCCTTGCGCTCGGCCCGCTCGCGCCAGGCGCGCGGCGTGAAGGCGCCGCTGTCGAGATGCTCCTCGACGGTGAGACCGGTGAAGATTTCGTCGCCCTGGGGGATCAGCGCCAGCCCCTGGCGGACGACGAGATGCGTGTAGCGGCCCGGTCCCTGGCTGCGGGTGCGCCCGACCTCGGCGCCGTTGAGCTTGATCGAGCCGCGCTGCCAGCCGGTGAGGCCGGCAATGCCCAGGAACAAGGTGGACTTGCCGTGGCCGTTGAGGCCGACAAGGCCGACGCGCTCGCCCGAATAGACCATGAGGTCGAGGTCGTGGATCACCCGCATGGGCCCATAGCCGGCGGAGAGGCCTTTGACGTTCAGCACTTCCTTCTTCTGCGGCACGGCGTGATCCATCTCAGGCGGCCTCCTCTTCGAGGCTGCCTTCGACGACATTCTCGAAATAGGCGGCATGGACCCGCGGGTCGTTGAGCACGGTGTCGAGCGCGCCCTCGGAGATGGTCTCGCCCGCATCCATTACCATCACCCGGTCGGCGATGGTCGCCAGGAGCTCGATCCGGTGCTCGACGATGATGATCGCCACATTCATTTCCTTGGAGAGGATGCGGATCAGATCGTCGAACTCATCGACCTCGGAATTGATGAGGCCGGCCGCCGGCTCGTCCATGAGGATGAGGGGCGGATGGCGCATCAGCAGGCAGGTCAGCAGCAATTTGCGCCGGTCGAGCGTGTCGAGGCGCGAGGCCGGCTTATGGGCGTCGATCCTGAAACGCACCAGTTCCGCGCCCCATTCGGCATGGTCGCCGGTGAGATAGGGCCGGTAGGCCTGGCGTGCGGCCTTCAGCACCTCACCGACCGTCAGGTCTTCCGGCACCACCGGCGTCTGATAGGTGCGCCCGATACCGAGCCGCGCCCGCTCATAGAGGCGCAGGCGGGTGACGTCCTTGCCCTTGAAGGTGACGGTGCCGGATTTGGGCGCGATGCGTCCCGACAGCACCTCGAAGAGGCTCGTCTTCCCGGCGCCGTTGGGTCCGATGATGCCCAGAACTTCGCCCGGCCCGACGGACAGCGAGATCTTGCGCAGGATCTCGCGGCCGCCGAGGTCGAGACTGATATCCGAGCAGGCGAAGAGCGGTTGCGACGCGCTCACTTCGGTCTTCGTCATGACCACCATGGCGCCGGACGCAGAGCCACTTCCTTCAACGCATCGGGATAGATGATCTTGTGCTGCACGTCCTGGACCTGGAAGTAGAGCTGGCCCATGCCCTTTTCCAGCTCCTTGGCGGTCACGTCATAGCCGTTGTCGGGGAAATGGGCGCATTCCTGGTACTTGTTGTTCATGTCCATGAAGCCGCAGACGCCGCGATAGGAATTCACGCGGATCCAGTCGCACACTTCCTTGAACTTGGACGGATCGCCGACGGCCTCCCAGGCGGCTTTCAGGAAATAGACCGTGTCATAGGAATTGCCGGTGTAGCAAAGGCCCATGATGCCGGGGAAACGCTTCTGATACTTCTCGCGGAAGGCTTTGCCTTTTTCGTCGGCATAGACGCCGAGCACCGTGCTCCACACGAAGCCCTCGGCGGCGGCGCCCGACAGCTCGAGGAATTCCGGCTGCGAGGGGCCATATTGCAGATAGACGAGGGCGCCCTTCAGCGGATCTGCCTGATACTGCTTGACGAAAGCGGCATATTCGGCGGCGACCCAGTGATCGATCATCACCGCGCCGGCGCCGGTCGCCTTGATGTCCTGGATGACCGGGCCCCAGTCCTGCACCGGATATTGGATGTCGGTGATCTTGGTGAGAGTGAATTCGCTCTTGGGGAGGGCTTCCTGCAGCGCCTTCGAGATCGTCTGATTATAGGCGATCTGCTCCTGGACGATGTGGACGCCATTGTTGAGCGGCTTCCACACGCCCGCATCGCGCATGTCCTTCAGGAAGGTGGGGAAGGTGTAGCCATAATGGACCTCGGAGGGGTCGGTCTGGAAGCAATGGCCGTATTTCTCCGGGTCCTTGGCGACTTCCTCGGTGTAGTTGCGCTGCGTGACGCCCCACAGAAATGGGCATTTGTATTTCGAGGAGGCGTCGGCGGTCGGAATGGGAACCAGCGTGAAGGCGCAGCCGATCGCATGCACCTTGGCGTCGACCAGCTTGCTGATGGCGATCTGGCAGCTTTCAGGCGACAACGGATCGACATCGACCACCACGAACTGGATCTCGCGGCCGAGCACGCCGCCCGCGGCGTTGATCTCCTCCATCGCGAGGGTCGCGCCATTGAGATAGTCCTGGTGATCGGCGACGCCGGCCTGGGCGGTCTGCGCGGTGGGCAGGCCGATGAGAATGGGTTCGGCGGCCAATGCCGGGCGCCTAGACACGAAAGGCATGGCGACGGCGCCGGCGGCGATGCCCCCGACAATATGACGGCGATTGATGTGACGGATCATCCGGGCTCTCCCTCCAAATATCATTGACGGATGCGTTCACGCATCTCGGCAGGACTGGGGTGACCAGACTGCGCTCCAACTATAGGAAGCTTCACCGGACCCGTCTTTCGCGCCAATGCACAGTCATTTTCACGTGAATGTACTGAGGCATGTCTTCCAGCCGGGCAGGGGACTTTGGTGGGAAGCCCAAGGCGACCTCTGGACTCGCCCCCACCTGTCCGTCACTATCGAACTTCGATGTGGGTCATGGGAGGTGAGGGCATTCCTATGAAGCTTGGCTTGCGTGCCTTTTCCACCGAGGAAGTCCCCGCTGCCGTCCGGCTCGCGGCATGGCGGGATTTCATGACCCAGGTCTATTATTGCGTCGACGTGAAGCCGCGTATCGACGGCGAGGTGCAGGGCGAGCTCCATGAAGCGGTGCTCGGGCCCATCGGCCTTTCCAGCTTCAAGTCGAGCCAGCAGCGGGTTTTCCGCTATGCCGAGGCGGCCAAGGACGATGGGGCTGAAAACTTCGTTTTCATCTTCCCGCTCAAGCGGCAGCTCTATTTCGATCAGCGCGGGCGTTCGGGCTTCGTCGATCCGGGCGGCGTCGCGCTGCTCAACTCCGCCGAATATTATGAAGCGGCGTGCTCGGATGATTTCGAGAATCTGACCCTGAAGATTCCGTGCGCGATCCTGCGTGGACGCTTGCCGGCGATCGATACGCTCTGTGCGCGGGAGAATATCGCCAACGCGACGCTCTCCGCCACGATCGGGCAGATGGCGACGCGCCTGATGCGCCCGGACATGCCGTGGTCGCCCGAGGCGGCGGACCGTCTGTCGGAACCCCTTCTCGACATGCTCTGCCTGATGCTGGAGACGGCGCAGCAGCCGGGACAGCAGGAGTTCGAGGACCGGTCGCTGGCCCATGTGATGTTCAAGCGCCTGAGCGCCTTCATGAAGGAGCATCTGGGAGATGGGGAGTTGTCGCCGGCGAAGGTCGCCCAGGCGCATCGCATCTCGCTGCGCTATCTGTTCAAGCTGTTCAAGATGCATGGCACCACCTTCGGCCATGAGCTGATGGAGCTCCGGCTCCAGGAGGCGCGGCGGCAGATTCTCACCGCCTACCGCACCGGCCACAGCCTGCAGCAGATCGCCTTTCTATGCGGCTTCGCCAGTCAGTCGCATTTCTCGACGCGCTATCGCGAGCGCTTCGGGGAATCGCCGCGCGAGTCGCGCTGGTCGCAGACTTCGAGTTAGAGCGAGATGACCCGGCATATGGCGTAGGCGTCGAGCTTCAGCCGCGGCGACCCTATTTTCCCCTTGCTTCTGTCGAGGAACTCGGCCTTGTCGGCTGCCTGGGTGAAGCGGTGCTCGTCCAGGATCATCTGGCGACCGCCCTTGAATTTGGCGCCGATATCGATTGTGACGGTCTCGCCGGTGAGATTGGCGAGCCACAATTCGGTTTTGCCGTCAGGACGCCTGGCCGCCAGAGCCTGAACATCGCGCGGCCGGCTGATCTCCAGGCTGAGCAGATCGTCGCCGGCAAGCCGCGCCAGACCGCGCAGGACGTGGAAGACCGGATAGAGCCCTTTGTGCTCATCGTACCAGGCCTGCGGCCATGCGCTCTTGCTGTAGAGAGCGCCGAACGGACCGGTCAGCCCACCGAGCGCGATGGCGCTGGCGCCAGTGCGGGCGAAATGGGCGAAATAGGCCAAGGCCCAGGCCGCGCCGATCAGGCCGCGCTGGCGCGGATCATTGCGGTTCATGGCCTGGCGCACATCATTGGGGTTGGCCTGCGGGGCCGCGCCATAAGGATTGAAGCGCATGCCGATGGCGCTGGGCCCGACCGCGAAAGGCTTGCCGCCGCCGAAGGCCCGGATGCTTTTCGCCATCGCCGGCAGCGCCTCCAGCCCTTCGGTCACCGAGCGGTCGTCGCTCGCATGGACGAGTGCGGAATTGGTGAAGGAGATGAAGTCGGCAAGGGCGGCGGGCGGGCGCTTGCGGTTGATCTCGGTGAAATAGCTCATCATGCCGCCGCCGATGCGGGCGCCGGGAAACAGATCGCGGGCGAGCTGGTAGATGTCGGCCAGCGGCGGGCAGGGCGGCCAGGGGCCGGTCGGCTGCGTGCTCTTCATGTCCGAGGCGGGCGACAGGAACACTGCCTTGAAGGGCGATCTGAGCCGCGCCACCTGCTTGGCGAGGTCGCGGATCTCCTCCTGGTATCCTTTGACCTTGGTGACGACGGCTTCGAGCCAGGCATCCGCCTCGAGCGCCCGTGCAACCTTGAGCATCGCGCTCAGCGATTTCTGGTCATGGCCGAGGCGGGTGTCATAGTGGCAGATGACATAGGCCGGCTTGATCTGGCCCAGAAGCTCCGCCGCCCTTTCGGCCGATGGCGCATCTTCCGGCGCAAGGCCGACGCCCAGCGGCGGAACGGCGCCGACCCATTTGCCGATCCGCACGGTGACGGGTTTCGCCTTGGCGCCGGCCTCTGGCGCTTCGCCTTCGAGGCGCAGGGTGACTTTCTGCGCCAGCTTCTCGCCGGCTTTCAGCGTATAGGGCCAGGGTTGGGCCAGCGGGCGCACATAGGTCTTGTAGGAGGCGTCCATCCAGTTGCGCTGGTCCTCCATCTCATAGACATCGCCTTCCATGCGGCAGACGACGCGGGCGCCGGGTGCGAATTCATGGGCGATGGCGCGCATATTCATGACCGTCTGGGCCGGCGAGATGAGGTCGGGAAACTTCGTGTCGATCATCTCGCCGTCGGCGGTTTCGACCCGCGCCGCTTCGCCGGCGACACCGGCTATGGGATGCAGCACCACGAAGCCGGTGCGGTTGGTGATGAAATCCGTCACGGCCTCGCCTTCCGCCACGAACTCGACGCTGCCGTCGGCGGCGCCGGTGATCCTGGCCGAATAGCGGAAGGACTGGTCCTTGTCCTTCGTCTCGGCGTCATAGCTGATGGTGAAGCTGTCGCCGTCTTCCTCGATCAGCAGGTTGGAGAGAAGGGGCGTGTAGGTGGCCCAGTTCCTGTCCCTGACGATGAAGGAGATGGCGCGGATCATCTCGATGCCGCCATAACGGATATAGCGCAGATTGCCAGTCTCGAATTCGGCGCTGAGCGCGCCCGCCGTGACGACGCGCGGCGGCTCCACCGGCTCGTCGGTGCCGAACAGCCGCACGGCGCGTGAGGGCTGCTTGTCGGTCATGATCATCTCCCCAGGACGTTCCCGCTTTCGGGATCAATCAATAGGAAATGGGCGAGGTCGAGGGCAATGGCTATTTCATCGCCGGGCTTGCCGGCATCATGGGCGTCGAGCTCGGCCATGACCGGTTCGCCGCCGATCGCGAAGGTCACATAGGTGCGGGCGCCGGTCGGCTGAACGAGATCGATGGTGCTTTTGACATGGGGCGATGCGGTCGCCGGCGCGCGGTCGATATGCTGCGGCCTGATCCCGAATATCACCGGTCTCCCGGCATGGGCGGCATAATGCCGGGCATTCGCCGCCGGAAGCTCGAAGGACTGGCCATCGGCGAATACCAGGCCCGTATTTTCCAGCCTGGCCTTGATGAAGTTGATCTTCGGCGACCCGAGGAAGCCCGCGACGAACCGCGTCCGGGGCTTCTCGTAAAGCTCCAGCGGCGTGCCCGACTGCTCGATCTGCCCGGCATTCATGAGCACGATCCGGTCGGCGAGGGTCATCGCCTCGATCTGGTCATGCGTCACATAGATCATGGTGGCGCCGAGCTCCTGATGCAGGCGCTTGATCTCGCTGCGCATCTCGTCGCGCAACTGCGCATCGAGATTGGAGAGCGGTTCGTCGAAGAGGAAGATCTGCGGGTTGCGCACGATGGCGCGGCCGATGGCGACACGCTGGCGCTGGCCGCCCGACAGCTGGCGCGGCAGCCGGTCGAGATACTGGTCGATATTCAGCATCTTCGCGGCGCGCCTGACCCGGGTCTCGATCTCGGGCTTGGGGAAGTTGCGGGCGCGCAGGCCGAAGCCGATATTCTGGGCGACGGTCATGTGGGGATAGAGCGCATAATCCTGGAAGACCATGGCGACGTCGCGGTCGCGCGGCCGGGTGTCGTTCACCTCCTTGCCGCCGATCTCGATCGTTCCTTCGCTCGCCTGCTCGAGCCCGGCGATGGTGCGCAGCAAGGTGGACTTGCCGCAGCCCGAGGGGCCGACTAGGACGGTGAACTCGCCATCGGCGATGGCGAGATCGATGCCCTTGACGACATGCACCGCGCCGAAGCGCTTGTGCAGACCCTTGATGGTGACGTGAGCCATATCGTTCCTTTCTAGCCGCGCACGGCGCCAAGGGTCAGCCCGCGCACCAGATGGCGCTGGACGAGGATGCCGAGAATGATGGAGGGCACCAGCGACACCATGGCGAGCGCGCTCGCCTCGCCATATTGAGCGCCCTGGAAGCCGAGGAAGGCGCGGAACACGGTCGGCAGGGTGAAGGCGGTCTGGCTGGTCAGGATCAGCGCGAAGAAGAATTCGGTCCAGCAGGCGATGAAGGCGAAGACCGCGGCGGCGACGATGCCGGGCATTGCGAGCGGAATGGCGACCCGCCGCAGGGATTGCCAGCGGGTGCAGCCATCGACGAGGGCGGCCTCCTCGAGCGACTTCGGCATCTGGCGGAAATAGGCGAACATCATCCACACCGTCACCGGCAAGGTGAAGACCGTGTAAGCGATGATCAGGCCGAAATGCGTGTCGTGCAGGCCGACCGCGCGATAGATGAGGAAGATCGGCAGCACGATGGCGATGGGGGGCAGGAAGCGCTGCGACAGAACCCAGAAGGAAAGATGCTGGCCACCGGTGTTGAAGCGGGCGAGGCTGTAGGCCATGAGCGTGCCGAGAACGGTGGAGAGAAGCGTCGCGGCGAGAGAGACGATCACGCTGTTGATGAGGCCGTCGAGGCCGCGATAGGCGAAGAGGGCTGCTGTGTAGTGCAGCATCGTCGGCTCAGTGGGAAACCAGACCGGCGGCACCGCCAGATAGTCATCGCTCGGCTTGATCGAGGTGATGAACATCCAATAGAGCGGCAGGAACGTGAAGATGAGGAACGTTCCCAGAAGCAGGGTGCGGGCGATATTGGCGCGGGTCGGCATTCTCATATCGGCTCCGCCTTGAGCAGGCGCCGCACCAGGAAGGTGATGAGGATGGCGGTGATGACGAGGAACATCCAGGCGCCGGCGGTCGCCTCAGAGAGATGGAACTGGGTGAAGCCCAGCGTGTAGAGATAGAAGGAGCTCGAATAGGTGTTGGTGCCGGGGCCGCCGCCGGTCATCACGAATATGGTATCGAACAGGCGCACCGCATCGAGGATGCGGAAGGTGATGGCGAGCATGATCATCGGCCCGAGCTGCGGCAGGGTGATCCACCAGAAGGCGCGCCAGCCGTCGACGCCGTCGAGCTCGGCCGCCTCATAGAGATTGGGCGGGATGGCGGTCAGGCCGGCGAGCAGGATCACGAACATGAAAGGCGTCCATTGCCAGACATCGGCGAGGACGAGGGCGATGAAGTTCCATGGCGCCTGGGTCAGCCAGCCGATGGTCACCTCAAACCCAAGAATCTGGCTCAGAATATAGTTGGTGGGGCCGAAAGGCCGCTGCAGCAGGAGCGCCCAGGCCTGGCCGACGATCACGGGGCTGATGAAGAGCGGGATGATCAGCAGCGACATGATGAGGCCGCGGCCGCGGAAGCTCTTGACCATGGCGAGCGCCAGAGCGAGGCCGAGCAGGAACTCGATGGTGACATTGATCGCCGAGAGCATCACCGTCACCCAGAGCGACCAGCGGGCGACCGGATCGGCGAGCACGCGGGTGAAGTTGCGAAACCCGACAAAGGCGTGGCCGGGCACGGTGAAGTCGTAATTGACGAACAGCACCCAGACCGAAAAGAGCAGGGGGTAGACCGACAGCGCCAGGATGAGCACGACGGCCGGGGCAACCAGCAGCCATTTGAAGTGGCGGTCGCTCCATTCGGAGAGCGCATCGAAGCGGGTGGAGGAGGAGGCTTCATTCATGAGCTTATTCCTCGCACGTCCATGATTTCCCCTTCTCCCGCGCGCAGCGTGGGAGAAGGTGGCCGAAGGCCGGATGAGGGCTCTTCTTGACGTTAGCCAAAGTTCTCACGGTTTCTTCTTTGCAAGTAAAGAGCCCTCACCCGCCCTGTCGGGCACCCTCTCCCATCCTTCGGACGGGAGAGGGGGAACTAACTGCACTGCCTCAAAGCTTCACCGCGAGCCCCAGCTTCTCGACCGTGTTGTCGGCCGAAGCGCCGGGCAGCTTCTTGAACTCGGCGTAGAAGGCTTTCTGCTGATCGACGCCCAGGCGCTCCGTCGTCTGGTCCCATTCGGCGGCGGCGGTTTCGAGCGCCGCTTTGGGATCGGTGCCGGCCCAGACCGACGTGCACATGCGGTCGAGGCTGAGGAAATAATCCTGGGCGCCCGGCATGATGATGTCGAGCAGGCCGACATTGGCGGAGTTGTTGAGGTTGATCAGATATTCCTTGGCGCTCGGGAACAGCTCGCCATAGAGATCCGACTTGAAATGCGACAGGCGGTAGGGATCGCGCAGCGCATAAGGCAGCATCACGCGGGCGAGCGATACCGGCGGCGAGGTCACCCACTGCATGAAGAGATAAGCGGCCTCGGCGTTCTTCGAGTCGGCCGACAGCGCCTTGTTGTAGCCGGTCGCATGCTCCGGATTGCCCGGGACCACGGCGTAGCCGACCTTGCCGGCGATCGAGGACTGCGGAATGAAGTTGATCGCCTTGGCGCTCTGCGAATAGTTAGCGGCCATGCGGCCCGTCGGCGGCCATGAATAGATCATGGCGACCTTGCCTTGCAGGAACGCGGCCCAGAGCGATACGGCATCGAGCTCGTTATTGCCGGGGATCGAGGCCGCATTCGCCGCCAGCATGTTGGTCAGCGTCTTCATGCCGGCGTCGGAATTGAGCCCCGCCTTCATGTCGTCGCCGAACAGCACGCCGCCATTGGCGCGGTATTGCTGCAGGAAGTCGAACTGGTTGCCGGGGCTGCCGGCTTTGCGGAAATGCCCGGCGCCATAGACGTTGGGCGCCAGATTGTCGGTGATGAACTGGGCGACCTGGGCATAGTCCTCCCAGGTCCTGGGCGGCTCGAGCGCCTTCGAGAACTTGGCCTGATAGGCTTCCTTCAGCTTCGCATCCTCGAAGATGTCCTTGCGATAATAAAGCGCGAACATGTCGCCATCGTCGAAGAAGCCCCAGATCTTGCCCTTGTAGGTGGGCAGCGCCTTGTATAGCGGATGGACGTCGTCGAGATCGGCCTGGTTCATGTATTTTGCGATGTAGTCGTCGAGCGGCGCGATGACGCCGCCATCGGCCAGAGACGGCGTCCAGGCAGGCGAGATGTCGAGTACGTCATAGGCGCCGGAGCCGGCGATGTGCTCGGCGACCGCTTTCGAATACTGATCGGGATTCGACAGCTCGACGACATTCGACTTGATGCCGGTGAGCTGCTCCCAGACGGGTCCGCAGAAATTGCGCGGGTCGAGCGCCTGGAGGCCCGCCTCATAGGTCATGTTGAGGGTGACGCCGCTGAATTGCTTCGCGGCCTGGGCGGCGCGGTAGGCCGAGCCGTCGGCCGGCCCCTCTGTCGAGGCCTTCATCGCGGCGGCCTGCGCCTTGCCGAGCGGCGTCGACGGATCGGCAAGGTCGACAGCCGCCTGCGCCAGGGCATTCTCGGCCCACGGGCTCAGGACCCCGCTCGACGTCGCGAGCAGGCCGGTCATCAAGCCGAATTTCTTGATGAAGCTGCGGCGGGTGTTCTCGCCTCTCAGCCAGGCATCGATCTCGGCATTGAGACCGGCCTGGAAATCACGCTTTTCACGGTCGTTCATGGTCGTCATTCCTCCCAGTTGCTTGTCAGTCTGCATGTGACAGTCACCGGCTTCTGTCGGCCGGAATCAGTTCTTGAAAACGACTCTTCTTCTTGTTCTCGTCATCAGCCTCCGAATCGTCGGGCGAAATCGGCGAGGCGGCGTTGCCAGTCGGGGTGCTTCAGCACATCCCGGTTGACGATGCCGCGCGGCTCGCGGCCATGCTGGACCTCGAGCACGGCCTTCACGTCGGCGGCGCCGTTGCCGGCGAAGCACTGGTCGGTCCAGCACAGAGCATGCGGCGCCAGGATGACGTTATCGAGCTTGAGGATCGGATCGTCGGGATCGGGCGGCTCCTGCTCGAGCACATCGAGGCCGGCGCCGGCGATGCGGCGTTCCTGCAGCACCTTGGTCAGCGCCTTCTGGTCGACGATGGGACCGCGCGCCGTGTTGATGAAATAGGCGGTGGGTTTCATCAAGGCGAGGCGTTCGGCATTGACGAGATGATGCGTCTCGGGGCTCAGGGGACAGCTCACCGAGACGATGTCGGAACGGCGGAAGACGTCCTCGAGCGAGACCAGCTCGATGCCGAGCTCGGCAGCCATCTTCTTGTCGGCAAAGGGATCATGGGCGATGAACTTCATGTCGAAAGGCGTCGCCATGCGGAACATCTCGGCGCCGATATTGCCGATGCCGATCGAGCCCAGCGTGCGGCCCACAAGGCCGACGCCCATATGGTCGGAGCGCTTGGCGAAGCCCGCCGCCGCCTGACGCGTGAGCCCGTCCTTGATCAGGAGCTTGCCGGTCAAAGCCAGGATGAAGGTGATGATCGAGACGGCGACCGGACGGCGGACGCCGTCGGGCGTTATGACCAGGGCAATGCCGGCCTTGCTGCAGGCGGGCACGTCGACCGTGTCATAACCGACGCCGAAACGCGCCACCACGGCGAGCCGGCCCGATTTCGGCACGCTGTCGGCGGTGAAGCGGTGAGCGAGCAGGATGAGCGCGTCGAAATCCTCGAGTTGCTCGGCGCGCAGAGGATTGGCCGAGTCGAGGAAGACGGCCTCGACATTGGGAGCGCTCTTCAAGGGCGCCAGGTCGAAATCCGGATAGGTCGGCGACCCGTCGGCTTTCCTGAAATCGCCGGAGAGAGCGACGCGAAATGGTTCAGGCATCGGCGCCTCCTTCTTCCCAAATTCCGTCATCCCGGCGAAAGCCGGGATCCATAAAAGCCTCACCGCGCGAGCAGTGACGTCCGTCCTGCACGAATTTAGTGGGTCCCGGCTTTCGCCGGGATGACGGGATGCGGGGTGGGTGGAGATCGCGCATGTGAGCTCCGCTATCTCTTCTTGCAGCCGGCGCGCAGCTTCTTGATGCCGTCCTCTATGGCGGCATGGAGCAGCCAGACATCGCCCGAATAGCAGACGAAGTCGAACCCCTCCTTGTTGATCGCGATGCCCGTCTCGACATTGGGCACGAGCCGGCCCAGGGCCTTCTTGTGCTTCCTGGTGGCGGCAATGGTGCGCTCGATGGCGCGCTTGAAATCCTTGTGCTCGAACTGGCCGGGAATGCCGAGCGACACCGACAGGTCGAAATGGCCGACCCACAGGCAGTCGACGCCGTCGATCGCCGCCATGGCGTCGGCATTCTCGACACCTTCCACCGTCTCGATCTGGCAGAAGAGGGTGGTGCGGTCGTTGGCGGTGGTGAATTTATCGGCGACGGCCCCCGGCCGGTAGCGGTCATGCGCCACCTGCAGCGCCACGCCGCGCTTGCCTTGCGGGTGGTATTTCATCGAATTCACGATGTGGCGCACCTCATCGACATTGCCGACCATCGGCAGCATGAGGCCTTCGGCGCCCATATCCATGGCGCGGGCGATATGATGATATTCGCGCGACGGCACCCGCACGATGGCGGGCAGATCGGCGGCCTCGAAGTAACGCAGCGCGCTTTTCACCGTCTCGAAGCCGAAGCCCGAATGCTCGAGATCGAACAGGGTGAAGTCGCAGCCCGCCGACTTCATGATATGGCCGATGCCGGGCGTGGCGAATTCCACGATGAAATGCCCGAATTTCGGCGATTTGGTCTTGGCCATGGCCTTGAGGCCGGAAGCACTCATCGAATTCCTCCCAGAGCTATTTCTCCGATCCTTCGCAGACGAGGTCGCCGGCGATCACAGTCTTCTTGGTCACGAGGTGATTGCTCGCCGCTTCGAAGGCGGCGAGATGCGGGGCCTTCAGATGCGCCTCGAAGGCGGCGCGATCGTCATAGATCTCATAGAGAACGATGCGGTCGGGCTCGTCCCTGGGCTCGACGACATCGAACTGGCGGCAGCCCCGCTCGGTACGGCAGGAGGCTTTCGCATTGGCGTCGATGGCGCGGCGGAACTCGGCCTTGCTTCCCGGCTTCAGCAGGAAATCGACCAGGATCACATAGCCGCTCATGTATCGGACTCCATGGCTTCCCAGAACACATTGGCGACATGGGCGAGGTGGTCGCGCATGGCCTTTTCGGCACGGTCGGGATCGCGTGCGGCGATCGCGTCATAGATGGCCTTGTGCGCCTGATAGGCCTGCTCGGCGGTGCCCTTGCGGCCGCGCCAGTTCAGGGTGATATGGCGCTGCTGCACCAGCCATTCGGCGATGGCCGCGTGAATGGCGGGGAAGATCGGGTTGCGCGGGATGACCGCCAGGACATAGTGGAAGGCGACGTCGGTCTTCTCGAAACGCGGCAGATCGTCGAGCGCCGCGCGGTTGATTTCGAGGGCGGCGTGCAATTGCTCGATATCCTCAGCCGTCGCATGGGCGGCGGCGTGGCGGGCGAGGCCTACTTCGAAAAAGAGACGGGCATTCTGGAAGTCGCGGACTCCGTCGGTCGCCGAGAGCATATGCTTGGCCACGCCCGACAGCGCCTCGACGACGACTTCCGGAGTGGGGCGGATGACCAGGGCGCGTTCGCCCGAGCGCAATTCGACCAGGCCCATATTGCGTAAATGGATGAGGGCCTCGCGAATCGCCGGGCGGCCGACGCCGAATTCGCGCATCAGGTCCCGTTCCGACGGCAGCAGAGCACCGATGTCATAGGTCTTGTCGATGATCCGGGCTTCGAGCCGCGCCGAGACCTGCTCATAGAGCTTTTGCGGCCGAATGGGCCGGCTATCGACTGGTATACCTGTCATACCAGAGAAGTTAACCCAGCCGACAATAACGTCAAGCACCCACAGCGGGTTGTCCCCCGAAACTGCGCGCTGTGAGAGAAGGTATAATTAATTCAGACGGTTATCGGTGGAAGCTAAGGCTCTGATTCAGCCTGCGTCCAATTTTTCAGAGCCATCTGGAACTCCGCGACCACGTCCGCGCTGGTGCGCCGATGGCTGCTCTCCGCGAGACGGAGATCGATGGCCCGCCGGTCCGGCGTGGCGCGGGGCACGGAGCAGGAACTGTGCACTTCCGAAACCGGGACAGCGTTCAGCAGCGCGCCGACATTCGATACCGTGAGGCCGCCGCCCGGCATGATGGAGATGCGACCGCGCGCCGCCTCATATATCGCGCTCAGCGCGGTGATGCCCGCCGGCGCCGACGAGGCGCCGCCCGAGGTCAGGATGCGCTCGATGCCGAGCCCGGTCGCGACTTCTGTGGCAGCAGTAAAATCGGGCACGAGGTCGAAGGCGCGGTGCAAGGTGACGCCGAGTCCCCGGGCGTGTCCGCACAGGTGCCGCAGCATCTCTTCATCGAGCGCGCCGTCGGATCGCGAGGCGCCGATGACGACGCCCGCCAGGCCGGCGCCGCGAATGGCGTCGATATCGGCGCGCATGAGGTCTAGCTGTGGAGCCTCAATAGGTTGTCTTCGGTTAAGGTGAGGCGGCTGATGGGTGGTTTGTATTTTAGACTGCCATGAGGTCGGTGCCAATTGTAGCGATGAATCCAGATTGGCAGCTGTTCAGCG
>JBMOOM010000093.1:0-52631 GCA_049323275.1 Pseudomonadota bacterium
ATGAGCTATGATTTGGGATATATCGACTTGGAACAGAGAACCTTGCAAACCATCGACAACCCGTTCGGCTCGAGGTTGTCACCTATGTCTTAGGTACACTCTGTTACCTATGTGTCCGGGTCGGACACATCGGTGAATGGCTGGGGCGCCAGGATTCGAACCTGGGAATGGCGGAATCAAAATCCGCTGCCTTACCACTTGGCTACGCCCCATCGACCGGAGGGGGACCATATACTGGCTCGATTGCCGCGCCGCAATGACGGCCTGCAAGATTTCCTGATGTGGTTTCCAGCGCGCGCCCTCGCAGCCCGGCTTGTCCAACTGGGGCGGCTGAGGGCATTGCCAGGGAGTTGAGAGGGAGGCAAGACTGCGGAGTCGTGACGTCTTGGCAAACCGCTCCGCTGCGGCCAAATAAAACTCAATAATTTCAATGGGATGAAATGATGGTCGGAGTGAGAGGATTCGAACCTCCGACCCCCTGCTCCCGAAGCAGGTGCGCTACCAGACTGCGCTACACTCCGACACTTGAATTGGCAGGGCTTTTGCCGCGTTGAGACCGTTCGGTCAAGTCGGAAAACGCACCAAAAAAGCAAACGATCCCCCAGCATCCGGCGAGTGACAACAGGGCATACAACCGGGTTCTCGTGGAAATTAAATGTTCCCAGCCAGGAAACTTTTTCGATCCCCAGAGCTTGACCAGTGTCGCCACCGACATGTGGCGGCATCCGGGGGGCCCGCCGCTGCTTGGCGGCGGGCTTTCTCCTGAAACAGAAGACGGCACGTCCAGGCCGTTAGCTGACCGATTCGCAGGTCATGCTTCTCAAGCCGGGCAACATCAAGGAAATCTCAAGATATCCCCCTGCGCCATGACAATATGCGCCGTCGGCCATTCGCCATTTCACTCCAATCCCTATTGACGACCCGTAGTGACAAAACCGCAACAAGTGCGCCCAAATTCTACAAAGGCTCGACATCTTCACATGATACCTCGCCTCAACACGTGATATGCCGCACACAGCTCAACACTGTTCCGGACTTACTCATCGAGCATTTGGGCTCGCAGGATCTTCGGCTTATGCGCCCTCACCGAAGTTCTTGCTGCGACGGGCCGGCATCCGCCGGCCCGTCATCATTCTCGTGCTCGTGATCAGCTCCTGCCTGCGGCCAGCACGGAATCGCCTGGACCGAGAACCGCCGCTTAGCCGCACCGGGTGTAGCGGCGTCATATCGCTGCTTAGAGCCGAACGGATATTCTGCCAGTCCCTCGCCGGAAGCCTTTCAATCAGCACCGGCTCAATACGTCTGAATAGATCTGGAGCGACGATTCTATTCTGTGCAGAACATAGTGCACTTGCTGCAGGGCGTCAGGACGCGCTTCCACTGATGCCCGACTCGGCGCACGCGCAAATGACCGCGCTATTCCAATAAGGGCTCTGACGATATCGGTGTCGTCGGCGGCAGGAAGCGAAATGATGCTATCGCAATACGGACGCTGACCTCATCGCCCCGCGAAAAATCTCAACCGTGCTGCCGCACCACCCCGGCCTCGGCCAGATGAAGGCCGCGCGGCAGGAATTCGTTCAGTTTTCCTACGAGTTCACCCGATATGAAACAGCCCCATTTGGCCCGCTTATCTTGGAAAAGATGACGGGTGCCGACTCGCTCGATGTCGAGAAAGACTTTTTCATCGGCGGACGAGCGAACCCAGTAGGCCGCCCCATCCTGACGCACGCCCCTGCGAAAGCCACCAAGCTTGGGTACCGTGCAGTCGGTTTGCTCGAGAAACTGCATGAAATGATAGCGATGGCGGACTTCGCCGTCCGCCGAAGCTATCTCCAACGGAAAGAAGGCGTGACGCCCTTCTTCCAGCGCGGCGATGGCTTTCATCACGCGATCGGACACCACTGTGACATGTAGAATCTGTGAATATTCGGGCAATGGGAGCGGCGTCCCGGCCTTCAGCGTCACGCGCTTGACGACATGATCCGGATCGACAGGGTGATAGGGCCAGAGATGGAATACATCATGCGGTTGAAAGCCGGTAGCGTTGCGCAGCTGATAGGCTTCGATGCGGAGAGCCTTCAGCCGCTTTTCCTCCTCGACATCCCATGTCACACAATCGTGCAGGGGCCGCAGGCGGTTCTGGTAGGTTTCCAGGATCTCGAAGTAGCGGCGGTCTTCGCTCTGGGCCGGCTGCGGTAGCGCGACAGGCATGTCAGGCGGCGGCGCTGCGGCAGGACCACTCGACTGCGCGGTGCTCGCCACGGCTGCATTCACCACGGCCGGCGGCGCCGGCGGCGGCAATCTTGAGCCAAACAGGCTTCTGAGAATTCCCATCGTGGACTCCGCGATGCACCGTGCCCAACGGCACCTTCAGCCCCGAGATCATTATCCACGGCAAATTTTGACTATGAGTTAATGCAAACACTGCCGAAACTCCTCCGCCACACAAAGGAATCCCAATCGCTATTTGGCAAGATCAGGCCCCGTCCTGAAATAAGACATGTCTTTCGCAACCAGGGTCTCCGGAGCGATCCGGATCGTGAGTTCCAGCCCCGCAACGATATTGGCTTTGAAACCCAGCCTTTCCGGGTCTGCGGATCGGCCCCCGGATAACGAGCAAGCAAACGGTCAAGCCTGGCTCGGTCGAGGGAAGCATTTCGGCCCGTCCACTGATGCCGACAGGACGGAGAACACCGCGCGCCACGCGGAGATCGACCACGCTCAGGGGGCAGCGTGGATCAGTTCAAATCCATGCTGATCCTGATCGCTCACCGCGGTGCGGCCGCCACCTGAATATCAGCCGGCGGCCGGGCATCGAATATCACCACAGGGCCACGTGCCATTTCCGGATAGGGCTTCGTCATCACAGCCATCAAATAACTCTTCACACCATCACGAAACTTGTCGCGCTCCTCATCCCGTCCGCGCGAAAGGCCGGCAAAGCCGCGGACGATGCCGCGCAGCGGCATGGCGACATGACGGTCAATCAAGGCGCGCTTGCGCTCCAGCCCGAGTTCGAGGCCACGCACAATTCCAGAGGTGATATCCGTCATAAGCTCGACATCATAACCCATATCGCTCAATGTCTGCCGGAGTCTCGCCATCTTCCCGCTGCGGCGGTAATCGGCGAAGAGGAATTTACCCCCCGGCTTGAGCACCCGGTCGACCTCGCGGAGAAAAGCCGAAAAGTCCGGATAGTTGAGCGAGGATTCGACATTCATCACGATGTCGAAACTATTGTCGGAGAAGGGCATGGCCTGCGCGTCCCCGACCTCGAACCGCAAGCGGGATCCGTCATAGCGGCGGCGGCAAGCGGCAATCGATTCCGTCGAAATGTCGAGACCGGTCATGGTGCGCGGTCGATAGCAGCGGTCCAGAAACATGACACCGCCGCCCAAGCCGCAACTCACTTCGAGTCCATCCTTGCCATCCCAGTCCCCGCGCCGCGCGAGAAGATCATAGAGCTGGATCGGGAAGCGATGGTCTTCGAGCTCAGGCGGCAGTGGAATGGCATTCGCAGAATGCTCCGGTTCCGCGTAGCCGTGATTGAGAAAGAGCAGATCTCCTCTCGTGTTCATTCTAGCAACGGCATCGTACCAGTAAACCATTGCGCGCCGCTTGAACCGCCGCGGCAAATACCGCTTCCACAAACCGAACATGGATTCCGCTTCTCGTGATAGCCCCGTCCATCTCCGCCTTCGTCGCCCAAGGCGGTGCGGGGCGTCAACAGAAGAGGTATTGCGGATTGTAACAAGCGTGACGCATCGGCGAGCGTTACTCGCGCTGCTGACGGTTGTCGGTATTATATCTTTGGAGAATGTGTCGGCCTCAGCACCGGGCGTTGGCCTCATGGTTACCATCCTCACAGCAGCCGCCCTCTACCGGTTCAACGACCGCCATGAGAGAGCTGAGACGGTGGCCTCCTCTTCCTCAAGCCATGCTTCGAAGAGAAGAAGGTTGCGGTTCGCGCGCAAACTAGTGAAGCCAGATGAGCCACGTTAGATAGAGATATTCGATCGACCCTTCTCACCATTCGGGAAGTCGCAAGTGCATCCGGCCCTTGGCAGAGCCCAACCGGGCTAGAAAAATCCAATCAACAGCGCATTATTCCTGTATAATAGATTGATTAATCTATTAATTATATATAGAGTTGGATGCTACAGGTTGAGAGCTCCCTAAAAAGAGTATGAGGAGATCATTGCTAGGGACCCGTCATGGGCTTAGATCACTTCCGGGGCCCCGTAGCTCAATTGGATAGAGCATCAGACTTCGAATCTGAGGGTTGCGCGTTCAAATCGTGCCGGGGTCACCACCCCTGCGGCACCTTGCTCATTGGCCGCACTCGCGCCGCCCTTCCGTTCGTGAGCAAGTCAGTCAAGAGCCGGAACGGCAGCCGATCCTCCACCTTGAACGCCTTGTTGCCCTTCGGCGATCCTGAATACGGACGCCAAAGTTTTGCCACAGCGCAATGAAAAGACCCCATGAATTCATCGCTATTCTGAAGAAATCCTCGTTGTAGTATGATTGCTTTTATCCGCCTGCTGATGAGATTCGCGGAAGGCTCGAAACGGTGAAATTGGACGGACAGGCAAAACAATGGCTGCTGCCTTCACTGGCGGCCCTGCTTGCCCTTCTTGGCGCGGCTCAAGCCGCTCAGGGCGGGTGCTTGAGTCCCTCGTCCGCTTCAGGGAACTCGGCGACGACAGTTTATCGTTGCCTTGAGCAACAGGGCACCACCGCGCGACAAGATCCACTCGCCATTCCAGACAAGACGACCGTGGTTGAACGAGGTTCGGCCGATGTTCCGTGGTTCACGCCGAAGGCCGCCGCCGAAGTGATGCGACCAATTGGGCCGGTGCCGCAAGCTCGGGCGGAGGAGCCGCCCGAACCATTGCCACAGGCTCAGCCCGCACAGGTGGAAAAGATCGCCGAGGCCAAGCCCGACAAGCCTGTCCTGCAGAAGAAGCCGCCGCGGAAGAAGCTTGTCAAACTGAAACCCGGCAAGGCGAAAGCGACCAAAGCCCTGGCAGCAAAGACGAAACCAGTCAAGAAAGCGGCGACGAAACCCGAAAGGCAGGCGGCAAAGGCCAAGACCGAGCCCGGGAAGCCCGATGACAATACTGTCGTCTGGACCCGAAAGGACATGCCTCTCGGCAATCGTATCGTCAACTGGCTCGGACTTTGACTTGAAGCTTAGCCACGCTCATCGATCTCACGGCGGCCAAGAGGGCCTTCACTGATAGATTCGCCGGATCCCCGCTCGCCACAATATGCGGGTGATGATGTGTTCGGCATGGGTCACCGATCGCTCATCGGCATCCGGATAGGCAATGTGAATCGCCTCATGAACGAGGGTGGAGAGCCACTGCCGCGGCGCCAGGCGGGGATCGATCTCGATCACCCCTTCTTCGGGAAATGCCTGGCCGGCCGCCCGTTCGCGACCGAGCTTGCGCTCCGTGAGGATGAGTTTTCTCGGCATGAGCTATCTCTTCTCGCGCAGGAAACGATAGAAGCGTTGCCAATCGCGCCGCTTGCCTTCGCAGGTCCTCAGCGCCGCACGGCTTTGATAGAGCGCCTGAACGGCGTCCTGCCCGACCGATACCGTCGGGAAGTCACAGCGTGTCTGAAGTCTGGCCGGAGGATCTGGCAAAGGCACCCTCACATCAGGGGCTTTCGTCGACCCGACGCACGCCGTCAACATGCTCACGAGTAAGAGGACAGGACTTTTCGTTCTGCAGCGCATCGATGAGTTCCTTGAGTTCGCGTTCCTCTTCCTCGGCCCGACGCATGTCGGCTTCGGCCTGGCGTATCACCGTTTCATTGGCGAGAAGTGCGGCCTTGATCTGCGCGATCGTCGCTTCGAGCGTCCTGACGCGCTCTGCGTGAATACCGGCAAGGTAGAGCTTGACGGCGAGTCCCGCCGCGAAGAAAACGGTGAACAGCGTCAAGACCAGCGTGACACTCCCCTTGAGGCCGATCCCGCCGAGCCCGACACGGGCGAGTATCGCCATCATCTGAACAACCTGTCCCAAAGCTGCTCCCGGCGCTCCGCGCCGATGGCCACGAGAACGCTGCAGGTCGCGACAACCAGACCCAGCATCAGGACCAGTAGGCTGAGCCAGTCCATCCCGTAGCCGAAGCCGGCAAGCGAACCGGCACCACCGGATCCCAGTATCGCCGCCAGCCATTTGCCCGGGCCGGTCGACGAAACCGGCGCGGCGTCGTCCGCCTCGTCGCCATCCTCGATCTCATGCCGGATTGCACGCAGCATGGACGCCGTGACGGGCTGAAGTCGTGCCGCGGCGCGAAAGCCGTTGGCCTTTGCCCAGTCGACCGCATCGAAACACGGGCACGCCTTGTTCACACCCGGAAAATCACGATGGCCGATGACACGGCTGGATGGAAATTGCCGCTGCAGGTCGGTCAGAAGAGCCTTAAGCGCGCTCCACTGCGCCGCGGTGAAGTTGTTTTTGGGCCTCTGCCTGGCGTCGACGCCACCAACCAGACAGACGCCGACAGAACTGGCGTTATAGTTCCTTACATGACTGCCCACTTCGTCCAGTGACCGGCCTTCCTCAACTTCGCCATCGCGACGGACCACGAAATGGTAGCCGATGTCGCTCCACCCCTTCGCCTTGTGCCAATGGCGGATTTCGGAGGCGCCAATATCGGCCATCGATGAGGTTGCCGAGCAGTGGAGCACGATATAGGTCGTGGTTCGCCGGCGCATCAGCGCACCCCCGGCGGCACGCGATCCTGATTCTTTGCTTCACGGCTCACGATGTCCCCGAACCCACTGCGGCGCAGAAGAGCCCTCGTGGCGGAAATCGGCACCGCGAAATTGATACCCGTTCCGCGCAGCCCCGCATCCAGCGTGCCCACGAGCTCGCCCCGCTCATTGAGAACGGACCCTCCGGAGTTGCCACCGATGCTTGCGGCATCGATCTGGAAAACCTTGAGGCGCTTGCCGCCGACATCGAGCGTCCGCTCGGTCGAGGAAACAATGCCCTTGGTGACCGAATTGTCGAGGACCACCCCTGGATTTCCCACGACATAGATGGTCTGCCCCCGCATGAGCGCATGACTCTCGGGCGCGAGCGGAGCCTCCATCGGCGCCTTGAATTCACCATCGAGGATCTGGAGCAGCGCGACATCGTTGTCGGCGTCATTGCCGGCGATCTTCACCACATAATGACGGGATGAAATGACCTGGTATTCCCGGGTGACGTTCTGCCAGACTTCCAGATCGAGTTTCTTCTCGATGATTTTCTTCGTCACTTCGCCGGTCACGGGATCGACGAACTCCCGCTGCTCGCGGGTGATCCGATCAGTGACGCAGTGGCTGGCGGTGAGCACCAGACGATGCCGCGTCGAAATGAGCGTGCCCGAGCAAAAGCCGTCACCGCCGACGCCGACGACCACGTTCGTCTGATCAATCTGCCGGGCCATCTCGGCGAGATCCCATTTCTCCTCCGCCTGGGAGGCCGGAATGCAGCTGAGCAGACCCAAAATGCCGACCATGCAGCCGGCCGCGGCAAGCCAATGACGTGTATTCATGGCAACATCCTTTTGGTTGATTGTGAAAGGTGTGAACCCGTGAAGCGATTCTACGCTCAGGGTTTCAGGCGGACGATGACGAAGAAAGCGACCGGGGTGCCGTTGCGTCTCTCAACACTACGATTTATTTGCCGCGTCGACTGAGCTTTATGATCTGCAGGATTATAAGGGCGAGCCCAAACAACGGCATGAGGGCGGCCGCTACCTGAGAAAACTCATTGAGGATATCTAGCCACGCTTGACTCAAGATCGCAGCCAAGGCGATAGCAAAATTGAATTTTGCGGAAGTCACAGACAACTCCCTAATCACTATACGAACAATATCCACGCCTATTTTTCGGAATTGCAATGGTTTCGCCGTTTACCGATGCTGCGATCATGGCGTAGGCGTGCGGTCACAAGGTGTGGCGGATCAGAATGGATTGCCTTTTTAATCGATAGTATTAGTAATAGAGCAATCATCTCCTAGCGCTTGCTATCCTTTGCACCTCGGTTGTTAGCCTTACGACTGAGTACGAGCGCCACTCCGAGAAGTGCTTCCTGAGGGAAATCCTCAGTAGCCCACAACGGATCGAAATGATAAGTTCCCAGTTCACTAATCTTGCCTCTAAAAAACCCTCTACTGGCAATAGTTAGTCGTCGCCAGAGACTCCTATTGACCTCCTCGAAGGTCTCTAAACTCAATAGATGTCCTCTCGTTACGCGAGCAATTTCTGTTAAGGCGGACTCCTTTATCCGCTCCATTTGGGCGATTGAAACCATCGTTATAACGAGATCAAACTCATCAGTTTCAAACGGCATCGCGCAAGCATTGCCATGGATAAAATTTACGCGCCTGAAAGCTTCCAAATCTCGCTGATCGAACGGCGCATAAGTAAGCAAGTGGCTCGGTAGAGTGGGCATCGACTGGATATGCACTGCCTTCTGATGGCCTGTGTCCGCCAGCTCGATCCCCGTGAAAGAAATTTCGGGAAAGGCACCAGCTAATAGCAACAAGTAGATACCATCACCGCACCCAACATCGAGAACACGCCGGGGCTTAAGCTCTCTGATTACGGCGGCGATCATTATCATACGCATGCGCGCAAGTCCGCTCTCATCAACAAGCAGGCTTTGGCCTCGCCAAATCCAAGGAGCCGCCTTCCTAGGAGCGCCGGCAATATCGTAACGGGCGTGACCTAATCGCCATAGCTCTACAATATGGCGTTGCTCATCCTGAATTCCGCAAAATCGTCGCCACAATCGCGTCCCAATCTTCTTCTGTTGCTTTTTAATTCCCTTAGCAAATAATTTCTGGTCCAGATCTGATACAAACGGACGCAAGGCATTGAAGACATCATCGCCACTAAGATTTAGGCCCAAATCCTCCAATGACTTAAGCTGCGTTACTTCATTCATAAACTATTTAACTTTCTATTTCTGCAGTCAACGTCACGATTGCGCAACTTAGTAACATTTTGTATCACTAATGCCACAAATTTGTTCTGTCTACCGATTACCACAAAGAGCTCATTCCTGCGCCATCATTCGTAGACTCTTACAATCACTTTCCAGTTTGCCTCTGTTGCATTGAGCCCTTGAAAAGTACTGCGATCAATAATAATAAGTGTGGAGCCCATGACGACCCCAACATTTAGGTGATCGGACCACACCTCTATGCCACCAGAGTTGCCCTCAGTTCTTGGTGGCAGATTCCAGATTCTCTGGCCCGGCGTAAAGCCCAGATCTCCAGATGTATTCTCGATTGCCGCAACGACCAAAGCCGGATGATGGCCAAGGCCATGCGCTCGGGTCGCTTCAAAATTGTCATTGTAAACTCCCAGGTCGAACTCCTTCCAAAATCCAATGGAAGATTTGCCTTCTGACCAAAGTCGTGAGAGCAATATAACTCTGGCAGATGCATGATTTTCAATAACTTGATACTCGAATACAGTACTCGTGTTTGCAGCCTTTTCAATTGTGAAGGCGCCGAGCGTCTTGAAGACCGGATTTAGACTCAGTCCCCAGCCACCAGTCCCGTCTTGTTGCACAAATAACAGGCCCCGCTGGCCAGTATTCAAGTTTGTCGGCAGGCCGAGGACGCGTGATGCCGTCAGCACAATCCGGACGTCATTCGATGCGGCATTCATATCCCAGGCGATGGTCGCTGCATCTGAAAGTGTCGTCATCGTGGTGATGGCCGGTTTCGAGAAAGTCTGCTTCGCCGTAAAGATCTGCTCGCGATCGACGGCGACCGGAGCGAAATTCAGGAGAACCACATCCGACCCGTTGTAAACGCAGTCGCAGACATGACCCGATCCCGCAATATCGCCGATCGCAAGTGGGGTACCGTTCAACTTCTTGATCGTCTTGGCGCCCAACCCGTCGACATTGACCGTAGGAGCCGGCGTCGCATTGGCTGCTCCTGCCGTGAAACGGAATCTCATCTTGGCGGTGTACGCGGTGAAAGCCGGCGAGAATGTCGCCGTGATGGCATCGGCCGTTCCTCCGACTGAGGCAGCATGCGCGACGAGACCGGACTGGACTTGGCCGAGATTGACGCTGTCACCGGCGGCTGTACCCGGCCCCATCCCGGTGAATTTGTTGCCGCCCATGGGCTGACTTGCCTGAAAGGGGGCCGAGCCCTGGGCATTGACGCTATCGGTCAATGCCTGGGCAATGTCGGAGATGACGGCGTTGTAGTCGGCGCTTTCAATGGTCGTGTTGGGCACGGCGGCGGTGCCGGCCGGTGGACCGTAAACGCCCGAACCGTTTCGGGGCATATGTGACTCCTTTCGTAGAGGCGACTGGGCTTACTCTCCCGGAATACCCATTGAAACGGCAGGGCCATTCAGCCGCGGCAAGCGCTCCGCTACCGTGACACCATCGCGCAGCCCGGCCAGCGGGTGTGTCTAAGGCAAGATGTCATGGAGATCCCTGGAAGGCAGGCGCTGCCTATCAGAGCCGGCTCGACCGGCCCGAGGAGCGACATTGCGCTCAGTGCGAATATGTTGGTTCGGTCTGAGCGGGTATTTATCAAAGCTGACCTCCAGACGCGTGGAACCTCTACCCTGACCATGAATGACATCCTGATAGGAGTTCCAAAACCGAAGAAGGTTGTCCCTGAGCTGATCTGCGCTCTGCGCCTGATCAAGGCCACCGGCGATCACCTGAAGATAGGCCAATTCGTCCTGGGTCACATCGCCGAGGGCGATGCCGGTCGGACTCTGCTTGCGCATTTTGTTCAGTTCGGCAGAATTGATGCCAGCCCTGATCGCGTCAAGCAGCGACGATATGGCCTTGGCATCCGTGCCGGGGAGCCCCGCAAGCATGGCGCCCCAACCAGTGTCGGGCAGAATACCTGAGTCCATCAGCTCCAGGGTGCGGCCGACCTCCTGCGTGACCAAATCTCTGCGCTCCGTTTCCCCTGCCGGCTGGCTCTTCGCCGCATCCCTCCCCGTATCCACCGTTGTGGCGGGACCGCCAGGGATGCGGCTCGCGTTCCAACCGCGGGCTCTGGCATCTTGCGCAACCTGATCACCAGGAGGAATGGCACCAGTACCCAGCTGCGTCGGCAGGCTGACGCCCTTGGTCAGCTCGGGCGCAGGGCGGGCGAGCCCCTCCACTTCGGCCTCAGGTTTTTTGAGCTCCAGCTAAGTCTTCGGATCGGCTTTTTTCAGTTCGCGATCGATGTAAATCTGCAGAATGTTCTTCTGCTCAGGCGATATCCAGGGATCGGAATAGACCTGCAGCATGTCGCCGAGGCTCGGGCCGCCGGCTTGCGCAAGAGACACAGGCGGAGCGCCGCCGGCGGACTGGCCGGCATATCGCCGCGCAGCAGCTACACGCCGGTCCAGATGCGGGATACCGGGACGCAAATACTCGGATGACACAATCTCTGCGGCCTTCGCCGGGTCATCAACACCATGAAGAGCCCCGAGAACGCGCCGTCCTTCAGGAGTATTCAACATTTCATGCTTCCAGAATCCGTAGCTGGCATCGTCCGAACCCGGATCGAGCCCATTCCGTTTCGCCCAAGCCTCCATCGCGACACGGCGGGGCCCTGTCCACATGGCCCAACCCAGACCACCACGCGAACCGGGAACAATAGGCCTGATTTCTTGCATGTGCTTGAAACCACCGGTCTCCACATCGAAGTTTCCGATGAAGCCGTCAGCCATTGCCGGGGTGAGGTTCAGGTCAGGATCGTTGAGCATCCTGCCTTTGAACTGGACGCCCTTCTCGTTTGGCTTTGGCATGGTGTTGGCGAGCGCTCGATATCCGGTCTGCCCGCCCGGCGAATATGGCGCCGCTACGACCATGTCCTTCGGCTGAAAGAGATCGTCGAAGCGCCCGCCTGCGGCCCGGCGGTTCTCCGCTTCCTCCTGATCGGCCTTGAAATTCGAGTAGCTGCCCGAAATCGCACGCGCGAGCGAAGCCAGGCCCTCCCAAGGATCTTGCGGCGTCCGTTCGGTGCCGCTGTGGATCATCGCCTGCGCCCACCGCCGACGGGCCGCCAGTGCTTCCGGCGTCGCGGCGCCAGTGCCAGCACCAAAAATGTATCCGGCCATGAATTATGCTCCGAGGTGAAGGGCTTTGCCGTAATCGACAGCCTTGAATCCGCCGACATCGACGACGGCTTCGGGTGTCGTTTTTTCGACCTCCTGAGCCATGAGGCCGAGATGCATGCGCTTGTCGCCGCGATATCTGTAGGCATAGATGGTTTGTCCGTCGTCGGTCTTTCCGACCTTTCTGATGCCGGTCTTCAGCCGGCGGTCGGAGAACATCAGTTTTGCCATCTCGGGGTTGCCCGCCGCCGCACCGGCGACGCCGAACAAGCCACCCAGCATCTTGTTGAAAGAGTCCTGTTTTTGCTGCTGGGCCGCGAGTTGGTTCTGATAATTCTGCTGCACCATGCCCGCATAGTCGGTGCCCGCCACGCTGGCGCCTGGCGTTGAACCGAAGGCGGGTTGATCGATCTGTGAACCATTGAGCAGCGCATCGAACTCGCGCAAGGGTTGATTGCGCTCGGTGAGCTTCTCATTGACCGCCTGATCGCGGGCGTTGATGTAGATCTGGTTCCATTGATCATTTTCCTTTTTTCCTTGGGACTGCTGGAACCGATCATAGGCCGCGGATCCCGGCCTGATGCCGCGCGCGATGAGATTGGCCTCGGTCGACGCCCTGTCGCGAGCCTGCTGGTCTCCCAGGCGCAGGCCGTAACGATTGACGATGGAATCCTCAACCTCCTTGTTGTCGAGCGACATCGGCTTGTCGAGCGTGCCGCCGAACTGCGCGGAAAGCCGCTCGAGCAGCCCGGCGATGCTCGCCTGGCCGGCATCCTGGCTGTTCTTGATCTTCTGCTGCGCGTCGGAGAGCGTCGTGGTCGCGGTGTAATTTGGGACTTTGGAAACCCTGCCGGTGATAGGATCGACATAGTCCCTGTAGCCATTCTGCGTGTAGGTCAGGCTGCCGTCCGGGCCGACCTGATTGACCATGCTGAGCAACTGCCCCTGCATCGCCGATGACTGGTTCAGCTTGTTCTGAGCCAGCGCCGTCTGCATAGGATCAGGCGCCTTGGGTGTCTTCCCCTTGCCCATGTCGATTCTCCTTGTGAAAGCCATTCAACCGCCAGGCTTCGGCGGTGAGTGTGGAAATGACGCCATCCTGATCGCGGCCGAAGAGCCGCGGCACGATCACCTGCCTGAAGCCATAGGCGCGGGCGATCCGGACGGCGTGCTTGAGGCGCGCCGGTGTCCGGGCAATCGCCATCTGGCAGCCGATGCCGTCGAAGACATACGAAAAAGCCGCGTAGAGCACCGGCCGGGTCAGCCAGCGGCGATCGGTGCCGGCGTAGCTGAGTTCAATCGTGCCGGCCTCCGGCATCCAGCCGGTGAATACGAAGCCGCCAACAAGCTCGCCACCATGGTCGACGCCGATCGTCGTGAAGTCGGCGCCGAATCCCCGCGCGGCGGCCGGGATCAGGCTTGCCACCAATCTCGCCACTGCTGCGTCCTGCCCATAGACCGGCGTCATACCGCCACGCCACCTTGCTCGAAAAGGAGATCGACGGAGATGAGCTCGGCTTCGGGCGGCCCGGCATGCGAGCATGTGATCTGGATATTGGGGGCCAGGGCGAAGCCATGCGCGGCCACCGACACCCAGCGCGTCACCAGCTGTTCGGCGGTGCCGGCATCCCACAGCGCTTCGTCCCACTTGCCGACATCCCAGACATCTAGGCTCGGATGCTGCGCGGCCGGCGGATAGGCCGGCAGCTTGGCGATATAGTCGGTCGAGATCGAAACCTTGGACGTAAAAGGCTGGCGATAGAGCCATGAGGTGCGCGCCATCTTGGCGCTCTTGACCGTGACCGGCGACGTCAAATGGTCATAGAGCCCGACGAAGGTGCATTGATAGGGCTGACCATCATCGGTGCCGCTCGCCTCAGCAATCATTACCGCGCCGCCCGGTGTCGCGAAGAAGGCCCGGCTTCCCATTTCCGCCTGGCAGGCAATGTCCCACCCCGCATATTTTGCCCAGGCGCCCGTCAGCAGATTGACCACGAAGGCGCATTTCTCGGATGCGCCGACTGTCGGCAGCCCGATGATGCCCATGTTGCGCGCGACCCATTTGAGACACGACCAGTTCATGGAGGTTTCGCGCACCATGGCCTGACGCTTCCATTCCTGTTCGATCGCGCGGGTGACCGCGGCGAGCGTCAGCGCGGCCGGGTCCTTGTTCATGGCAGCCGAGAGCGGCACCATACCATCGGCCGTGGCGACGATGAGATCGCCGCCGGCGCGGAAATAAGCATTCTGGCCAAGCGGCCGGCCGATGTCGTATCGACCCACTTGCTGCCATAGCGTCGGGTCAGCCGGGTCGACGCCGGAGAATGCGGCGACCTCGCCCAAGGTGCTGACGAAAACACAGATGTCATCAAGACCATCGCCGGCGTCGACCGACCAGGTGTCGCCAAAAAGGAGCGAGCCCCCCTTTTTGAAGACGCCTGAAAGGGAAATCTGGATCGCCGCGCCTCCGATCGCATCAACGGGAAGGCACCAGGCGTTCATCGTGTTCTTCTGCACGAAGAACAGCCGGTTCTTGAACACCCAGACATGCGAGAGAGAGTTGGACGCCACGCCAGTGATTGCTGGCGACGTGGCCCAGGCTGAGCCATCGTAAAGCCGGCGGTCGTCAGTACCATTGACTGCCACGAGGAAGTCGCCGCCCGTGCCAGCGAACATGACTGACGAGAAGAAGCCGCTCGTCAGGCCGGACACCGCCGCCGCCGGCTGAACCGTCGGACTCGCCGGGCTGGTGATGTCATAGATCCTGGTCATATCGGTGCCGAAAAGCCTCTCAGCCGTGCCGCTGCGCCAGACCATGAGGCTTTTGACACCTGCCGTGATCGTGGCGTGGCGGAGCGAGCCGCCGCGGGGCCGAATGCCCCGCGTGGTCGGGAAGAAATTTTCCAGAATCGAGGCGCCGCCTTGGATGTCCTTTGCCAAGCTCTCGGATTGTATCCAGCCGCGGATCGGCGCCGGGAAGACCTTCGGGACGGAGCGGGCCCGGGCGGTTGCCGGGACCTGCCGGCGGCGAGAAACGGCCATCAGGGCACGATGGAGATAGGATAGGCCAGCGCGACGCCGCGCTGGCGCCGGGAACGGCCAATGGCGATGACACGCGCCCCCTTATCGGCGGTCATGAGCTTCTCCTTCGCATCCTCATAGTTGTCCTGATCCTGCGCATAGGGCAGCCCCTTCTGCGCTCGCCATCTCCAGATCATGCAGAGCTCCAGCAGTTTCTCCGAGAGACGGAAGGTGTCGGTGTCCTTGGTAAAGCCTTCCTTCGCCGTTCCCTGATCGTCCTTGGCCCAGAGGCTGGACATATAGAAGAACTTGACCTCCTCGGCCGCCGTCGGCGCCGGGCGAATGTGGATCTTCCCGCCATGGAGCGTCCACATGCCGGCGACCTGATTGAACCGGCGAATCTCCATATTCAGCCAGTGGTCGCTGTCCGTGACATGAGTGAGCGCCGAGATAAAACGGCCTGACCGAAGCTCTGCGTCCTTCAGCATTCGATCGTAATCGGACGGCAGATCGAAGGCGTCCTTCGTGCCATCGCCAGTCAAGACGGCGATAGCCTTGAGCGCCTGCCATTCATAATCCTTGGCGATATGGAGCGCGGCCGTATTCGCCAGCACCTGCAATTCAAAATGCTCCCGCTCGGCCGAGCTGAAGACGGTTTCGGGCCGATCGAGCGCGATCGAAGCGGCAGCATTCTGAATTGCGGAGAGGACGGTCATGGCAGGACTGCCTCTTTGGCGTTGGCTTCGTCAGCCAGGCGGACGAGCCTCGCATGTGACGGATTACCCTTTGGCGACGCGCCAGTACGCTCCTTGATGAAGTCGCGCAACGCGCTATCTTCCCAGCTTGCGAAAACAGAGGCCGGCGCCGGATCGTCGGCAGGCTGGTCGACATTGCCCACCGCCGGCGCTCCATCCGTTAAAGCGGTTTTCGCGACGCCGACAGACATCTGCGCTTCCAGCGCCTCAAGGCGGGCCCTCAGGGCGACATTCTCCGCAGTCAGCCGGCTTTCGAGCGCCGTTTCCCTCGCCCGCTCGATATAGGTTTTCGCCTGCTCCTTCAGCTCGCGGCCGAACATGCCAAGGCGGGAGAGATTGCTACCTTCCAGCTGAGCCAGCGCTTCAGCGGTGTGTATGTGGAGCGCGCGCAATTCGGCTCGGCGCGCTTCGGTGAGAAAAGGCAGCTCGGAGATGGGCGTTCCATCACCGATCGCAGCCTCGCCGGATTTGAACGCCTCATAATGCCGGTGAAAGAGCTGTGAATAGCTCACCCACTGGTTCGTCGCGGGGTCGCGGACGCATTTCTCATGCGCCGGCGCGACGAGCTCCTTGCGGGTATCGCCGACAAACTTGATGTGAACCTGCTCCTGCTGGTCGAAAATCGGCCGGCCTTCCTTGAGCGATTTGGCGCGGTTCTCGACCGCGACATTCTTGAATTCGATATGCAGATGCTTGGTGTTCGAGGCATCCATGGGGATTGTCCTTTCTGAGAGGGTGCGAGGGATGGGCGGGACCGGAGTCCCGCCCATGTCGTCAAATCGCGTTGCTTTCGACCCAGGCGCGATCACCGATGTTCAGCGCTCCGGAGCGGGTGGTCCAGGCGCCAGCGCCAGCTGCGATGGTCATCGCAGGCTCGGTCAGGATCACCGCCGTGTTGTCGGCGATGCCGGCCGACGCTTGGGCGAAAACATACATCCTGCCGTTTTTGGCCCGGACAACGGTGCCGAGAGGCATCTCGTTGTAGGATGGGTCGGTCGACGGATAGATCGCGCCGAGATTGACGCCCAGCGTCGGGCTGATGTGCTTGGAGGGATTGGACATCTGTTCGCTCCTCTCTTACGGCGTCGAGTCGTAGAGCTTGGCCATGTGCAACGGGTTGTTCATGGTCAGCTCACCGAAGAAGCCGATATGCTGGACGATGGCATCCTGGTTGATGGGCATCTGCTTCCCGCCGAAACGGACGAAGTTGCGGTCCGGGTGATACCGGAAGCGCAACGCGGTCGTGTCGATGAAATAGCTGGTGTTGGCGGGCATGGCCGAGCCGATGCCGCCTTCAAGAACGACGTCGACTTTCTTGTTGGCGCTGTGCAGGCGCAGGGAGGTGAAGCCCATGGCGCCGAGCTCGTTCTCATTCGTGATCTGCTGGATCGCGGCGAGAGCGCCGGCATAGGCCGTATAGTGCTCCTGTGAGGACAGGATCAGGTTCGGGCCCTTCGGACCGCGGCTGCGCTGGATCAGGATGCTGTCGAAGATCTTACGCACCGTGGTGCTGTCGACCTGGGTAATGCCGGCAAAGGCCGAATTGGCATCGAAGGACGACGTCTGCCAGATCGCATTGGATCGGGCGATGCCGCCATAGGTTCCGGAATTCACCACCGTCGGCAGGACCAGTTGAAGACCGCCGATCTGGTTGGCGGCGGTGCCGTTGCTGTGAAGGTCTTCCACGAAACGGTCCGTGAGCTCCTGCTCGGCCGCCGTGATGTGCTCCTCCATGATGTCCTTCAGCTGGTTGGTGCCCGAGTTCTTCAGAATGTCCTCGTTCGACAAGGTCACCGACACGGCGGCGAGCTTGGGGGTGAACTCGGCATCGTTGAAAAGCTCGGCCGGCTGCGGGTTGAGGAACTCGTAACCGGAATAGCGGGTATAGGTGCCGCTTTCGTTATAGAGTAGACGCTCGCGGATCGTCGGACCCGAGAAGGTCTTGAACTGGTTGCGCTTCCTCATGACGAAGAGAAGCGCATTGGAGTTGGACACAAGGTCGGCATAACCTTGCGACCGATCCTCCAACGCCAGCGAGAACGCCTCCTGCAGGCGCTCATTGGTGTTCAGTGCCATGAGACTGCTCCGAATGGCAAAGGTTGAGGATCACCCGAGACCGAGCGACGCAAAGGCGGTGTCGACGCTCTCCCGGGCGGTTGCGGGCGCTCTGCGCTTTGCCGGGTTTGAGCCGGAGCCTGGAGCACCTGTTATTGAAAGATTGCCGTTGCGGGTCTGAGCCGGATTCGGCTTGGTCGTCGCCGCGGTTGAGGCGGCGGCCATGATCCGAGCGTCGCCGACCGACACGGGGTTGAGCCGCGTCGCCATGTCGTAGGCGCTCTGGAGGTCGGTAGCCATCCTCGTCTCAAGCAGACGGAGGACGGTATTCTGTAAGTCCGGTTCCTTGAGGCGGGGATTGGTGTCCGCGAAGGCCTCGACCTGTCGAAGGGCCTCGTCCTCGTGGCGCTGCTGGATCGACTGGGCTACCCCTCCAAGCTGATTTTGAAGGTACGTCACATGCTGGCGGAGTTCGCGGATCGTGCGGTCATGATCGCTCCTCGCCTGATCGGCCGGCTGGCCCATGATGAAGGCAGCATATTCCTTCGGCGAAACACCGGCGCAATCGAGAAGATGTTCGATCGCGGCTAGCCGTTCCGTCGGCTCATCGGACACCAATGCCTGATCCAGGGCGACATAATTCCGCAATGCATCCGCGACACTGACCCCGCGCTGCTGCGCCATCAGATAATAGGGCTTGAGCGGCTCGAAGGCCTGCTGATACTGGTTGAGTCCCGTCTCGAGTTCACGAAATGCCCGGCCGACCTCGCCCTTCACGGCATCCGGCACATTCTTCCAGGCCGCCTTGGCGTCGAGGGAGAAGCGAGCCGGGGGCTCCATTGTCGCGGCTGATTGTCTGTCGGACCGTTTCGGCTGCTGAAAGCCGCTTCCCTCTTCGGATTTGGGCCTGTCCGGCTCATCACGCTCTCGCGCATCAGCCGTTTCGTCGCGGGCAGACGCCTCGAGGCTCGCGAAAGCGCGGTCGAGCGACTCGCGAGCGGTCTCTGTCGCGCGGTCGCCCGCAGACTCCGCGGCACCACCGGCGAGTGGTGCTTCGCCGCCGCCGGCGTCCCAGGACGAAAGCGAGGGTTCGGCTGCGGCATATGCCGCTCCGGCTTCATCGATCATATGGTCTTCCTCTGTCTGAGAGAGTGCTATGCGCCTAGCCCGGCGCGGGAGAATGCCCGGCCCACGCTCGCCTTGATGGCGGTGCGGTCGGGTTTAGGTTTCGAGGGACGCACGAACATTGCGGGATCGTTGCCAAGCTCGGTAAAGCTCACGCCCTCGGCATTGCCAGACGGCCGATACGTGGCGCGCATGGACGACTTCGACGTGTAAA
This sequence comes from Pseudomonadota bacterium, assembly GCA_049323275.1. Taxonomy (GTDB): domain Bacteria; phylum Pseudomonadota; class Alphaproteobacteria; order Rhizobiales; family Aestuariivirgaceae; genus Taklimakanibacter. Next base: position 19,278 of record JBMOOM010000093.1, read on the forward strand.
GCTTGCCGTCGACCATGTTCTGGGTCGCAGGCATCTCATCACCGATCAGCGCGGGGCAGCCATGGCCGCTGCGAGCATGATGGGCCGGCGCGGGAGCGTGTGAGATACGATGGATTACCGCCATGTCGGCTCCTATGCTGCAAGCAGCAGAATGGAGATCGCCTCCTCCTCCTGCAGCTTCTCCTGTTCGGCAATGAATGCCTCTGCCCTCGCCTGATCGAGCGCCACCGCCTGCCGCAGCATCTCGTTGATGACCGTGGTGTAATCCGGCGGCGGTATCGGCAAAAGCGTGATGGGGTCGATCTCGCCATTGGCGATCTGCCATGATCGATCAATGATCCGGCGAAGCTGTTGCTCCCACTCGATCTGGCTCCGCTCGCGTCGCGCCCATTCGTCGTCCCCGCCGCGACGCAGATACCAAATCGGCATGAGCGCCGATGCGGAGAACGTATCGTCTTCTTCGGTCGCCGCGAGAAGGGCCGCGAGGCCGATCGCGCCTTGCATCGAAGAGCTATCGCTCTCCTCGACGGAGGCAGCCGATCCGACGACGGCGACCGCCCCGTCCGTAGACGGCACGTCGTCGTTTTCGGTGAGGGACACCGTGCCGGCAAGCGACAGCAGGGCATTCGTGCTGATGGCATCATCGGACTCGCCGACGAAAATTTGTGCAGTGACGACCAGAGCACCGGCGGCGGTGGCGGCATCATGGGCCTCGCCAGGCCAGGCAGAGCCGGAGACAGGCAAGGAACCTGAAGCGCTCAGGCCATCATGCGCCTCGGCAAACGCCAGATCACCCTGGATCGGCCCAATCTGACCTCCGGCGAACAGAAGAAGCAGTGACATTCGCCATCACATCTGCGCAAAGGCGGCGGCGGCGAGCAATGGATAGCTCGTCCAGGACGCATCGATCGACAGAGCTCCGGGCAAAGTGCCCACGACGTCACCGAACCGCCAGCCATATCCGAATCCGTCGCTGAGATTCGCGCGATTTATCAGGCCGCTGGAGAAACCCGGTGTAGCACTGGCAGTACCCGCCACGCCCACCGCAGCTCCCATGGCGGTCGTTGCAAGAGATTGTGCGGATGAAGAATTGACCGCAAATGCATCGGTCCTAAGTCCCCCGTACCCGACGGCGCGCCATATGCCGATCGCCGAGCTTTCAAATGCGGTCGACATAGTCACCGTTATGTTTCCTCGCTCAATCCGGGGTACCGGGGCCACAAACACGGCGCCCGTATTCTGCGAAGGCAGCGAGGGCGTCAGAATGGCGGCCGGCAGCCCGGCGACCACACATGAAGTGAACACCCCGGAAGTCCCAGAATTGGAGCCGCAAACGACGAAAATGAACTGGCCTGGATCCGGCGGGCCGAAGGAGTTACTGCCGTTGTTGAATGCATCGAGCGTCAGGGACGCGACATTCTGACCCAGCTGCGCGCCGAGAAAGTCGAGCGACGCGGGTGACCGGCCGCGGAACAGCAGAAGCTTCTTCTTGACTGGCCACATCAGTCCAGCCTGGCGAATTTGGCGCGCACGGTCAGGACGTCACCGGAAGCCGGCGTAAAGGCCTGGACCACCTTGATCAGAAATTTGAGATCGTCGGAGCCGACACAGGTGCAGAGATGACATAAGTTGCCTATGTGGCCAACCTTGTTGTTTCCGGCCCCTTTGTTGATCACGAAGGGAACGATCGCGACCAGCTTCCTGGCGTCCGCGTCACTCAGAGTGAACACGGCATTGTCATTGATGGCAGTGACGGCGCTGTCGAAAATCCACAGCTCGCCGACGACGTCCGGCGCCGCATTGCTGTAGATCAGAGCGACATCAGTCAGAAGCGCCGTCTTTCCCGTGCCGCGCGCAACGCCCGTCAGTTGGAAGCCATTGACGGAGGGAGCGCTTGTCGAATTGGCGAAAGCGTCACCGGCGGCGTAGGCGGTCGCATCGGCCGGCCTTGTGACATCGACGGAGACTGTGACAGTGTCATCGCTCGGCGGCGCGATGGGGATGCCATTTGCGGCCGCCTGCTGACCACGCAACAGCGGAGACGAGACGCCATCGCCGCCAAGATCGATCTTGACCGCCTGATAATGGATGCCGCCGACATCGTCCGTCGCAATGACCGGCGTCGCAGTGCCCCCGCCCGTGGCGGGAATGATGACATTATCCGCCATCAGGGATTGCCCGCCGTCAAGGTGAAGTTCACCACCGTGAATACCTGGCCGATCGCAAAATTCGTGTTGTCGAGGATCATATCGCCGCCGCCGCCGGTGATCGTGCAGGTGCCCTGCATATGCGTCGTGGTCCCGCTGCCATCCTTCAAGCGGAAATGCCCTGCTGTCCCCGAGGCGTCGGCGGAAAGGTCCTGCCAGGTGCCGGACTTTGATTTGGTCCCGCCCGAAGCCGCCGCCATCCAATCCGCCGGCAAGACGACGGTGGCGAGCACCGTGCCATTGTCGGTGGCGGCGCAATTGACCGGCGGAGCCCCTGATCGGATCTGCAGGATCGGACTCGCGCCGATCGTGGTCTCGACGATATCGAGGCGCGCATTGCGCACGGCGGTCGAATATTGCATCGTCATGGTCAGTTCATCCCTGATGATAGGCCAGGCTGAGTGGTGTAAGTGCGTCCGTCAGGTGTCGTTACTGTCTTCGGTGCGGCCAGAACCTGGGCAATCAGGGTGAGAGCCTGAAGGACCTGGGCATTCTGTCCGGCAAGCTGAGTAATCACTTCGGACATCGAATAGGCGGCGGGCTGTCCCGCCATATTGCCGGCGAGATCGCCCTCGATACGTGCTTTCCTAATCTCGCGCTCATTCACCTGGTCGAGTTCCTTGCTCCTCAAAGCCATTTCATCGGCGTGCTTCTGTTTCTCGAATTCGAGCCTTCCGGCCTCGGACTGAGCGGTGAGCTGCGCGGGGCCCGGCTGCGGGTCGGCTGCAGCCTGCTGCGCCTGAGCGCGGATCGTCTCGGTGAATTCCTCGATCACCGCCGTCATCGCTCGTCCGGCGCGGAACGGCGCCACGGCGAACTTGATCATTTCCGCTGCAAAGGGGCCGGCAGCCGGCTGCGCCTGGACAAGCGGCGTCAATTGCTGGATGGCTCCCGAAAGTGAAGCAAGGAATTCCGCCCGTCGCTGCTTCTCCATGTTCTCATCGGCCTGAATGGTGCTGTCGGTTTCGATTTCGAGCACGAAGGGGCGGATGCGCTGCTCTCTGAGGAGCGCCGTCACCTGATCAATGGTGACCGCCGTGGCAAGTCCGCTGAGTTCCTTCTCCGTTTCCTGGCGCATTTGCTGAACGTGCCCGGCCACTTGCTGCGGCATGGCCCGACCGTCGCTCTCCTGGGGGAGATCTGCCATTTTTTCCGTCAGTGCTTGTGCCCGTTGGGCGACCGCGGCCGCTGTCGGCAGGTTCATCTGCGTCATCGTGGCGAAAGTTTCCGGCGTGAAATTCTCGGCCATGATTTCACCGCCAATGCGGACCAGATCACGGGCGAATCTCACCAGCTCGATCTGCCGTTCCCTCACCCGCACCGATCCATACTGACTCTTCAGTTCCTGCGCCGTGGCGGTCTCCTGCGGTTCCGTGGTGCCCCGCATGATGTCGCTGAGACCGGTGATCTGGTAAACGTCATCGATGATCTGCCGTCTAAGGAGCAGCAATTCTCTGATCGTTGCGGCAACCTCGGTGATCGGCAGCCAGATGATGCTGTCTTTGAGGACAGCGCCGCCCAAGGCGGCGAAGTTGGCAACAGGCACGAGCATCGCATTATTGTCCTGCTGACGAAGAGCGGCTTCGACCGCTTCCGCCAGATCGCCGGCGCCGGCCGCATAGAACCCCTTCATCCGCAAGCTCTCGGCCAATGCCGAGATGCGCGCTGTCAATTCGTTGATCTCATCGAATTGATCTCGGCAGAAGTAATAATCCGGCACGGGAATCAACTTGCGCCGCTCGAGTGTGGAATAGGCCGGCCTCGGGCAAGGAAAAAATCCGTCCAGCTTCAGGAAGGGAGCGCGGATATCCAGGACCTCATCGATCCCCTCGGCGATCCAGACGACGCAATTCCTGGTCTTGGACCAGACCTCCCAAACCTCCCCTTTTTTCTCGCCCTTATAGGCGCCTCCACTATCGGATGGCTCCTGCCGCGGCTTGAGATCGATCCTGGCGAAGATTTCTCCGAAACGGGCAATGCCCTGGTCCCGCGTCAGCCAGGCACGCTTTGCCACCCATCCGACTTCCGGCCATTTGCGCGCCGGTTCATGCAGGAAGTCGGCGCGGTCCAGATGCTCATACGGTACGCGCTGGTTCCGCGGTTCGTGCGCCGGCTGCCCTTCCTCGGTCGGGTCGCTGTCATCCTCATAGCGTACCCAGGCAACACCGCGGCCATTGATCAGCATGTCATCCCTGACCGCGAGCATGACGGCGTTGACGTCCTCGGCCTCGATATTGACGATGAGCGCCCGCTCGAGCAACTCGCAAGCAGCGCGCGGCAGAGGCGACATATCCTTGAAACGGGTCGCGACGGAGGGCTGAGGCGCTCTTGAATAGATCGCAGGCCGGAGCACCTCCAGATTGGCCCAGAACATCTGAAACTCACGGTCGCCGCTGACATCCGCCATACGCCGCAGATCGGCATAGAGCTTGTCGATACTGTCGCATTTATCCAGCCACAGCTGGAAATATTTCTTGGCGTCGGCGATGCATTCCTGCCAGGGCCGCGCATCGTGGCTCGACGCCTCGTATTCGGAGGTCTGATAGTCATTCATGTGCGCGTTCTCTTGCTTGGACGATCCGCGGGAGCGCCGGGCAGACAAACCGTTCCGCAGGGCCGGTCGATTTTCCGGGCGGGCGACGGCTTCGGCACCACAAGTTCGCTATTGACCGCATATTCACCGAATGCATCGGCGCCGTGGCTGTTTTGGTCGTGCAGAGGGCCGGCATAGGTGCCGAGACTGTCATTCAGCCGCCGGGAATAGCGCCGCAGCCTCGACACACCCAACATCACCCGCTTCGTACGATTGAAGCGGACGAGAGGCAGCAGCCTTCGCGCGGCATTGATCCGTTCAACCGGACCTTGCTGAGCCCCCACATGGATCGGCTTGACTCCCAATGCCATGAGCGTCAGTGCCCTTGTCCGTCCCCCCGCTCCCCATTCGCGTACCTTCACGTCATGTGGCAGAAAATGCTGGCTGTATTGATAGGTCTCGGCGCGCTCGATACGATGCCGGGCCAGGAAGCTCGCGGGCGGATCCGGTATCAGCTCCGGCAAGGCGGTCCGCACGATGTCCTCGGCGCCGAGGCCCGAAAACTCGTGATAATCGATGACCGTGGCATTCACCCCGTCATCCTGAATGAACCAGATTGCAGTGTAGTCGTCGACGCCGATATCCCAGGCGGTTCTGACCGGAAGATCCGTGCGAAAGCCGAATTCGCCGATCCGCCCCTCGCTTTCCGCCTGCGCGATGAGGCCGGCATAATACGCGGCCTCGGAGGTCATTTCATAAGCGCCGCCCCAGACATGCGCGGCCATCTCGGGATCGGTGACATAGTCGCTGTCTTTTTCGCGCCGCAGCACCTCGGGCAACCACGGATTATCGTTCCAGTTCACCGGGACGAGGGCCGCGTCCGGGCGCGGCCTGCCGTTTCGGAAAAAGGCATCGACGGCATCGGTCTCGTATCTCGGATTCCAGCTGAACCAGATCTCCGAATCTTCCTTGCGGATCGTCGGCCGCAGGAGCCTGAGCGACTTCGCCGAGAGACTCTGCGCCTCCTCCACCCAGGCGATGTCATAGTCTTCGAGAGATTTGATGTTCTCCGCATTATAGGATTGCATGCCGCGAAAGATGATCAGCGATCCGTTGGCGCCGCGAATTTCAGTCTCAAGAATGTGAAAACTGGCACCGACGCCGAACTTTTCGATCTTATCCACGATGAGCTGGCGGACCGATTCCTTTATGGAGTTTTGCACTTCGCGAATGCACACCGCTCGCGTCTGCCTCGCGTGGCAGCGAGCTACCAGCTGTTCAGCGAAGAAATGTGACTTCGCGCCGCCCCTCCCGCCAAAGGCCCCCTTATAGCGCCGCGGCGCCAATAACGGTCCGAAGGCACGCGGCACATCGGCTCTAAGGTTCACCGCGGCGAATTTCGGTTTGGGCCAGGTCGACCGCGAGGCTCCTGCTTTTCAATTCTTCGACCTCGTTTTCAGACGGGTCGGAGATGGATTTCTTGAGCAGCCCCAGAGCGGCGGTTACCTGGCCCGAGGACAAATCACGCTTTCCCTCGACATAATCGATCAATGCATCGAGGACGCCGCTTTCTCGGATTTTCCGGCGCTCACGATGGAAGGGATCGGCGTGGTCGCGTTTCTTCAACATGGGGACCTGCCATTTCCGTTGTTCACAACAAGACGCCCGGCTGTTTGGGGAGCCGGGCGTGAGATATCCGATCTTGATATTTCTCAACTCTCATGCGCCGGCCCAAAGTGTCAAGAAGCCCAGCGCTCCAAACGACGAACCGGCGTCGTGAATGTTGCAGGCACAAAAAATCCCGGCAGCAGCAAGGCCCCGGGGCGTGGATTGCGCGATCTTGATATTTCCCAACTCTCACGTTTCAGCCCGAAGAGTCAACAAGCACTGAAATCAGAAATGCGACGGAGGAGGCTCGTGTGGTTCGGGCAAGAAAAGGCCCGGAAGCATTGAGCTCCGGGCGCATATTGTTCGATCCTGACAATTTCCAACTCTCATGCCTTGGCCCACGCAGTCAAGGCAATCACGCGGACCTGCGGCGCTACCGCGCGCGTGCGACAATGCCGCGATGATGCACCCGGCTGATCGCATTGAGACCCGAGCGCAGGAGTCCAAGCTCCTTGTCGCGCATGCGGTCATTCTCCGAAATGCAGACGTCCCAGACGACGCTCGTGGCCGACGGCGATGTCGGATCGAGGCTGTCGATGTCGCGCAGAGCCTCCATGTAAGCTCTTGCCCTTTCCTGAATGCCGATCGGCATATCGCGGTCGCCTGCACTTCCGAGCGCCGGAAGGAAGCCGGCCTTGCCCTGGCCAGGCCGTTGGCCGCCGCTTGCGGCCAGATAATCGCGCAAAGTCAATGCGAAATTATATCCCGCGTCGGCCTGCGCCGGGGTAATGATATTCCAATTCAGCAGGCGCCCGAGAGGCGAGCCCATCACGTCGCGGCCGGCCATTTCGAGGCTCACTCCAAAAACCCGCATGCGCGCTTCGAGCGCGGTACGGCGCACCTCCTCCTGGCGCACGATCTTCACCCTGTCGCCCGAGGCATAGCGGCGCCCCGGCTTGCGTTTGCGTCCGGCTTTCATGGGCTTTCCTTTCAGATGTCAGTGCTTGTGGCCGGCTATCGCCGCTTAAGGTCGCTTCATGCGGTAGCGGCCGGAAATGGTGATGCCCGGCACAAAGGGAAGTGTCGGGAGGAGCGCCTCCTCCTCGGCAAGCTCATCGTTTTCGCTGCGCTGGGCGGCGCGGCTGCGCCGCATCTGATCGTAATCAGGATCGAGCCAGCGGCGCACGGTATCGGGATTGACGCCCAGAGCGCGGGCGATCGTCGCATAACGTTCGCCCCGCCGATAAAGGGAACGGGCCTGGTTCACCAAGGCCGGAGTGCGTCGCGTCTGAAAGTAATCGGCGCGTGTCTTGCGCGCGGACAAGGAGGCAAGGGACGGGCCGGGAGCCAGCTCTGGGGAGGGGTGCGGCTCGACCGGCCCTGCCGCCGCGAGCAATTCTCGAGCGGCGGGTCGCATATCCGGGGAAAAAATGGCGGCAAATTTGTTCATGTTCTGTTTATACGTTAAAAACGTACAAACAGTCAACTTGATTCCATACGCCTTATACGCTATACACGTCTTATGGCAGATATTCCGGTCACGGAACGTTTAAAGGCGCTGCGCAACCGCGCGGGCTTCACCATGCGCCAGGTCGCGGAGGCGCTTGATTATAAGACCCCCTCTGGTTACCAGCACTATGAAGATCCCAAGAAGTTCCCGCACGACCACCTGCCGTACGACATCCTCAAAAATCTTGTCGCGTTATTTGCCGGGCGGGGCGAGCCTCCCATCGTCGAAGAAGAGGTTTGGGACCTCGGCGGCCGCAGGACAAAAGGGGATGCCCCGCATTTCACCACGCTCAGCCGACCAATATCCGGCAGGCTGATACCCATTTATTCCGCAGCTCAGGGCGGCAAGGGCCATCTCATCATCGACCATACGCCGATTGAACGACTCCCCCCGCCGGACGAACTCCTTCATGTCAGAGATCCCTATGGGATCCTGATCGTCGGCGAGTCGATGGTCCCCGCCTATCGGCCCGGCGATATCGCCTGGGTCAATCCCCATAAACTGCCCGAGCGCGACACAGACGTGGTTCTTTACCACGTGCCGCCCCATGGCGAAGCCGAGGCGATCATCAAGACGCTGGTCAGTTGGTCGCCGCAGGAGTGGAAGTTGCGGCAGTATCAGCCTCCCCTCGACTTCACGGAATCGATCATAGACTGGCCGGTCTGCCATCGGATCGTAGGCAAGAAAAACGTACGCTGAGATCAGGCTGCGGCCTGCTCCTCATCATCAGGCACCCGGCCCCAGCGCGACAGAACGACGGCCTCCTCATATTCGCCCACTTCCGGATCGACGCGGCGGGAAAATGCAATCGCCCCCGCCGCTGAGCCTTCCTGGCGCGATACCAGCCGGCGGGCGTGATCGGCATCCTTGGCCTGGATCGCCGGCAAGGCGACCAGACTTCCCCTCTTCGTTTCCAGATAGGGCTGAACGATGAAATAGGTCTGCATGGTCATCTTTGGTGGCCTCCCTGGCTGCAATGGCCGGCTTCAAACATGCCGCAAGTACAAGAACATATCAAGAACAAACTTCGTTTCTGCAACATACGCTTTTGTACGCCGAGCCACGTTCGTACGTTTTACGTTGACAATTTTTACTGTTTTAACGTACAAACACGCATACTGAAGGATGGGAGATAGCGCGATGATTTTCCACGAAGCCGAAGCCCGCCGACGCCGCAACGCCCTCTATATAGAGGCCTATGCCAAGGCCTGGGCCGAGGCCAGTCCCGTCGAGAGAGAATTGGCGGTCCTGACCATGAAGGACAGATGGACCGATGCCGACCGGACGCGCCATGCCGAGTTGACGCGCCTCAGCAACGCGCCCTCCTCATGATGGTCACGGCCCATATCCCCCTGCGCGAGCGCGACATTGTGGTGGGCGATCTCGAGGTGCGCATCCGTCCTATCCACGACCAAGTCTTTCCAGACAACTTGGCTTGCGACATCTTTTTCATCGGCGCCGATGAGAAAGCTTATGCTTTCACGGATCATCGGGCGCGCGAAGTCCTCGCAGAAATCAAACGCGACTTTCCGGCCACCTGGCGCGAAATCCAGGAAGCGGCCGAAGACAATTATCAAGGTCGGGAATGAATTTCCGACCATCGCCAGGCTGCCTCGCATTTCGCCGGGCGGACAGCGGGAAACGACATGTGCTACCACGATCTCATGATTCGTCCCCTCAACTTCTTCCTCCTGCTCTGTCTCTTTCTTGTCGGTGCTGCCGGTGGTGGCTCAAGTACCGATGCAGCCGCTCAAGCGGCGCCCAGATCCTGCACGGTGATCCTCGATGCGCGATCAGGCATGGTCATGCACCGCGACGGCATTTGTGATGAACGCTTCAGTCCTGCCTCTACCTTCAAGGTGCCGCTTGCCGTCATGGGCTTCGATGCCGGTATCCTGAAAGGGGCGCATGATCCGGCCTGGACATGGCATGAGGGAATCGAGGCTCCCAAACGCGACCGCCGGACCGTCGATCCCATGTCGTGGGAACGCGATTCCGTTCTCTGGTACTCGCGCGAAGTGACACGCCGCCTGAGCTTCGACAAGTTCACCGCCTATGTCGCGCAGCTGGACTATGGCAACAAGGACACTTCCGGCGATCCCGGCAAGGACAATGGCTTGAGCCACGCCTGGCTCGCCTCCTCGCTGGTGATCTCCGCCGACGAGCAGGCACAATTCATTCGCAAGCTGCTCACCGGCACCCTCCCTCTGGCCAAGGAGGCGCAGACGAAGACGCGCGCCATCGTGCCGGGCTTCGACGCCCCCGGCGGCTGGCGGGTCTATGGCAAGACCGGCAGCATCTGGCTTCGCGACGACAAGGGAGAATTCGACAGATCGCAGCCGATCGGCTGGTTCGTGGGTTGGGCCGTAAAGCGCGGCCAGCGCGTCGTCTTCGCTCGTCTCGAAGTCGGCAAGGACGGCTCGCAGGGGCCCAAGGGCCTCGCCGTCAGGGCGCTCTTCCTCAAGGAGTTCCCGCGGCTGATGCGCGGCATGCCTCAATAGCCGTTCAAGTCCGACGCAAACGGTTGGCCAGGATCACCAGCAGGATGCCGGGAATGAAGATGACCGTGGCGATGGCCGGATAAAGAGGCGACGACCCGATGGCGATGCCCGAGAAGATGAAGGTCGGCAAAGTGCGGGTGGATCCGGCCAGGCTGTAGGTCAGATAGAAATTCCCCCAGCTCAGCAGGAAGGCGAAGATCGCCGCCGAGAAGATGCCCGGCCAGAGCAGCGGAATCGTGACATAACGATAGACCTCGAAGCTCGTCGCGCCACAATCGCGCGCCGCATCCTCGACCGTCGCGTCGAAATTATAGACCTGCACCGCCACGATCACCATGGCGAAAGGCGTGATGTAGACGATATGGCCGATTATCGCCGTGGTGATGCCGGTCGAGAAATCCAGTGCCCGGCCGAGAACCGAGAACCACAAAAGCAGCACGATGCCGAGCAGCAATTGCGGAAAGGCCAGCGGCACGCCGGCCAGAAGCCTGAAAGCATCGCTTCCGCGGAAGCGATAACGCACCGCGGCGATCGCCGCCATGGTTCCGATGGCCGTGGCGATCACCGTCGTAATGACGGCGATCAGCGTCGAATTCCACAGAGCATTGAGGGCGTTGGCATTGCGGAACAATTCACCGTACCAGCGTAGTGAGATCCCCTCGAACGGCAAGGTCAGAAACCGGCCCTCCTGGAAGGAAAAAGCGATCAGCGTGAAGATCGGAATGTAGAAGAAGATCAGGACGGCGGCGAGACTCCCCCACAGGACGATGTCGATGAACCTGCCTTCGAGCTTCGCGATCATGTGGCGAGCCCCGCCCGCTTGAGGCCGATCACGCGGCTAAACAGCAGCACGATGAAGACCGATACGACCATCAGGACAAGGGTGAGAGCCGCCCCCAGGGGCCAGTTCACGCGCGTCTCGAAAGTCTGGCGGATCAGCTCCGCCGACATCGGCGACTTGCCGCCGCCCAGAACCTTGGGCTCGAGGAAGGCGCCGACGCTCAGGAGGAAGATCAGCACGCTGCCGGCCCAGATGCCCGGCTTGCACAGAGGCAGCGTGACTTCCCAATGAGCGCGGAACTTGCCGGCGCCGGCATCATAGGCAGCGAGAATCAGAGACCGGTCGATATTGCTGATCGAGAGATAAAGCGTGAAGATCGCAAAGGCGGACAGCGAATAGACCATGCCGAGCAAGGTCGCCCAATCGGTATAAAGAAAAGCGACCATCTCCGGCGGCAGGCCGATCGAGCTCAGGAGGTAATTGGCCATCCCATTCTTGTCGAGGAACAAGGCCCAGCCATAGATCTTGAGCGTCGCGTCAGTGATGAAGGCGAAGGTGATCAGCACCTTGATCTCGTTTTCCCAGGCCTTGAAGCGTGTCGCAAGGCCATAGGCGATGGGAAAAGCGATGACGAGGCATATGGCGACGGTGGCCGCCGCCATGAGGATCGTATGGCCGAGAATCGTCCAGTAATGCGGCTTGGAGAAGACTTCGGTCCAGGTCCAGAGATCCCAGCTCCATTGCAGCTGAAAACTACGGCTGCGCTGGAAGGTGAGCAGGAAGGTCATCACCAGCGGCGCCAGGAAGCAGGTGGTCTGCAGAAGCACCGTCGGCAGCGCCTTGATCAGAAGGTCGGGATCGCGCCAGCTTCTCGGCACCTCATCCGCCATGATCAGGCCTCCGCCCCGAAGACATAGATGTCCTTCTTGGTGAAGCCCAGACTGACCTTGTCGCCGATGCGCATCGGCAGCGACGATGTGCCCGGAATTTCGACGACGAGCTTCTGGCCGCCCGGGGTCTCGGCGCGATATTGCACCGTGCCGCCCTTGCCGAACATCTCGGTCACTTCGGCGGCGATCCAGCCATCGGAAGCTTCGCCCGGCGTCAGAACGCGCAGCAATTCCGGCCGCAGCATGAGAAGCGCCGGCCCCTTGGCGACATTGGCGGCGATGAGATTCGCGGGGATCCGGCCGTCCGCATCTACGATATCGGCCGCCCGATAAGTCAATCCCGCCGATGTCCGATCCGTGACGGTGATCGGCAACAGGTTGGTTTCACCGATGAAGCCCGACACGAAACTGCCGGCGGGGCGGTAATAAATGTCGGCGGGTGTGCCGAGCTGCAGAATGGCGCCGTCGCGCATGACGCAGATACGGTCGGCGAGCATCATCGCCTCCTCGAGATCATGCGTCACATGGACGAAGGTGACGCCGACGGAGCGATGCAGGCGCTTGAGCTCGGCCTGCAGGACCTTCTTGAGTTTTACGTCGAGCGCCGACAGCGGCTCGTCGAGCAGCAGCAATTTCGGCTCGGACACCATCGAGCGCGCCAGCGCCACGCGCTGCTGCTCGCCGCCCGACAGCTGGCGCGGGTAGCGCGTCAGATATTCGCCCTTGAGCTGCATCAGCTCGATCATCTGGCTGACGCGCTTCCGGATCTCGGCCGGATCAGTACGGCGCAGCTTCAACGGAAAGCCGATATTCTCGGCCACCGTCATATGCGGAAAGAGCGCCAGCTTCTGGAACACCATGCTGGTCGGACGCTTCGCCGCCGGCACGCCGGCCATATCGGCGCCGGCAATGGCGATGCGGCCGGAATCCGGCTCCTCGAAGCCCGCGATCTGCTTGAGCAGCGTGGTCTTGCCGCAACCCGAAGGCCCGACCAGGGCGATGAACTCGCCCTGGTTGACGCTCAGCGACACGCCTTTCAGTGCGGCATAGCTGCCATAGGATTTGCGGACATCCCGGATGTCGAGAATAGCGGGCATGAGGATCGCGCTACTGCGCCGCCGCCAGTTCCTCCTGCCAGATGGCCAGCATCTCGTCGATATTGGGGGCAATACGGTGCATCTGCGAATTGTCCCACGCCGTCCACATGTAATCAACCTGCAGGATCTCGCGCTCCTCCGGCGTGTAGAGTTCCTCCACCGCCTTGTTGGTCACCACATTGCAGGTCGTGTCGAGGAGCGACAGGACATGGCCCGACTCCTTCGAGACGACATGCTTCAGGAGCTTCTGCGCCAGCTCCGGCTGATCGGTGTCCTTGAGGATCGCCGTCGCCTCGACCCAGATGATGCCCTGCTTCAACCCATTCTTGGGCTCGGGCACCACCGCGATGATGTTCTTGTGGCCCTGCTTGCGCACTGCCGAAGTCAGATAGGAACCGGCGCCGATGCAGCCGAGCAGCGAACCGTCGAGCAGACCTTTCTGGGCCTGGGTCAGATCGGCCACCAGGGTGCGGGTGTTCTTGAACATCGCACGCAGCACCTTGCGGATTTCCTCGAGCGCGTTCTGGTCGAGTTCCTGATAGGGGTCGATGCCGGCGTGGAGCGCCATCGGCAGGATCGGCCAGTCGCCCCAATCCATCACGCAGATCTTGCCCTTGTTGGCGTCGTCAAAAACCGGATCATAGCTCTTCCAGATTTCCGGCTTGGTGAGATCGGTGTTCACGCAGGGCCCGACCCAGCCCCAGCGCGTCGCCACGCCGATGGTCTTGCCGTCATTCAGCAAGGGCTCGAAGGGCGGTTTGAACTGATCGTAGAAGGTGGCGTAGACATCGGCGTAATCGGCCGGGTTGAGTTCCTGCGCCAGCCCGGCGGGCCCAAGACGGGTGATCCAGGGCATGTCGCTCGACACGAGATCGACCTCGCGCGCGGCGCCGGCCTGCAATTTGGCGAAGCCGCCGGGGCTGTCGACGATCAGGTCGAAGGCGATATCGACGTCATTCGCCTTCCGGAACGGATCGATGATGCGGGGGTCGTTGTAGCCTTCCCAGCACATATATGTCATCTGGCTCGCCGCCTGCGACGGGCGCGAGGACAATCCGGCCATCGCGACGCCGGCAGTCGCCGCCATGCCCTTGAGCAGGCGGCGGCGGGTGAGACCGGCCTCGTCCAGGCCCGCGGCCTTGATCTGGCGCTGATAGAATTGGGGCAGATCGCTGTACCAGCTCTTTGTCATGGTTCCCTCCCTGATGTTTCTTGGTACGATGGCCGATTATCGGGGAGATGGCCTCTGCTTTGTATATCCCCCGGGGAATAGGCCGGCGCCGCCACCGCGGGCCTGGACGAAGGCCAGATAGGCGGCAAAGAGCTCGGCCTGGGTCGAGATATTGAGCTTGCGATACACGTTCTTGCGGTGGATCTTCACGGTTCCCGGGCTGATATCGAGGTGGTGCGCCAGCGACTGGGTGGAATGGCCCTGCAGGATCATGGTCATGATCTGCCTTTCGCGCGCCGACAGGATGCCGCCGGCAAAATCCTCGAGCGCCGACACCGCATTGACGCCGGCCGCCTCATCCGAGACGAGCACCGCCCGGCTGATGCGGCTCCAGTGCCGGCTGCAGAAGGCGCTGATCGCGGGTCCGAGCGTCTGCAGGAGATCGAGTTCATCGCGCGCAAAGGCGGGCGATGCAGTCCAGCGCGCCACCGAGGCGACACCGGTGACGCCCCGCCCGGCATCGAAGACGAAGCCGACCTCCTCGCCGATGCCGGTGCGCTTGTAGTGGGTGCGGAAATATTCGCTCTGCCGGAACCGGTCGGGGGCGATGTCGTGCAGGCGGAAGCATCCCTCGCGCCGGCCGTCCTCGACGAGTTGATAAAAGGGATCGAGCAGATAGGGCCCGTTGATATAGTCCTCGGCAATGACGCGATGGCGCTCGCGGTCGAGCGTGTCGCCCAGGAGCTGCGGCTGATCGGAGCCGCGATAGCCGAAGACCATGACGAAATCGGCATGGACGATGCGCTCCACGGCGCCGAGCAAGGCAGGCACGAAGCCGGCCGTCTCCAGCGCCTGCGTCAGTTCGGCCGCGCTCCTGCTGAAACTGTCGAGCAGCAGATGGCGGCGCGGAAGCTGTCCGTTCATGGTGAAATATGTTTCTCCGGATGCGGATTTTACCAGCCCTATAGTGCAGAGATTGGATTTTGATGAAAGTCCTCTTGTCGTCCCGGCCCAGTCTTGGTATCGATAAGGATAGCGCAGGGGTCATCCCCTAAAGCCCCTTGACGGTTGGCGTGCCGATTTGCCGGTTCAACACTGGATCAGATCGGAAATGCGCGAGAGTAATAATACCGTCTCCTCCCCCGTACAGAATTCAACCGCAGTACTTTTTCGCCATGCGACGGTCCTGTCGATGGATGCAGCCGGGCGCATTCTCGCCGACACCGACGTCCTTGTGCAGAACGGCAAGATAAGCGCCGTCGGACCGGATCTTGCGGCATCGCCGGGGACGCGCGTGATCGATGCCTCGCATCATCTGCTGATGCCCGGTCTCATCAATGGCCATGTGCACTCGCCGGCCAACTTCCTGAAGGGCGCGCTCGACGACGCGCCGCTTGAAATGTTCATGCTCTACGAGGTGCCGCCGCTGGCGGCGCGCCCCGAGAGTCCCGAGCTTTGCCGGCTGAGAACCTTGCTCGGCGCCGCCGAGATGCTCAGGCTCGGCATCACGGCGGTTCACGACGATGCCTTCTTCAACCCCGTGCCGACGTCCGACACTATTGCTGCCGTCATGCAGGCCTATAAAGACTCGGGCATGCGGGCGAATGTCTCGCTCGACCAGCCCAATGTGGTCGAATTCGAGAAATACCCCTTTCTCAAGGATATCTTGCCTCCCGAGTTGCGCCGGCACATGGAAGAGGCGCCGCGCCAGAGCGACGGCGAGCTTCTGGCGCTCTATGACCACTTCATCGCGCAATGGCATGGCGCCAATGACGGTCTTCTCAGATGCTCCGTCTCCTGCTCGGCGCCGCAGCGTGTCACCGTTCCCTATTTCGAAGCCCTCACCGATCTCTCGAAGCGGCATGACTTGCCCTTCATCATACACATACTGGAGACGCGCCTGCAGCGTGTGCTCGGTGAGGAAAAATACGGCAAGTCGCTGGTGCGCTATGTTCACGATCTGGGTCTGCTCGATGAGCGCAAGCTCGTCGTGCATGCCGTCTGGATCGACGGAGACGACATCGATCTTCTGGCGCGCGGCGGCGCTACGGTCGCCCACAATCCGATCTCCAATCTCAAGCTCGGCAGCGGCGTCATGCCGTGGCGCGCCTTGCGCAATGCCGGCATCCCAATCTGCCTCGGCAGTGATGAGGCGGCGGTCGACGATACGGCGAATATGTGGGGCGTCGCCAAAGCGGCCGGCCTCGTTCACAAGATCGCCGATCCCGATTGGGACAATTGGCCGAAAGCCGACGAGATCCTGCGCAGCCTCTTTCAAAGTGGCGCCCATAGCATGCGCCTTTCCGACAGGATCGGCCGCATCGAGCCCGGTTATGAAGCCGATCTCATTCTCGTCGATCTGGACACGATCGCCTTCACGCCCCTCAACGACATTCGCCGGCAGCTCGTTTTCTGCGAAAGCGGCGCATCGGTCACGCTCACGATGGTCGGCGGACGCATCGTTTTCGAGGACGGCAGGCTCACCACCATCGATGAAGCCGCCTTGCGTGCTCAGATCCGCGACATCATGGCCGAGCACTGCGAGACTCTCGCGGAAACCCGGCGTCAGGCCGATCGCCTCGCCCCCTTCTACCGGGAAATGTACCGGCAAACTCTTCGCCGCCCCGTCGACATGAACCGATGGGTTGGCAAGGCTGAAGACCAATAAACCAAAGGAGGAGACCCTATGACTATGACTGCCCGCGTATTCAAACTCAGTCTCGGTGCGGCCCTCGCTTTCGCCTTCACCGCGTCGGCCGATGCGGCGGAATTGCGCATCGGCGGCGTCGGCGGCGCGGCCCAGGCGGCTGCCACCGAAGCCATGGTCAAGCCGTTCGCGGCGAAGACCGGCACCAAGGTCGTCGAAGACGAATACGATCAGAAGCTCGCCGAGATCCGTGCCCAGGTCGAGGCGAAGAGCCTCAAATGGGACGTGATCATGGTCGGCCCCTCGGTCGGCCCGCTCGCCTGCGATGAAGGGCTTCTCGAAGATCTCTCCGGCAAGAACGTCGCCAATCAGGCCGACTTCACCAAACCCTTGATCGCATGCCTTGTTCCGATGTTCTCATCCTCGGGCGTCCTGGTCTATGACGGCGCCAAGCTTGGCGACAACGGCCCCAAGAGCTGGGCCGATTTCTGGGACGTGAAGAAGTTTCCCGGCAAGCGCGGCCTCTACAACGCTCCTAACGAGACGCTGGAGCTGGCGCTGCTCGCCGATGGCGTCGCGCCGACCGACCTCACAAAGGTCCTGACATCTGCCGAGGGTGTCGATCGTGCCTTCAAGAAGCTCGATGAGCTGAAGCCGAACATCCAATGGTGGAACAGCTGCAGCGAGGCCCTGCAATTGCTGGCCTCCGGTGATGTCGCAATGACTTATTGCTGGAACGGCCGCGTCACCAAGACCAATCACGATGACAAGCGCGACTTCCGCATCGTCTGGGATGCCGGCCACCTCAATGGCAGCGAATACTATGCCGTCATGAAGGGCACGCCCAACCTGGATGCTGCCCTGGGCTTCGTGAAATTCGCGGCCGAGCCCGAGCAGCAGGCTGCCTTCACCAACATCACACCCTACGCGCCGCTCAACAACAAGGCCGTGCCGCTTCTCGATCCGTCCCTGGCGGAGGTCCTCCCCTCGAGCCATATGGCAACCGCAGTCGACCAGGACACTCCCGCTTATGTATCCTTCTGGCTCGACAAGATGGACGGCCTGAACGAGCGCTTCGCCTCCTGGCAGGCGCAGTAAGGGTGCGCAGATGAGGACGGTGGAGACGAATTCGTCCGGACTTGCCCGAGCGGTGCGCAAAACGCGCCGGCGCGAGCGGTTCGGCGGTTTTGCTCTCACGGCGCCCGCCGTCCTCTTCCTGCTCCTGGTCTTTTTCGTGCCGCTCGTGCTGTTTGCCTGGCGCAGCGTCGACAATGTCGATGCCTGGCGGGCCCTGCCGCAGACGCGTGCCGCTTTGGCCGTCTGGAACGCGGAGGGCCTGCCGCCCGACCAGGCTTTTGCCGCCCTCGTTCATGATATCAAGGCGCTTGATCGCTCGACCGCGGCTACGCTTGCCAGGCGCCTCAATTATTCCGAAAGCGGCATGCGCAGCATGGTCATCGGCCTGCATGGCTTCACGATCGACCCGGCAAGGCCGGTCGCCGAGCAGATGGTCGCCGCCAATCCGCGCTGGGGCGAGCATCGCATCTGGCAGGTCCTGGCCTCGGAAAGCGGCCGACTCACCCCCTATTATGTCTTGCGCGCGCTCGATCTCCAGCTCGTCGACGGCGCCCTGGCGCATGCCGACAATGCCGACGGCGCGACCTTCCGGGCTATCTACGGGCGCACATTCTGGATCAGCGGCGTCGTCACCCTCCTGTGCCTGCTTCTCGGCTTCCCGGTCGCCTATGTGCTCGCCACGGCCGAGGGCTGGTTTGGCCGCATGCTCTTCGTCGCCATTCTTCTGCCCTTCTGGACCTCGGTGCTGGTGCGCACCATGTCCTGGATCCTGCTCCTGCAGCAGAACGGCATCCTCAATCGCTTTCTGATCGACAACGGCATCATCGATGAGCCTCTCGCGCTGATCTACAATCGCACCGGCGTCTATATCGCGATGGTGCATGTGCTTCTGCCCTTCTTCGTGCTGCCGCTTTATGGCGTGATGCAAAAGGTCGACACGGCTCAATTGCGCGCCGCGGCGAGCCTCGGCGCCCGGCCGCTGGCGGTGTTTCGCCACGCTTATCTCCCGCAGGTCATCCCGGGCGTGATTGCCGGATTGGTGCTCGTCTTCGTCACCGCGATCGGCTTCTACATCACGCCCGTCCTGGTCGGCGGCGGTGGTGAACAGATGGTCAGCTACTTCGTCGCCTTTTATACCAACTCGTCGGTGAACTGGGGCATGGCTGCCGCCCTTGGCACACTGCTGCTTCTCGCGACCCTGCTCATCCTCGGCATTTTCCACCGTGCCATCGGCGCGCAATCGGCGGCGACACGGCGATGAAGCGCAACACGCACCTGACAGGCACGGAACGGGCGGCCGACCTCGGCGCCAAGGGAATAGCCGTTCTGGTGGCGATCTTTCTGGTGGCGCCGATCCTGGTGATTTTCCCGCTCTCCTTCACGTCGGGAAGCCTGCTGATCTTTCCTCTGCCGGGCTTCTCGATGCGGTGGTATGCTGAATTCTTCACCAATCCGGTCTGGCTTTCGGCGCTGCGCAACAGCCTCATTCTGGCCGCAACCACCACAGTGACGGCGACGGTTCTCGGCACCCTCGCGGCTCTCGGCCTTGTCAGATTGCCGAAGCGCCTGCGCGGCATCCTGTCCGCCTTGCTGCTCAGCCCGATGATCGTGCCGGTCATCATTGTCGGCGTCGGCAGCTTCTTCTATTTCGCGCGTTTCGGCCTCGTCGGCACCTTCCTCGGTCTCGTGCTCGCCCATACGGCCCTGGCGCTGCCTCTCGTCGTCATCGCCGTCGTGGCCACGCTGGAAGGCTTCGACCCCAATCTCACACGGGCCGCCTACGCCTCGGGCGCGACACCCCTGGGCGCCTTCTGGGAAGTCACCCGTCCCCTGGTGATGCCCGGCATCGTCACCGGCGCGACATTTGCCTTCATCACCTCCTTCGATGAGATCGTCTGCGTGATCTTTCTCGGCAGCCCGGAATTCCGCACGCTGCCCCGCCAGATATGGAGCGGCGCCAAGGAGACGATCTCGCCGACCATCACCGTCGCCGCCGTCTTCCTCGTTGTCGCTTCGGTCGCCCTCACCCTCGTGGTCGAAGCTCTGCGGCGGCGCACCCAAAGAATGACAGGAGCAAGATCCACATGACACAGGCATCCGGCAAACGCATTCTCATCCGCGCCAAATGGGTGGTCGGCCATCAGGCCGGAGAGCATCGGCTGATCGATGACGGTGTGGTCGTGATCCAGGGCGACCGCATCATCCATGTCGGCGCATCCTGGGACGGCCAGGCCGACGAGGTCGTCGAGGCCCGGAACTGCCTGGCCATTCCAGGGCTCATCAGCACCCACGCCCATGTCGCGGCCCAGGTCACCGACCGGCTGGTGCTGGATGGCGGCCGGCGCGATTTCATGCGCTCGGGCTTCCTCAACTGCGCACCGCGCAAGCTGAGCGGCGGGCCGGGCCTCGGCTCCTTCGAGGATGCCGATGCCTCGATCGCCTTCGCCTTTGCCGCCTTGCTCCGCCACGGCGTCACCACCATCGCCGAAGCAGGCAACACGGCGGATGTTGGTGAAATCATGCTGCGGCATGCCGGAGCCTCGGGCGCCCGCCTATATTATTCGCCGGCATTCGCCACCGGCGAGTATTTCTTCACCGACAACGGCAAGCTCGTCGTCGAGCGCGACGAGGCGATGGGATTTGCCGGCCTCGAGCGCGCTATCCGCTTCATCGAGAAACATGACGGCGCTTTCGATGGCCGCTACCGCGGCCTCCTCAACCCGGATGAATTCTACCTGTCGACGCCGGAGCTGCGCCGGCGAACGCGCGCCGAGGCCAATCGCCTGGGCGTCGGCATCACCATGCATTTCTGCGAGCAACTCTTCGAATTCCACGACACGGTGCGCCTTGCCGGCAGAACGCCGGCGCAACTGCTGGCGGAGGAGGAATTTCTCGGGCCCGATGTGATGCTCGGCCATTGCATCTATATTGCCGGCCATCCGATGGTGGCCTATCCGTGGGAAGGCGATCTCGAACTCATCGCCGCGTCGGGCGCCACGGTCTCGCATGCCCCGCTGGCCTTGGCTCGCCGCGGCGTGGCGCTGTCGAGCTTCGACCGCTACCGCCGGTCCGGCATCAATGTCGCGATGGGCACCGACAGCTATCCGTATGACGTCATCGCCGAGATGCGCATGGCGTCCTATGCCGGCAAGCTCATGGGAATGGACAATGAAGCGGCGACCGCCCGCCATGTTTTCGAGGCGGCGACGCTCGCCGGCGCCAAGGCGCTCGGCCGCGACGACCTCGGCAAGCTGGCGCCGGGCGCCAAGGCCGACCTGGCGCTCGTCCAGTTCGACGATCTGGCCATCGGCCCGGTCTGGGATCCGATCAAGAGCCTGGTGATGTGCGCTTCCGGCCACAATGTCCGCACCGTCTTCGTCGACGGCAGAATCGTGGTGGCCGAAGGACGCGTACTCTTCGCCGATCAGCAGCAGCTTCTCGACAAGGCACAGACATCCTGCGAAGCCGTCTGGCGAAAATTCCCTGAGGCACATTGGTCAGGACGATCGATGGCCGATATATTCCCAACCGCGCTCGGCAAATGGCAGGCGAACCGATGACGGCGCTCCGTCAAGAAGCGGGGGACATGCTGGTCCGCTTCACCGGCGTCAACAAGAGCTATGACGGCCAGTCACTGGTCGTGAGAGATCTCGACCTCGACGTCCGGCGTGGTGAATTCCTGTCGCTTCTCGGCGCATCGGGATCGGGCAAGACGACCACCCTCATGATGCTGGCCGGCTTCGAGAGCCCGACCTCGGGACGCATAGAGTTCGACGGCAAGCCGCTCGACAATGTCCCGCCCTGGCAGCGCAATATCGGAATCGTGTTCCAGAGCTATGCGCTCTTTCCCCACATGACGGTGTCCCAGAACATCGCTTTTCCGCTGCGCCAGCGGCGCCGGCCGGCAAACGAGATCGGAGAGCGTGTTCAGGCGATGCTGGCGCTGGTCAAGCTCGAAGGCATGCAGGATAGATTCCCGGCCGAGCTCTCCGGCGGCCAGCAGCAGCGCGTGGCGCTTGCGCGCGCCTTGGTGTTCGAGCCGAAACTGGTGTTGATGGACGAGCCTTTGGGAGCCCTCGACAAACGCTTGCGCGAACATATGCAGCTTGAGATCAAGCGCATCCATGCGCGTCTCGGCGTGACCATCGTCTATGTGACGCATGACCAGGGCGAAGCGCTCGCCATGTCCGACCGGGTTGCCGTCTTCGCCGATGGCCGGATCAGACAGTTGGCGCCGCCCACCGAGCTCTATGAGCGCCCAGCGGACGCGCTGGTCGCCGACTTCGTCGGCGAAAACAATCGCATGGATGGCATTGTCGAGACACCTGGCGATGCAATCATCCGCGTGCGCTTCGACGGCGAATGCATCACGACTGCCGCGAGCACCACGCCCCTGGCAGCCGGCCGGGCGGCAAGCTTGGCCATACGGCCCGAACGGATCATGATCGGCAAGGATGCGTCGGGTGAGAACAAATTCACCGCCACTGTCGAAGGCATCGTCTATCTGGGCGATCATGCCCGGCTGGAAGTGACGCTTGCCTCCGGCCGCCGGCTTTCCGCCAAGCTCGCCAATGACGCACGCACCGCGGTGCCGGCCATTGGCGAAATGATTACGATCGCCTGGCGCGGCGCCGACTGCCATGCCTTTGCGGGCGATCAACGCAATGAAGGAGAAGGACCATGACGCGCCGCACGCACCTCAAGAACGCCGACTGGGCGATCGTCTGGGACGAGCGCACTCAGCGCCATGCCTATCGCAATGGCTGCGACATCGTCTTTGCCGGCAATACCATCATCCACGCGGGCGGCCCGTGGCATGGAGAAGCCGACGAGGTCATCGATGCCCGCGGCCGCCTCATCATGCCCGGACTCGTCAATATTCATTGCCATTCGCGCTCGGGTCCCATCGGCAAAGGCATCATGGAAGAGCTCGGCACGCCGACCTTCTGGATGAGCGGTCTCTACGACGCGAAAGCCGCGTTCTGGAAAGGCAGCGCCGTCCCGGGGGACGAGGCGACCCCGGCCGCATCTTCCAGGCTCACCTTCCACGAGTTGCTTCTGAGCGGCGTCACCACCGTCATCGATCTCTCGGCGCCCTATCCGAGCTGGCTCGATGTGATCGAGGAAAGCGGCCTGCGCTGCGTGGTGGCCCCCTGGTATGCGAGCGCCGACTGGTCGACCCGTAACGGCCATGAGGTTGAGTATCTCTGGGATCTGCCGGCCGGGCGCAGGCATTTCGATACCGCGATACGCGTGATCGACGAGGCCAATGCGCATCGCTCCGGCAGGCTGTCCGGCATTCTCGCCCCAGACACGCTCGATACGACGGACGAGGCCCTGCTGGAGGACTCCCTGGCGCTCGCCGCGGAGAAGAACTGGCCTCTGACCATCCACTGCGCCGAGAGCATGGTGGAATTCCATGAATTCACCCGCCGCACCGGCAAGACTCCCGTCGCCTATGCAAAGTCCAAGGGCGTGCTGCGTCCGGGGACCATTCTCGGCCACTGCATCTATCTCGACACGCATTCCTGGCCGCACTGGCATACCCGCGACGATCTGCGCTCGATCGCCGAAAGCGGCGCCGCGGTCGCCCATTGCCCAACCGCATTCATGCGCGGCGGCGTGACCATGGAGAGCCTGCCCGACTATGTCGATGCCGGTGTCATCATGGGCATCGGCACCGATACCTTCCCGCATAACATGCTGGAGGAAATGCGCATGGCGCTGATCCTGGCGCGCGTCGCCTGCGAAGACATGACGCGCGTTCCGACCGGCGGCATTTTCCATCTCGCGACGGTCGGCGGCGCCAGGGCGCTCGGCCGCAGCGACATCGGCCGCATCGCCGAAGGCGCCAAGGCCGATCTGGTATCCATCGATCTTAGCGATCCCAGCATGCGGCCCCTGCGCGACCCTCTGAAGAGCCTCATCCATTGCGCCGCCGACCGGCCGGTGCGCGACGTCTGGATCGACGGCCGTCAGGTCGTCACCGGCGGCAAGATCCCGCAGATCGATGTCGGCAACGCAGCCGCCATTGTCGAAGCGGCACAACGCGCCGCCGAAAGGGCGGTCCCGGAGGTCGATTGGGCCAAACGTCAGGCGCGCGAGCTGGCGCCGCTGTCGCTTGCGACGATCACATGATGCGTATTCTGGTCGTCAATCCGAACACCACGGCGGCGATGACGGACAAGATCGCGCATGCGGCCCGCATGGCAGCCTTCAGCGGGACCGAAATCGTCGCCGTCAATCCCGACCGCGGACCGGAGAGCATCGAGGGTTATTATGACGAAGCTCTCGCCGTGCCCGGTCTGCTCACCGAAATGCGCAAGTCGCCTGACATGGATGCCTATATCATCGCCTGTTTCGACGATACCGGTCTCGATGCCGCGCGCTGCCTCACCGGCGCACCGGTCATCGGTATCGGCGAGGCGGCATTCCACATGGCCAGTCTGCTCGGCCACCGGTTCGGCGTCGTGACCACTTTGGCGCGGTCGATCCCCGCCATCGAGAACAATCTCCAGAAATATGGGCTTTCGGGACGCTGCGCGAAAGTCAGGGCCGCCGACGTGCCGGTGCTGGATCTCGAGCACAATCACGGTGAGGCAGGCGAGAAAATCGCAACAGAAATATCGATCTCCATTTCCGCTGACGGCGCCGACGCGATCGTGCTCGGCTGCGCCGGCATGGCGGACATGGCGCACAGGCTTTCGAGGCGCTTTGGCATGCCGGTGCTCGACGGCGTGGCCTGCGCGGTCAAGCTGGCCGAGGCTCTGGCGGGCATCGGCGCGCGGACATCAAAATTGAACGGATATGCCGCGCCGCTCACGAAGGCCTATCGCTAGTTCCGGGTCCCAACCTATCGCTTTGGGGATATGGCCAGCCGGACCGTGATGACTCTAGGTTGACCCAAACACAGCGGAGGGGTTCAGGTCATGACCAAGACAATGAAAGCGGCGGTCCTTCACAAGATCAAGGACAGGCTCGCCATAGAGGACGTCGCGATTCCCGAGCCCGGTCACGGCGATATCCTCATCAAGGTCAAGGCCTGCGGCGTGTGCCACAGCGACCTGCACGCCATCGAAGGCGACTGGTCGCCGCTTCCCAATCTGCCATTGATCCCCGGCCATGAAGTGGCCGGCCATGTCGCCGCCTTGGGTCCCGGCGTCCAGGGCCTCAAGGTCGGTGATGCGGTGGGCGTGCCCTGGATGTATTCCTCCTGTGGCGCCTGCGAGTTCTGCCTCGCCGGCATGGAGACGATCTGCAAATCGGGCGAGGCGACCGGCTATTCGAAGCCCGGCGGCTATGCCGAATATATGGTGGCGCCGGCGGCCTATGTCGGCAAGCTGCCGGCCGATGCGGATTTCTTCGAGCTCGCCCCCATTCTATGCGCCGGCGTCACCACCTATCGCGGCCTCAAGCGCACCGGCGCCCGGCCCGGCCAATGGGTCGCCGTGCTCGGCATCGGCGGCCTCGGCCACATCGCCGTCCAATATGCGCGCGCCATGGGGCTGCGGGTGGCGGCGGTCGATGTCGCCGACGACAAGCTCGCGCTGGCGAAGTCGCTCGGCGCCGAGATGCTGATCAACGGCGCCCAGGAAGATCCGGTGGCGGCGATCCAGTCCAAGATCGGCGGCGCCCATGCCGCGGTGGTCACCGCGGTCGCCAGCAAGGCTTTCGAGCAGGCTATCCTGATGCTGCGGCCCGCTGGCACAGTCGCCTATATCGGCCTGCCCGGCGGCAAGTCCGACGAAATCCGCACCTCGATCGCGGCGATCACCAACTGGGAGCTGACCATCCGCGGCTCGAATGTCGGCACCCGCGCCGATCTTCATGAAGCGCTGGACTTCGCCGCCAACGGCCTGGTGCGGTCCAAGATCCGGACGGCGCCCCTGTCCCAGGTCAACGCCATCTTCGATGAGATGCGCCAAGGCAAGATCGTCGGCCGCGTCGTGCTTGATCTGAGCCAGGGAGCAACCTAATCCCGTCCTATGGACGAGATCAGAATCCATCTCTGCATGCCCGGTGATGAGAAGCTGTTCGAATGGATCGCCGCGATAGCGTGGCGTATTACATGTCCAAGCTCCAGGCTCACCCCGGCATAGGGTAGCCCGGTTCGCCACGCGCTGCCACCCGGCCATAGCGCTTGCCCTTTGTCGTGATATGCTGCGGCAAGCAGGGAGAGATGTGGTGTGGATTGACAGGCATTTGCCGTCGCTGAGGCAGCGCCGGGGGTATGGAGTTATGGCCGCAGCGGCGTTCGTGGCGATCGCCGCCGGCCTCAAGCTGGCGCTGCCCGGCATGCAGCCCTTTCTCACCCTTTACCCGGCCGTCCTCCTCAGCGCTTTTGTCGGCGGGCGGCAGATCGGCATAGCGGCATTGGCCGTCTGCACCGGGCTCGCGATCTATTTCCTCGCCACATCCGATGTCGATCCCTCTCCCTATTGGGACATGGCGGCGGTCGTCGGCTTCATCATCGTCTGCAGCCTGATCCTTTTTGTCATCGACCTCCTCGACCAGTCCATCCGGCGGCTGGAGCGCGAAAGGCGTTCCCTGCAGCTCGAGCGGCGGCGCCTCGAACTCGCTTTCAAGGCGGCCGACATGGGGAGCTGGGAAATCGCTCCCGACGGCCGGCTCAGCTGGGATGAGAACTTCTACCGCGTCATCGGGCTCGACCCCGCAAAGGACGTACCTTCGGCCGAGCGCTTCCTCGGCATGGTGCATCCGGAAGACCGCGAGCGTATGACCCAGGCGCGCCGGCGCATGAAAGACGGCGAACAACCGCCGCCGCGCGATGAATATCGCTTCTACCGGCCGGACGGGAAATTGATCTGGCTCGAAAATCACCGTGTGTCGGTGGATCAGGATGGCAAGCATTTCATCGGCATCACCCAGGACACCACGCGCCGGAAAAAGGCCGAGGCGCGCATCACCATGCTGTTGCGGGAGCTCGCGCATCGGGTGAAGAATCAGTATGCCGTCATCCTGGCGGTCATCCGCGAAACGAGCAACCAGGCCCATTCACGTGAGGAATTCGACGCGCTGATCCAATCGCGCATCACCGCGCTCTCCCGGTCGCATGACCTCCTCGTCCAGGGTGAAGAGGAAGGCGCCGATCTGCATGGCCTGCTTCTCGCCCATCTCGACACCTTCGGCGTCAGGGACCGGCTTGCGACAAACGGGCCACACATCATGCTTTCCTCGTCAGCCGCGCAATATCTCGGCATGGCCTTCCATGAGCTTGCTACCAATGCCACAAAACACGGTGCATTTTCAAAGCCGGACGGGCGCGTAAGCGTAGCCTGGTCACTTGATGGCGAACCAAGCACGCGGTTGTTTAAATTACGCTGGGAAGAATCAGGAGGACCTGAGGTCGGCCCTATCATCACGGCCGGCTTCGGCACAAAGGTCCTGGAGAAGCTGGCGCCATCGGCGCTGCGTGGCGAGGCGGCGATTACCCGTCAGCCCGGCGGGCTGGTGTGGGAACTGAAAGCGCCCCACTCCGCGCTGGTCGGAACCTGACACAAGGCGGCCGATCTCGATGATCGGCCGCCTGCGTTAGTAACGACGCGGGTCAGAGATTCAGGCGGAGCTGGATGCCCGGCTCATCGCGCCAGTAAGGCCGCGGATAATACCAGCCGCCATAATAATAGTCATAACCATGGCGACGGTGACGATAGCGCTTGCCGTATCGCTTCTCGTAGCGCCAGTGTCTGTTCTTGTTGTAGTGACGATACTTCTTATAATGACCCTTTTTATGATTGATCAAAAGGATGTCACTCGAGGCCCCCTGCTGTTGCATCGGCTTAGTGACCGGCGAGGCGGCTAAAACGCCAGTTGCGCCGAACCCCAAGCCAAGGGCGACAATCGACGCCCGGATGAGGGGGAGTTTAAAGAAACTGCTCATATCAACCTCCGTTGGCCTGTTAACCTTTGGCGGCGGAAATTGTTCCCGTTTGACGTAGGCTCCTTTCCTTACACGCATGTAATGGTCAAATATTCATAGGATCGTGTGGTCAGGAACCAATTCGATCGTGGAGAATTCAGGAAGAACACCATTCCCGAGAGCGATCTCCATGAAACTCCTTCTGCAAAAATTCTCCCGCTGGTTCCATTCATTCGATGAAGATCGCGGTCCCCCAGCGATCGTCGTAAAGACACCGGAAGACGGGGCGCGAATCGGCATGATCGGCTGGTATTGAGCGGCTTTTCCGATAACAGATTTCGGGCCATCTCAATTCGTTAAAAATGCCGCGTCAGCGACCCACCGTGACTCCGGGTTTATCGGCCTGCGATTTCCCGTGGATGGTTAACGCCGCTTCCCAAATTTGCGGCTCAGCCCTTTCGAAACCTTAGGACATCACATGGTAAATGCCGCGGCGAAAGGGAGCATCCATGACGACGGCTTTCGCGGTTAAATCGAACTTCGACGAAATCGAGCTCGCGCATAAGAGCAAGCACTTTGCGCAAATGCTGCAGTCCGTCGAAATACTGCATCGCAGATTCCTGGACGTCATCACCTCGGAGCTGGGGCGCCGGGACAAGGCTCTCAGCGCCGTGCAGGCGCTGATCCTCTGTCACGCCAGCGAAAGGCCGATATCACTCGGCCAGCTTCAGGCGATCGGCCAGTATGAAGGAACCAATCTCACCTACAACGTCACCAAGCTGGCCGAGGGCGGTTATCTCAAGCTGTCCCGGCCGCAATGGGACAAACGATCGAGCCTGATCGAGCTCACCGAGGAAGGCCGGCAAGTGGCGCAGGTCATCCTCTGCGCGCTCGACATCCATGCCGATTCACTCGCCGGCATCGGCATCTCCCAGCAGGAGCTGATGCTCCTCACCCGGGCGCTCAAGGACATCAATCATCTCTGGTCCAACTGAGGGCCGTCCTCAGGCCGCTGCGGGTTTTGCCGTGACGGCCGGGGCCGAGCCGGGGCTGGTGCGCCGCGCATAGGCGGCCGACATCCGCTGCTCGACCGCCGCCTGGATCAAGGTGAGGATCGAGACCATCACGAGGAAATAGACGAGCGCGGCCGCGTACCATTCGGTGAAACGGAAGCTCGCCGAGATGGAGAGCTGGGTGACCGTCATCATCTCCCGCAGCGAGATCGTGTAGGCGAGCGATGTGGACTTGAGCAATGAGATGAATTCGTTCATCAGCGGCGGCAAGGCGATCCGGAATGCCTGCGGCAGAACGACGAGAAAGAAAGCCTGGCCGCGATGCAGACCGAGGGCGGCTGCCGCTTCCGCCTGCCCCTTATGCACCGACAGCAGGGCGGCGCGCATGATCTCGGCATTATAGGCGACGCCGACCAGGGTCATCGCGACGGCCGCCGCGATGAACGGACTGAACCAGTCGGCGCGCAGTGCCGGGAAGATCTGCGGCAGGCCGTTCCAGACGAACAGCAGCACCAGCACCAGCGGCGCGCTGCGGAAGATCCATTGATAGGTCTTCAACGGCCAGCGATAGCGGCGCCCGGCCGCGAGGCCGAGCGCCATCGGCAGGCAGAGGACAAGTGACGCAAGCTGCACGACGATTGACAGCGCAATGGTGACCAGCGCGCCCCAGAGAAGGGCGGAGCTGAACAATGCATCGATGAAAATGTGCGGATCGAACAGCATCGCTTGGCCTGCTTTCAGGAGTCGTAGTCAACCCCGAAATCGGCGACCGGCATGTTGAATTTCTTGGCGACAGCCTCGATGCGTCCCGATTTCCGCAGTTCCTTCATTGCCGCGCGCAGGGCCTTCAAGTCGTCCGGGCTCTTGCGGATATAGATGCCGTAGATGCCGTCCGGCGGATAGGCATAAGCGATCTTCAGCCGATTGCTGGTCTGCTTGATGCGCACCGAGGCCTCCGCGACTTCGGTCAAGGTGGCATCGGCACGCCCGATCAGGACCTGCTGGGCGGCGGCGACCTGCGATTCGTAGGTATTGGCCACCACGGGTGCGCGCCCTTCCTTCGCGAACTGCTCGTTCATCTCCTGCGGAGTATCGGCATAGGCCGTTCCCGCTTCCAGCGCCATTCGCTTGCCGCTCAGATCCTCGGGCTTGTTGATGTCGGTATTGGTCGCGAGCGTGACGATCACCGCCGCCGACTTCAGATAGGGCACGCCGTCATAGGATTCCCGGCGCTTGTCGTTGAGATAGATGCCGCTGATGACGAGATCGCAACGGCCGGAGGCCAGCGATGGAAGGAGACCGTCGAAACCGGAGGTCGAGAACTTGACCTCGGTCGCCGACCAATGCTTCGCCAACGCATCGGCGATGTCGATGTCGATGCCGACCGGCCGGGTATCCGAGGGATTTTCGAGATAAGTCAGCGGCGGAAAGCCGGCCGTGGTGCAGATATTCAACTTGCCGTCCACAACGAAGGACGGCTTCATCGTATCGGCCGCCGCGGTTGAGAAAGTCATCGTAACAGCCGTCAAGGCGCAAAGAAGCCCGCCGGCAAAACCGGTCGTCATGCCCATTTCGATCTCCCTGGATTCTATTTGTTGAGTTTCAGCTTGTCGACGATGCCCCCCCATTCGGAGGCATCGAAGGCCGGCAGGATCAGCGGCTCGACATGTCCGTCGCGCCGCGCCGTCATCACATATTGCATCATGCTGGCCTCGTCCGGCATCTCGAAGACCTGCACGAAGTCGTAAGGCCCCATGGTGGCATAGAGGCACACGCTGCGGCCGCCGAGTGCTTCGACGCGCTCCTTGCTGATCCGCCCGCGCTCGGGCGAATTGCCGAGCTCATCGAGCCCCTTCTGGGTGAGCCGCATGAGCGAAATATAATAGGGCATGGACCTTCCCCGGAGCTCAGCGGCGCGCCGCCTTGAGGCCGGCGATCACGTCGTCCGTCTTGGCGACGACACCGAATATGCCATCCTCGACGGTCACCATGTGAACGGCGGCTTCATGCGCATAGGCATCGCCGCTGGCGCAGGCGTCCTCGATCAGCAGATTCTGAAAATTGCGATCCTGCGCCTCACGCAAAGTGGTGTGCACGCAGACATCCGTGGTGCAGCCGGTGAACAGGAGATGCGTGATGCCGCGGGCGCGCAGCACATGCTCGAGATCGGTATAGGTGAAGGCGCCATTGGCGGTCTTGTCGACGATGATGTCGTCGGGATGGACGTCGATCTCGGGAACGATCTCATAACCGGGCGATGACCGCAGCAGGACCTGCGTGTCGTCGATGCCGGCACGCTTGCGGCGCCACACTTCATAAGGGGTCATGTCGGCCCGGTCGGCGCGATAGCCCTGGCGCGTATGGATGATGACGCAGCCGGCTTTGCGCGCGGCGGCGATGAGGGCGTTCACATTGGGAATGATCGCGCGCAAGGGCGCCGGATCATAACCCTTGCGGGCGAAATATCCGTCCTGCGAGAGGAAGTCGACCTGCAGGTCGATGACGAGCAGAGCGGTAACGGCGGGATTGAAATTGCCGTCATAAGGATAGTTGAAGGGCCTGGCGGTGATGGACATGAGACATCCCTGAATTGATGACAGGCAGCGTATCGAGCTGTTACTATGTTGACAAACTATTTGAATTGCTGGTTTTCGGTTTAGAATGGCTAAACAATCCAACAGCATGAACCGGCTTGAGCTGGGCTATTTGCGGGCCTTCGAAGCGGTTGCGCGTCTTGGCCACGTCGGAGCCGCCGCGCTCGAGCTCAATCTGACGCCGGGCGCCGTCAGCCAGCAGCTGCGCAAGCTGCAGTCCTCGCTCGCCGTCGAACTCTTCGAACGCGACGGGCGCCGCATCCGGCTCAGCCCGAAGGGAAGCGAACTGCAGCGGACCGTCACGGCCGCGCTGGACGACATCGGCAGCTGCGTGAACGACCTCGCCGCCAAGCCCCAAGTGGAACAAGCCGACAGTCTTCGCGTTTCCGTGCCCCCCGCTCTGGGCGTCGCCTGGCTGTCCTCTCTGATGTTCGACTTTTGCCAAAGCTTCGGGCTCTCTTCCTTCAAGATGACGGCGGCCATCGATGTCGCGCAAGTCGACTGGCGACAGACCGACGTCGCCATCACATACGGCGCAGCGCCGAAGGAAGGTTTTGCCTGGCGCTTCATCGCCACCGTGAAGCTCAGACCGATCTGCAGCCCGGCCCTGCTCAACTCGGCCGACGGGTTGCGCTCCCTCGCCGACATCGTCGATCAATGGCTGCTGCATGAAGACGACGGCACCGAATGGCGGCGCTGGCTGTCGGCTGCCAAGATCCGCCGTGTGCCGCGGCGCAATGCCTATTACAGCACCTTGATGATGGCGATCGCGGCGGCGATGGAAGGGAGAGGCCTGGCCCTGGTCAGCGATCTCCTGGCGCAGGACTATCTGAAATCCGGACGCCTGGTGCGTCCCTACGACATCGGTGTCGAGGCGACGCGCAGCTATTATTGCATCTGCCCGGAGAACCGCGCCGGCGAACCGCTCATCGAGCATTTCATGGACTGGATCACCTCGACCAGCCAGGTGGCATACGCCCTGCGCGGCCAGCCGCCGGAGTCATGACAAAGCCATTCCACCGGCGGTCTCGATCATTTCGACAATATCGCATACGCCCTTGCCGCGCAGGAGATCGGTGAAGATGTGCGGCCGCTCGCCGCGCACGCGTCTCGTGTCCTGAGCCATGACTTCGAGATCGGCGCCGACATGCGGGGCGAGGTCCATCTTGTTGATCACAAGCAGATCGGAGCGGGTAATGGCGGGGCCGCCCTTGCGCGGGATTTTTTCGCCCTGGCACACGCTGATGACATAAAGCGTCATGTCGGCGAGCTCGGGCGAGAAGGTCGCCGCCAGATTGTCGCCGCCCGATTCGATGAATATCACGTCGAGTTCGGGGAACCGCCGGTTGAGCTCGGCAATGGCGCCGAGATTGATCGAGGCGTCCTCGCGGATCGCCGTGTGAGGACAACCGCCCGTCTCGACCCCGATGATGCGGTCTTCCGGCAAAGCCTGCAGGCGATTGAGGATCAGCGCATCCTCCTTGGTGTAGATGTCGTTGGTGACGACGGCGACCGACCACCGGCCCCGCATCGCCTTGCAGAGCTTCTCGGTCAGCGTCGTCTTGCCGGAACCGACAGGTCCGCCGATGCCGACGCGAAAGGGTCCATGAAGCCTTTTCATGAGCGGAACAGCCTCACATTCAGGGTCTCGTGGCGCAGGGAAGCCATATCGACCGCAAAGGTGGAACTGCCCAGGTCGGACAGCGACGATCGAGCGGCCTTGCCGGCGACCGCCACGATGGTGCTCTCCAAAGCGGCCATGATGAGAGTCCCTTCCGTTTGGCCGAGCGGAACGAGGCGCAAACCGGCCGATATGAGATTGCCGGCGCAGGCCTGAAGATATCC
>JBMOOM010000094.1:0-52289 GCA_049323275.1 Pseudomonadota bacterium
GGAGGATCATGTCCATCACATCATTGAAGCGATGAATACAGCATCGTTGAGGATGCGCAGGACACGGTATCCCTTCAGTCCGAGATAGGCTGTGCGGCGCGTATCGTAATCTATGTCGTGATCCTCTGAATGGGCAGCGCCGTCGACCTCGACGACGAGGGCGGCTTCGCGACAGAGAAAATCGACGGTGAACGGGCCGATCGAATGCTGGCGAATGAACTTATGTCCTTGCAGGCGCCGACCGCGCAGGCCTGACCACAACCTCTCCTCGGCCGGCGTTTGACTCCTGCGTAGACGGCGAGCCTGATCCAGCCGCTTGGGCTCAATTTGCCGCGTTGTCATGGCGGCACCATACACCCTCATCCGCCCTTCGGGCACCTTCTCCCGCAAGCGGGAGAAGGGAAAAACCAGGGAAGACCTCCCGTTAGATATGTGCATACGATAGCGGCTTTCGCCGGGATGACTGTTGCGGGTAGTGTGGCCAAAAATCGTCATCCCGACGAAAGCCGGGACCCAATAAATTCTTTCATCGAGATCGGTGTCGCCTGCCCGATGACGACAGTGGGAGAGAAGAAACCTTACCGCGTCAGCTTCTCAGCCGCGAGCTTCTCGAGATAGGCCGGCCAGCGGGTTTTCTCGTCGCGGCCGAGCTCGCGCAGATAGCCCCAGGTGTAGAGGCCGGTATCGTGACGGTCGTCGAAGACGATGCGCAGGGCGTAGTGACCGACCGGCGCCAAACGCAGGATGCGGACATTCTTCTTGCCGGCGACGGTCACTTCCTGACCGGGGCCATGGCCCTTAACTTCGGCGCTCGGGCTTTCGACGCGCAGATATTCGGCTGAAAGCCTGTAGATCTCCTGCGGGCCGTATTCGAGCTCGAGGAGGCGGCCGTGATCCTTGAGACGGATTTCCTCCGGCGGATCGCTACTCATTTTCGCCGAGCTCGCGTGCCTCGTCCGCCAGCATGATCGGGATGCCGTCGCGGATCGGATAGGCGACGCGCGCGGCGCGCGAGATGAGCTCCTGCTTGTCGCGGTCATATTCGAGCCGCGTCTTGGTCATCGGGCAGACCAGGATTTCGAGGAGCTTGGGATCGGTTTGCCGGCTCATCATGCTGCTCACTGGAGGCCGGAGCTGGTGCCCGAGCCCTGGCGCGCCAGCGCCATTTCGGTCAACGCGATCAGCACATCGGCGCGGGACTTCAGGTCCTTGGCCTCGAGCAGCGCCTGCTTGTCGCGCGGCGCATAGGGCGCCAGCACGGCCAGCGTGTTGACCAACGCTTCGGTCGAGGCGGCGCGTACCTGGTCCCAGTCGGCGCTCATGTCATTGGCCTGGAGATAATCGCGGAACACCTTAAGCAGAGAGGCGCGATCGACGTCCTCTTCATCCTCGGGGGCGGCGAGGTCGTCGGCGAAGCTGGAGAAATCCGCCTCGACCTGACGATAGGGCTTGTCGGTGGCGACTTCCCTGGCGATGGCGAAGCGGCACACGCCCGACAGCGTGATGAGAAGCCGCCCGTCGAGCGTCTCGGCGAAAGAGGTGATGCGCCCGGCGCAGCCGACCTGCTTCAGGGCCGGGCTGCCGGTCAGATCCGCCTCGTCGTCATCGGGCTGGATCATGCCGATGAGGCGGTCGCCGGCCAGCGCGTCCGACACCATGGCGAGATAGCGCGGCTCGAAGACGTTGAGCGGCAATTCGGCATGTGGCAGCAGCAATGCGCCCGGCAGCGGGAACACTTTCAGCACGCGCGGCAGGTCGTCAGGGGAGTGATACTGGTCGAGAAAACCCATGGCCCATCAAGAGAACAGAATAGAGGACAATTTGCGGCGGCCCTGCAAGGTGAACTCGTCCTTGGGGCCCCAGGCCTCGAAGAACTTCACCAGCTGCTTGCGCGCCGCCTCTTCGTTCCAGTCGCGCTTGCGGCGGACGATATGAAGAAGATGGTCGAGCGCCTCCTGCTTGTTGCCGGCG
The DNA here is from genome assembly GCA_049323275.1 of Pseudomonadota bacterium. Classification (GTDB taxonomy): domain Bacteria; phylum Pseudomonadota; class Alphaproteobacteria; order Rhizobiales; family Aestuariivirgaceae; genus Taklimakanibacter. Next base: position 1,972 of record JBMOOM010000094.1, read on the forward strand.
GCGTTGAGCGCCACCGCAAGATCGAGGCGAGACTGATGGTCGTCGGCATTGGCTTCGACGGCGCGGGTGAGATTGGCGATCTCGCCATGGTCCACCGGGGTGGCCGCAAGCTCGAGCGCCGCCTTGGCGCTGACCACTTCGGGGTCATTGGCCTTGGCGGGCGGCACCAGGGCGAGGGTGGCCTTGGCCTGCTCGAGATCGCCCGAGGCGATCTGGCACTTGGCAAGGCCGGCTATGGCGCCGGCATGCTCGCGGTCGACGCCCAGGACCTGGGCGAAGATCTGAGCGGCTTCGGCGAGATTGTTCTGCGCCAGGGCCTCGCGGCCGGCCGCCACCGCGGCCTCGATCTCCTCGGCCATGTTGCCCTGGCTGCCGAGCCGGTCGATGAACTGCTTGATCTGGCTTTCGGGGAGCGCCCCCATGAAGCCGTCGACCGGCTGGCCGTCGACAAAGGCGAAGACGGCCGGAATCGACTGCACCCGCATCTGGGCGGCGAGCTGCTGGTTCTCGTCGACATTGACCTTGACCATGCGGACCTTGCCGTTTGCCTGCTTCACCAGCTTTTCGAGCATGGAGCCGAGCTGCTTGCAGGGGCCGCACCAGGGGGCCCAGAAATCGACGATCACCGGCACCTTGCGCGAGGTCTCGACGACATCCGCCATGAAGCTGCGGGTGTCGGAATCCTTGATCAGCGCGCCCGGGGGCGGGGCGCCGGCGCTGTTGGTCGAGCCGGGAGCGGTCGGGGAGAATTCCATGAAAACGGCCTTTCGGTGCGGGATTTCTGCCCCTTAGATGGCGGATCGGCCGGGTGATTGCAACCCGGCCGCTTCCCGAAGCTTACGGGGCTGCCAGGGCCACGATCCGGGGCTCATGCCCGCAGGAGCGGATGAAGGCGAGGAGGTCCTCCGCCTTGATGGTGGTGGTCGCGTCGTTGCTGAGCGGGTGATAATTCAGCAGGCTTTCCCGCATCATACGCTCCTCGAGGATGACGGTGACGCGGTTGGTGGTGTCGTTGATGAGGCCGAAAGGGGTGACCGAGCCGGGCTCGACGCCCAGAAGCTCCATCAGCAGCTCGGGCTTGCCGAAGGTCAGGCGCTTCGAGCCGATCTTGGCCGGGGCGGCCTTGAGGTCGATCCGGGCGTCCTCCAGGCAGACGATCAGCCAGACGGCGCCCTTTTCGTCTTTCAGGAACAAATTCTTGCAGTGGCCGCCGGGAATTACGCCGCGCAGGTCGCGCGCCTCATCGACTGTGAAGGCGGGCGGGTGGTCGCGGGTCTCGGTTTGGATGCCCAGGGATGAGAATCGGGCCATCAGATCGGCGCGGCTGGCAGGCATTTTCACCTTCTCAATGAAGCTTTTACGAACAATGTGAGGTTCCTATTGCATTTGCGCGGAGCATAGGCAATAAGACGCCCGCGCCGGGAACAAACCCGGTCGCCTTACCTAATGCGGGCGTAGCTCAGGGGTAGAGCACAACCTTGCCAAGGTTGGGGTCGAGGGTTCGAATCCCTTCGCCCGCTCCAGTTTCTGAATTGAGCCAGTTCTAGAGGCCTCCGGTGAGGGGGCTTTTTCTTGGCTTTCGGACGGCTTCCGGATAGCCGGCCCGGCGCAGTCCCTCATTGGCGCAGCGCGAGCAGATCTTCCTCGCAACGGCACGTCAACGGCGAAACCCATGCCATCGGGGTGAACGGCCAGGTCCGACCCTCCATCGGCGATTCAGCACGAATCCGTATCTCCCTGTTGCGGTTTCAAATAGCCCATCTCCACGCACCAATCCTGAAGGGCGCGGCATAAGGCCTGCGGCCGGCTTAAATGAGGAACTTCCTCGGCGATGTAGCGATCCAATGCTCTCACCAAGGTGGGAGGCACCACGACAGTCGCCCAGCCGGATATCTCGTTCTCCGAGGAGCTTTCATATTCTATCATCCTCGCACCCTCCCCTGCCCAAGCGCAAACCGGTATCGCCTAAGGACGGTCGAAGGCGGGCTCGTTTCTGAGCGCGCTGGATGGATGTCGTCCGCACTCCTGATTTCTTTCGGAAAGCCGGTGCCAACCAGGATGCTGACCGGTTCCTTGAAGGCCGTACCGTTCATGGTCCTTCTTCTCCTCTCTTCATTGTGCAAAGCAGAACCGATTCTCTTCGCGGGCCGAGACGAGCGAGTCAGGATTTAGGAGTCGTTGCGGCTTCTTCAAGTCGGCGCATCATCATCGCGCTGTGCGGAGGAGATGCCCGAGCTGGAAGCGCATCGCGATCAAGAACCGAGCGTTTTGAAACGGTGGCGGCTCGGCTCGTGGCCGCCGACATCACCCTTGGCCTGTCGATACTTCCCTCGGGCAACCGGATCGGCCCTTCTGACGCGACGCATCACTGAAGAGTGATTTCCTTGCCGACATGAAGCCATTCCGCCGGCTCGGCGAGGGCATGATGAGCGATTCTGACCGAATGAAGCGTGCCTTCAATCTCGCGTTGCCAATAGTTTAGGAAGCCTTTCAATGTCGGGAATTCCGGCGCCAGGTCGTAATGTTGCCACAAGAAAAGCTGCAGCAAGCCGGGATGATCCGGGAGATGGTAATGGATCTCGGCCGTGGTTAGACCGTAACCTTGCATACGGAGCAGGAATTCTTGGCTGACCATTTGTCTCTCTCATGCCTCATGACCGATTGGACAAGGGAGACAATAGACTTGCTCCGAGAGGGTTCCTTGTACCCTCTTGCGGCGTTCCTGCGGGCGGACACCGCAGGTGAGCGCTAAAATTTTCCCCGATACCTCTTGAAAGCGCGCAGGAGTAAACTAGCTCGATATGCGCGCGGTGCCGGCGAGGCGCCGCGAACCCCGCTGCGGCCCTCCGCGGGCCGGGCGGTGGAACCTCTCAAAATCTGTTTGTCCATAAGGAGAACGATATGACGTTCCGTCCATTGCACGACCGCATTCTGGTCCGCCGCATCGATGCCGACGAGAAGACGGCAGGCGGCATCATCATTCCGGATACGGCCAAAGAGAAACCGCAGGAGGGCGAGGTGCTCGCCGTCGGTCCCGGCGCACGCGATGAGAGGGGGGCGATCCAGCCGCTCGACGTCAAGGCAGGGGATCGCATTCTGTTCGGCAAATGGTCCGGCACCGAGATCAAGCTCGATGGCGAAGAGCTGCTCATCATGAAAGAGAGCGACGTCATGGGAGTTGTCGAGGGGAGGGAGCCCGTAAAGCGGGCGGCCTGACCGCAGCATACAACGCATTCAGTCAAAGTGAAGCTGCCTTAGAAGGAGTGATCAAATGGCTGCCAAGGAAGTCAAATTTCACGGCGAGGCGCGCGAGCGGATGCTGCGCGGCGTCGACATCCTCGCCAATGCGGTGAAGGTAACCCTGGGCCCCAAGGGCCGCAATGTGGTCATCGACAAGTCTTTCGGCACACCCCGTATCACCAAGGACGGGGTCACCGTGGCGAAGGAAATCGAACTCGAGGACAAGTTCGAGAATATGGGCGCTCAGATGGTGCGTGAAGTCGCCTCGAAGACGAATGACATCGCTGGCGACGGCACGACGACGGCAACGGTGCTCGCCCAGGCGATTGTCAAGGAGGGCGCCAAGGCCGTCGCGTCGGGTATGAACCCAATGGACTTGAAGCGCGGCATCGACAAAGCGGTCGATGCCGTCGTCGCCGAGCTCAAGGCCAACGCCCGCAAGGTGACCAAGAATGACGAGATCGCCCAGGTCGGCACGATCTCCGCAAATGGCGATGCCGAAATCGGCCGGTTCCTTGCCGAGGCCATGCAGAAAGTGGGCAATGAAGGCGTAATCACAGTCGAGGAGGCGAAGACCGCGGTCACCGAACTGGAGGTGGTGGAGGGAATGCAGTTCGATCGCGGCTATGTCTCGCCCTATTTCATCACCAATCCCGACAAGATGCGGGTTGAACTCGAGGACCCGTATCTCCTCATCCACGAGAAGAAGCTCGGCAGTCTTCAGCCGATGCTCCCGCTGCTGGAGGCGGTCGTGCAATCCGGCAAGCCCCTGCTGGTCATCGCGGAGGATATTGAAGGCGAAGCTCTTGCCGCGCTCGTGGTCAACAAACTGCGGGGCGGTCTGAAGGTCGCGGCAGTGAAGGCGCCGGGCTTCGGAGATCGCCGCAAGGCCATGCTCGAGGATATCGCCATCCTGACCGGCGGAACTGCCATTTCGGAGGATCTGGGCATCAAGCTCGAGAATGTCACGATCGAGATGCTCGGCCGGGCCAAGAAGGTGACGATCGAGAAGGAGAACACGACCATCGTCGATGGCGCGGGTGCGAAGCGCGATATCGACGCTCGCATCAGCCAGATCAAAGCGCAGATCGAGGAAACGACTTCGGATTATGATCGCGAGAAGCTTCAGGAGCGACTCGCGAAGCTTGCCGGGGGTGTCGCGGTCATCCGGGTGGGCGGCTCGACAGAGGTCGAAGTCAAGGAGAGAAAGGACCGGGTCGATGACGCGATGCACGCAACGCGCGCGGCAGTGGAAGAAGGGATTCTTCCCGGCGGCGGAGTGGCTTTGCTGCGCGCTGCCATTGCCCTCGATCACGTTGCGGTTGCAAATTCCGACCAGAAATATGGCGTGGAGATCGTTCGCCGCGCCATCGAGGCGCCGGCACGCCTGATTGCGGAGAATGCGGGGGCCGAAGGCTCCATCATTCTCGGTAAACTGCGCGAAAACAGTGAGTTCGGCTATGGTTGGAATGCCCAAACAGGTGAATTCGGCGATCTCTACGCGCAAGGGGTCATTGATCCGGTGAAGGTGGTGCGTACCGCCCTGCAGGACGCGGCCTCTGTCGCCGGCCTGCTCGTGACGACCGAAGCGATGGTCGCCGAAAAGCCTAAGAAGGAAACGGCACCGGCCCTGCCGCCCGGCGGTGGAATGGATTACTAAATCCATAGGTCTCGCCCGCCTCCGTGAGACGGAGGCGGGCTTCCGGCGAGCTTATCTGAAAATTCCTGCATGTGGCCCCTGGCATCATGGATGCGCTCGGCCGCATCGATCGGGGGCGCCTGCCTTGCCGCGCGGATCGCCTGGATTTGATCCCGACGCGGCCGGCATTGTTCAGGGACTGGAACTCCGGGCCTGGTGCGGCGTCTTCTTGGAATGATTCACGATTCCCTGGTTGCCAAGCTCAGTCGCTTCCATTCCGTTTCCAACGCCGAGAGGGATTTCCTGGGGCAGGGATTTACCCGTGTCGTCGCCTACCGGTCGGGTCAGGCCATCGTCGAGGAAGGTAGCGGTCCGGCCGACAGCAGCCTGGTGGTCGAAGGCTTCGCCGGCCGGGTGAAGTTTCTGCCGGATGGGGCAAGGCAAATTCTTGCCTTTCACATTCCAGGAGATTTCTGCGATCTGCACAGCTTTCTTCTGCGTCGAATGGATCATGGGATAGAAGCCCTGACCGACTGCCGTATCGCCAAGATGCCGCATCACAAGGTGAAAGAGATCACGGATCGCTTTCCGGACCTTACGCGCTCTTTGTGGTGGGACACGGCGCTTGACGCCGCGATCCTGCGCGAATGGATGATCAGCATGGGGCGGCGCACCGCTTTCGAGCAAATCGGACATCTCTTGTGCGAAATGCTGCTGCGCCTGCAGGCTGTCGGGCTGTCTCGGGAGAACAGTTACGAATTGCCTTTGAGCCAGGAACAGCTCGGAGATGCATTCGGCCTGTCCGTCGTGCATGTCAATCGTATGCTCCAGGCCTTGCGGGGAGCCAGGCTGATCCTCACTCAGGGCCGGCACGTTACGATTCCGGATTTTGCCGCGCTCCAGGAGGCGGTCGGCTTCGATCCGACCTATCTCCAACCCAGGGGCTGACATGCCGTTCCGGACTTACTGCCTATGCCACTCTCGCGCGAGCAATGAGGAACCAAGATCCTGCGATGGAATTAACATGGTGGCAACTGGGGTCATAGACCGTGTACAACAAACTTACGCTTCTTCCCGCCGGCCCAATCAAACCAGGCATGGAGATCATCACAGCGGATGGAAAGCGCGCCGGCTATGTGGCAGGCGTCGCTTCGGGCGCTATCATCTCTAACCATCCAAGGCGGCGCATTCCCCTCAGCTGGATCCGGCGGATCGACCATGACGTCTTCATAGCGCCTCGTTTCGATCAGCTGGACGGCGCACGGTCGCGCGGGAAGTAGGCCGCTCCACCCTTGCGCCGGCGCTTGGTCATTCCGGAGTGCTCGAGGGAAAAGAGGAACATTGGCCTATCCATACTGTTGGGCGTGGTGGCGGACGTGAGGCTGTTGTCTGGCCTCTGCTTGTCGCGCAGCTCACACAGGAGAGAACAATGGATACCAGCAAGACCGAAATGATCAGACAGCGTGCCTACGCGATATGGGAGAGCGAGGGCAAGCCCATCGGGCGCGACCAGGAGCATTGGGAGCGCGCCTCCCGAGAAATCGAAGCAGGTGGAGAACGCGACGATTCCCAAGGCGGCGCGCCCGAAGCGGTGCTTTCAGGAGAACTCTCCGGCGGCATTGCGACCGAAGCCGCGCGCAATCCGGCCGCCGGCGGCACGACCGGAGCGAGGAAAGCCGGCGCGGCGGGCGAAAGGCCGGCAGCGGGCTCCCGGGCTCGCTGACCGGCAAAAAAGAGAGGGGCGTGAGGGAGGAGCGCCGGCTGTGTCGGCGCTCTACTACGGGACTGTCACATGGCGGTGGCGACTTCGTCGGCGGCAAGAGAGTCGTCGCCGCCTCCACGCCGTCCTCGCTCAGATCGCCTGTTCGCCTTGGAGGGGGATTTCCTGGGCCGCTTCTTGGCCCGCGTCGTCTTGCGCTCCGTGGCGTCGGCTTCTTCTTCTTCTTCCGGCTCGGGCCAGTATGTGTATAACATGTCGAGGGCTTGCCCCATCGTGATGCCGCCCAATCTGCCAGCCCGTTTGCCGACATTGCCCAAGCCGCTCATCACGCGGCGGGTGACCGACCCTCTTGCGGACTGATTTTCGATCAACATGGCCGCGACATGCACCAGGGCGGCAGCAACCAGTTCGCGGGCCAGCGGATTATCGAGAATTCCCTTGGCCGCATTTCCCAGACTGTTGGGAACACGGGCCGCAAGGGATTTTTGCCGTCGACTTGATCTCTTCTGTGCCATGGAAATCCTCCGTTGGTGAGGTAACGGAACCGCGGAAGAACTGTTCCAATTCAACGGGGCCTTCAGGAGGCCCAGATCAGCCAGGCGACAAGCGCGCCGGCTTCAAAAATGACGGCCGAGACGAATAGAACGCCAAACGGCCGATCCAGCGAGGTGTCCTTGAGTGGTTCATCCCCGCCACGGGACGAGAGCTCTCGCCGCTCATAATGCGCCGCTTCACGAGCCATGTGCGGAGGCGTCGGGAAGCCCCCCGCTTCTTCATCCGCGCCCAAAGGGACCTTGGCCGGGTCGCTTCCCTTGACCTTGTCGTGGGTCCTTCCCTGGTCGATATCGCCGCGCAACTGTTCGATGGTCATCTCTGAAGCAATCATGGCAGGATTCAAGACTGTCAGAAAAGCGCGAATCCCGGCGGAATGTTCCAAGCGGCTCAGGCCGGTGGGAAGGAACCGGAGAGAACAGGAACTTACCTGCCGGCTGGCGATTGGGATAGCCAGGGAGTTGCCAATGCCGCCTGTTCTTCCTTCCACTTTGCGTCCGCAGACGACGCGCGACACTGTCCAGAATTTCTCCGCATGAATGGCGAGCGGGTATTGGCGGGATCGCCCTTTCCGCTGGGCGCGCGCTGGGATGGCGCCGGGACCAACTTCGCCTTGTTTTCAGCCCATGCGACCAAGGTTGAGCTCTGTTTCTTCGATCGCGCCGGGCGCCGCGAGCTTGCTCGAATTCCCCTGCCCGAATTCACCCATGAAGTGTGGCACGGCTACTTCCCGGATATTCGTCCGGGGCAGCTTTACGGCTACAGGGTCCATGGGCCCTATGCGCCTGAAGCGGGACATCGCTTCAATCCCAACAAGCTGCTCATCGATCCCTATGCGCTCGAGGTGCGTGGCGAACTGCGCTGGCACGATGCGGCCTATGGCTATCGTATCGGCCATCGCCAGCAGGATTTGTCCTTCGACCGGCGCGATTCGGCCTTCATCATGCCGAAATGTGTGGTCGTCGATCCGGCCGTGACGTGGGGCAACGACATTGCGCCGCGAATTTCCTGGGATGAGACGGTGCTCTATGAAGCCCATGTCAAAGGCATGACCGCCAGGCATGCGAGTGTCCCGGGGCAACTGCGCGGGACATTCGGCGGGTTCGCCGAGCCTGCCGTGATCGATCATCTCAAGAGGCTCGGCGTGACCACGGTGGAGCTGATGCCCGTGCAGCTCTTCTATGACGACCGGCATCTCCTCGAGCGGGGCTTGTCGAATTACTGGGGCTACAATACCCTCAATTTCTTCGCCCCTGCGATGCGTTTCATCTCGCCGGGCCAGAACATCCATGAGTTCAAGTTTCTGGTGCGACGCCTGCACGAGGCCGGCATCGAAGCCATCCTCGACGTCGTCTACAATCATACGGCGGAAGGCAATCAGCTCGGCCCCACCCTGTCGTTGCGGGGCATCGACAATGCCAGCTATTACATGCTGGCGGAGACTCCCCGCTACTATTACGACACGACGGGTTGTGGCAACACGCTGAACCTTGCCCATGGCCGGGTACTGCAGATGGTCATGGATTCCCTGCGCTACTGGGTCGACGAGTGCCATGTCGACGGATTCCGCTTTGATCTCGCTGCGGCCCTCGGCCGCAATCATTCCGGCTTCGATCCGCATGCGATCTTTCTCGATGCGCTGGCCCAGGATCCGGTTCTCTCGAAAGTGAAGCTGATAGCGGAGCCTTGGGATACCGGCAATGAAGGGTATCAGCTGGGCAATTTCCCGCCGGGATGGGCGGAGTGGAACGACAAATACCGCGATACGATCAGATCCTTCTGGAAGGGCGACGCGGGGGCCGCGGCGAATTTTGCCAGCCGCATCATGGCTTCCGCGGATCTCTTCGACAAACATGGGCGTCGTCCCTGGTCCAGCGTAAACTTTGCCGCCGCGCATGACGGCTTCACATTGATGGATGTCGTCAGCTTCAACGATAAGCACAATGAAGCAAACGGCGAAGGCAACCGCGACGGTCACGGCCATAATCTGAGCTGGAACTGCGGCGCAGAAGGTCCAAGCGACGATCCGAACATCCTCGATCTGCGCGATCGCATGCGCCGCAATCTCATCGCGACCGTGCTTGTTTCGCAGGGCGCCCCCATGATCCTGATGGGCGATGAGATCGGCCGCAGCCAATCCGGCAACAACAATGCCTATTGCCAGGACAACGCAATGAGCTGGATGCCGTGGCAAGGGATGGGTGAGCGGGAGCAGGCCTTTGCGACATTCGTCGCCGGCCTCGTGCGATTGCGCCGTCATCATCCGCTCCTGCGCCAGGCCAAGTTCCCGGCGCGGCGCTCGCCGGCCGATGCGCCCTTATCTTTCCGCTGGCTGAGGCCGGACGGCCTGGACATGGCCGAGCGTGACTGGAAGACGCCCGAGACCCGGGCGCTCGCCTTGCTGATGAGCGCCGACGACCAGGCGCTGCTTCTGATCTTCAATGCTCATTTTGAACCCGTGGATTTCGCTCTTCCTCAAATGGCGCCGCACTGGACGACGCTGATCGACACGGCGACGGCCTGGGCCGGCATCGACGGCAACCGCGTTCGGGACAGCCGGTGCAGCGCGCCCTCCCGCTCCCTCCTGTTGCTCGAGGCCGGATCATGACGGGAGAGGGGGACCGCATCAGCAGGCTGTTTCCCAAAAGCTGGGGGGCGGAATATCTGCGCGCCGGCGAGGTGCGCTTCCGGACCTGGTCACCTTCCGCGTCTCGGATGAGCATACGGCTCGCCGACACGGTGACGCCACTGACGCGGCAGGAGGGCGGCTGGTTCGAGCTGCTGGCGAGCGGCGTCGCACCGGGATCGTCCTATGGCTTCATCCTCGGCGACGGGACGGAGATACCGGATCCCGCCTCACGGGCGCAGCGATCAGGTGTCCATGGCTCGTCGCTGGTGGTCGACCCGACCGCCTATGCCTGGAATGACGGAACCTGGGAGGGCCGCGCGTGGGAGGAGGCGGCGATATACGAACTGCATGTCGGGACATTCACGCCGGAAGGCACCTTCCGAGCCGTCCTGGCGAAGCTCGACCATCTCGCGGCGCTCGGCATCACCGCGCTCGAGCTCATGCCGGTGGCGCAGTTCGCGGGCGATCGCGGCTGGGGGTATGACGGTGTCCTCCTCTATGCGCCGCACGCCGCCTATGGGTCGCCTGAGGACATGAAGGCCCTTATCGATGCGGCGCATGGCAAGGGGCTGATGGTGTTCCTCGACGTGGTGTACAACCACTTTGGCCCGGAGGGAAATTGCCTCCCCCGCCTCGCGCCGGAGTTCTTCGATTCCTCCCGCTCGACGCCATGGGGAGCCGGCATCGCCTATGGCCGCAAGCCGGTCCGTGAATTTTTCATCGAGAACGCGCTGTACTGGCTGGGCGAGTTCCATCTCGACGGTTTGCGCTTGGATGCCGTCGATCAGATGCGGGATCCGGGCTCCTCGCCGGATATACTGGAGGAGATTGCACGCCGTGTCCGGCTCGCCTTTCCGGGCAGGCGGATACATCTCATGACCGAAGACAACCGCAATATCACGCGCCTGCATGAGCGCGACGAAGAAGGACGTGCCGGGCTCTTCACAGCCGAATGGAACGATGACTTCCACACCGCGGCCCATGTCTTCGCCACCGGTGAGACGGCCGGCTATTTCATGGATTTCCGCCTCGATCCTTTGGCCAAACTCGCCCGTGCGCTGAGCGAAGGCTATGTCTATCAGGGCGAGGCCTCGGCCTATCGCGCGGGAGCCCCACGCGGCCAGGATTGCCGGCATCTTCCGCCGTCCGCATTCATCAATTTTCTCCAGAACCATGACCAAATCGGCAACCGCGCTTTCGGCGAGAGGCTGTCGTCACTGGCCGATGGGGCGCTGGTCGACTGCCTCACCGCCATCCTCATCCTGTCGCCTGGAGTTCCTTTGCTTTTCATGGGGGAAGAATGGCGAGAGCGGCGCCCGTTTCTCTTCTTCACCGATTTCTCCGGCGAGCTTGCCGAGAAGGTGCGGAAAGGCCGGCGACGCGAATTCGCCGCCTTCCTGAGCTCCGGTGAGGAAATTCCGGATCCCAACGCGGTCGAGACTTTCACCGCTTCGCGACTCGACTGGTGTGGCAGCGCCGAGAATGAGAATTCTCTCTCTTATATGAGCCGCCTGCTTCACCTGCGGCAGGACCATATCGTACCGCTTCTTGCGGGGATGGTGAGGTCCTGCGGCTCCGTCGTCGCGGCTGAGCATGGCGTCCTGGCCATCGACTGGAGCGCGTGCGGCAAACTCCTCGCCTTGCGCGCCAATTTGTGCGGCGCAGCCCGCCCGGTGCCGCCTGCCTCTGGCAGGCCGATCTTTTCAGGGCCGGCCAGGGACGGCGACTGGGCAGGTGATCGATTTCCGCCAAGAACGGTCCGGTTCATGCTCGATGAGGCCGAAGGTCATGCACAGCCTGGTTGAGGCAGCCAAGAGAAGCGGCATTTCGGCCGTCTATGAAGGGATAGATGGAGCCGTGACGAAGGTGCCGGAGGAGACTTTGCGGCGCATTCTCGCGGCTCTTGGGCCGGATGACCCCGCGTCCGATGATGGCGCCCGGCCCCAACTGCCGCCGGACGCCAGGTGTCATCTGCCGGACTTTCTCGAAGACAAGCGCGCCTGGGGGATTTCACTGCAGCTTTATGAGCTGCGCTCCGCCCGCAATTGCGGGATTGGCGATTTTGCCGATCTCACGGAATTCTGCCGCATCGCTGCCAGCGTCGGCGCCGACTTCGTCGGATGCAATCCCTTGCATGCCTTGTTCACCGCGGATTTCGGTCGCTGCAGCCCGTTTTTCCCCTCCAGCCGCCGCTTTCTCAATCCGCTCTACATAGCGGTCGATCAGGTGGCCGAAGTGGAGTGGGCGACGGAAGAGGCATTGCTCGCCGACCGGCTCCGCCGTCTCGATCTGATCGACTACGAGGCGGTCGGCAGGCTGAAGATGGCGCTTTTGCGCAAGGCATGGCTTCACTGGAAGAGCGGCCCAGACGGGCCGAGAGATTCCTTTGCCGCCTTTCAGTCGCGCGGCGGAGAGGCGCTCAGAAAACACGCTGTGTTCGAGACCCTGTCGGCGCATCTGGTCAAGAATGGATACGAAGCCGGATGGCGTCACTGGCCCTCGGCCTATCACGACAGCGGGTCGCCGGAAGTGGCGGCCTTCGCCCGCGTCCATGACGAAGACATCTCCTTCCATGTCTGGCTGCAATGGCTGGCGGAGCGGCAGTTGCGCGAGGCTGCCGCAGCAGCGCGCCGGTCGGGCATGCGTATCGGACTCTATCTTGATTTCGCCGTTGCCGAGGCGCCGGACGGTTCGGCCAGCTGGAGCGAACCGGACAATTTCCTGCTGGGCATGAAGATCGGCGCGCCTCCCGACATGTTCGCCGTCAGCGGGCAGGATTGGGGGCTGTCGCCTCTGTCGCCGAAGCTCACATCCGCGCGCCGCGACTATTATGACGCCTTGATCGGCGCTGCGATGAAGCACGCGGGAGCTCTGCGGCTCGACCACGCCATGGCGCTGCGCCGGCTGTTCCTCATCCCCGAAGAGCTGCCGGCCTCCTGCGGGGCCTATGTGCGTTATCCGATGCGGAAGAGCCTGGCGACGATCATTCAGAAATCGCGGCAGAGCCGGACGATCGTGATCGGCGAAGATCTGGGCAATGTGCCGGAAGGTTTTCGCGACAGGTTGGAGGCCGCGCAAATTCTGTCCTATCGGGTTCTGTGCTTCGAGCACGCTGCGGGAGAATTCATCCCGCCGGCGTCCTATCCCCGTCTTTCTCTGGCCTGCGTGACCACCCATGACCTGCCGCCGCTGCGGGCATGGCTGCGGGCATCGGACATCGGTCTCGGACATGAGTGCGGAGTAATCGGCAACGACGCCGCCGTCCGGCAACGGCGCGAGCGGCGCGTCCTGAAGGCGTCCCTGCTGCGGGCGCTGCGGAATGAGGGCGTCGTTTCAGAAATTCGTGGCCATCCGGCCGGGGAAATCGGCTGGCCGGAATGGGCTTGTGCGATCCATCGCTTCGTTGCCAGGACGCCAAGTCTCCTGGTGGCGATTCGCCTCGCGGATGTCATGGGCGAGACCATGCCGACCAACATTCCCGGCACCGCGGACAGCTACCCGAATTGGCGGCAGAAATCGAGGGCAAACCTGGATGCCATCACCCGTCCGGGAGTTGCCGCCGCGGTCGCGGTGATCATGGCCGAGGAACGCCCTCGATGACACCGCGCGCCACCTATCGGCTTCAATTCCGCGGCGGCACGGACTTCCATAGGGCGATCGGCCTCATTCCCTATCTGAAGCGTCTCGGCATAAGCCATCTCTATGCGTCACCGATCTTCGCCGCGGCGTCGGGATCGGCGCATGGCTACGACGTCGTCGACTGCAATGTCATCGACCCGGTGCTCGGCGGGAAGGAAGGCCTGCTCGCCCTCAGCCATCACCTGAAGCACGCCGGCATCGGGCTCATCCTCGATATCGTACCCAATCACATGGCGGCCTCGCTGGAGAATCCCTGGTGGCGCGATGTCATCGAATGGGGATACGAAAGCGCTTATGCGAACCATTTCGACGTCGATTGGCGCCAGAAGCTCACACTTCCTCTGCTGCCTGCGTCATATGAGAGCGTGCTTGGCTCGGGCGATCTCTCGCTCCGACTCGATCGGCGCAATGCCTGCCTGGCCCTTGCCTGTCCAGCCGGCCTGTTGCCGCTGCATCCCGCCAGCTACCCGGCCGCCGTCGCGCCCATCGCTCATCCGCTGGCCCGGAGCTTTGCCGGGCTTGCAGCGCACGCAGCCGCGGGCGATCAGGCGTGGCGGCGGGAGGCGGAGAGCCTGCTGGCTTCGGCGTCCCTCGGAGATTTCGAGGAGGAGCTTGGCCTTCTCGCGCGGAATCGCGACCATATCGCTGGAATCTGCCGCTTGCAGCCGTGGCGTCTCATGGCTTGGCGCGACGCCCGTCATTCGCTTTCCTATCGCCGGTTCTTCGAGATCGCCGGCCTGGTGGGGCTTCGGGTCGAGAGCGAGCAGGTCTTTGCCGATGTCCATCGAACGGTCCTGAGCCTTCTCGACCAGGGAATCGTCGACGGCCTGCGCGTGGACCATGTGGACGGGCTTGCCGATCCCGGCGCCTATCTGAAGCGGCTGCGCGCCGCGGTCGGTCCTGAGACTTATGTCGTCATCGAAAAGATTCTCGCTGAGGACGAGGATCTGCCGCCGGATTGGCCCGTTCAAGGCACTACCGGCTACGAGTTCATAGCTGCGCTGAGCCAGGTATTCGTGGCAGCCCGCGGGCGCGATCGCCTGATGCAGTCCTATCTCGGCGAGACGGACCATGAGGGCGACCTCGAAAGCGAGAGGCGGCAGGCAAAGCTTCTCATCGTGCGGGAGAACTTCGCCGGCGAGCTGCGGCGTCTCGCGGCACTGTCCTGCGACGCGGCGGGGATGTATGCGGAAGCCGATTTCGCATCCCTCATCAGCGGACTTATCGCGGGATTTCCCGTCTATCGGACTTACGGTGATGACGCAGGCCTGAACCAGCGCGACGGGCGCGTGCTGGAGAGTGCGGTCGAAAACCTGCGGGCGTCGGAGATGGCGATCAATGATGCTGCCCTGGAGTGGCTGGTCGGCGCGCTCGCGCGTGGCCGCGACGAAGGCGCCTGTGAGCTGCGGCGGCGCTTCCAGCAGCTGAGCAGCGCCGTCATGGCGAAGGCGGTCGAGGACACGCTTTTCTATCGCTGGCACGCCTTCATCGCGCTGAATGAGGTCGGTTGCGACCCGGGGCAAAAGCTGGAGGGTGGTCGCCGCTTTCACGATCTCATGGCCGCTCGCGCGGCGGTTTGGCCGAACGGGCTCACGGCCAGCGCCACGCATGACACGAAACGCGGCGAAGATGCCCGGGCCCGGCTTTATGCGCTGAGCGAGCATCCCGAAGAGTGGCTCGCGGCCATGGCACGCTGGCGCGAGCTCAATCGTCCCATTGGCGCACCCGCGAGCCGCGTGGAATGGCTTTTCTATCAGACGCTGGCCGGCGTCTGGCCTGCGGCGGCGAGCGTGGAGGACGGATCCGGTCAAACGAGCCTTGCCCGGCGGCTCCTGGATTTTCTCGAAAAGGCGATGCGGGAAGAGAAACTTCATACCAGCTGGACGGACATCAATCCCGCCTATGAAGATGCCGTCCGGCGGTTCGCCCGGCGGGTTCTGCAGCCTGGCAATGTGGCCTTTCTCACCGATTTTGCCACCACGATGGAAAGATTCGTGACCGCCGGCTGGATCAATAGTCTCGCCCAGACACTGATCAAGCTGACCGCGCCCGGTGTCCCCGACATCTATCAGGGCAGCGAAGCGGGCGATTTCAGTCTTGTCGATCCGGACAACCGCCGCCCGGTGGACTTCGGCCGCCTGGGAGCGCGCCTTGCCGCGTCGTTGAATGAAGCCGATCGGACGACGCTTGTCGACGGCGGCATGAAGCAGTATCTGATTTCTGCTTGCCTTGAAATGCGACGGGCAAGACCGGCCCTATTCGCTGCGGGCACTTACGAGCCGCTGCCCGTATCGGGGCCTCGGAGCGCGCAGGTGATCGCCTATCTGCGTCGTCGGAAAGCCGAAGCCGCAATCACCATCGTGCCGATCCTGACCTCCGGAGATGGCTGGTTGAACTCTTCACGAGACTACTGGAACGACACCCATGTCGAATTGCCGGGCGACGCGCCGTCGAGCGTCCAGAGCCTCCTTTCGGGTGAGATCTTCGATTGCCCTGGCAAGCTGGAAGTCGGTCGCGTTCTGCGCGCCTGGCCCGTGGCTTTGCTGACCGGGCGCCTGTAGCGCAAATCCGAACTATTGTCGCGGCCAGGCAAACACCTGAACGGATTGCGCCGTCGATGGGTCCTGGAGATGCAAGCTCCAGGAATGGGCGATCGCGTAGACGGTGCTGGCCGGTTCCGGCACGATCCGACCCGTCTCGAATTCGTAGTAGCACGTACCTGTCACTTGATCCTTTACGGGCAAGAGGCATCTTGAACCGCTGAGCACCAGATAGCCCGGCTTGCGCCAGTGGCCTCCGTCTTCGACGACAATCGAGTCGGGCAGAATGCGCAGCTCGAGCGAACCGGTGAACGCCAGGACGGCGAAATCCGTTTTGACATGGAAGGTTTCGGGGAAGCTCGCATCATGGCCCTCGAGCTCGATAAAATATCTCGCGTCGCCTTTCTGCGCCAGGAGCCCGAGCGCCTTGCCATTGAACAGGCGGGCTCTGGCGAGGCCTCCCGCCTCGGCGGTTTCGGCGGTCAACAACTTGAACTGTGGAAAGATTCTCATGGCTGGACGCAACTCGACTGGTGTCCCGGACGGCCCGCCGGGCACTTGGGTTCTGAGGAGCGCGGGCCCGGCGGGCTCGGGGAAGGACCTGCTGAGCGCAGGCGTGGGAATAATGAACGCCGGCGCCGGTGGTTCCAATTGGCGCCAGACGGCCGAGCGCCCTCGTGCATGCCGCACCCGAGAATTTCAATCGCGCCACGGCCCCTCTCCAGGTCGCCGTCGGTCGCCGCCCGGACGAAGGCCCTATCGCGGCTTTCCGGCCGGTCGCGCTCAAGCCCTCGCAGATGAGCCATGAGACCAGAACAACGGCGCCGGCTGAAGCCGCGAACGGCGAATATCGAAGGCCCTGACCTCTGTTCAACGCCCCTTCTTCCGCGATCCTGGAGCTTCGGGATGCGATCGCGTTCGCGGCCCGACCGCTGAGGACGGCTTCCTCTCCACGGGCCGCCCGATCACGTCGTCGAGCGTCTGCTCGCTCGAATTGGTGGGAGCCTCCAATCCCGTCACCTCGGTTTCGATGCGCGGGTGCTCGCGCGATTGTGCCTTTCCTACGACTCGATACGGCTTTTTCATCGCAAATCCTCTCCTTGTGCCGATCAACTCTCTCGAAAGATCCGTGTTCCGCGAGATCGGGCGAGAACTGCCGCAACGACGGCGACGTTCTGGCAAGATGCATGTCGGAATGCGCTACCGAGGCCCGGGATATGAGCAAGAAGCGTGAGATCGAACGACTGGCCGAAGAAAGTTTTCTGAAACATCGAATGGCTCGGTCCAATCTTTTCCTTGAGGCGGCCATCGCCAGTCTGCTCGAAGTCTATAGCGTCGGTGAGGTCGCCAGCCTGTTGCGCGAGCAGGCGGCGCATCTTGACGAGTTCAGTTGACTTCCGGCTAGCGCGCCGCGCGCCTGTCCTTGTCCTCGCCGCGGCCGACGATCTTGCTGAACATGCTGTCCTCCTCATAGAGAAGCGCAAGCCGGCTCTCATCGAATTTTTCAAAGAACTCGTCCCAGGATATTTCGACCAGATTGTCGTGCTCGGAATGCGGATTGTCAGGAAACATGATGCGTACGATGCCGGCATCGTCCTTTTCATGCGTGGTCGCGACCGCGGCGGGACGGCCTCCCTTGCGCTCGGCCCATTTGCGGATGGTTTTATGATCGGTGGTCGTTTTTGCCATGTTGGATCTTCTCCTTGAGGGAACCTGATCGCGCGACAAAGTTCGCGCGCCGCTTCTTCGCGCGTGGCTGTCACGGATAAACATCCGTTCGCCGGGCAAAGTTCCAATGGGGCAGGGAACCGCGCCGCGCACGCGGTGTTGCGTGAACGGAGATTGAGCATGACACCTCACGATCATCTGCCGGGGCAGGAGGAACCCCCGGCCCCGCGTCCGGTCGGCTTGCTGCGAAGCCTGATCTGGGTCTTCCTGTTGAGCGCCGTGACATTGGGCGGCGCTTATGTGTTCGGCGGTTTCACCGGGCTGAGCTCGCGGGGAGGAGCGGCGCTCGTGGTTGGGGTCGTGCTGTCCTATGCGGTGGGGGTCGGGCTGATGATCGTTCTGTTCCACAGCAGCCGCTTCCACGATGAGCGCGTTCACGACGCCGCGCGCGATCAGTTTGAAAAGAGCAAGGAAAAACGGGATTGAATCCGGAGGCGACCGGCTGCCGTCTCAGATCAGAAGCCGCACATTGCATAGCACCATGCCCGATCGAGGAGCGGTGGGGATCCGCCTCAGATTGATATTGAGGTCCTGCGGCGGAACATCATAGCTGATGCTCCGGCACAGCAGCCGCGTCGCCTCCATCATGAGAACGACAGTGGCTGCTTCGCCCGGGCATCGATGGGTGACGCCGGGATCGCCGCCGCCCTGCGGGACGAAGCCGAAATCCAGAGTCTCCCAGTTCGGCGCCTGTCCGGGCCGAAATGCTTCCGGCGCTTCGTAGCGCCGCGGGTCGCGATTGGTTCCAAAGAGATCGAGCAGCACCCAGCTTCCCGCAGGGATCACGTAATCTCTCCAGTGGAAGGCCTGACGCGCCCGCCCGCCGATGAACGGAAAAAACGGATAGACACGGCGGACCTCCTCAACGAACGGCCTGAGCAGGCTTTCGTCCCCGGACGCGATGGCTCGTCTTAGATCCGGATGCCGTTCCAGGGCGAGAGCACAGAAGACGAGATAGCGGCCGATCGCCAGAGTGGGTCTCAGGATGTTCAGGATTTCGACGGCGGCCACTTCTTCCGTGAGCAATCGGCGATCGAGGTCGCGATGCGTGACGACGACATGCGCCGGCGAGCCGTCGGCGGAATAGGTTTCGGCGCGCAGAGCCTGGACGAAGCTGCGCAGCTGACGCTCAACCTTGCTGCGCCGGAGGAGTGCAAGCCAAGCCTTGGGGCCGATATTGCCGGCATTGGCGACCATATCCGCCAGAGCCCGGCAGAGCTGGATGGGCCGTTCGAATTCGTCCGGAATACCCGCCCAGCTGACAGCCGTCCGGGTGAGGACAAGATTCACCTCGTCAAAAAACCTCACTTCCCGGCGAAGCTCCCAGCCGGCGGCCGCCTTGAGCCACTCCTTGCGGAAGGCTGCCCGCAACGAGGAGAGATGAGTCTCGTCGGCAAGGAAGGTCAGAAACATGCGCTTGCGGTGCCGATGTGCCGCTCCGTCCATCATCTGCACGCTGCCTTTGTCCTGCAGGAGCCGCTAGGTCAGCCATGGCATCGCGCCCATGCGGGTGAACAGGCTCTCCCGGTAGAATATGCGGGCGGCGTCGGCGCCGCGCATGCAAATGACCGGGTAGAGCATGAGGCGCGTGCGGAAGATGTCGCTGTCAAGACGGGCGCAATGGCGCGAGATGAAGTCATAGCCTTCCCGCAACAGATCCAGGCTGCTGTCCCATGCAGGGTCGCGGGGAATCCGGGCCATGAAATGTCCCATAATGCGCGGCACCGGCACGTCGCCGCATTTCGTCGATCCGCCTCAGTGTTTCGCGGTCGCGCCGGGCTTTTCCTCCAGCCGCAGATATTTGCCGGTGATGCTGTCGATATGTTTGTCGAGCCAGCCGGCCATTTCCTGCTCTTCACGCAGAATCTGGCCGCAGACCTTCGCGGTATCATTGTCTCCCACGGTTTCCGCGGCGCGGACCAGTATCTTATAGGATGCAATTTCCATCGCTTCGAAGGCGCTGATGGCGAGAGCTCCTTTGACGACCTCGTCGCCGACGAACACGCCGCTGAGCGCCTGTCCAAGTCCCATCGTCTTGGCGCCTATGACCTTTAGGGTCGAGGTGCTGCCGTTACGGCGCTTGATACAGGCCTGGACGCGTTCGGCCTGATGCTGCGTTTCCTTGACGTGCTTCTGCACGCGTTCCTTCAACTCGGGATAATGCTCGAGCCGCGCGGCGAAGCCTGAGAGCATGGTTTCCGCCTGTTCCTCGGCGGCATGTGCATCGCGCAGCCATTCCATCAATCGTTCTTCGGCGGTGGCCATATCGTTCTCCATCGTCGGGCCGGCGAAGAGGTGTCTCACGCCGTTCGTGGTTTGTGGTGAATCACCTGCGAGAACGGCGCGGGCGCGCCATTGTTCCAGAACGCGCCGGGGAACGGCCGCGAGGCCGGACCGTTCTCCCAGGAGCGGCGGGAAACATGACCGGAGAGACTGGTGAATATCCCTGAGAGTTCCAATCCGGAGGTCACCCGATGCGAGCGTCGGACGGTGCTCAAGCTCATCGAGCAGGGTGTGGATCCGCATCATGCCGTGGAACTGGTGAAGACGCATGGAACCAATCTGGAAACGCTGAAGGCAGCGCTCTGGGTCGAGAAGAATCTGGACGGGAAGAATGACGAGCAACCGTCCTGAGGCGGCCTTTCCCGACCCGAGCTGATCGGAAATTCGCGCCTTAGCGCCACACTGAGCGAGGAACATCGCCGGTTATGCGGCATTGGCCGCTCGGACGGCCCATCGGCTGGCGCAGGCGCAATGAGACTCGGCATTCTGACCTTTCACCGCTGCATCAATTACGGCTCCTATTGGCAGGCGCGCTGCCTGGCCGACGGTCTGCGCGAGCGTGGCCATGAGGTTGTGATCCTCGATCATCGCTCGGACCGGGTGAACCGCGCGGAATGGCGTTGCGCCCTCAGACCGGCCTTCCCTTATTCCGCTGAGGATCGGGCGCTCTATCGCAGAAAGATCCAGCATTTTCTCAAGGCCTTTGCGGCCTTGCCGCTGTCGGAGCCCTTCGCCCTCGACCAGCCCCGGGATCTCGATCTCTACGATATGGTGGTCGTCGGCAGCTATGAGGTCTGGAATCTACGGCATCCCTGGTATGGCGGCTGTCCGCTCTTTTATGGCGAGGGCCTCCCGCCGCGTTTCGTCTCCTATGCGGCGAGCTTCGGCAATTGCGCGATGGCGGGCGGGTTGGGCGAGCGGTGGTCGAAGAAACTGCGCCGCTTCGAAGCGATCTCCATTCGTGATGAGAATTCCCGTGTTCTGGTCCGCGAGGCGACGGAACGCGAGCCGGAGCTGGTGCTCGATCCCTGTCTGCAATTCCCGCCTGCCATCGGCAAGCCTTTGACCCGCATCGGACCGCCCTATGTGGCGGTCTACGGGCACGACTTTCCGCAGTGGTTCGCAGAAGCCCTGCGGCTGTGGGCTGAGCCGCGCCGGCTCCGTCTCATCAGCATCGGCTATCGGAATGGCTGGGCCGACGAGCAATACATTACCGCGGGCCCGCATGAATTCGCCGTCTTTCTCGCCAATGCGGAGGCGGTGGCGACAAACTTCTTTCATGGCTGCGTGTTCGCGCTTGCGAACCGAAAGCCCTTTGCCTGCGTGGTGTCCGACTACCGATCGACGAAGGTCACCGACCTTACCCATAATCTCGCGGCGGATGAGCATCTGGTGACGGAGGAGACGCCTGCCGCGGGCTATGAGCGCGCTCTGGCGAAGAAGATCGCTCCGGAGATCATATACCGGATAGAGCAGCTCCGGACGCGGTCGCGCGCCTATCTCGACACCGTGCTCGGCTGAAGCGATGTCCCGCCGTCTGAAGACGACGCCGGAGTTGTTCTCACCACACGACATGGTGTCTTCCGGCCTTTGTATCGGCTGCGGAATGTGCGTGGCGCAGGCGCGGGAAAACGGCGCCAGCATGGCATGGGACGACTATGGTCAACTGCAACCCGCCGGATCTCCCGGCTGGCTGAGGCGGCGCTCGGCTGAATTCTCGCGCCTGTGTCCCTTTTCGCCCATGGCGCCAGATGAAGACGAGCTGGCCCGGATGCTGTTCCCTTCCGCTCCTCATGCCGATGAATTCATCGGCCGCTATGCCGCCGCCTATGTCGGCTATGTGCGCGAAGGTGATTTTCGCCGCAATGGCAGCTCCGGCGGGCTGGTCAGCTGGACGGCGGCGGAACTGCTCCGCACGGGACTGGTCGATGGCATCGTGCATGTCGTCGCGAGCGATGCGGATGAGTTCGGCATGGGGCATTTCCGCTACGGCGTTTCCTACAGCGAGGCTGCGGCCCGGCGTGGCGCCAAGTCGCGCTACTATCCGGTCGAGCTTTCGGCCGCCGTTAAGACGATCAGCGAACATCCCGGGCGCTACGCCGTGGTCGGAATACCGTGCTTCATCAAGGCGCTCCATCTCCTCTGTGCGCAGGACGAGCGGCTGCGCGCGCGGGTCGCCTTCACGCTTGGTCTGTTCTGCGGGCATATGAAGAGCGCCCGTTTCGTCGAAAGCCTGGCCTGGCAGATGGGCCGCCGCCCGGAAGATGTCCGGCGCGTCGAGTACCGAAAGAAGGATCCCGGGCAACCTGCGAACTGGTATGTGGCCGAGCTCACTTTCGGCGACGAAAGCACCATGCGGGTGAATTGGTGGGACCTCGTGGACGGCGACTGGGGAGCGGGGTACTTTCAGGCTGGCGCCTGCAACTTTTGTGACGACATCGTGGGCGAAACAGCCGACATCTCCTTCGGCGACGCCTGGCTCGAGCCCTATGCATCCGATGGGCGGGGCACCAATGTGGTCGTTGTCCGTTCCGCGGCTCTGCGCCATCTGCTGGAACACGCCATCGAGGACGGGCGGCTGCATCTCGAGACCGTCGACAATGATTTCGTCAAACGGACGCAGGCGGCGGGGATCAGGCAAAGGCGGGAAGGACTCGCTTACCGGCTGGCCTTGCGCCGACGCGGCATCCGGCCCGGCAAGCGAGTCGCGGCCGACGCGTCTTCGCTGCACATTCGCCGGAAGGTCATCTATCTGATGCGCGGTCTGATCAGCCGGTGGAGCCATCGTGTCTTCTGGCTGGCCCGCGCGCTGGACAGGCCCGCAATCTATCTCAGCTGGGCCCGCGGATCGCTCGCTTTCTATCACGCTCTGGCTTATTCGCGCGGGCGTCTCGGACGTTTTCTGGCGCGGCTGCGGGGTCAGGAAGGGGACACCGGCAAAGACGCCTGACCGCTGTTTCCGGGAAATCTGGCGCTTTCTCGATCATCTCCGGCCGTGCTGCCTGAGGCTGGCGCATAACGTGCGATCATCTCGCCGCAAAATCGGGCAAATTCGTCAGGCACCAGCGGGGGGCTCGTATGATGCGGCATCAGACCCCGATGCTCGGGCGTGAAGCAGAAGGTCAGTGTCACGTCGAAATCCTGCAAAGCCTGCATCTGGCGGTCGAACCAGTCGAGCGCATGGGGTCGGAGGCTGTCCGCCCAGGAAAGACCGGTGCGCAGATGTGTGACGCCGAGCCGCTTCATCCACGCGACAGCATCTGCGAGGCGCGGATCCTCGAAATGAAACCATTGCACCAGGCCCAGTTCCGGAACATGCGCGGCGAAGTCGGTCAAGGCCGGCTTGGGCGTGCCGTCCTCGCGCAATAGTCCCATGTAGAAGTGCCGGAAATACGAGGAGCCTTCCGCCTCCCGATGTCGTGTGGTTGCGCCCCAGGCGCGCGGCAGATCGTACAGGCTGTACCATTGAATGCGCGGCGCCCGCCCGTGCAGCAGCTCGGCGGTGCGCCGGAGGCCCCAGGATTGCACTTCTTCCGCCCCGAAGGTCGATACGCCGACCTCGCTCACCCAGACGGGCAAAGACGTGGCTGCGGCGATGTCGGCCAGTCGCTGGGGCCATTCATCGATCTGCCAGAGATTCCAGTCGAGGGGAAAGCCATGAACCGCCACGGCGTCCACATGGTCCAATACGCCGTAGTCCTCCATGCGCTTGATGAATCCCGGGTCGATGGGCGAGATGCCGCCCAAGACCTTGGTGACCATTGGGTTGCGCGCCGCGATGGCATCCGCCGCGAGGATGGCCATCTCGGCAAAGCGGCTCCAGTCCGGGTCGAGCTCAGGATCCCAATGAGACTTGTTATTCGGCTCGTTCCAGATCATTGCAGCTTCGATCATCGCTCAGCTCCTCGCTGGATAGACCGGGGATATACCCGGCGGCACCGTTCCGGCACGGCAGACATAGACCTCCACTTCGGGATGGGCGATGATCTGAAAACCGGCGCTGCGCAGCATGGCTTCGGCGCAGCTGCGATTGGGGATCCACCAGTTGGTCGGATCGTCCGCATAGCGTTCCTCGATGAAATAGAGTTTTGGAAAGCGCGGATCCTCGAACGGCTCGGTTTCCCAGAAGGAGTAGTTCCTCTCGACTACGGCCGACTCGGGGCCGCCGCGCTGCATCGACTGGAATACGAGCAGATCGCCGGCCACATGCTCGCGAATGAGGTCGAGAGCGAGGAGAGGATGGCGCAGGTGATAGAGCACGCCCATGAACAGCACGACGTCGAAGCGAGCGTTGAGGCGGGCGATATCGTAAACCGAGAGCTTCTGGAATGTGACGTCCAGCCCGGTTATTTCCGCGGCGAAGCGGGCCTGCGCCAGATAGGCATCGTCGAAATCGATGCCGAGAACGAAATCGGCTCCCCGCTTCTTCATTTCCAGGGAGTAGAAGCCCGCGTTGCACCCGATGTCGAGCACGCTTTTGCCGCGGAGATCGCGTGGAATCGCATGCGCAAAGCGGCGCCATTTCACTTTCGGATAGTCGCCAAGGTAATGATCGGGCGCGGTCAGGACTCCGTCCAGATCGATATTCTGGAACCACGGGCCAAGCGCCCTGATCTGCTTCTCCAATGTCGCCGCGGCTCTAGTCACTGTCGATCACCCGCTCATTCAGCTGCACCAGCTTCGCTCCCCAATTGCCCATGACGATGGTGGTGATCGAGGCAGGAGCCACGTCGAAGCGGAAGCAGTGATCTATAGGAAGGCCTAGAACGTGGCATACGACACTTTTGATGACGTCGGCATGACTCACCAGGGCGACTGCTTCTCCGGCATGCCTGTCGGCAAGACCGAGCAGGCAGCACCGCGCGCGGCCGAGAACCTGCGTCATGGTTTCGCCGGAGGGAGTGGTGGCATGACTGCGCTCTTCGTTCCACTTTCGCCAGTCCGGATCATTGTCAAGCTCGGAAAAGGTCTTGCCCGACCATGTGCCGAAATCGATCTCGTCGATATCCGGACAGAGTTCCACCGGTCCCACCTCGCAGGCCAGCGAGATTGCCGCGGCGGTCTGGCGCGTTCTTTCGCGTGGGCTCGAGACCACCGCGCTGAACCGCTCTCTGCGCATGCGGTCGGCGAGCCGGCAGGCCTGGAGGAGTCCCGCCCGGCCAAGTGCGATGCCCTCCGAGCGGCCGGCAAGATAGCTGCCGACATCATCATGCGCCGCGTGGCGCAGGAGGAAGAATGTCGTGGTCATTGCAGCGTGTCCGTCGCCTCGAATTTGTCGCCGGCAATGAAGCTCAGGACGCGGCGGCGGGCCTCGGCGTCGGTGAACTGCTGCGGCGGCGATTTCATGAAATAGGCGGATGGGCCGACGAGAGCGCCGGCAATGCCGCGGTCGAGCGCGAGCCTGGCGCAACGTATGGCATCGATGACGACACCGGCCGAATTCGGCGAATCCCATACTTCTAGCTTGATTTCGGCATTGAGCGGGACGCCGCCGAAAGTCGTTCCCTCGAGGCGGATATAGGCCCATTTGCGGTCGGTCAGCCAGGGAACGTGATCGCTCGGGCCGACATGGATGTTCTCGGGATCGAGCGGCACATCCAGTTGACTCTGGACCGACTGCGTCTTCGAAATCTTCTTGGATACGAGGCGCTCACGCTCGAGCATATTGAGAAAATCCGTGTTCCCGCCGAAATTGAGCTGATAGGTCCGGTCGATCCTGACGCCTCTCTCGCGGAACAGGTTGGCCAGCGCGCGATGCACGATCGTCGCGCCGACCTGGCTCTTTATGTCGTCGCCGATCAGGGGAAGGCCGCGTTCGGCGAAGCGCTTCTGCCATTGATGATGCGAGGCGATAAAGGTCGGAATGCAGTTCACGAAGGCGCATCCGGCGGCGAGCGCCTGCTCGGCATACCATGCGCTTGCCTCCTCCGAGCCAACCGGCAGATATGAGATGAGGATCTCGGTTTTGCTGTCGCGTAGTTCTTGCGCCACATCGGCAGTCTCCGCCCCGGATTCCTCGATCGTGCCCTGAAGATATTTGCCGATGCCGTCGAAGGTTGGGCCGCGCCGCACCCGCACGCCGGCGCCTGGAACATCGGCGAAGCGGAATGTATTGTTGGGATCGGCATAGATGGCCTCGGAGACATCCAGTCCGACCTTGCTGACATTGACATCGAAGGCGCTCGCGATCTCGACGTCGCCTGGATGATAGCCGCCCAATTCCAGGTGCATGAGGCCGGGTACGGGAGCATTGCCCTGCGCCTCACGGTAATAGCTCAAGCCCTGGACGAGCGAGGAAGCGCAGTTGCCCACGCCGACAATACCGATACGGATCTTCTTGTTCTTCATGAACTCACCTCGATGAGCGGGGATGCCGCTCCCGGGGCGCAAACCTGCGCCGCTCTGGATTGTTCCTCGCTGGCACGATCTGAATTGGATCCTCCGGCCGGTTCGCGGGTTGCAGCCGATGATCATCCTGGGAAAATCCGAACGCGGCGGTCCAGCAGCCGACCAGCGGGAATCGGTGCGGCGGGCCTTGCAGCGGGCCGGAGGGGAAAAGGCCGGAATAGATCGTCATGCCGCCCTCGTCGACGCCTTCATCAGGGCGTCGGAACTCGTCCAAGGCTGTGCCGATGCGGGTTTCGATGCGCGCGGTTTCGATCGGCATTCGGCTCATGAGCGCGAAGGGGCTTTCCTGCTGTTTCTGTTGGGCAGATTGATCGGGCGATCGTGGAGGAGCGGATTCCGCTCGGCATTGGATGTGACGCCCGTCACGCGCCAGCTGGACGGCCTTGATCTGCCCTTCTGGATCAGGATTCGAAAAGTCGAGGGCTATGCGCATTATGCTCTTTACCCGGAAAGCTACCTCAGGACCGCAGAGTGTTCCGGTCTCGGCCGGCGCAGCTGCGTCATCGGGATTAGAAGTGCCGGCCTTGGCTTGGCGGCGCTGGTGGCAGCCGCATTGGGTGCGGAACCGGCGCGCAGCCTGCGCCCGGTCGGGCATCCCTTCGACAGGAGGCTTCGGATTTCCGCCGACTTTGCGCGCGAGGAGGTCGCCGACAGGCGCTTCCAGTTTGCCATTGTCGATGAGGGGCCAGGGCTTTCGGGCAGCTCCTTCGCCTGCGTTGCGCGCTGGCTGATGTCGCATGGTGTCGCGGCACGGCGGATTCATCTGTTCCCAAGTCACGGGGGATCACCCGGCCATTCGGCGACCGCGGCGACCCGGGGAGTCTGGCGGGAGGTGCATGTTCATCCGCCGCGGACGGATCCGGTCCTCGATGGACGTGTCGGAGCATGGATCGGCGATCGTTTGGGAGGATCGAAGCCTCGTCTCGAGGAAATTTCGGCCGGCGCCTGGCGCGAGGCGTCGTCGGCAAGATCATCGCTCCCGGTCGACACCAGGTTTGAACGGCGCAAATTTCTGGTCCGGGCCGCCACGGGCAACTGGTTTGTGAAATTCGCCGGACTGGGACGGAGCGGCCGGCGGAAGTTCCAGCAGAGCCGTCTTCTGGCATCTGCCGGCTTCGTGCCGGAGCCGGTGACCTTTTGTCATGGCCTGATGGCGGAGAAATGGATCAGCCATCATCCGACTCCGGTCGTCGGCCGCGGCGTACTGGTTGCCCGGTTGTGCGCCTATCTCGCCTTCCGCGCCCGCCACCTCGGCCCGAGCGACGGCGGCGCCTCGCTCGAGAGGCTTTGCGAGATGGCCCAGCAGAATACGCGTGAGGTTCTGGGCGCGGAGAGAGGCGAAAGGCTCGAACCGCTTATCGGCGGCGCACACCGTCTGCAGCACCTCATTGCGCCGATATGTGTCGACGGCCGTCTGCATGCCTGGGAATGGCTGCGAGAGGGGCCGAACCTCATCAAAACCGACGCCGTGGATCACTGTCGGGGGCACGATCTTGTCGGTGGTCAGGACGTCTTATGGGACGTGGCGGGCGCATTGGTCGAATATGATCTCACCGGATCCGAGCTGTCGATGCTCCGCAAAGCCTTGGGCCGGCAGAGCGACCGCGACGAGGCTCTGCTCGCGATTCTCATACCCTGCTACCTCGCCTTTCAACTTGGCCTGTGGTCCACGGCGGTCGCCTGTCCGGGCGCGGAGCAGGCGAATGACCAAACCACCTCCCGTTATGCGCGCAAGCTTTCCCGGTATCTGGAGAACGCACGGCACCGGCCCGGCCACCACGCCCTTTTTCGTTGAGCGAAATTGTTGGAGGTCGTCACTTGTTGGCGCTGCGCACCAGGGCGACGGGGGCCGCGGCGGCGAGAGCGGCCGGCCGGACGTCCGAGGAGGAGGGAGCTCCGAGTGTCTCCGCGAAGTAGCGTGCGGTGGCGGTCAGGCCTTGGCGCAGGGAGATCCGGGGCTGCCAGCCCAGCAGCTTTCGGGCCTGCCGGATATCCGGGCGCCGGCGCCTTGGATCGTCCGGCGGAAGCGGGTGGAATTCGATCCAGGACCGCGAATCGGTGATCTCGAGAACCAGCTCGGCCAGTTCCCGGATATTGAATTCGTCGGGATTGCCGAGATTGAGCGGCCCTCGGGGGGCGCGCTCAAGACCCATGAGACGCGCCAGTCCGACCACCAGATCGGAAATGTAGCAGAATGACCGTGTTTGCCGGCCATCGCCGTAGATGGTCAGCGGCTCGGCCTGCAGGGCCTGAACGATCAGGTTGGAGACGATCCGTCCATCACGCGGATGCATGCGCGGCCCGTAGGTGTTGAATATGCGGGCGACGCGGACATCGACGCGGCCGGCGCGCAGATAGTCGAAGCACATCGCCTCCGCGGCCCGCTTGCCTTCGTCATAGCAGGCGCGCGGGCCGGTGCAGTTCACATGTCCTACATAGTCCTCTTTCTGCGGATGTGTTTCGGGATCGCCATAGACTTCGCTGGTCGAGGCCTGAACGAACCGTGCGCCGTTGATTTCCGCCAGATCGAGAAGGTTGAGCGTGCCGACGACGCAGGTCCGCATCGTATGCACAGGATCGGCCTGATAATGGGGCGGCGACGCGGCGCAGGCGAGATTGTAGACGTGATGGACGGACTCGCCGGGATCCAGTCGGTCGCAGATGTCGTGATGGATCAGCCGGAAGTCGCGATTTTGGTGGAATGCCTGGATATTGGCGCTGTCCCCGGTGAGAAAGTTATCGACGCACAGCACGCGATGGGATTGCCTGAGCAGCGTCTCGCAAAGATGAGAGCCGAGGAAGCCGGCGCCGCCGGCGACGAGGACAGTCTGCTTTTTCCGATGTAGGGCGAGGGTCATTGAAACCTCATGGAGATGAAACGGCGGCCAGGGCGGGATGCCGGGCCGAGCGGGAAGGGAGTGGCAGGCAGGCGATCAGTTCGCGCGCCCGTGCGGTTCCTGTATGGCTGGAAATGACGCGCTGGCGGGCCTGTTCAGCCATGCCGCGGCGCCGGCTCTCGCCAGTGGCGAGCATGGCGCAGACATCGTCGCAGTTGTCGGCGATGCAGATTGCTTCGCCATCCGGAAACAGCTCGGTCAAGCCGGGCCAGCGATCGCTGATGAGCGGCGTGCCGCACGCAGCCGCCTCGAAGAGCCGCACGCTGGGCGAATAGCCGGCGGCAATCATATCGCGGCGGGTGAGATTGAGGGTGAAGCGCTGGCGGCAGTAGAAGGAGGCGTGCTCGGCCGGGGCCAGATGCTCGATCCGATCGACATTGCGCGGCCAGTGCAGGGATTGCGGATATTGCGGACCGGCGACGACGAAGCGGCGGTCGGGCATGCGCCGGGCCACTTCCAGCATCAGCGTTTCAAGTGCCGGCTGGCGGTCGGCGCTGTAGGTACCGAGATAGCCCAGCTGCCAGACGGGTGTTTCACCCGTCGGCGCATAACGGACGGCGTCCACCGAGCAATAGAGCGCATGCGCCTTCCGAGCCCCGTGAGCTTCCTGCAGATGCAAGATCGTCGGTCCGCCGGTGAACGAGAAATAGACGTCGAAATGCGGAATCTGGCGGGCCGCCAGATAAGCCTCATCACCGGCCTCGAGCTTGGCCAGCGTCACGGGAGTGTCTATGTCGTAGAAGCACAGAGCTCCACGCGCCAGCCGCGCGACATCATCGATGACTTCGACGCCTTGCGGAACGAAGGAGCCGATGACTATCGCATCCGCATTGCGCAGCAGGCCGCCATGCCGGATGCGCAGATCGGATACCGAGTGGTAGAACGCGAGTCGGCAGAAATCCGGATCGGCAAGGTCGCGATGCGCCGAATACCAGGGAACCTCCCGTTCGAGGAAGTGCACCCGATGTCCGAGCTCCGCCAGGCCGCGGATGAGCGAGCGGAATGTGGTGGCATGCCCGTTACCCCAGGACGAGGACAGCGACAGGCCAATGAAGACGATGTCGAGCGAAGGCGTCATTCCGCGGCCCTCATGAAGTTTCGGCCGATGAAATGCCGGAAGATGCCATCCGCAAGCGTAGCCCGCCGAAGATAGGTGTGCTCATCCAGCACGCGCTGCAATGCGGCGTCGCCGATAAGGCGCGCCTTTGCCGGAGTGAGGCCGGCAAGTATTTCGGCGACGTCGCGGCCGTCGCGCGCCAGCAGGATTTCACGGTCGGGCTTCAGGAACTCCTCGACGCCGGGCCAGGTATCGCTGATCAGACAAGCGCCGGCGCCGGCCGCTTCGAAGATGCGCGTCGCCGGTGAGAAGCCGTTGCGCGCCATGCTCTCGCGGCTGACATTGAGCACCGCTTTGGCGCTGGCATTGAAGGCATTGTGATGACAGGTGCCGACATGTCCGACATAGCGGATATTGGCCGGCCTCTCGCTGTCGTCCCAGCCCGAGCCGCCGAGAACGAAGCTACTGTCAGAGAGAATGGCGGCGGGAGCAAAGAAGAATTCACGCACCCGCTCCTCGCGATCGGGAAGTCGATTGCCGAGGAAGCCGAGTTCGGCGGCGAAGCGGCTGTCCGGTGCCGCCGGATGATGGCTGTGCGGATCCAGGGCATTGTAGACGGGGATGCAGTCGCGCGCCCCCAGGGCGCGATAGGCTTCGCTCACCATTGTGCCGCCGCCATAGGTCAAGACGAGATCGAGTTTGCCAAATGCCCGATGCAGCGGATGGTCCGGCTCCTGCTGAAGTTGCGCCAATGTGGCGGGAGCATCGACATCCCAGAAGATGGCAAGCGAGTCCGGACGGCGATGGCGGAGGACCTCGAGCAGCAGAGCTTCGTCCTCATAGCCGACGCCGCTGGCCTTCACGACGACATCCGCTTCGCCAGCCTGCCGCGCGACCGCGACGAGCGACTGCGGATTGGCCTCGTAGACGACCACCGAGCACCAGCTCGGCGGATCGATATCTCGGTGCTGCTGGCGCCCGAGAATGTCGGGTTCATAGAAGGTTATGTCATGGCCGATCTGGGCAAGAGCACGCAGGAGGCCGCGATAGTAAGTGGCGGCGCCGTTCCAGTAGGAGGAAAGAAGACTGGAGCCATAGAACGCGATTTTCATCAGACCACCTCCAATGCTTCGATCTCCGATGTCAGCCTTCGGGTGCCGCAGCCGGCCAGAATGCGAAGCAGCTCGTCGACGCGATGCGCGCAAGTGTGGCGCGCCAGGATGGTTTCGCGTCCCTTCCGGGCCAGCTCCGTCCGCCAGTCGCTATCGGCCAGCAATTGCTCGATCCTGTGCCGCATCTGCCCTCCGTCATGGGCGAACAGGAAATCGATACCCGGCCGGAACAGCGCTTCGACATCGTCCCACGGCGCCGAAACGAGGGGGATGCCGCAAGCAAGAGCCTCGAAGACGCGGATCGTCGGCACGCCGGGCAATTGGCGTCGATAGGGACGGCGCGGAATATGAAGGGTGAGGTGATGCGCGGCGAACGCTTTCGGCACCTCTGCGTTGGCGATCCAGCCGTGATAGCCGATATGGGCTTCACCGAGAGATCTGATGGCGCTCGGCGGATATCGCACGCCATGCACATTTGCCTTGAGGGCGAGTTGCCGGGCGGGCTCGACGAGAAATTCCGTTATTTCCGCCGAACGCTCATCATCTCCCCAATTGCCGATCCAGATCAGGTCGCCGGTTTTTTCCACCGGGCGGGGATGAAAGATCGAGACATCAGCCGCCTCGTGCCAAGTATGGGCCTGGCGGCCCCAGCCGGCTTCCATATAGCGCTCACGGAGCGTCGCTCCGAAGACCAGAACCCCGTCGCAGTCGGCGAGGGGCAGCCGGAAGATTTCATCCTGGGCCGAGACGGAACGATGATGGGTGTCATGAAACAGAAGGGTGAAACTGCCCCAGCTGCGGCGCGCCGCGCCGATATGGGCGAGAAGGGCGGGCTCGGTCCACTCATGAACGATGACGAGATCGGCGGTGTCGAGAAGCTCGTCGTGATCGAAGCCAGCATCGTAGCGCAGGACCCTGATCTCCGGAAACGAATGCTCGAATTCCGCTATCGCGCCGCGACCGCGCTCGGCGAGAAGATTGGCGAGGCTCCAGCCGGCCGCGGGCTCGGCCACGACGATATCGTGCCCGCGCCGTACAAGCTCGCGAACGATGCCGCGGAGGAAATGAGCGTTGCCGTTGTTCCAGTCGGAAGTGACCGAATGCGCGTAGAAGACGGCTCTCATGCGCGCCGCTCCCTTTGGCTGCAGACCGCATCGTAGAGAGAGCGCATTTCGGCGGCCTGGCGGGCGGAAGTGAACCGATGCGAGCGCCGTTTTGCTGCCTCGGCCAGGGCCCCGCGGGCGGGTTCGTCGGCGGCGAGGCTATTCAGTATGGCGGCGAGGGCGGCCGCGTCGCGCGGCGGGAAGAACAGCGCGGAGTCGCGCCACAGCTCCCGATAGGTCGGAATGTCGGCGAGAACGAGAGCGGCACCCGAGCTCGCCGCCTCGAGCGCGGCAAGGCCGAACGGCTCATAGAGGGACGGCGAAACGAAAATGCCGGTCCGCCCCATCAGGGCCTGGACCTCCCCATGTGGAAGCGAGCCCAGCGATATGGCGTTGTGGAACTCGAAGGCTTCACCGTGCGGGGCCCTGATGTCGCCCGCGGCAAATATCGGCCAATGCGTCAGTTCTGCGGCTGCGTCGAGCACTGCGGCGTTCTTTCCCGGATCCCACCAGCGGGCCGCCGCGAAAATCATGTCGACCGGGGAGCGCTGCGGCGGGGCGGCGGCGATACCGTTATGGACGACGGTCAAATGGGAGAGGGGACCATAGAGTTCGCAGAGCTGCTCGCCGTGGCTGGCGCTCGGCGTCACGACTATGTCTGCCCGCGCGAGGCCCGCCTTGGTTCGCCGGTAATGCCAGCTCCAGCGTCGATCCGGCCTGCAGCCGCGGACTTCCTTGAACCAGCTGGCGATGCAGGAGTGCGAAACGACGATGACGGGACAGCGCGCATCGAGTCCGGCCGCCATGCAGCCGGCATTGAGCTGCACCACGTCGATGTCCCGCTCGCGCAGAAGGGGTTCGATCTCGGCGGCAAAGCCATCGAGTTCGGCCGGGGCTTCGACCAGCCAGTCGGGTCTGGTCGCGAGCCAGACGACCTCGGCCAGTTCCATTGCTTCCTCCGCCTGTCGAGCGGATGGGTGAGGCCCCAAGCCGGCGATGGTGACGATGTCGCCCTGCCGGACCAGTTCGCGGGTGAGCTCCAGCGTGTATCGCCAGATGCCGCCCACGGCATCGGACGTGATGAGGAGGCGTCGAGGCGCGCGTGTCAGCTGCCGCAGCATGTCCGCTCCAATTCAGGCAGAGGCCGCGGCCGGTCGTTCTGGATGTCGCTGAACGCGCTGAATGACGAAAGATAGTGATCATGGGCGCGTTCCCAGGCGATATCGTCCGGCTCGCCCCAGCGCCGGCGGTAGTCCGGCGAGCTCGGATAGGGATAGAGCGGCACCGGCTCATTGGCCCAAACGCCGTTATCGATAAGATGGGAGCGCCAGTAATCGACCAGCCGCGAATCATCCTCGACGACACCGATGAGATTGGCCTGAACGAAGGGAATGTGCCGGCGCGCCTTCACCAGAAGATCCGCGAGTTCCTCGGTGCCTAGCCGGCAGCGCTTGGCGAGCATGTCGCGCCCCTCGCGGGTCAGGCTTTCCAGTCCCGCTTCGACCGAGACGCAGCCGGCCTCGCCGAGCAGCTCCAGCATTTCGGGCTTCCACAGATCGATGCGCGTCTGGACGCCGAATTGAATGGTCCGCTCGCGCAGCGCCTCGAGCAGGCCCTTCTGAGGAAGGAATATCTCATCGATGAAGTAGATATAGCCGACGCCTTGATCGATGAGCCGGTCGATCTCCTCGACGACGAGATCAAGACGGCGGCGGCGATAGGCGTCGCGATAGTCCATCTTGGCGCAGAAGCTGCAGTTATAGGGACAGCCGCGGGAAGCTTCGACCTCGGCGCCGGAACCTCGGCACGGCTCATCGAAACGATGGTGATGATGGTCGTGCCGGGCGGACCATTGGGCGGGCCAGGCTAGCGCCGGGTGTTCGACAAAGGGGCTTGCATGCGCGGGGCCCGTGGTGACGAGCCTGTCATCGTCGAGAAAGGCGATCGAGCGGACATTCCGCCAGTCCGCGTCGCCGGCAAGCGCCGCGACGACTTCCTCGCACTCGCCTCGGATGACGGCGTCCACGCCGAGCTTGCGCAGGGCCGGCAGCGGGGTCGCCGATCCATGCGGGCCAACGGCGACGGTGCGGCCGCCGCGGCCGTCGAGGGACCTCAGGAATTCCGCCGGCACGCGCAGCTCCGGCGGCGCGCATCGCCAGAACAGATAGGTCGGTGCGGTGGTCACGACCGTCATGTCGGGGCGGTAGTCGGCCACACGGTCGGCGAGAACATCATTGGCGGCGCCCTCGATCTGTCCGTCGAAAATGGTGCTCTCATGCCCGGCCCTGTCGAGCAGAGCCTTGCCGTAGCCGAATTCGAGCGGCAGATGCGGTGCGCGACAGCCGAAATAGATGCTTCCGTCATAGCTCCAGCTTGGGTTGACCAGGGCAACTCTCATGCGACATACCTTTCTTCCGCGCGACGACGGGCCAGGCGGCTGCGGCGCAGCCAGTCGGCGAGATCCTTCAGGCCGTCGCGCCACCCGATATTGGCGCGCCAGCCCAGTTCGGCGGTGATGCTGCGGGTGTCGGCGACGAAATAAGGCTGGTCGCCGGTGCGGCCCTCGGAGAAGCGGATATCGATCCTGCGCCCGGTGATGCGAGAGGCCTCCTGCAGCACCTGCAGCAAATTCACCGCATTGGCGGGGCCGCCGCCGAGATTGAAGGCCCGAGGCTCAAGCCGGTCGATCAGAGCGAGAGCACGGCGATACGCGGACACGGCGTCGGACACATGCAGAATGTCGCGGACCTGGCGGCCATCGCCGAAAACGGTAATCGATTCGCGCGCCAGCGCGCGGCGCAGAAAATGCGCCACCCAGCCTTGGTCCTCGGTCCCGAACTGGCGCGGACCGTAGATGCAGCTCATGCGCATCACGATGGTCGGCAGGCCGTAGGTCTTTCCATAGTCGAGCACATACTGGTCGGCGACTCCCTTGGAACAGCCATACGGCGTGCAGAAGGAGAGCGGCTGGCTTTCATCGAAGCCATAGGCGGCGAGAGCCGGATCGGCGGGCACATGATCGTCGCCGATCTTGACCGTCGCATGTGTCAGATCGCCATAGACCTTGTTGGTGCTGGCGAAGATGAACGGGACCCGCCGGCCGCTCTGCCGCACCGTCTCCAGGAGATTCAGCGTACCTGCCGCATTGATCGAGAAATCCTCCACGGGATCGTTCAGGCTCGTCGTCACCGCGGTTTGCGCCGCCAGGTGAAAGACGGCTCTTACATTGTTCAGGAGCGGTGCGAGGGTGGCGGCATCGCGTATGTCCGCCACATGGGAAATCAGGCGGGTCCGGTGTTTACGGCGGAGCCAGTCCAGATTCTGAGCGACCCCTGGCCGGCTGAGATTGTCGATGACGACGACGGTGTCGCCGCTCGCCATGAGACTGTCGGCCAGATTGGAGCCGATGAAGCCGCAGCCTCCGACCACGGCGATGGGAGCATGGGACGGGGGCGGCGTCATGATACCAGCCCCAGAGATTCGAGTTCGCTTTGCATCCTCACGGCGCGATCCACCGCGGTGCTGCCGGCCACCCAGTCGACGAAATCCGGGAGGGAACTCTTGAGATCGTGATCGGGTGAGTATCCGAGAAGGTCTCTGGCCTTGCCGATATCGGCGAAACAGTTGCGGATGTCTCCGGCCCGGGCGCGATTGAGCACGTCCGGCTCGATGTCGGGGCGGCCCATGGCTTCGGCCAGCATCGTCGCGACGCCCTTTATCGTGTAAGCCCCTCCGCTCCCGATATTGATCGCTTGTCCGGCCGCCTGCGGATTCTCAAGCGCAAGGCGGAAGGCGCGGGCGACATCGCGCACATGCACGAAATCCCTGAGCTGCTTGCCGTCCTCGAAGATCACCGGCCGCTCGCCATTGGCAAGCCGGGCGGCAAAGTTGGCGAGAACGCCGGTATAGGGATTGGACAGAGCCTGTCCGGCGCCAAAGACGTTAAAGAGCCTGAGCGCCACCGCATCGACGTCATAAGCGCCGCCAAACAGGAGAACAGCGCGTTCCTGCATATATTTCGAGAGAGCGTAGATCGATGCGAGATCCGGCGGCTTTTCCTCGTCGGTGGGAAGCGGAATCAAGGTCTCGCCGGTTGGCGAGACCGGTTCCCAATTTCCCGCACGCAGCTGGGCGCCGTCCCGCCGGACATTGCAGGCGGGCTTTCCGTCGAGATCGCCATAGCGGCCTTCGCCATAGATGCTCATCGAGGACGCAACGACGATCCGATCGACCGGCCGCTTGATCATCGCCTCGAGGAGGACAGCAGTCCCGAGATCGTTCGTGCCGACGTACCGCGCGATTTCGTACATGGACTGGCCGACTCCAACCTCGGCGGCGAGATGAATGACGCTGTCCACGCCCTCGAGAGCGGCGGCGACACAGTTCGCGTCGCGGATGTCGCCTCTCACCACCCGGAATCCGGTGGGCATCGCGGTTTCTTCGCCGCCATGCACTTGATCGATGAAGGAGTCGAGGATGCTTACCTGGTAGCCATTGGCGTCGAGCTCGTGAGCGACATGACGGCCGATGAAGCCGGCACCGCCCGTGATCAGAATATGCTTCACGGGTCCTCCTCGGACATGCGGGTGATCGTATGTGGGGGCGGAACCTCGCAGAAAGAGCTTTGTTCCTAATTGCCGAGCGGCGGCCCGGAATCGTTTTGACGAAATTGAACCAAGCGCTTCCCCGCGCGGTTCGTCCAAAATCGGTCGCGCTGGTTCGCTGCGAGTCAATGGCGAATTTCTGTCCCTGCGCCAATCAGGTTCCAAAGGTTGCAAATGAAGAACCCGGATACGAAGAATGAAAAAGGAATCTCGAGACCTCTGGCGCGCAATATCGGCGCATTGATGCGCAGACGCCGGCGCCAGGTGGAGAGCGAGAAGATATCCGAAAGGGTCGCAGCCCTGATCGCGGCCTTCACCGGCAGCATATGGTCGGTGATCGCGCATGCCGTCCTGTTCGCGGGGTGGATAGCCGCCAATCTGAACATCATCCCCGGGATTCCGCCTTGGGATCCCACTCTCGTCGTGCTCGCCATGGCAGCCTCGGTCGAGGCGATTTTCCTGACGACTTTTGTGCTCATGAACCAGAACCGGATTGCCGCCATGGAGGATGAGCGTGCTGAGTTGACCTTGCAGATCAGCCTCTTGGCCGAGCATGAGATGACGCAGCTTGCGCATCTGGTTGCGGCGATGGCGCGCCGTCTCGGCGTGCCGGCATTGACCGACAAGGAAATCTCTGAGCTTACGCAGGAAGTCGCGCCCGAAAACGTCCTCGACGAAATCGAGCGCAAGCGCGGCGATTGAGCGGCGAGGAACATAGCTGGGTTTGCGGCATTGGCGCGCCAGGACTTTCAAGGAGATCAGGTGAATGCAGGTAACCGTGATTGGAGCCGGCTATGTCGGATTGACGACTTCGGCGTGCCTTGCGGCGCTCGGCCACAGGGTCGTTTGCGCGGATATCAACCGCGAGCGGATCGCCGGACTGCAAAGAGGCGCCGTGCCCTTTCGCGAGGAAGGCCTCGAAGAGCTGATGAAGAGTGCGGTAAGTCGCAAGACATTGCGATTCTCCGCCGAGCCGGCGCAGGCGGTCGGACGCAGCGAGGTGGTCTTCATTGCCGTTGGAACGCCCAAGGGCAGCGGCGGAGAAGCGGATGTCTCCTATGTGCGAGATGCCGCACGGGCCCTCGCCCCGGCGATCGCGCCCGCCACGGTTGTCGCGCTGAAGTCAACCGTAAAGGTGGGCACGGCGCGCATGATCCGCGAGGCCATTGCCGAGCAACGCGGGGCGCTCGACTTCAAGATAGCGTCCAATCCGGAGTTTCTGCGCGAAGGAAGCGCCGTGGCGGATTTCATGTATCCAGACCGCATCGTCATCGGCGCCGACGACAAACAGGCGGCGGACCGGCTGGCCAAGCTCTATCAGCCGATTCTGTCGCGCGGAGTTCCGCTGGTCCGGACGGGCACGACAAACGCCGAGCTGATCAAATACGCGGCGAACGCACTTCTTGCCTTGCGCATAGGCTTCATCAACGACGTCGCGGATCTCTGCGAGAACATCGATGGTGACATCTCCGCGATCGCGCGGGGGATCGGCCTCGACCACCGCATAGGCGCGAGTTTCCTTGCGCCGGGGCCGGGCTATGGCGGATCCTGCTTCCCGAAGGACACGGAGGCTTTTGCCGCGATCGGCAGAAAGCACAATGCGCCGCAATTGCTCGTCGAGACCCTGATCAAAAGCAACCAAGCCCGCAAGCGCTGGATCGCCGAACGTATCGCCGGCGAAGTGAAGGGCTTGAATGCGCCCCAAATAGCGGTGCTGGGCATGGCCTTCAAGGCAAACACCGATGATGTCAGGGAATCGCCTGCCCTCGAAATCATCCCCTATCTGCAGGCCAGGGGTGCGCGCGTCAGGGCTTTCGATCCCTGGGCCCGCGGCAATGCGGAAGCTCGGCTTCCGCAGGTGATTTGGGCGAAAGATCCCTATGAGGCGACACAAGGAGCAGATCTTCTGGTGGTGTTGACCGAATGGAAGATTTTCCGCGATCTCGATATGGCCAGGATATTCCGGGAAATGCGCATTCCGAGTGTCTTTGATTGTCGGAATCTGTTCGATGGCGCGGCAATGGCGAAGTGCGGATTTCGCTATGTCAGTCTCGGCAGGGCGCCGGTTTCTCCTGTGCTGCCGCCGGCAATCACCCATCCGTCCATGTCGATCCGCAAGCGGGGCAGGAGCAAGATGCTCACGCCGTCCCGCATGGCGGAGGATGAGCATCCGGTGCCAGGCTGACGACGTGGCGGTCCGCAGGTTCCCGTCCTAAACCTCGCCGCGGCTTCTCACTGCCGCGCGCCTGCGCCGCACCTTCGGCCAGGCCAGCAGCCAGCCGATGAGCGCCAGGTTCACCAGGTTCCACAGCAGCCCATGCAGGAAAGCCAGCCGATAGGACTGCGTCGCGTCATATATGAAGCCCGCCGCCAGGCCGCCTGCGGCCATGCCGAGCACTGTCGCGGTGAGGACCAGGCTGATGCGGGCGCCGGCTTCGCGGGGCGGCAGGAACTGGCGGATGATCACGGCATACATCGGCACGATGCCGCCCTGGAATAAGCCGAACAGGCCGGCGATCACCCAGAGCGAGGACTGGCTGTCGAAGAACAGAAAAAGCAGGAGCGCTGCCGCCTGCATCGCCGAGCCGATCAGCAGCATGGGGCCGGCGCCGATGCGGTCGGCGATCACGCCGGAGCCGACACGGCTGACCACGCCCAGGGCCAGCATCAGCGAGACGATCTGCGCGCCCACCGCGACGCCGTAGCCCAAATCGCCGCAATAGGCGACGAGATGGACCTGCGGCATCGACATCGCCATGCAGCAGGCAAAACCGGCCACCACGAGCAGGCCTTGCAGCTGGCGCGGCGAAAGGCCGAGCTCGCCCCGGGCCGCTTCGGTGGCCGCCTCGGCGGCGGCATAGGTGGTCGAAGCGGGCTTGCGGCTGAGCGCCAGGCCGAGCGGCACCATGGCCAAAGGGACGAACACACCGATGCCGACATGGAGGGCGCGCCAGCCATAGGCCGATTGGAAGTGCTCGATCGCCAGCGGCCATGCGGCGCCGGCGAGATAGCTGCCCGAGGCGGCGAAAGACACAGCGACGGCGCGGTGCTTTCTGAACCAGTGCGAGAGATCGGAGATCAGCGGCGCGAAGCCGGCGGCCGAACCGAAGCCGATGACGCCCGAGAGCAGCGCGAATTGCCAGATGCTGGAGGTGAACGCCGCCAGGACGTAACCGACGCAGAGGAGGGCTGCGCCGATGAGCACGGGCACGACGATGCCGAGCCGGTCCACCAGGCGTCCCATCAGGATGCCGCCGGCGGCGAAGCCGAGCATGGCGAATGTGTAAGGGAGCGAGGCGCCGCCCCGCAGCGTGCCGAATTCCACCTGCAGCGTCGGCAATACGACGATGACCGACCAGGTGCCGACACAGGCGACAGTGCCCAGGGCCAGGGTGATGACGAGGCGCAGCCAGGCATAGGAAGAATCGACATCGCCAGGCGCGGCGGCCTCGGGGGACAGTTGGGTCACGGGTGGTTCGTCGCTCCGGAAAAACAGTTGAACAGGCTGCCCGTCC
Organism: Pseudomonadota bacterium; assembly: GCA_049323275.1. Classification (GTDB taxonomy): domain Bacteria; phylum Pseudomonadota; class Alphaproteobacteria; order Rhizobiales; family Aestuariivirgaceae; genus Taklimakanibacter. Next base: position 42,638 of record JBMOOM010000094.1, read on the forward strand.
ACTAGCTCGTGATCAGGAAAAGTGGACGCGGGCTTTCCCGTCCGATCACGCGCTGAATAAAAGAATTCGATCACGTTTATCACTTTAGGTCGATTCGACCTAAGGTGATCGTGATCGCATCGGACGGCGTGCGGCAATGCAAATTGTGTGGGAGCTCGGCTGAATGCCCTAATATTCCGTCGCGGGAATGGTCATTTGCGCTGAGCCGCCCGGATGGCGTGGACGCCATGGCCGAGCTTGCGCCGGAGGAGATTGCGCAGCGTCGCCGCGTCGGCATAACCGACCTCGCCGGCAATCCATTCCAGGTTGCGGCCTTCCGACACCAGCTGCTTGGCGCGCTCGATGCGCAGATCCTGAAAGAAGGCGAGCGGCGATTTTCCCAGAACCGCTTCCGTCCGCCGCTGCAACGTGCGCGAATGGACGTGCAGAAAATCGGCCGCGGCCTGCAGATCGAAGCCTTCCGCCAGATGCGTTCTGCACCAGCCCTCGAAGCGCTCGACCAGCGGGTCGGCATGGGCCAGGAAATCGGGAATGATGTATTCGGCCTGCGACGAGCGGCTGTCGATCAGCATGAAACGTGCGAGGCGCGCCGCGAGCTCCGGCCTGCTCTGGCGGACAAGCCACAGCGCCAGGTCGAGATGCCCCATCATGGCCCCGGCGGTGGCGACCTCGCGCGAAAATTTGACCAGCCGCGTCTCGTCCAGCCTGATCTTCGGATAGCGCTGCCTAAAGAAGGGCGACAGCGACCAGGTGGTGGTCGCCTCGCCGCCATCGAGAATTCCAGCATCCGCGACGATGAATGTTCCGGTGCAGGCCGCCGCGATCTTCGCGCCCGCCTTCCGCCATTGCACGATCTGATCTTTGGCCCGGCGCACGTCCTCGCGCGCGAGCGCGTCGCTCAGCCTGTCGGGCTGCTTGGCCGCGAGAGCGGGCACGATCAGCCAGTCGGGCCGCCCGAGGGTTTCGAACGGACGGATTTCCACGCGCATGCCGAGGCCGGTCTGCGCCATTCCGCCGATCCCGGCGAGCGCGATCTCGAAGCGCGCCTCGCCGCCCGGCGACGCGTCGAGCTCATTTGCCATCGACAATATGTCGAGCAGGGCGGCGAGCCCGGTATCGAAGACCTGATTCAAGACCAGTATTGTCAGTTTCACGGTCATGTTCTGTCGTGAATGATAATAATATTGTCATTTATGAACATATGCCATCCGGAAGGACGCGTCCATTCTGCCGGCACGCCTGGACAAGGATGACGATGTTGCTGAACGGTGACCGTGAGATGCTCGACAATCCGGTGTGGTCCGCCTTGAATGGCGGGCAGGCGCGGCTCGGCGAGGGAGGCCGCTTGGCGCGGCGATTCCGGCCGGACGTGTCGCCCTTCGCCGGCGTGCAATCGGCAACGGGTGTTTCGCTGCAGGCGCTCGGCGCCCTGCTGCCGCCGGGCGATAGCGTCTTGCTGGTCACGCAGGAGCCCATACCCGCCATCGCGGGCCTGCACACGAAGCATCTGTTCGACGTGCTTCAGATGATCGACGGACAGGATGCGGACGGCGACGCCGAAAGCGACGCGGTTCGCCTGACCGCCGATGATGCCGCCGACATGGCCGCCCTCGCGGCGCGGACGAAGCCCGGGCCGTTCGGGCCGCGGACCTTCGAGATGGGCGACTATATCGGTCTTCGGCGCAACGGGCGGCTCGTGGCCATGGCCGGCGAGAGGCTGCGGGTCGGGCGGTATGTCGAGATCAGCGCCGTCTGCGTCGACGAGGAGTTTCGCGGCCAGGGCATGGCCTCGCGGCTGATGAACAGGCTGCGCCGGCAGATCTCGGGACGCGGCGGGGTTCCGTTTCTGCATGTGCGGTGTGATGCCCCGGCGACCAGACGCCTTTATGAAAAGCTCGGCTTTGCTCCCCGTGCGACGCTCAATCTTTATCAGGCGAGAGGCGAAACGCTGGCGTGAATAATCAACGAGCCAGGCAATAACTGCCTGCATGCCCGCTCATTGCGCCTGCAAATGGTCCTTGATCATCTCCAGCATGTATTCGGCGATGATCCGGTTGCCTTCATCGGTCAGGTGGACACCGTCATTCTGGTAGACGGCCTGGTCGGTCCCCTCGAGGACCTGCGTCGCGTCGCGTATGTAGTCGTGGCGCTGCTTGAAAGGCAGGATGGCCTGATAAAGCGTAGTGACGGCTCTGATATATTCGGTCCCGACGGATTCGGGATTGGGCCGGGCATGGCGGCTGTTGAAGAACGAGAAGGGCTGGATCACATCGTAGAACCTGCAGCCCTGCGACAGGCAGGATGCGTTCATCAGCTCGACATTCTTCCGGTAGAGCGAAGCGCGCGGGCGGTTGGAGGTGAGGCCCAGAGTATAGTCGATGTCGGTCGATTTCGGGAAAGCCCGCCGGAACAGCGTCACCGTGTTGGGAAACCACCGCCCGTCCTCGGCGCCGGTCGCGACCTGCATCACATTCTCCTGGTAAGGCTGCACCATCAAGTGTCCCGGCAGGCCGTAATTGAGGGCGTCGTTCACGCCGTTGAGCGTGATCACGATATTGGGCTGGAATTCGAGGCCATCGCGGATCAGCTTCAGAAGCTCCTGGCTGCTCGTATAGCCGCCGATGCCGCCATTGATTACCGTGCCCGGAAGATTGCGCTCCTTGAGCAGGCGGGCGAGCTGCTCCGGCCAGCTGTTGGGAAACTTCACGCCGTCGGTCGTCGATCCGCCGAGCGCCAGGATGATGGGCCGCTGCAGGCCCTTGCTCATGTCGCCATAAACGACGAAACCCTCCATCCACGTGTATTTCTGCCGGACGGCGGCAAGCTTCGGCGAGTTCTTGCCATAGGTGAAGGCGAGATGCGGATCGAGGGTGCGATAGGCCTCGCGGAACTGGTCCCTGCCGAGGATCGTCTCCTCATAAGGCCGCCACAAAAACGGCTGCGCCTTTCCCTCCATCTTGAGGAGAAAGTAGGACGCGGTCTCGAGGAGGAGCAGCGTGACAGTGAGGCCGATGAGGATGCTCACGACGAGATAGGTGAGGCGCCTCGTGAAGCTCAACTGACTGGTCGTGGTGCCGGTCTGGTCGGGAAATGACGGGTGATTGTACATCATCAATGCCGCTGTCGCGCGTCTCGCCCTCGGCAGGTAGCAGACCGCCCGAAAAAAATCCACAGCCGCGCATGAATAGGCTTCTCCCGGGAAGTGCATTATGGAAGTCTATGCCAGGGGTCGGCCCGGAACCTTCCGCTTCAGGTTCAGGCACTGCCGTGTGCCCGGTGGTTTTGGTGAAGGTCCTGTCGATGCTCAAACACTCCCGTCCTGAAACTGCGAAATTCGGCGACGCGCTGCGCAAGTCCCTGTCGCTCGCCGCCGGCGGCCAGGTCGACGCGGCAGCGGAGGCTGCGAAATCCGGAGGCCTTTTTTCTCCCGCCGCCGCGGAGTGGCTCAAAGGCGAAAGCGTGCCCCCCCGCGAGCAGGCCCTGTGGCGCGCGCTTGCCCGCCTGTCGGGCTTTGCCGCCGATGACCCGCGCCAGTCCCTGGCGCGGGCGGAGGTCGAGCATATTTGTGGCCGCCAGGCCAATGCCGTCGCGCTCTGCGAAAAGGCCCTCGCCAATCCCGCGACGGCAGGCGAGGCGCATGCCCTGGCGGGCCATTGCCTGACCGCGATCGGCGACAAAAGAAAGGCGATCGAGGCCTTCACCCGGGCGGTGCAGGTCCTGCCGCGGCGCGGCGATCTTCACGGACTGCTGGGCGCTCTGCTCCTCGGCGCGGGCGAGGCTGGTCGCGCCGTCGAGGCGCTCGGCCGGGCCATTGCGCTCGACGGCCGGGACTGGAACGCCTGGTTCGAGCTCGGCAATGCGCATAAGGCCCTGGGCGACAAAAAAGCCGCGATCGATGCCTTCTCCAGGTCGATCGAGATCAATCCGCGCAATGCCGACAGCTTCAACAACCGCGGGGCCACGCTGCAGGTCATGGGGGCGGACCAGCAGGCGATCGCCGATTTCGACAATGCCATCAGCCTCAACCGTGCGCATCTCTTCGCCTGGATGAACAAGGGCGTCTCGCTCGGCAAGCTCGACCGTCAGGAAGACAGCGTAAAGGCCTTCGAGACGGCACTCGCCGTCAATCCCGCCATGGGCGAGGCCTATCACAATCTCGGCCTCACGCTCCTGAAGCTCGAACGCAATAGCGAGGCGCTGCGCAATCTCGAGGCCGCTCTCCTGGTCGAGCCGGCAAGGACCGACTGGCTGCTTTCGAAGGGTAATGCGCTGGGGGCGCTGTTCAGATACGAGGAAGCCGTCGCCGCTTATCGCGACTGTATCGCCGGGAATCCCGCCAATACGGATGCCCGCATCAACATGGCGGGCGCGCTGCAGGAGCTGGCGGAGCACGACAAGGCCATCGCCATCCTCGACGACGCCCTGGCGAAGCGTCCCGGCTATCCCGAGGCGCAATGGAACCGCGCCAATTCGCTGCTCGCCTTCGGCCCGTCGCGCGAGGCGTGGGAGGCCTATGAACAGCGCCTGCATCTGTCGGTGCATGAGAAGCTGCCGGACTACGGGCTGCCGCTGCTCGGCACCGGCGAAATCAAGGGGCGCAAGCTTCTGGTGCAGTGGGAGCAGCGTTTCGGCGACGTCCTGCAGATGCTGCGCTACATTCCCGAAGTCTCTAAGCAATGCGCGGCGCATTGGCAGGTGGCGCCGCCGCTCCTCGATCTCGTCAAAGCGAGCTTTCCGGATATCGCGATCTGCGGGCGCGAGGAATGTCCGCCGGGCCTCGATACGCGCATCCCCTATACGAGCCTGCCGCTCGCCATGAAGTCCTTCGCCCTAGCGGATATCCCGAATGCGGCGCCCTATCTCAGGGCATCCGAGGCGGCGCGAAACAAATGGGCAGGGACACGCGAGGCCGGGCGCACGAATGTCGGCATCGCCTGGCGCGGCAACCCCCAGCCGCCGGGGCGCTCCGTGCCCATCGAGCAGGCCGCCGCCCTCTTCGACATTCCGGACATGCGCTTCATCTCCCTGCAGGTCGACCCGACGCGGGAGGAGGAGGCCGTGCTCAAGCGCCATGGCGTGGCTGATCTCGGCCGCGACATCAAGTCGTTCGACGACAGCGCCGCCTTGCTGGAGCAACTCGATCTGATCGTCACCATCGACACCGCCATCGCCCATCTTGCCGGCGCCCTGGGCCGCAAGACCTTCGTCTTGCTGAAATACGGTGCGGACTGGCGCTGGCTCCTGAAGCGCAGCGACAGCCCCTGGTATCCGACCGCGACACTGTTCCGTCAGTCCTCGCTCGGCAACTGGAAGGACGTGGTATCGGCCGTAAAGGAGCGCGCCGCGGAGCTTCGACCTGACGCTTAGTGGCTTCCCATAACGGCCGCATGCTGCCGGTGATTTGAAGGACGCTCATAGAGGTAAGCGAATAGTGGACACGTTCATAAAAGAATGCCGATGGGGACGTTTTATACTGGTTCGCGGCGACATGATCAGCATATTCCTGGACATGTATGGAGAGTGGTCCGAAACCGAAGTGGAGCTCTTCAGGTTTCTGCTTCCGCCGAACGGTGTCTGCATAGAAGTCGGATCGAATATTGGAGGTCACGCGGTGCCGCTCTCCAAGATCTGTGCTGAAGGAAGAATTTACTGTTTCGAGCCGCAACGTGCCCTGTTTCATGTTCTGTGCGGAAATCTGGCGATCAACAACTGCCTCAATGTGACTGCCCGACATCAAGCGGTTGGTTCGATGGCAAGCGTAGTCCAGATCGAAGCATCCGATTACAGCGCTTCATGGAACTACGGATCGTTCTCCCTCTCGAAAGGGTTCAGCAGCGAAGCTGAATATACGGATTCGGTCTGGCGGGAAGCCGTGCAGGTGATTTCGCTCGACACTGATCCGGAAGTATCGTCCCTGTCGAGAATCGACTTCATCAAACTGGATGCCGAGGGTTGTGAAACCGAAATATTGAAGGGGGCCGGACAAATAATATCGAAGCACAGGCCCGATCTGTTTGTCGAGGCAGGCGACGCGAAAAGTGTCGACGCAATCATCGGTACCTTGAGCCAGATCGGCTATACGGGTCAGTGGTTCGTATCGCATCGATTCAGGCGCGACAATTTCAACAGAACACGCATAAAGGTTGACGGCTTCGACCGGAATATCCTGTTCCGGCATCAGAGCAGAAGCCATCAGCCGCTTGCCTTGCCTCAGGCCAGCGCGTCTTCAGACATCAATGGCGGAATTCCCATACTGAGCGCGTTTCGGGCCTGCTGAAACTGCCTTCAGACAGGCGGGGCCGGCTCTCGTCCTTTCGACAGAGCCGCAGCCAGGAAGCCACGGTTGTCTGGCGAAAGCCGCGCGAGCTTGCCGGACAGTACAGCATCGTCAGTCGGCGGGAGCAGCGGCTGGTGCGTGGTGGCGGTGATCAAGGCGGCCGCGCGGGCAAGCGCTCCTTCCACCGCCCGGCGCAGATCGGGGCGGTCCACGGCTGCAGGCGGCCGGCAGTCGTCGAGATCATGAGGCAGGCCGGTCTGGCGCAATTCTTCCGCGGTGGCGGCGCGCAATGCCGGATCCGATCCCAGCCGGTCGATGTCCAGCACGATGCTGCTCGCCGCCAGCGACTGCAGCGCCGAGGCGATCCACAACACACAGAATAATTCGAGGCAGTCCTGGTCGCGATACTGGAAGGACCGTCCCGTCTGCCAGGCCCGGTAGAGGTCGCCGAATCCGCCCAGGGACTCGAGGCATCCCGGATGCCGCTTGTTCAGTAGAAAGGCGGTGAGCAGGGTGCGCTGCTTGAAATAAGCATGCCGACCGAAGGACAGCCATTGGTCCATCGGCCCCCTGATCTGGCAAAGATGCGTGCCGCCGAAGCGGCGTTTCATCCACAACGCGCGCATCTGGCTGCGGCAGAAACAGAGGGCGGGCCTGAGGCCCTTCTCCTGCGCCGAGGCGATGAGATTCGCGAGATAGCGTTCGAGCGCGGGATCCTGTTCCTCGGGAGCCAGGAAGTATCTCTCATAGGACAGTGAATTGTCGAAGAGCAGCCGGTATTCTTCCATGAGCTCGAGATATTCATGGAAATAATGCTTTCCGAGCGGCGGATGATTGTCGCCCTCGAAGGCCTTGGTGGGTCCGCGGCGGATGGCTTCGGGCGTCCACACCGCGAGTTCTTCGTTCAGCGGTTCGTAATAGGCGCGGATGCCGTTATCCGCACGCAATTTCGTCCAGAACCACGTGCTGCCCGATCTGAACCAGGCATGGATGAAGACAGGCGCATTCAATGCGGGGAGCTCTTGCGAGTCCATCACTTCGTGGCGACCGAGTCCCACATTGCCGCGAAACCGTCGAGGTTGAAGCGGAGGATCTGCTTCTTGCTGTTGGCGTCGCGCCAGCCGACATTTAAGAATTTGCCGGAGCGAAGATCCTGTGTCAGGGCGGCGGACAGAGGGACCTCGACGCGGCAGCCCTGGCGGGAGCAGATGTCGAACTGGGCCAGGAACTCCTTCTTGTCGTCCACCTTGAGGGCGAGCCCGGCCTTGAGCCTTATATTCAGCGGCACGGTGATGACGCCGACGGGCTCGGTCTGCGACTTGTAGCCGAAAGAGCCGACCATGACGACGCGGCCATTGGCTACCACCTGCTGCTCGAGGAAGCATACGTCCTTATTGGGACCGCCGCATTGCTTCCTCCAGGCGCGCGGGGCCTGCTTGGCGCCGGCGTTGCCGGTGGTGTCCTGCTTGGTTTCCTGCGCCATGGAACGGTCCCCGGAGGCCTGGCCCATGAGCAACAAGGCAGACAGCGCCAGAGACGCAATGGCAAGAGAGAAGATGCGGCGGAGGGACGGAATCATACACACTCCTTTTGGGTCGAACGACACTATCGCGCGCGCTTCATAACGTGAAATTCGCGCCAGCACAATTCTACCTGTCCCCGCCAACGGTCGCTTCCGGCACCTCCCTTTGTGTGATTACTTACTTGTCGCGCGCCGGGGCATTCGCCAATACTCTGCCGGTCCGCGGGGGGCGCCGATATGGAAGGAGCTGCAGGAACAGCATGAAACAGGCTCACGCCGCGCTCGTCGCCCAGCACCTCGAGCGGCATCAGGCGGCCTTTTCCGAAATGGCCCGGCACCTCCCGCTCATCGCGGAGATGGCCGGGCTCATCTGCGATCGTCTCGCTGCCGGCCGCAAGGTGCTCGTCTGCGGCAATGGGGGCAGCGCCGCCGATTCGCAGCACTTCGCCGCCGAGCTGGTCGGCCGCTTCGCCATCGAGCGCCGGGCGCTTGCCGCGATCGCGCTATCCACCGACACGTCGGCGCTGACCTCGGTGGGCAACGACTATGGGTTCGAGCACGTCTTTGCGCGGCAGATCGAGGCGCTGGGGCAGGCGGGTGATGTGCTGGTCGCGATCTCGACATCCGGCAATTCGCCCAATGTCGCCGCCGCGGCCAGGACCGCGCGTTCCCGGGGCATGGCGGTGATCGGCTTCACGGGGGCAAAGCGGGGCTTGCTCCCGCAGATTTCCGACCTCTGCCTCGAGGCGCCGGCGCAAGAGACCGCGCGCATCCAGGAGGCTCATATCTTCGCCATCCATTGCATCTGCGCCATCGTCGATCAGACCTTTGCCGCGGGTGCGGGAGTAGGGGCATGACTGACAAAAGCCCGTTTCTCAGCATCATCACCACCTGCAAGGGCCGCCTGGCGCATCTGAAGGAAAGCCTGCCGGCGATGCTGGCGCAGCCCGGCGCGGAAGTGGTGGTCGTCGACTATGATTGCCCGGAAGCGACGGCGGCTTATGTGCGCCAGCATTTTCCGGCGGTCAAAGTGGTCAAGGTCGAAGGCCGGCCCTATTTCAACAACTGGGAGGCGCGCAATATCGGCGCCGCGCAGGCGTCGGCGCCGCTCCTCGTCTTCGTGGACGCCGACACCATGCTCGCCGGCGATTTCGCCGCCTGGGTCACGGGCGCCGTCACGCCCGGCACCTATGGCAAGATGCCCAACGCCCTCGAACTCGCCGTTCACAAGGACGACGTGCTCCGCAACGGCGCGAACCGCCTCGAAGGCCTGCTGGTCACGCCGGCCGCCACTTTCCGCGAACTCGAAGGCTACGACCATCTGCTGCAGGGCTGGGGCGCTGGCGGCGATACCGACCTCGTCGACAGGCTGGACTTCCACCAGCATAAGAAAGTCGTGCTGCCCGAGGCGCTGGTGACCCGTGCCATCGCCCATTCGGACGCCGAGCGTGTCCGCTTCCACAAGCTCAGCATTTCCGAGAGCCATCTGATCGGGCTGCTCTACCGGACATCGAAGCTCAGCATGATGAAGCTGTTCGACCGTGAGCTCGCCCGCGAGGACCGCGCGCGGCTGCACGCTCTGGCGGTCGAGGCGGTAAGGCGCCGGTCGCCCAGCTCGGCCGGCCTCGATCTCACCGTCGTGTCGAACGCGGTGCCGGGCAGCAACTATACGATCGAGCAGCGGCTGACGACGCGGGTGATCTGGAGGATCTGACAGCGACCTAGCTGTGAGCTTTCAATAGGTTGTCCACTCGGCCCCAACCGAGGAAGCTGATGTTTGCAGACGTCAGTGATTCTCGGAGGGACCGAATGGACATCCATAAGAATGCGCGCCTCACGCCGCATAGTCGAGG
>JBMOOM010000095.1:0-2833 GCA_049323275.1 Pseudomonadota bacterium
GCCACGACCGGCGGGGTGTCCTCGACGCGAAGCGCGGCGTCGGTCATGGCATGATCCTCCTTATCTCACGGCAAGGGTCCGAACAGGTCATCCAGCTCCTTGCGCAAATGGCCCTCGATGACTCGCAACTCGGCGTCCCCGATCGGAACCCGCTCGGGCCAATCGTCCGTGACCGTGATCGGCCCGCTATCCTTGATGGTGCGCGTGCGAGACGGCGCACGTTTCGCGGGCGCCTGCATATAGTCGTGCAGGTCGCCGAGACCGTCCGACCAGCCGCGCGGGGCGCGACGACGACGTTTGCGAGACAAGGCCATGCGCAGACGCTGGCGCGCCGCCCCGCGGGCTGCAAATGGTCCGGCCGGGCGTAGCGCAGATAAGTGTTGAGGGCGGCTTCGCGCCCAAGCGCCATATCACCGACCGTGCTCACCTGCGTCATCGCCGCTACTCCTCCGACTCGAAGCTGCGGTTTTCGCGGCAATGCCAGAGACGCAGGATGAAGATGGTCCCGGCCGCGATCTCGTAGCGCATCTCGTAATTGCCGACGATGATCCGGCGGACCTCGCGCGGCTCATAGGCTTCCAGCTTCTCGCCGATCCTCGGATAATCGAGCAGCCGATCCGGCGCATGGGCGAGCTGCTGGACCACACGCGCCGCCGCCTCGGGTGCGACCGGACTCAGATGCTCGTGCAGACGCACAAGGTCCGATGACGCCTTGCTGGTCCACTGGATCTTCATTTGACCGGCGAGGGCAGCGGCTTTTCCGTCCCGAGGCTGTCCGCCCATGCCTGGATCGCCTGATGGTCGATCACCCGTCCAGCATCGACATCCTCTAGGGCTTCGAGCGTCATCCGGTGACGCTCCTCCTCCTGATCGACCCAGGCGGCGAGCGCCTGCTTCATCACCCAGCCGCGCGAGCGTTCGAGCCGCGAGGCCATCGCTTCCACCTTTTCCGCGAGCCCCAACGGGACGTGCGCGGTCAATACTTTCGTCTCGGTCGCCATGTTTATCACCTGCTATCGATTTGATTAAAATATAATCGAAACGGCAGGGAAATGCAAGTTTGGCAGATGGGTTTGGCGCCTCCCTGCGGGACCGCCGCTCTATCTCCGCTGCGCTCCGACCGAGCCCCCGACGGGTCTCGTCCGTGCCGGTGACGATCAGCATGGCGGGTTGGCGCTGACGCGCCGATCGGTCAATCCGCGGCGCGGATTGTCGCTGTTTCATGCTGCGGAGATCGGACCAAGGCTGCGCCGGCCCGATCGCATTGTTTGGTGATCTCCCCGTCGGTGGGGTGGGCGACGCTTCCCTTTAGGCCCGCCGCGCCGGGCCGCAACGCGCGCTGCGCGTCCTCCACGATGTTCCGGCCCTTCGGATGCTGCCCGGCTCCGCCGGCGGGCCTGCCGGTCCGCTCCTTCGCCGCCCACCCCATTCCGGGGTGAGTGCGGTTTGAAGGAGAAGTGTGATGAACGCTGTTACCGAAACCGCAGCCGCCGAGCCAGTGTCGGGCGTCGAGATTTTCGTGCCGCTCGCCAAGCTCAAGAAGTCCCCCAGGAACGCCCGCAAGGTGCCACATGGGGAAGCCGCTATCGAGGCGCTGGCCGCGTCGATCCAGCACAAGGGGCTGATCCAGAACCTTGTCGTCGAGCCGGAAACCAAGGAGGACGGGACGCCGACCGGCAATTATCTCGTCACCGCTGGCGAGGGCCGCAGGCTGGCGATGCTGCTGCGCGCCAAGCGCAAGCAGATCAAGAAGTCCGAGCCGGTGCGCTGCTGGCTCGACACCACCAATGACCCGTCCGAGATCAGTCTGGACGAGAACGTGACCCGGACGCCCATGCACCCCGCCGACCAGTTCGAGCGGTTCGCGGAGCTTTCCAACGAGAAGGGTTGGGGCGCGCAGGAGATCGGCGCGCGGTTCGGCGTGTCGGCTTCCGTGGTGAAGCAGCGGCTTCGCTTGGGGGCTGTCAGCCCGAAGCTGTTGCAGGTCTATCGCGAAGACGGCCTTACGCTGGACCAGCTTATGGCCTTCGCCATCACCGAAGACCATGAGCGGCAGGAGCAGGTGTTCGCCAATCTGCATCACAACCGCGAGCCGTGGATCATCCGGCGCGACATGACCGCCAGCAATGTCCCGGCGACCGACCGGCGCGCGGTGTTCGTCGGAGCCGACGCCTATGTCGAGGCGGGCGGCAATATCATCCGCGACCTGTTCAGCGAGGACCGGGGCGGTTTCTTCGAGGATGCGGGCCTGCTCGATATGCTCGCTGCCGAGAAGCTGCGCGAGATCGCGGGCGAGGTTCAGGCCGAGGGCTGGAAATGGGCCGAGGCGCATATCGACTATCCCCACGCCCACGGGATGCGGCGCTTCTATCCGCAGCCAGTTCCCCTGTCGGACGAGGACGAGGCGCGGCTGGAGGCGCTGTCCACGGAGCATGACGAGCTTGCCGAAGGCTATTCGTCCTATGACGAGATGCCCGAGGACGTGGCGGCGAAGCTGGAGGCGGTGTCGGACGAGATCGACGAGATTTCGGCCAAGCGCTCCGCCTACGACGCCAATGTGATCGCGCACGGCGGCGCGTTCGTCGTGCTTCACCATGATGGCACGGTCAGGATCGAGCGCGGTTTTGTCCGTCTTGAGGATGAGGCGCTGGCGGACCCGCAGCCCGAGCCGGAGGAAGGTGACGCCACTGACCGGCAGGCCGGGGAGGGGCGCCGATGACGACATTCTTGCCCGCCTCATCAAAAAGACACTGTTCGTCGGCGTCTTCGCCTACATCATCGGCAACTGGAACAGCCTCGCCCGCATCGTCTTCGAGAGCTTCTCCGGCCTCGG
>JBMOOM010000096.1:0-2753 GCA_049323275.1 Pseudomonadota bacterium
GAAGGCGGAAGAGCCGCCCAACACCGAGGCGCCGGCCAAGTCGGAGGAGGCCGCGGCGCCGCCGCCCGCGCCGGAGAAGAAGATCAAGTCCGACTCGTCCGGCGGGTGAAACGGTTTTCCGATAGCCCAGGCGCATTTAGGCGGCTTTTCGTCTTTTATTAACCATGTCTGTGAACGCGGCCTTTACGGGCGTGACGGCAAGACTTTCCCAGCGCGTGTCGCGCGACGGGCCGGGGGGCCCGCGAGTGGGGAAGTGTCTATATGCGTCGGCTGCTTCAATCTTCGGCTGCAATCATCGCCATTGGCCTGATCGTGGCCGGTTGCTCATCGTCGGCAAAGAAGAAGGATCCGTTCGCCGGCATCGGCAGCCCCTATTATGCGAAGTCCGGTCCCTTGCCGAAAGGCGGCGGACGTTATCACGTCGGCAAGACCTATGAGGTGGCCGGCGTCAGCTTCACGCCCAGGGAACAGCCGAATTACGACAAGACCGGCGTCGCCTCCTGGTACGGGCCGCAATTCCATCGCCGTATGACGTCGAACGGCGAATGGTTCGACATGAACGAGCTCACCGCCGCGCATGCCACCTTGCCGTTGCCGAGCTACGCCAAGGTCACCAATCTCGAGAATGGCCGCAATGTCGTGGTGCGCATCAATGACCGCGGACCTTTCGTCGGCACCCGCATCATCGACATGTCGCGCAAGTCGGCCGAGGTCCTCGGTTTCAAGCCGCAGGGCAAGGCGCAGGTGCGCGTCCAGTATATCGGTCCGGCGCCGCTCAACGATCAGGGCCAGCATCTCGCCGCGATGAACCGCGAGTTGCGCAACGGCACGCCGCTGCGCCAGATGATGGCGGCCGCCGATGGCGCTGTCTCCGGCGGCAGCGGCATGCAGATCGCCGCCGCGGCGCCGTCCTTTGAGCCGTCGCCCGTCTATCAGGGGCCGGCGCCCACCATCGCGTCGGCGACCAATGACTATCAATCGCCCGAATATTTCGTGCAGGTCGGCTCCTTCGCCGATCCCTACAACGCGCAGCGCGCCCGCGAGGAACTCGAGAATTCCGGTCCGGTCCAGGTTCAGGAGCTGATGGGTTCGGGCGGGCCGCTCTATCGCGTGCGCATCGGGCCGATGAACAATGAAGGCCAGGCCCAGGTCGCGCTGCGTCAGGCCGTCGATCTCGGCCATCCCGATGCGCGCCTCATCATGGCGAATGCCGCATTGTAGCTGCCGCAGGCCAGTCAAACTTCCGTAACAGTTGATTTCGGCAGGGGAGGCTTTTAGCTTCGCCTCATGATCATGCATCGCCTGCTTGCCGCCGTCTGCGCCGTCCTCTTCCTCGTGACCGGCGCCGGCGCCCAGACACCGCCGCCTCTGCCGCCGCCGCTCGACACGACGGTGCCGAACGCCATCCTCATCGATGCGCGCACCGGCAATGTCTTCTACGAGAAGAACGCCGATCAGCTGATCGCGCCGGCCAGCACCAGCAAGCTGATGACGGCGATCATGATCTTCGACGCGCTGAAAGCGGGCAAGCTCACCCTGGATCAGGAATTCCTGATCAGCGAGGATGCCTGGCGCCGGGGCGGCGCGCCCGCCGGCGGTTCCACCATGTATGCGGCGCTGAATTCGAGAGTGAAGCTTTCCGATCTCATCCAGGGCATCATCGTGCAATCGGCCAATGACGGCTGCATCGCGGTCGCCGAAGGCATGTCGGGATCGGAGCCGGCCTTCGCCGAGCAGATGACGAGACGGGCGCGCGAGCTCGGCCTCACCAAATCCACCTTCCGCAACTCGACCGGCCTGCCCGATCCCGAGCATCTCATGACGGCGCGCGAGCTTTCGATGCTGGCGCAGTACATCGTCAAGACCTATCCGGAATACTACCACTATTACAGCCAGCCGGCGTTCACCTGGAACAAGATCATGCAGAAGAATCGCAATCCTCTGCTGGTCGATTATCCGGGCGCCGACGGCATGAAGACCGGCTACACCAAGGAAGCCGGCTATAATCTCGTCGGCTCGGCGATGCGCGACGGCCGCCGGCTGGTGATGGTGATCGCCGGCGCCGCATCGCTCGAGGAGCGCCGGCGCGAGGCGCAGAAGATCCTCGACTGGGGCTTCAAGCAGTTCCGCCCCATCGAGGTCTACAACGCCAATGACCGGGTGGGGCGCGCCCGCGTCTGGGGCGGCGAGACCCGCTGGGTCGATCTGGTGACGCCGAAGGAGGTGCGTCTCATGCTGTCTTCGGTCGAGCAGCAGAAGATCACCGTCGATCTCCATTATGACGGCCCGCTGATGGCCCCGGTGAAGGCCGGCACCAAGGCGGGTTCGATCGAATTCAATCTCGATGGCCGCACGCTGGCGGAATTTCCGCTCGAAACCTCGGCCGAGATCGCGGCGGTCGATTCCATGTGGCTCAAGGCTTGGGACAGTCTGGTCTACATGGTCTTCGGCGGCTGATATGCCGGGTCAGTTCATCACATTCGAGGGCGGTGAGGGCACCGGCAAGAGCTCGCATGCGCGCGATCTCGCCGAGGCCTTGCGCAAGGCCGGCCGGACCGTCGTCCTGACCCGCGAGCCGGGGGGATCGCCCGGCGCCGAGGAGGTGCGGTCGCTGCTCGTCACCGGCGCGGTCAAGCGCTGGTCGGCCGATGCCGAGTCGCTCCTCAATTACGCCGCCCGCGATTCGCATCTGCGCGAGACGATCCGTCCGGCGCTGGCGCGCGGCGACCTCGTGCTCTGCGACCGCTTCATGG
>JBMOOM010000097.1:0-49300 GCA_049323275.1 Pseudomonadota bacterium
GGAAGCGCGCTCGCCTCTGGTGTCCGCCTCGCGGCGGACACCTCGGGTCAGTGAGTGAGTGGATGGATCAGATGATGTAGGTCGCCAGCGGCGGGAAGCCGTTGAACGCGATCGCCGAATAGGTCGTCGTATAGGCGCCCGTATTGTCGATCAGCACCTCGTCACCGACGGTGAGCGAGAGCGGCAGATCATAGGGCGTCTTTTCGTAGAGCACGTCGGCGCTGTCGCAGGTCGGCCCGGCGATGATGCAAGGACCCACCTGGTCGTCGTCACGCTCCGAGAGGATCGGGTAGCGGATCGCTTCCTCCATCGTCTCGGCGAGGCCGCCGAACTTGCCGATGTCGAGATAGACCCAGCGGGCCTTGTCCTCGGCATGCTTCTTCGACACGAGCACGACTTCCGCCTTGATCACGCCGGCATTGCCGACCATGCCGCGGCCCGGCTCGATGATCGTTTCCGGGATGGCATTGCCGAAATGCTTGGCGAGCGACTGCTCGATGCCCTGGGCATAGGCCGGCACGCCCGGAACCTCTTTCAGGTAACGGGTCGGGAAGCCGCCGCCGAGATTGACCATCGACAGCGTGATTCCGCGCTCGGCGAGCGTGCGGAAGATCTCGGCCGACTGCGCCAGCGCCGAATCCCAGCCGTCCGTCCGCGACTGCTGCGAGCCGACATGGAAGGAGACGCCATAGGCGTTGAGGCCCAGCTCATGGGCGCGCAGGAGCACGTCGAGCGCCATTTCGGGCGCGCAGCCGAACTTGCGCGACAGGGGCCAGTCGGCGCCGGCCCCATCGGTCAGGATGCGGCAGAACACGCGCGAACCGGGGGCGGCGCGCGCCACCTTCTCGACTTCCTCGATGGAATCGACGGCGTAGAGCGAGACGCCCAGCTGATGGGCGCGCGCGACATCGCGCTCCTTCTTGATCGTGTTGCCGAAGGAGATGCGGTCGGGCGTGGCGCCGGCGGTCAGGGCCATTTCGATCTCGGGCACCGAAGCCGTGTCGAAGCACGAGCCGAGGCCGGCGAGCAGCGAGAGCACTTCGGGCGCCGGATTGGCCTTCACAGCATAGAAGATGCGGGTGGCCGGCATCGCGCGGGCGAAGCGGAGATAATTGTCGCGGATGACCTCGAGGTCGACGACGAGGCAGGGGCCTTCCGGTCGTCGGTCGGCGAGGAAGTCGATCATGCGTTGCGTAGCCATAGGCGTAACTCCCATCAGGGCGCAGTGGATGGCTTTCGAGATGGCAAGGCGCGCGCCCCGCGATGGAGACGGGAACGGGCCGGCCGCCTGTCGGGCCGTCGAGTGCGATGATTGTCCGGGCGCAAAAGCGCCTCGCATTCACCGCGGTTTGTCTGCCTTGGCTTGGAGGGAGTATCCCATCCGCACTTGGGGCAAGGAAAGTGGTGCCTCTTCAGTAACGCCGACTGTTGGACCAGCCAGACACGAGACCAAAAAAGCCCGCACCGTCGTTGCTTCAAGGCGTCCGCGGTCCTGAGACCGCATACGGATCATGTCCGTATGTACCATCCCGGAGACCTTCTTGAGGATCCGGGGGACGCCCACAGGCACGTGCGACTTTGGGCAACCCGGCATATGATGGATTCTGCCGTCGCATTCAAGAAAAATTTTGCGCTGCACCCCGAAAATTTGCGTGGGGCATCAAGGGCTTCTTTATGGATTTTTAATTTCCGCAGCCGCCGGGGCGTAAGTGTCCGCCAATGGCGCCGAGGAGCCTCGCCAGTTGCTCGAGATCCTTCTCCGACAGGTCGGGCGCCACATGCTCCTCGAGCGCGTCGCGATAGGCGGGCCAGATCCGCTTCTGCATGGCGCGGCCCTCCGGCGTCGCCTGGATCATCTGGCCGCGTCCGTCGCCGGGGCAGGTGAGGCGTTCGACCAGGCCCGCGGCCTCCATCCGGTCGAGAAGACGGGAGAGGTTGTACTGCGCGACGAGAAGCTCCTTCTCGAGCTCCACCGGCCTGAGCTTGCGGCCGCCCTCGCGCGACAGTTCCAGCAGCACGTCGTACCACTCGATCGGCGGCAGGCCCTTGGCCTTCACCGCGGCCTCGATCTTGCGCACGACATTGTCGTGGGCGCGGATGAGCCGCACCCAGACATGCAGGACCTTGTCGATTCGCTTTTCCTCGGCCATCGCCGCTATCCTAAAGATTCATGCACTTGCATCAAGCTTGACATATAGATGTAGCTGCATTAATGTCAATGCAGTTGCATGAAACTGAGTCCTGAAGGAGACTAGCATGAAGCTTTACTACTCGCCCGGTGCCTGCTCGCTTGCCCCCCATATCGTGGCCTCCGAGGCGGGTGTCCCGCTCGAGCTCGAGAAGGTCGATCTCGCCTCTCACAAGCTCGCCGACGGCTCCGATTATTATGACGTCAATCCGCGCGGCTATGTGCCGGCGGTCCAGGTCAAGGCCGGCGAGCCGGTGCTGACCGAGGCCAATGTGGTCGTCCAGTATATCGCCGACCAGAAGCCCGAAGCGGGCCTGATGCCGAAGGCCGGCACGCCCGAGCGCTACCGCGCCCAGCAGTGGCTGGCCTTCATCGCCACCGAGCTGCACAAGAACTTCTCCTGGCTCTGGTACAAGGACACGCCGGCCGAGACGAAGACCGCGGTCAAGGCGAAGCTCGACAAGCGTTTCGCCGAGCTCGACAGCCATCTCGAGGGCAACGCCTATCTGCTCGGCAAGGACTTCTCCGCCGCCGACGCCTATGCCTTCACCATCATCAACTGGGTGAACTTCCTCGGCATGAACCTGAACAGCTTCCCCAACCTCAAGGCCTATATGGACCGCGTCGCCGCGCGTCCCAAGGTCCAGGCGGCGCTCAAGGCCGAAGGCCTCGTCGCGGCGTAAGCGAAGCTTTCTCCCGTATCTTCATCCTTCCCCCTTGCGGGGAAAGTGGCTCACCCGGCCTCGGGCCGGGTGAGACGGATGGGGATCGGGTGGTGAGTGCAGTTCTGCCGTAGTTCACCCAACCAAATTGAGGCCGCCATGAAGAAGCTCACCCTCATCAGCCATGTGCTTTGCCCCTATGTGCAGCGCGCGGTGATCGCGCTGAACGAGAAGGGCGTCGATTTCGAGCGCATCGACATCGATCTCGCCCAGAAGCCGGACTGGTTCCTGGCCATCTCGCCGCTGGGCAAGGTGCCGGTGCTGAAGGTCGGTGACGACGTCATCTTCGAATCGGCGGTGATCGCCGAATTCCTCGAGGACACGGTTCAGCCGGCGCTGCATCCGGCCGATGCCGTAAGGCGCGCCGACCACCGCGCCTGGATCGAATTCGCCGCCGTGCTGCTCGGCGACATATGGGAGTTCTACACCGCGACGACGCGGGAAGCCTTCGAGAAGAAGCGCCAGGAGCTCGCCCAGCGCTTCGAGCGTCTCGAGGCGCGCATCAAGGCCGATCCCTGGTTCGACGGCGACACGTTCCATCTGGTCGACGCCGCCTATGGCCCGGTCTTCCGCTATTTCGATGTCTTCGACGAAATCGAGGATTTCGGTATCCTGAAGGGCAGGCCCAAGATCGCCCGCTGGCGCAACGCGCTCCGCGCGCGGCCCTCCGTCGCCGCGGCGGTCAAGCCGGACTATCCGGCACGGCTCAAGGAGTTCATCGCCAAGCGCCCGTCGCATCTGGCGGGACTTCTCACCGAAACGGTGTAAACCTTTACCCTCGCCCCCACCGGGGGAGAGGAAGGGCCTAATGCGAAGCATTGGGAGGGTGAGGGGGAACCGACAGCGAATGTCTTCGATCTCTCGAAGAGTTGTTCGTGCTGGTTCCCCCTCACCCTAACCGTCTCCCCCGCGGGGGGAGGGCAAGTGCCTTACTTTATATAAGCGCGCACCGCCGCGCCGATCACATTGAGGATGATGTGGCCGGCGGTGATCGAGGTGATCTCGTTCACGTCGCGTGACGGCGTGATCTCGACGAGGTCCATGCCGACGAGCCTGCCCTTGCGGGTCAGTCCCTTGATCAGGTCGATCGTCTCGGCATAGGTGACGCCGCCCGGCTGCGGGCCGTTGACCGCCGGCATGACGGACGGATCGAGCCCGTCGGCGTCGATCGACAGGTAATAGCGCCCGCCATCTGGAATCTGGGCGAGGATGGCGTCCATGCCGCGCTTGTGCAGCTCATAGACGGTGATGATATTGGCGCCGTATTTGCGCGCCGCTTCGACCTCTTCGGTGCGCGCGCTGCCCTGGCCGCGAATGCCGATCTGGAAGATCTTGTCGACATGCTTCATCTCGGAAGCCCGCCGGATCGTGCTCGAATAGCCTTCGCGCGCGCCATTCACCTCATCGCGCCAGTCGAGATGGGCGTCGAGATGGATGAGCGTGATCGGGCCTTCGCCGTCGAGGGCGCGGAAGATCGGGATCGGAATGCCGTGATCGCCGCCGATCGAGATCGGCATGGCGCCGGCCTTCAGGATCCTGCGGATCGCTTCCTCGGCGAGCTTGTAATGCTTGCCGAGATCGCGCGGATCGCCCGGCACGTCGCCGACATCCGCCACCTTGATGTCCTTGCCGTCGAACAGCGTGCCGCCGATATCGAAATCCCAGCGCTCGAGGCCGAGGCTGATGCGGGCCGAGGCCCGGCGCACCGCGGTCGGCGCATTGGTCTGGTCGTTGATCGTCTCGTCCATCGCATAGGGGTCGCCATAGGGCATGCCGATGATGGCGAAATGCGCCTCGAGCTTGTCGAGGTCGGCCACATAGGGGAAGTTCATGAAGGTCGTGTGGACGCCGCGGGGCGGAACGGTCGGTCGTGTCATCGTTTTCTCCTGTTATCGTTGACGGGATGGTTGCGGGCTCGCTGACCTCGTGAGGCCGCGATAGGGTTGCAGATACTTTTCGAGCCGGGTCGCCAGCGCCGCGAGGAAGGCGGTGAGGCCCCAATAGAGAAGGGCGAGGAGGGCGAAGACCTCGGCCGGCGCATAGGTGCGGCCGATCACGTCCTGCGCCATGTAAGTGAGCTCGCCGACCGTGATGATGGAGAGCGCCGCCGATTCCTTGATCAGCGTGATGGTGAGATTGGTGCTGGCGGGCAGCACATAGCCGACGATCTGAGGGAAGAGCACCTTCCAGAAGGTCTGCGCATAGGTGAGGCCCAGAGCCCGCGCCGCTTCCGCCTGGCCGGGCGGGATGGAGATGATGCCGCCGCGCACGATCTCGGAGAAATAGGCGGCGGCATAGGAGGAGAGCGCGATGATGCCGGCGGTCATCGGCGACAGCCGGATGCCGGCGAAGGGCAGGGCGAAGAAGAGCAGGAAGACCTGCACCAGGAAGGGGATGTTGCGGATGAGCTCGATATAGCCGAGCGCCGCCGCGTTGAGGAGGCGGCCGCCCCCGAGCCGGATGAGCGCCAGGAGAGCGCCGAGCGCGAAGCCGATCGGCAGCGAGATGAGGCAGATCAGGATCGTCTTGCCGAGACCGATCGCGAAAGAGTGCCAGTTTTCGAGGATGACGCTGATGTCGAAGCTCATCGCCGCTGCTCCTGAGTGCGGCTCTCGAGGGCCCGCGTCAGCGAGCTCAGCGCGAAGAGGATGACGAAATAGAACGCCGCCGCCATCAGGAAGGCCTCGACCGGGCGATAGGTGGTGTTCATGATGTTCTGCGCGGTGCGCGTCAGGTCGACGACGGTGATGACCGAGAGCAGCGTCGAGGCCTTCACCAGCAGCGTGAACTCGTTGACGAGCGGCGGCAGGACGATGCGGAAGACCTGCGGCAGGATGATCTTCGGCCATGTCACGATACGGGGCAGACCCAGGGCATCGGCCGCTTCGAATTGACCGGGCGGGATCCGCGACAGGCCGGCGCGGAAGATCTCGGAAGCGAAGGCCCCGCTATTGAGGCTGAGCGCCAGCACGCCGGCGGTGAAGGGGGCGAGATCGATGCCGGTGAGGCCGGGCAGCGCGTAATAGACGAGGAAGATCTGGACGAGCAGCGGCGTGCCGCGCACGAAGCTGATATAGATATGCGCGATCCAGCGCATCGGCCGCCATTTCGCGTCGCGCAGGAAGACGAGGGCGAGACCCACCGCCATGCCGAACAGCGCACCGAGCAGCGACACGACGATCGTGACGCCGGCTCCCCACAGGAACTGGTCGAATTGCGCCAGGGTCTTGCTGAAATTGAGCATGGTCGGAAAGGTCCGGGCCGCGCGGCCCGGACTCTCGAAAGCGGCTGCTGGGGTTTAGAACGCGCCGGCGGGCAGATAGCCCTCTTTCGGCGTCTTCATCTCGAAGCCGAACCACTTCATCTGCAGCTCCTTGAGCTTGCCCTGGTCATTGAGCTCGTCGATCCTGGCGTTGATGAAGTCGCGCAGATCGAGATCTTCGGGACGCGTCAGCCAGCACAGATAGTCCGACTGGCCGATCTGCGTCGCGACCTTGTAGGTGTCGGGCACGTTCTTCATGAGGACGGCGGCGGAGGGCGAAGCGATGGCGATCGCATCGACCTGGCCCGAGGCGAGCGCGATATGAACTTCCGGGAACGCGGTGAAGAGCTTGATCTCGGCATAGCCGGCTCCGCCCTTGGCCTTGAGCTCGGCATTATGGGCTTCGAGGATCGGCTGCACCGAGGAGGCGAGCTGGCTCGCCACCACGAGACCGTTGAGGTCGTCGAGCGTCTTCACCCGGTCGTCGTCATGGCGCACGACGATTACCGTCTCATAGGACCCGGTCGGGCGCGTATAGGCGTATTTCTTGACGCGCTCCGCGTTGATGCCGTTCGAGGTCGCCACGAAATCGAACTTCTTGGCGAGCAAGCCCGGAAGGATTCCCTGATAGGGCAGGTTGAGCTGCTCCATCTGGACGCCCAGCGCCTCGATGACGACGGCGAGGATGTCCATATTGTAGCCGACGATCTTGCCGTCGAGCACGAATTCGAAGGGCTCGAAGGCGGCTTCGGTGGCGACCACCACCTTGCCGCGTTTCTTGATCTCCTCGAGAAGGCCGGCGGCCTTTGCCGGGCCGATATTGGCGGCGAGAAGCGCCGCCGCGCCGCCGAGGGCGAAATGACGGCGGTTCAGCGCCATGTTGAGTTTGGACATGCAGATACTCCCTGTTTTCTATTTTTCGGATTTCGAGCGCGCGACGTCGGTCACCCGCCCGTGATGCTTGTAGACGCGGCCGACGATGTAGCTTTCGGTGTTCTTGATCCCTGCGACCGGCTTGAGATCGTCCATCAGGAACTTGAACAGATGATCGGTCGAGGGCGCCCTGACCT
This sequence comes from Pseudomonadota bacterium, assembly GCA_049323275.1. Lineage (GTDB taxonomy): Bacteria > Pseudomonadota > Alphaproteobacteria > Rhizobiales > Aestuariivirgaceae > Taklimakanibacter. The sequence continues at coordinate 7,243 of JBMOOM010000097.1, forward strand.
CGGCGATGAGATGATAGGGGCCGGTCATGACATAGACGCTCTCGACGAAATCATAGGCCGCGAGTTTCTTTGCCACCTCGTCGGTCTGGGTGATCTCGATGACGAAGCCGACGAGCGCGGTGACGCCCGAGCCGCGCGTCGGGTCACTGACCAGCTGCACATGGATCGACTTGTCGCTCAGCAGATTCTGCAGCTTTCGCCTCACTGTCGCTTCCGCCACGCCAATTTCATTCGCCATCTGTACCGTCGACATCCGGCCGTCGATGCGCAGGCGTTCGGCGATGGCGCGCTCTGTATCGTCGAAGTCTTCGAATGTGGCGGAAACCATCAAAAATCTCGCAATAAGTGGACGGATACGACAATAAAATGACGATTTATCATCGGAATCCGAATGTGTCGAGTCTTTCCGTCGGGGCGTAATTGACAGCCGGGCAACGCTCGCGCAGGGTCCGGTCCAAATTCGGAAGGACGCCATGAAAGTTGACGGAAAGCCCTATCGGACCATCTGGCTGAACACGGACGGCTGGTCGGTCGAGATCATCGACCAGACCAGATTCCCGCACCGTTTCGAGACGGTGGCGTTGCGCTCGCTGGACGATGCCGCCCGCGCCATCAAGGACATGCTGGTGAGGGGCGCGCCATTGATCGGCGCCACCGCGGCCTATGGCATGGCGCTCCAGGCGCGCATCGATCCGTCGGACGAGGCGCTCCCCGCCGCCTATGAGCGGCTCCATGCGACGCGCCCCACCGCCATCAATCTCAAATGGGCGCTGGACGAGATGATGAAGGCGTTGCGCAACTTTCCCCCGGCCGAGCGCGCCAAGCGCTCCTATGACCGCGCCGCCGAGATCTGCGAGGAGGATGTGGCGATCAACCAGGCCATCGGGCGCAACGGTCTCGAGCTGATCAAGGCGATTGCGGCGAAGAAGAAGCCCGGCGAGCCGGTCAATGTGCTCACTCACTGCAATGCCGGCTGGCTCGCCACCGTCGACTGGGGCACCGCCACGGCGCCGATCTATATGGCCCACGACGCCGGCATTCCGATCCATGTCTGGGTGGACGAGACGCGCCCGCGCAATCAGGGCGCGTCATTGACGGCCTGGGAGCTCGGCCATCACGGCGTGAAGCACACGGTGATCCCCGACAATACCGGCGGCCATCTGATGCAGCATGGCCTGGTCGATCTCTGCATCGTTGGCACCGACCGCACCACCGCGTCGGGCGATGTGTGCAACAAGATCGGCACCTATCTCAAGGCGCTCGCCGCCCATGACAATGGCGTGCCCTTCTATGTGGCGCTGCCGTCGCCGACCATCGATTTCACCATCGATGACGGCCTGAAGCAGATCCCGATCGAGCAGCGCTCGGCCGAGGAGGTGACGAAGCTCACCGGCATCACCGGGGACGGCCGCATCGAGACCGTGGACGTCGTGGCGCCGGGCTCGCCCGTCGCCAATTACGCTTTCGACGTGACGCCCGCGAAATATGTCTCGGGGCTGATCACCGAGCGCGGCGTGGTGAGGGCCGACAAGGCGGCCATCGCCAAGGCGTTCCCGGAACGCGCCGGCTGACGCTCGGTCTCATCGCGGCAACGGCTCGACTGAAGGCCGTGCCGGAACGAGCCATTTTTGCAATTTTGCCAGTATCTACCCTCTTTGTATTGAGAAGGGTCGTACGACGAACGGCTAACTCTTGTGCGGTTGCCAGACCGGGCAGGGGGGACCATAGTTCACTTGCTGCGCGACACATTTGACGTGTCGTCCGCCTGCCAAACGCCCGGGCACAAGGGCGAAGTCACTTCAACATCGCGATGATTTGGGAGCGAAATCGATGAAAAGAAGATCCATTCTCGCCGCCGCCATGGTTCTGACCCTGGCCGCGAGCCCCGCCGCCTTGGCCAAGACGCAGGTGACCTGGTGGCATGCCATGACCGGCGCCAATAACGAAGTGGTGGAGAAGATCGCCAAGGACTTCAATGCCAGCCAGGCCGATTTCGAAGTCGTTCCCGTCTTCAAGGGCACCTATCCCGAAACCCTCAATGCCGGCATCGCCGCCTTCCGCGCCGGTCAGCCGCCCGACATCATGCAGGTCTTCGATGTCGGCACCGGCGTCATGATGAATGCCGAAGGGGCGATCAAGCCGGTCGCCGAGGTCCTGACCGAGGCCGGCATGACCTTCGACAAGAGCCAGTATCTGCCGGGCATCGTCGCTTATTATTCGCGCCCCGACGGCACGATGTTGTCCTTCCCCTACAACTCGTCCTCGCCGATCCTCTATTTCAACAAGGACATCTTCCAGAAGGCCGGGCTCGATGTGAACAACCCGCCCAAGACCTGGAACGAGGTATGGGATGCGGCGAAGAAGATCAAATCGTCGGGTGCGGCACCTTGCGGTTACACCTCGACCTGGCTCACCTGGATCCATACCGAGAATTTCGCCGCCTGGAACAACACACCCTATGCGACGAAGGAGAACGGGCTCGCCGGTCAGGATGCCGAATTGCAGATCAATACGCCGCTCTTCGTCAATCACTTCCAGGCGCTCGCCGATCTCGCCAAGGACGGCACCTTCAAATATGGCGGCCGCACCTCGGAGGCTAAGCAGATATTCCTCGCCGGCGAATGCGGCATCTTCACCGAATCCTCGGGCGGGCTCGGCGACATCGTCAAATCCGGCATGAACTACGGCATCGGCCAGCTGCCTTATGATTCCGATGCGCCGGGCGCGCCGCAGAACACCATTCCGGGCGGCGCCAGCCTGTGGGTCTTCGCCGGCAAGTCGGCCGATCAGTACAAGGGCGTCGCCGCCTTCTTCTCCTATCTGTCGCAGACCGAGGTGCAGACCTATCTGCATCAGAAATCGGGCTATCTGCCGGTCACGCTCAAGGCCTATGAGGAGACCAAGAAGTCGGGCTTCTATGAGAAGAATCCCGGCCGCGAGACGCCGATCACCCAGATGATGGGCAAGGAGCCGACGGCCAATTCGAAGGGTGTGCGCCTGGTGAACCTGCCGCAGGTGCGCGACATCGAGAACGAGGAATATGAGAAGATGCTGGCCGGCCAGCAGACCGCGCAGCAGGCGCTCGACAATGCGGTCAAGCGCGGCAATGAGGCGATCAAGCAGGCTTTGGGCAATTAGCGAAAGAGCAGGGACCGCTCGCTGAGTCAGGAGCGGTCCCATCGCGCATGAACAAGGCGACCTTTCCGCATAAATTGCTGCCCTATCTGCTGCTGGCGCCGCAGCTCGCCATCACGCTGGTCTTCTTCTATTGGCCGGCGGGGCAGGCGTTGCGCCAGTCGATGCTGCGCGAGGACGCCTTCGGGCTCAAGTCGCAGTTCGTCGGCTTCGCCAATTTCGAGCGCGTGCTGGCCGACCCGGCCTATGTCGATTCGATCGGCGTGACCGTGGTCTTTTCGGTCCTGACTGCCTTCATCTCCATGGCGGTGGCGCTGCTGCTCGCGGTGCAGGCCGAGAAGGTGGTGCGCGGCAAAGGCTTCTACCGCACGCTGCTGATCTGGCCCTATGCGGTGGCCCCCGCCATCGCCGGCATGCTGTGGCTGTTCCTGTTCAACCCGTCCTTCGGCACGCTGGCCTATCCCTTGAAGCTCATGGGCTTCAACTGGGATCCGCTGCTCAACGGGCCGCAGGCCATGGCGATGATCGTGATGGCGGCGTCGTGGAAACAGATCAGCTACAATTTCCTGTTCTTCGTCGCGGGGCTGCAGGCGATCCCGCGCACGCTCATCGAGGCGGCGGCTATCGACGGCGCCACCGAGAAGCGGCGCTTCTGGACCATCGTCTTCCCGCTGCTGGCGCCGACCAGCTTCTTCCTGCTCGTCGTCAACACCGTCTATGCGCTCTTCGACACCTTCGGCATCATCCACGCGGTGACCGGCGGCGGCCCCGGCAAGGCCACCGAGACGCTTGTCTACAAGGTCTACAATGACGGCTTCGTCAATCTGATCCTCGGCGGCTCGGCTGCGCAGTCGGTCATCCTCATGGTGATCGTCATCGCCCTCACCGCCATCCAGTTCCGCTACATCGAAAGGCGGGTGCATTATGGCTGAGACTATGCGGAGACGCGCCCCATGATCACCACCTCCCGCCGCAGCCGCGTGACCGCGCATCTCCTGCTTTTCCTCGGCCTGATCGTCGTCGCCTTTCCGATCTATTACGTCTTCGTCGCCTCGACCCATACGCTGCAGACCATTCTGCGTCCGCCCTTGCCGCTCATTCCCGGCGATCAGTTCCTCACTAATTACGGCGAGGCGCTGTTCGGCGGCGTCGGCCGCATCGGCGGGGTAGGGGTCGGCACGCTGCTCCTCAATTCGACCGTCATGGCGCTCGGCATCGCCATCGGCAAGATCATCATCTCGCTGATGTCGGCCTATGCCATCGTCTTCTTCCGTTTTCCGTTGCGCATGTTCTTCTTCTGGATGATCTTCATCACCTTGATGCTCCCGGTCGAGGTGCGCATCCTGCCCACCTACAAGGTGATGGTCGATCTCCATCTCATCGACACCTATGCCGGGCTCATCGTGCCGCTGATCGCCTCGGCCACCGCGACCTTGCTGTTCCGCCAGTTCTTCATGACCATCCCCAATGAGCTCTTGGAGGCGGCGCGCATCGACGGCGCCGGACCGTGGCGTTTCTTCAAGGACATCCTGCTGCCGCTCTCGGCCACCAATATCGCGGCGCTCTTCGTCATCCTCTTCATCTATGGCTGGACGCAGTATCTCTGGCCGCTGCTCGTCACCAACTCCAATTCCATGAACACCATCGTCATCGCGCTGCGCAAGATGATCTCCTTCGCCGATGCCGACACCGAATGGCATCTGGTGATGGTGACCTGCATCCTGGCGATCGCTCCGCCCATCCTGGTGGTCGTCTTGATGCAGCGCTGGTTCGTCAAAGGTCTGGTCGAAAGCGAAAAGTGAGTCATGGCAACCATCGCGCTCAAGGACGTCAGGAAGGACTATGGCCGCAACAAGGTGATCCATGGCGTTTCGCTCGATGTCGCCGACGGCGAGTTCATCGTCATCGTCGGGCCGTCGGGCTGCGGCAAGTCCACGCTTCTGCGCATGGTCGCGGGGCTCGAGGAGATCACCTCGGGGGAAATCGAGATTGGCGGGCGGGTCGTCAATACGCTCGAGCCGCGCGAGCGCGACATCGCCATGGTGTTCCAGAACTATGCGCTTTATCCGCATATGACGGTTTTCGCCAACATGGCCTACGGGCTGAAGATCGCCGGCATGTCGAAGGCGGAGATCGCCGAGCGCGTCGGCAAGGCGGCGCGCATGCTGGAGCTCGAGCCCTTTCTCGACCGTAAGCCGCGGGCCCTGTCGGGCGGCCAGCGCCAGCGCGTCGCCATGGGCCGCGCCCTGGTGCGCGACCCGGCGGCCTTCCTGTTCGACGAGCCGCTCTCCAATCTCGACGCCAAATTGCGGGTGCAGATGCGGCTCGAGATCAAGGCCTTGCAGCGGGCCGTCGGCACCACATCGCTTTATGTCACCCATGACCAGGTCGAGGCGATGACGCTCGCCGACCGGCTGGTGGTGATGAATGCCGGCATTGCCGAGCACATCGACACGCCGATGAATGTCTATCAGCGCCCGGCCAGCGTCTTCGTGGCGGGCTTCATCGGCTCGCCGGCGATGAACATCATCGCGACGAAGGTCGGCGCCGACGGAACCACGATCGAGGCCGACGGGCTTCGCCTGGCCTTGCCCGGACTGAGATTGCCGCCGGCCGGCTCGCCGGTGTTGTTCGGCATCCGCCCCGAGCATATCGCCCTCACCGAGCCGAGCGCCGCCGATGCGGTGCTGACCGTGCGAGCGGTCGAGACCCTTGGCGCCGATGCCCTGGCCCATGGCCGGCTTTCCGCGGAAGGCAAGGGCAGCGACTTCGTGGTCAGGCTGCCGGGCATGGCGACGGTGCAGCCTGATGACCGCCTGCCGATCACCTTCGACCCCAAGGCGCTGCACTTCTTCGATGCGGAAACCAAGAAGCGGCTTGCCTAATCCCCGTCATCCCGGCGAAAGCCGGGACCCATTAAATTGGTGCAACGCGGTCAGCGCTGTTCGTGTTGAGAGGCTTTCGCCGGGATGACGGGTTTGGGGAATAGGCGCTAACCCACCGGCTCGATGACGATCGCGTCCTTGCGGCCGCGCAGGATCTCCGACACCACCACCGCGCCGATGACGAGGGCGCCGCCCAGGAGGCGCGGCACGGTCAGGTCTTCGCCGAGCAGCACGGCGGCGAGCCCGATGACGAAGACGGGTTCCAGATTGAGCACCATGGCGGTGGCGGAGCCGCCGGCAAAGGTCACCGCCCGGAACATCAGCACGAAGGCGACCGAGAAGAAGAAGCAGGTGACGAGAAGCGGCAGCCAGGGCGCGAGGCCCGGCTGAGGCGTCACCATGAAGCTTCCGCTCGCCAGCACATAAAGCGCCACCGTGACGATGCCGGAGATCGCCATGTAGAAGCTCACCACCGTGCTGTCGGCCGCGCGCAGCCTGATGCTGTTCCAGGTCATCGAGACGGCGTAGCAGAGCGAGGCGAAGCCGGCGAGGAGGATGCCCTTGGGATCGAGCGCCACGTCATTGAGCCCGACCGCGATGCCGACGCCGGCGAAGGCGGTGACGAGGCAGAGAATCTCGAAGAGGCCGGGCAGGCGGCGCGCATGCAGGCATTCGAGCAGGGTGGTCAGCATCGGGAAAGTGTAGAGGATGACGACGCCGAGGCTCACCGGGATGAAGGCGAAGGAGCCGAGAAGCCCCAAGGTCGCGAGTCCGGTCATGGCGCCCGAACCCAGCGCATGGCCGGCGAGGCTCTGCGGAAGACGGGGCCTGAGCCGCAGCACCGCCATCAGAAGGATGACGGTCAGCAGCAGGAAACCGAATCGCGCCAGCACGACGGTCGGCGGGCTGAAGCCGTTCTGATAGGAGAAGGGCACCGACACGTCATTGACCGCGAGCATCAGCCCCGCCGCTGCCGCAAGAATAATGCCGAGGCGCGCCCGCCGCGCCGTCTGTCCGTCCGCCATGTGGTGGAGTCCCTGATTGCGCGGAACCGCGCCCGCGAACCATTCTACAGAAGCCGCCATCAGGCTGCCAGCACGAAACACAGATGGGTGATGGGCAGGCCGCGGCTATTGACGCCTCGCGCACCGCGCCTAGTCTTGACGGCCGGACGGCGGAATGTGGAGGCTCTGATGGGCGGCTTGCTCTTGCGGCTTCTGATGGCGGCAGTGGCGCTGGCACTTCCTCTGCGTGCGGCGCTTGCCGCCGATACGCCCGTCGACCTCGAGCTGGTGCTCGCGGTCGATGTCTCGCGCTCGATGGATCTCGACGAGCAGGCCTTGCAGCGCAACGGCTATGTCGAGGCTTTCCGCCATAAGGAGGTAATCGAGGCCATTGCGTCCGGCCCGCAGGGCCGCATCGCAGTCAGCTATGTCGAATGGGCGGGACCGTCCTATCAGCAGATCCTGGTGCCCTGGACGATGATCGACGGCGAGGCCTCGGCGCGCGCCTTCGCCGACCGCCTGGCCCAGGCGCCGATCTCGCGCGAGCGCGGCACCTCCATCGCCAACAGTCTTCTCTATGTCGGCCGGACCTTCGAGAACAATGGCATCGCGGGCAGCCGGCGCGTCATCGATGTGTCGGGCGACGGACCGAATAACATGGGGGTGCCGGTGGAGACCGCCCGCGATCCCCTGGTGGCCCAGGGCGTCACCATCAACGGCCTGCCGATCATGATCAAGCGCGCGGGCGGTTTTGCGTCGATCGAGAATCTCGATATCTATTACGAGGACTGCGTCATCGGCGGCCCCGGCGCCTTCCTGGTGACGGTGACCGATATCCGCAATCTCAGCTCGGCCATCCGCCGCAAGCTGGTGCTGGAGATCGCGAGCCGGCCGGTGCTGCTGCAAAAGGTGGTCGAGACCGCGCCTGAGCCGCGCATCGACTGCATGATCGGCGAGAAGCTGCGCGAGCAGTGGATGCGGGAGTAAACAGCGTCAGGGTAGGGGGACGGGGATTGGACAATCTGCTGCGCATCCGAAAAGGTCACGAGCACGCTCGCGTCACCTTCGTCGAATTGTTCTTCGACCTCGTCTTCGTCTTCGCCGTAACCCAGCTCTCCCATACGCTGCTCGCCCATTATTCGGCCCTCGGCGCCGTCGAGACGCTGCTTCTGATGATGGCCGTCTGGTGGGTGTGGATCTACACCTCCTGGGTCACCAACTGGCTCGATCCCGAGCGTCTGCCGGTGCGGCTGATGCTTTTCGCCATCATGCTCGCGGGGTTGATCCTGTCGTCCTCGCTGCCCAAGGCCTTCGCCGAGCTGGGCCTCGTCTTCGCCCTCGCGCATGTCGCGATCCAGATCGGACGCACCTTGTTCACGATCTGGGCGGCCCGGGGCAACGAGTCCATCGTCCGCAACTTCCAGCGCATCCTTTTCTGGCTCTGTGGATCCGGCATTCTGTGGATTGCCGGCGGCCTCGCCGAGGGCGAGTTGCGGCTCGCTTTCTGGATCGCCGCGCTCGTCGTCGAATATGCCGGTCCCTCGATGGGCTTCTGGACGCCCGGGCTGGGCCGCTCGACGACCGCCGACTGGGATGTCGAAGGCGGCCATCTTTCCGAGCGCTGCGGCCTCTTCGTCATCATAGCACTGGGTGAATCCATCCTGGTGACCGGCGCCACCTTCAGCACGCTCGACTGGACCTGGCCGGTCGTGCTGGGCTTCCTCTCCGCCTTCCTGGCCAGCCTCGCCATGTGGTGGATCTACTTCAGCACCGGGGCGGAGCGCGGCACTGAAAGGATCACCACCTCGGGCGATCCGGGCCGGCTGGCGCGTCTCGGCTACACCTACATCCATCTCTTCATCGTCGCCGGCATCATCGTGACGGCGGTCGGCGACGAGTTCACGCTCGTTCATCCCGACGGTCATGCCGATCTGAAGACGGCTTCGGCCATCGTCGGCGGCCCGCTCCTCTATCTCATCGGCACGCTTCTGTTCCGCCGGGTGATCACCGGGCATCTGCCGAAGATCCAGCTGGCCGCCCTCGCGGCCCTCATTGTGATCTTTCTCGCCGCGGGCTATTTCACGCCGGCGACGCTGAGTCTTGCCACCACGCTTGTGCTGGTCGTCGTGGCGCTTGCCGAGAAGGGCGCCTCCCATGAAATGGGCGGCGAGATTGCCTGATGTCATTGATCCACCCGATCACCGCCGCCGAGCGCGCCGACGTCCTGGCGCTCAACAATGCGCATGCGGTCGAGACCTCCTTCCTCGACGATGCGAAGCTCGCCCGCATGCTGGACCAGGCCTTCCTCGCGACGCGCATCGGCACGGTCGATGCCTTTCTCATCGTTTTCGACGAGAAGGCGGATTATGACAGCCCCAATTTCGAGTGGTTCCGGGCCCGCTATCAGGCCTTCGTCTATGTCGACCGGATCGTCACCGGCCCCAAGGCCCGCGGCAAGGGCTATGCCCGGGCGCTCTACCGGGACCTCTTCGAGAAGGCCGCCGCCCGGGGCCATGAAAGGGTGGTCTGCGAGGTCAATCTCGACCCTCCGAACCCGGTGTCCGACGCCTTCCATGCAGCCCTGGGTTTTGTTGACGTCGGCCGCCAGTTGTTGCAGGGCTCCGGCAAGACCGTCCGCTATCTGAGTAAGAATATTCCTAGCTGATTTCAGAGCATTCGCGCCGCCCTTCGCCACAGCTCGATTTGACAAGTCAAGCCTGTTTTTCGCGCAAAAAATAGGGCGCATTTTCCTATCCCGAAACACGAAATTCGCAAGATTTACGGCCTTTTTTGTCGCGTTTTTCGGGGCTGGTTTTGGCCGGTCCAGATGCTACCGTTTTACCGTTGCGGTTGTGTCTTTAGGTCAAGTGAGTGTGTCATGCCGGTGTTCGAGGAGTGGTTCGAATTTGATTATGAGGAAGTTCTTCTGGGGGCGGTGAAAGCCGAAACCAAACGCGGTCGGCGGGAGCAGATGGCCCTGCGCATACGCCACCGCAGGCCCAAGCCCGGGCCTCAGAAATAGCACTCTCGAGATCAAACTGATTTTCGCGGCATGGCGGGTGGAGGACCACCCGCCATGTTCGCGTTTGGGATGGCTCAGTAGTCGCCTTTGCCCCGCGGCTTTACAAGGATGAGCGTCGCCACGACATATACCACCGCGCCCACCACGAGCGTCGGCAGCGCCGCTGTGGTGAACTCGTAGGGGGAGCGGCTCACATAGGTGATCGGGTTCAGGAGATAGAGATAGGTGAGAACGCCCGCCGCCATGGCGAGGATCGCCGCCGGATTGACGCCGCCCCAGAAATGATAGGGGCTGCCTTCGCCGCCGATGAACAGTCCCCGCACATTGATGCGCCGCCGGCGCAGGAGATAATAGTCGGCGATCTGGATGCCGCAGAGTGGCGCGAATCCTAAGCCGATGAAGGCGAGGAACGTGCCGAAATTGGCGAAGAACAGTTCCGGGATGAAGAGCCCGACGACGCCGACCGGCGCGATCGAGATCGAGAGCAGCATCGGCCAGGACAGTTTCGAGAAGGCCGGTACATGCCGGAGCCCGATCGAGGAGGCATAGACGCCAGCGACCGCGGTGCCGAGATTGGCGGCGGCGACGAAAAGCAGCGCGATGACGCCATAGACCGGGCCGCCGACGGTGCGCATCCATTCGGCCGGATCGGAGATCTGCAGCACCAGGATGCCGGCGATGCCGATGGCCGAGAGGACCGGCACCGGCGCGCCCATGCCGACCATGATCGGCAGCGCCGCGGTGCGCCCGTTCGGCGCCATGCGCACCATCGCCCCGATATAGGGCCACCAGGAGAGGAGCGAGACGATGCCGATCTCGACGCCGGTCGTGTAGTTCCATTGCGGACTGGTCGAGGCATAGGCCGGCACCGCGCCGGCGAGGTCGGTCCAGCGCTGGGTGACGAGGATATAGAGCATCCACATGCCGACGAAGACATGGGCGACGAGGATCTTCGCCACCCGGTCGACGCCCGCCGAGCCCTTGAGCAGGAACAGGAAGACCAGGACCGAGGCCAGAAGCACCGTCACCGGCACCAGGAGGCTGGTGGCGCCCTCGCTGGTGATGCCGAGCGCCAGGAGAAGCTGCGCCGTCGACTTGGCGAAGAAGATGAGGAGCAGGGAGTTCCAGCCGACGATCGAGATGAACTGCATCGCCGCCGGGATGACCCAGCCGCGCGAGCCGAATTGCGGCTTGGCCGAGGCGATGGAATCGACGCCGAAACGGATCGCGACCGGCACCGCCGCCAGCGCCACGGTCAGCATGCCGATCATGCTGCCGGCGAAGAGCGCGAAAAAGCCTTCGCGGAAACTGAGGTAATAGCCGACATATTCGCCGATGATGTAGCACCAGGTCGCCGCCGCCGCGGTGGCGAGCGAGATGCCGAGCTTCCATTGTCCCCAGTTGCGTTCGCCGGGCAGGAGCGGCCAGGCGCTCTTGTCGGCCTCGTGTAGGATCTGGCTGTTCTGCATGTCACGCCCTCCCGATGAGGAGGGCGATCAGCGGCAGCGCCACGCCGAAGATGATCAGCGCCGCCCAGGCGGCGCCGTCATAGTCCTTGCCCTGATTGTCCGGCTTTTCGAGCAGCGCCACGCGCCGCTCCAGTTCCGGTTCGAGTTGTCCTGTCGCCATGAGTCTTCCTCCCTGTTTTGCGTGTTCTTATGATTTGTGCTGCGCGTAGCTTTCGGCATCCGCATAGGGGAACCACCAGAAATCCTGGTTCGACGCCTTGGGGTCGATCATCACGAATTTGGTGTTCTGGAACTGCGAAAGCCCCTCCGGCCCGAGCTGGCGGCCGGTGCCGGACAATTTGCGCCCGCCGAAGGGCAGGGCGTCATTGTCGAGAAGCGGCGCGTTGACCCACAGAATGCCGGACTCGATCTCGTTCACCGACCGGAAGATCTCGTCCGGATCGAGCGTGTAGATATTGCCGCCGAGGCCGAAGCGCGAGCGGTTGGCGAGGCTGATCGCCTCGTCGAAATCCTTCACCCGGCAGATCGGCGCCACCGGGCCGAAGGGTTCCTCGTTCAGGATCTCCATGTCGGGCGTCACCTCGGTGAGGACCGTCGGCTCGACGAACCAGCCCTGGTTGAGATGGGCGGGCCGGCCGCCGCCGGCTTTGACCTTGGCGCCCTGCTGGCGGGCGCGCGCCATCATCGCCTCGAATCGCTCGCGCTGCTTGCGCGTCGCCATCGGCCCCATATCGACGCTGTCGAGGCCGTTGCCGACGCGCAGCTTCTTGGCTTCCGCCGCCAGCCGGTCGACGAATTCATCATGGATGGCCTCATGCACATAGAAGCGCTCGGCAGAGGTGCAGACCTGCCCGCAATTGAGATAGGCGGCGAAGGCGGCGCCGCGCGCCGCGATGTCGAGGGGGGCCGACGGCATCACGATGAAGGGATCGTTGCCCGACGCCTCGATCAGGCAGGGCTTGAAGCTCTCCGCGCAGGTGCGCGCCACCGCCTGGCCGACCGCCACCGATCCCGTATAGGCGACGCCATGCGTCTTGTCCGACGCGATGAGCCGCTGGCCGACGCGGGCGCCGCCGGTCACCACCTGGATCAGGCCCTTCGGGAGGCCTGAGAAGACCTCCATGAATTTCAGCGTGGTGATCGAGGTCTGCTCATGCGGCTTGACGATCACCGCGTTGCCGGCCGCCAGCGCCGCCGAGGCCTCCCAGCACAGGAGCACCAGCGGATAGTTGAAGGGCAGCACGATGACGATCGTGCCGAGCGGCTCCTTGACCGCGAAATGGAACTGGCCGGGCACGGTGGTGCCGGCGAGACGACCGGTCTCGTGCCGGGCGATCTCGGCATAATAGTCGATGGCCGTGGCGCACCAGGAGACTTCGTCCACCGCTTCCTTGAACGGCTTGCCTTCCTCGCGGGTGAGATATTCGGCGAAGCGGCGCATGTCACGGCGGATGCCGGCCGCGATATCGTGCAGGATCACCGCCCGGCTGCGCGTATCCATACGCGCCCATTTGCGCCGCGCCGCATCGGCGATGTCGATCGCCTGGTCCACCTCGCCGTCGGTCGCGTCCGCGATGCGCCCGATCACCGCTTCGGTGGCGGGCTCGACGACTTCGAACTGCTGGGTGGCGCGGCTGGCGACATAGTCGCCGTCGATGAAGAGACGTCCGGAAAGGCGTGAGAAGTCGGCGAGCGCGGACACGATATCGGTCCTCCCTGGTGATTGACGGTGTGTTTATATTTTTAGTAGCGTTACATAAAAATTTTGATCACGCAAGCGGTGGCGCGGATCGAATGGATTGCAATCTCGCCTGGGATTGCCGATATCGGTCGCTATCCACACGAAGGAAGAGACTCACTTGTCCCGCCAAACGATGAGCAAGAGCCGCAAGATCACGGCCAAGCAGGCCAAGGCCGAGCAGGCGAGCGACCTCGCGGTCGGCGCGCGCCTCAAGGTGGTGCGCGAGAAGGCCGGGCTCACCCAGCGCGAACTGGCGAAGCGCTCGGGCGTCGCCAATGCGACGATCTCGCTCATCGAGCAGGAGGCCCATGCGCCGTCGCTCGCCTCGCTGCATCGCATCCTCGGCGCGGTGCCGATCTCGATCGCCGATTTCTTCGCCATCCCGACCTCGCAGAAGAACGTGCTGTTCTACGATGCGGGTGATCTCGCGGTGGTTACCCGCGGCGCCGCCGATCTGCGCGTCCTCGGCAGCGAGCGGCGGGACAAGAAGCTGCAGCTTTTCGTCGAGCATTACCAGCCGGGCGCCGGTACCGGGCGCGAGGCGCTGGTGCATGACGGCGAGACCGCCGCCATCGTCATCGAGGGCACCATCGAGGTCACGGTCGGCGGCGAGAAGCGCGTGCTGACCGCAGGCGGCGGCTACCAGGTCTTCGGCGGCCAGCCTTATCGCCTGCGCAATATCGGAAAGATCGTCGCCGTCGTCGCCTGCGCCTGCACCCCGCCGATGATCTGACGCGCGCGTCTCCTTCTAAAGTCTAGCGCCCCGGCGCTTGACGCCCGGCTGAAAAGAAGGTCGACTTGGCGCCCGGTCTTGCACGGACCGGGCCGTGAATGGGAATTCGGCAGCGCCCAGAGAAGGTGTTCCGGATTCAGTCGGGCGGGTGGCCCGACCAGACCGGGAGGAAGGGTTTGTCTGAGCATGTTCAGGCAATAGCAGACACATTTCCCAAGCTCATTTCATCCAACGCCAGGACGCGCGGTCATCGTCCTGCCATGCGGCACAAGGATTTCGGCATATGGCAGTCCTGGAGCTGGGCCGAGGCGTTCGATTTCATTGCCGCCCTCGCTTCAGGCCTCGGCCGTCTCGGCGCCGGTCGCAACGACAAGATCGCCATCATCGGCTCCAACCGGCCCCATCTCTATTGGAGCATCGCCGCCGCCCAATGCCTCGGCGCCGTGCCGGTGCCGATCTATGCCGATTCCGTCGCCGACGAGATGGCCTTCGTGCTCGATCATGCCGAGATCCGCTTCGCCATCGTCGAGGACCAGGAGCAGGTCGACAAGATTCTCTCCGTCCGCGACCGGCTGCCGGCGCTTGAGACTGTCATCTATGAAGAGAAGAGGGGCCTCAGGGATTACGATCATGCGCGGCTCATGGCGCTCGCCGATGTGGTTGCGGCCGGCCGCGCCGCGCTGAAGGAACCGCACGGTGCCGCGAAGCTCGACCAGGCGATCGCCGCGGGCAAGGGCGGCGACATCGCGGTCATCCTCTACACATCGGGCACCACCGGCCGGCCCAAAGGCGTGATGCTCACCCATGACAATCTCATTTCGAGCGCCCGCATCGGCATCACCTTCGACGGTTTGAGCGAGACGGACGAGATCATCGCCTATCTGCCGATGGCCTGGGTCGGTGATCACGTCTTCTCCTATGCCCAGGCGATCCTCGCCGGCTATTGCGTGAGTTGTCCTGAGAATGCCGAGACGATCATCCAGGACCGCCGCGAGATCGGCCCGACCTATGTCTTCGCGCCGCCGCGCGTCTTCGAGAATCTGCTCACCCTCACCATGGTGCGGATGGAGGATGCCGGCCGCCTGAAGCGCTGGATCTTCGCGCATTTCCTGGCTGTGGCCCGCAAATGGGGCGAGAAGCGCCTGCGCGGAGACACCATCCCTCTAACGGCCAGGCTGCATTACGCGCTGGGCGACGCGCTCGTTTATGCGCCTCTGCGCAACCGCTACGGCCTCACCAACATCAAGGTCGGCTACACCGCGGGAGAGGCGATCGGCGCCGAGATCTTCAGCTTCTATCGCTCGATCGGAGTCAATCTGAAGCAGCTCTATGGCCAGACCGAAGCCTCGGTCTATGTCACCATGCAGCCTGACGGCGAGATCAGGCCGGACACGGTGGGAAAGCCCGTGCCGTCCGTCGCCATCCGCCTCGCCGCCAATGGCGAAGTGGAGTTCAACGGCCCGGGCGTCTTCCAGGGCTATTTCAAGGATCCCGACAAGACGGCCGAGGTGAAGACGGCGGACGGCTATGTGCGCACCGGCGATGTCGGCTTCTTCGATGCGGCGGGCCATCTGAAGATCATCGACCGCGCCAAGGATGTCGGGAGGCTCGCGGCCGGCGGCCTGTTCCCGCCGAAATACATCGAGAACAAGCTCAAATTCTATCCCAACATCAAGGAAGCCGTCGCTTTCGGCGACGGGCGCGACCATGTCGCCTGCTTCATCAATATCGATCCCGTGGCGGTCGGCAATTGGGCCGAGCGCAACAACATCACCCATGCCTCCTATCAGGAGCTCGCCGCCGACCCGCGCGTCTATGAATTGCTCGCCGGCCATGTCGCGGAAGTCAATCGGGCGCTCGCCGCCGAGCCGCAAATGGCCGGCGCCCAGGTCGCCCGCTTTCTCATTCTGCCCAAGGAGCTCGATGCCGATGACGGCGAGCTCACCCGCACCCAGAAAGTGAGGCGTGCCTTCATCAGCGAGCGCTACGCGCCCTTGGTCAACGCGCTTTATGACGGATCGTCCAGCACCTCGATCCGCACCGAGGTCACCTTCGAGGACGGCCGCAAGGGCCTGATCGAGGGCGAGGTGGTGATCCGCGACGTGTCGGTCGATGCGCGATCTCCACTGGAGGCGGCGGCATGACGCAAGCGGAGCAACGCGAGATCATGCTCAATATCGAGAATGTCTCGCTGAGCTTCGGCGGCGTGAAGGCGATCACCGATATTTCCTTCGATATCCGCAAAGGCGAGATCCGCGCCATCATCGGCCCGAATGGCGCCGGCAAGACCTCGATGCTCAATGTCATCAACGGCGTCTATCATCCGCAGAAGGGCACCATCACTTTCAAGGGCCGGGTCCGCCGCACCATCCAGCCCTATCAGGCGGCGAAATCGGGAATCGCGCGCACCTTCCAGAATGTCGCTCTGTTCAAGGGCATGTCGACGCTCGACAACATCATGTCCGGCCGCTCGCTCCGGATGCACCGCAATTTCTTCTGGCAGCTGATCCATGTCGGACCGGCGCGCGACGAGGAGATCGCCCATCGCCGCAAGGTCGAGGAGATCATCGACTTTCTCGAGATCCAGCATATCCGTAAAGTTCCGGTCGGCCGGCTGCCTTACGGCCTGCAGAAACGCGTCGAGCTCGGCCGTGCTCTGGCGATGGAGCCGGAGCTGCTGCTGCTCGATGAGCCGATGGCCGGCATGAATCTCGAGGAGAAGGAGGATATGAGCCGGTTCATCCTCGACGTGAATCACGAATTCGGCACCACCATCGCGCTCATCGAGCACGACATGGGCGTGGTGATGGACCTGTCCGACCGGGTCGTGGTGCTCGATTACGGCCGCAAGATCGCCGACGGGACGCCGGACGAGGTGAAGACCGATCGCGCCGTCATCGACGCCTATCTGGGCGTCGCCCATCAGGAGGCCCGGTGATGGACCTCCTGCACGGCATCTTCATCGCGCCTTTCGCCCAGATGGTGGATGCGCCCGACTTCCTGGTCCAGGTCCTGTGGGAGGGGTTCGTCTCCGGCATCCTCTATGCCCTGATCGCGCTCGGCTTCGTGCTCATCTTCAAGGCGTCGGGCGTGTTCAACTTCGCCCAGGGCATCATGGTGGTGTTCGCCGCTCTCACTCTGGTCGGACTCTACCAGAAGGGCGTGCCGGTGATCCTGGCGCTTATTCTCACCATGGCGGTGATGGGCATCCTCGCTCTCGCCGTCGAGCGCTTCATCATGCGCCCGCTGGTCAACCAGCCGCATGTCATTTTGCTGATGGCGACGATCGGGCTCACTTATTTCCTGGTGGGGCTCGGCGAATTCGTCTTCGGCGGCGAGCCGAAGCAGATGATCACCACCGAGCTGGGGCTGCCGACGGGGTCGACCGAGATCCCGTTCGGCGAGCAGGGCATGGTCATCCTGCAGCATATCGACATCGCCGCCGCCGTCATCGCCATCGTCATGGTCACTGCGCTCGCGCTGTTCTTCAACCGCACCCGCATCGGGCGCGCTTTGCGGGCGGTGGCCGACGATCACCAGGCGGCTTTGTCGGTCGGCATCTCGCTGCACCAGATCTGGGCCATCGTGTGGTTCGCTTCAGGGCTCGTGGCGCTCGCCACCGGCATCATGTGGGGCGCCCGCTCGGATGTCTCCTTCGCGCTCGAGATCATCGCGCTGAGGGCGCTGCCGGTGCTCATTCTGGGCGGCTTCACCTCGGTGCCGGGCGCCATTGTAGGCGGGCTCATCGTCGGCATCGGCGAAAAGCTCGGCGAGATCTATTGGGGACCGCTGCTCGGCGGCGGCATCGAGTCCTGGCTGGCTTATATGATCGCCCTGGTCTTCCTGCTGTTCCGGCCGCAGGGCCTGTTCGGCGAACGCATCATCGAGCGGGTGTAGCATGCTCTATCGCGAAGCCGGCCAGTACAAATCGAGCTACGCGGCGGATCAGGCCATCTTCCCGCTGCGCCAGGATCGCATCGGCTTTTTCGCCATCCTCGCCGTCGCCTTCATTGCCGTGCCGCTCCTCGCCGACGATTTCATTCTCGATGCGATCGCCATCCCGTTCCTCATCCTCGCTTTGGCCACCATCGGCCTCAATGTGCTGACCGGTTATGCCGGCCAGCTGTCGCTCGGCACCGGCGGCTTCATGGGGGTAGGGGCCTATGCCTGCTACAAGCTCACCACCGCCTTTCCCGACGTGAACATCATCCTGCTCATTCTGCTGTCCGGTGTTTTCTCGGCGGCGGTGGGGCTCGTCTTCGGCCTGCCGTCTCTGCGCATCAAGGGACTTTATCTCGTGGTGACGACACTCGCCGCCCAGTTCTTCCTCGAATGGTGTTTCATCCGCATCGGCTGGCTCTACAACTACAATGTCTCGGGCGCCATCGATTCACCCGAGCGCAGCCTGCCCGGCGGACTCGTCCTGACCGGACCCAATGCCGATGCCGTCACGCGTTATCTGGTGGTGCTGGCGATCGTCGCGGCAATGACGCTGCTGGTCAAGAATTTGATCCGCGGCCGCATCGGCCGGTCCTGGATGATGATCCGCGACATGGACATCGCCGCCGAGCTCATGGGTGTCCGCCCGCTCGTCGCCAAGCTCTCCGCCTTCGCGGTGTCGTCCTATATAGGCGGCGTCGCCGGCGCCATGTTCGTGTTCTTCTATCTGGGCTCGGTCGAACCTTCGGCCTTCTCGATCACGCTGTCCTTCCAGATCCTGTTCATGGTGATCATCGGCGGGCTCGGCAGCCTGATCGGCTGCTATTTCGGCGCCGCCTTCATCTGGATCCTGCCGATCTTCCTGCGCAATGTCCTGCCCGCCATCGGCATCGACATCGGGGCCGAGAACATCGTGCATCTGACCTCGATGATCGTCGGCGTGCTCATCATCCTGTTCCTGATCCTCGAACCGCACGGGCTGGCGCGGCTATGGCAGCTCGGCAAGGAGAAGCTTCGTGTCTGGCCGTTCCCTTATGCGTGAGGGAGCGGAGTTAATCGGCCAATAAGGGAGGTTGAAATGGAACTCAAGACTTTGATCCGCGGAACCCTCATGGGCGGCGCTTTCTTCTGCGCCGTCCTGCCTGCCGCCGCTCAAGACAGTGTCTATGTGCAGCTGCCGACCTATCGCACCGGTCCTTATGCCGGATCGGGCATCCCGATCGCCAACGGCATGGCCGACTACATCACCATGCTGAATGAGCGCGACGGCGGCATCAACGGCGTCAGGATCATCTTCGATGAATGCGAGACGGGCTATGACACGCAGAAGGGCGTCGAATGCTACGAGCAGGCGAAAGCCAAGAAGTCGCTCGTCTTCAATCCATGGTCGACCGGCATCACGCTCGCGGTGATTCCCAAGGCTTCGGTCGACAAGATGCCGATCCTGTCCATGGCCTATGGCCTCTCCGCCGCGGCGGATGGCAAGACCTTTCCCTGGGTCTTCAACCCGCCGATGACCTATTGGGACGGCGCTTCCGGCGTCATCAAATATCTGGGCGACCAGGAGGGCGGGCTCGACAAGCTCAAGGGCAAGAAGATCGGCTATATCTATCTCGATGCCGGCTACGGCAAGGAGCCGATCCCGCTCCTCGAGCAGTTCGCCACCCAATATGGCTTCACGCTGCTCAAATATCCGGTGCCCGGCAAGGAGATGCAGAACCAGTCGTCGCAATGGCTCAATATCCGCCGCGACAAGCCGGACTATATGGTGATCTGGGGCTGGGGCGCCATGAATCCGACAGCGGTCAAGGAGGCGACCAAGATCCGTTATCCGATGGACAAGTTCATCGGCGTCTGGTGGTCGGGCGGCGAGGACGATGCGCGCGGCGGCGGCCAGCAGGCCAAGGGCTATATGACGCTCAATTTCAACGCCGTCGGCACCGACTTTCCCGCCATGCAGGACATCAGGAAGCTCGTCGTCGATGCCGGCAAGAGCAAGGTCGAGGCCGATAAGTTCGGCGAGAATCTCTACAACCGCGGCGTCGTCAATTCGCTCTATATGGCGGAGGCGATCCGCATCGCCCAGGAGAAGACCGGCAAGAAGGTCATCACCGCCGAGGATATGCGCGTCGGCCTCGAAAATCTGAGCATCGACGATGCGCGCCTCGAGAAGATCGGCCTCAAGGGCTTCATCGCGCCGGTCAAGGTCACCTGCGACAATCACTCGGGCCACAACAAGATGTATGTGCAGCGCTGGACCGGCGACAAATGGGAAAAGGCCTCCGACTGGTTCGACCCGATGTCGGACGTCGTCAACCCCATGCTGATGGCGGCGGCGAAGTCCTATGCCGAGACCAACAAGCCGTGGCCCGCCCGCAGCGAGCCCTGCGCGAATTGATGCGTCTATGACCGGGCACAAAACTCACCCTCGTTTCCCCTTCTCCCGCTTGCGGGAGAAGGTGCCCGACAGGGCGGATGAGGGTGTTGGTTCAGCTCATGATAGGCTCTCAAGAGGACAAGGTGAGGAAGCTTCAACACGTTCCAAGCTATGCGACTGCGTAGAAGCCGAGAGAACACCCTCATCCGGCCTTCGGCCACCTTCTCCCGCAGGCGGGAGGAGGGGAGATGATGGAGAGAAATGGGAGCGGGCCAGATGACCTCTCCCTCATCCCCCATCCTCGTCGTGAATAATATCGAGGTGATCTACGATCACGTGATACTGGTGCTGAAAGGCGTCTCGCTCAGCGTCGACAGGGGCGGCATCGTCGCCTTGCTCGGCGCCAATGGTGCCGGCAAGACGACGACGCTCAAGGCGATCTCCAACCTCCTTCACGCCGAGCGGGGCGAGGTCACCAAGGGCAGCATCCTTTTTGAGGGCGCCGAAGTGCATGACCTGTCGCCCAATGATCTGGTGCGGCGCGGCTGCATCCAGGTGATGGAAGGCCGCCATTGCTTCACCCATCTCACCGTCGAGGAGAATCTCCTGACCGGCGCCTTCACGCGAAGGGACGGACCCGCCGCCATCCGCCGCGATCTCGATCTCGTCTACGGTTATTTCCCGCGCCTGAAGGTGAGACGCGCGTCGCAGGCGGGTTATGTGTCGGGCGGCGAGCAGCAGATGACGGCGATCGGCCGCGCCCTGATGTCGAGGCCCAAGATGATCCTGCTCGATGAGCCTTCGATGGGCCTCGCCCCGCAGCTCGTCGAGGAGATCTTCGAGATCGTGCGTCGGCTCAATACGCAAGAGGGTGTGTCGTTCCTGCTCGCCGAGCAGAACACCAATATCGCCCTCAATTACGCCACGCATGGCTATATCCTCGAATCCGGCCGCATCGTCCTCGACGGCAAGGCCGCCGAGCTCAAGGAGAACGAGGATGTGAGGGAATTCTATCTGGGTGTCGGCGGCGAGGGCCGGCGCTCGTTCCGCAGTGTGAAGAGCTATAAGAGGCGCAAGAGATGGCTGGCATGAGCGATCATTATGACGCGCTGGAGACGCGAGATCCGGCGGAGCGCGAGCGTGATCTCTTCCGGAGGCTGCCGGCAGTGATCGACGTGGCTAGGCAGGCAGCCGGCTGGCGGACGCATCTCGGCGCCATCGACGCGCGGGCGATCACCTCGCGCGCGGCGCTTGCGAGCCTGCCGGTCATGCGCAAGGCGGCGCTGCCGGACGTGCAGAAGGGGGCGCCGCCTTTCGGCGGGCTTTCGGTCGTCCCGCCGCATGAATTGAGCCGCCTCTTCGTGTCGCCGGGTCCGATCTATGAGGCCGAGACGGAGGCTGCCGATGAATGGCGCTATGCCCGAATTCTCTTTGCCGCAGGCTTCCGGCCGGGCGACATCGTGCTCAACTGCTTCAGCTATCATCTGTCGCCGGGCGGTTTCATTCTCGATGCCGGCGCCCGGGCGCTCGGATGTCCGGTCATTCCGGCGGGGCCTGGCAACAGCGAGCAGATCGTCGACATCATCGCCCATTTCAGGCCCGCGGCCTATTGCGGGACGCCCGACTTCCTCAAGATCCTGCTCGACAAGGCCGCCGAGCTCGGCCGCGATGTTTCCTCGCTGCGCAAGGCCTCTGTTTCGGGCGCGGCCTTCCCGCCCTCGCTTCAGGCCGAGATCAAGGCGCGCGGCATCGACGCCTATCAGGCCTATGCGACCGCCGATCTGGGCGGTGTCGCTTATGAGACGTCGGCCCGAGAAGGGCTGGTGCTCAATGAGGACATCGTTCTCGAGATCCTGCGTCCAGGTACCGGCGATCCGGTGGCCGAAGGCGAGGTCGGCGAGATCGCCGTGACGCTGCTCGATCCGCGCCGGCCGCTGATCCGCTTCGCGCTCGGCGACATGACGGCGGTGCTCGAGGGAGCGAGTCTCTGCGGCCGCAGCAATACGCGCATCAAAGGCTGGATGGGGCGCGCCGACCAGACGGCCAAGCTGCGCGGCATGTTCGTCCGCCCCGAGCAGATCGCCCAGATCGCCAGGCGCCATCCCGGGATCGCCCGCCTGCGGCTGGTGATCGGGCGCGAAAACGAGCAGGATCAGGCGGTCCTCAAGGCCGAGACCGCGGCCCCCTCGGAAAGCTTGCGGCTGGCGCTCGCGGAAAGCGCTGCCGCGGCGTTGAGCCTCAGATGCGAGATTGCGCTCTGCGCAATCGGCAGCTTGCCGAATGACGGCAAGGTCATCGCCGACGAACGCCATTGAGCCCGAGGGCGATTATCAGCTAAGATTCGGACAGATCACCAGAAACATTCCAGGGAGCGGAACAATGAGGAAGGTATTGGCGGCGGCGTTGCTCGGTTGCGCGATGTTGGCGACGAATGCCGCTTTCGCCGATCCGGTCAAGATCGGCATGATCACCACTTTGTCGGGCGGCGGCGCGGGGCTCGGCGTCGACGTGCGCGACGGCTTCATGCTGGCCCTCAAGCAATCGGGCAACAAGGAAGTGAGCGTCGTCATCGAGGACGACGCGCAGAAGCCCGAGCTCGCGGTGCAGATCGCCGACAAGATGATCCAGAGCGACAAGGTGCAGATCCTCACCGGCATCATCTGGTCGAACCTCGCCATGGCGGTGGTGCCCAATGCCGTCGGCCAGGACATCTTCTATCTTTCGCCAAATGCAGGGCCTTCGGCGCTGGCCGGCGCCAAATGCGACAAGAATTATTTCAACGTCGCCTGGCAGAACGACAATCTGCATGAGGCGATGGGCAGCTACGCCACCGAGACGGGCTACAAGAAGACCTTCATCCTGGCGCCCAACTATCCGGCCGGCACCGACGCGCTCACCGGCTTCAAGCGCTATTACAAGGGTGAGCTCGCGGGCGAGCTCTTCACCAAGGTCGGCCAGACCGATTATGCCGCCGAGATCGCCCAGATCCGCGCCTCGGGAGCGGATTCGGTGTTCTTCTTTCTGCCGGGCGGCATGGGCATCGCCTTCATGAAGCAATATGCCCAGTCGGGCATCAAGATCCCGGTGATGGGACCGGGCTTCTCCTTCGACCAGGACGTCCTGGGCGCCATCGGCGATGCGGCGATCGGCGTCAAGAATTCCTCGCAATGGTCGAAGGATCTCGACAACGAGGCCAACAAGAAATTCGTCGAGAGCTTCGAGGCCGAATATAAGCGCCTGCCGTCGCTTTATGCGAGCCAGGGCTTCGACACCGCCAATCTCATCCTCGCGGCGCTCGCCAAGGCCAAGGTGACCGATGCCGACGCCTTCCGCGCCGCCCTCAAGGCCGCCGATTTCGCCTCGGTGCGCGGCAAGTTCAAATTCGGCAACAACAACCATCCGATCCAGGACATCTATGTCCGCGAGGTGGTGAAGGATGCCGGCACCCTCACCAACAAGATCATCGGCGTCGCCTTCAAGGACCACCAGGACGCTTACGCGTCGCAATGCAAGATGTGAGCAGGGGAATGCCTCGCCTCGTCATGGCTGCCCTTGCGGACCCTTGCGGCGGCCATCCAGCCCATCCACGGGACGGCTGCTCGGCATCGAAACTGGATGACCGGGTCAAGCCCGGCCGTGACGGGTAAGGGCTAAGTGACCTTCGCGCTCTTCGCCGAGCAGCTTCTGAACGGTCTGCAATTCGGCGTTGCGCTGTTCCTGATGGCTGCCGGCCTCACTCTCATCTTCGGCGTCATGGGCCTGATCAACCTCGCCCATGGCTCGCTCTACATGGTGGGAGCCTTCGCCTGCGCGGCCGTGGCGGCGTGGACCGGCTCCTTCTGGCCGGGCCTCGTGGCGAGCCTCGCCGCGGCGGCGGGCGCCGGCGCTCTGGTCGAGCTTCTCGTCATCCGCAGGCTTTACGACCGCGATCATCTCGACCAGGTGCTCGCCACTTTCGCGCTGATCCTGATCTTCTCCGAGGCGATGCGCTGGCTGTTCGGTCCTTTCCCGCTCTATCTCGACATGCCGGCGCTGCTGCAAGGCGCCGTGACCTTGCCGGGCGGTGTCGACTATCCGCTCTACCGGCTCGCCATCATCGTCATCGGTTTGGTGGTGGCGGCAGGCCTCCATCTTCTCATCGCCCGCACCCGTATCGGCATGCGCATCAGGGCCGGCTCGTCCGACCGCGAGATGATCGCCGCTCTGGGCGTCGATATCGGCAAGCTCTACACCATCGTCTTCGCCCTGGGCGCGGCGCTCGCCGGCTTCGCCGGCGCGCTGGTCGGCGTCAACCAGTCGGTGCAGGTCGGCATGGGCGAGCCGGTGCTGATCCTCGCTTTCGTCGTCATCGTCATCGGCGGCATCGGCTCTCTGCAGGGCGCCCTGATCGGAGCACTGCTCGTCGGCGTCATCGACACGATGGGCCGTTTCCTGCTGCCCCAGGCCTTCGCGCTGTTCATGGAGCCTTCCGCCGCCGCGACCACCGGCGCCTCGCTCGCCTCGATGCTGATCTATATCGTGATGGCGCTCATTCTGGCGTTCAGGCCGCGCGGCCTGTTCGCCATCGCGTGAGGCCCCGCCTGATGACCCGTGAATCCTGGATCAATCTGGCCCTGGCGCTGATGCTCTTCGCCGCCCCTTTCATCGCGATCGCCTTCGGCGAAAGCTTCTATGTGACGCTCGCCACCCGTGTCGCCATTCTGGCGCTCGCCGGCGTCGGGCTCAATCTCGCTCTCGGTCTTGGCGGCCTCGTCTCCTTCGGCCATGCCGCCTTTTTCGGCATCGGCGGCTATGCCGCGGGCCTTCTCGCCGCCGAGGGCCTGACCGGCATGCCGCTCATCTGGCTCGTCGGCGCGGCGGCGGCGGGGCTTGTCGCCCTGCTGACGGGGGCCATCAGCCTCAGGACATCCGGCGTCTATTTCATCATGATCACCTTGGCCTTCGCCCAGATGATCTATTATTTCGTCATCTCCTGGCCGACGCTCGGCGGCGAGGACGGCCTGTCGCTTTCCCTGCGCAACGAATTTCCGTTCGTGAACACGCTGCGGCCGCTCAACTTCTTCCTCATTGCTTACGGGCTTCTGCTGGTGGCGCTGTTTCTCTTCGCGCGTCTGCGCGCCTCACGCTTCGGCGCCGCGCTGGAGGGGGCGCGGCAGAACGAGACGCGGCTCGCGAGCCTCGGCATCGCGGTCTTTCCGGTGCGGCTCTGCGCCTTCGTCCTCTCCGCCATGATCACCGGCGTGGCGGGCGCGCTTTACGCCGATCTCAACCGCTTCGTCAGCCCGTCCATGCTCTCCTGGCACATGTCGGGCGAGCTGATCGTCATCGTCATCCTGGGCGGCGTCGGCCGGCTCTTCGGCCCTGTCGCGGGCGCCGCCGTGTTCGTGCTGCTCGAATTCGCCCTCGGCGGTCTGACCGAGCGCTGGCAGCTGTTCCTGGGCCTCATTCTGCTCGGCACCGTGCTGTTCGCCAGAGGCGGGCTGCTGGCGCTCTTCGCCGGGAAGGCGCGCCATGGCTGAGCCGGTCCTCGCACTCTCCCGCCTCGCCAAATCCTTCGGCGCCCTGAAGGTCACCGACGATGTGTCGCTCGATCTGCGGCGCGGCGAAGTACATGCCTTGATCGGCCCCAATGGCGCCGGCAAATCGACGCTCATCCACCAGATCGCCGGCAGCAGCCGCCCCGATGCCGGCGAGATCCGCTTTCTCGGCCTCGATGTCGGCGCGCTGAGCGTCGCGAGACGCGCCCGCCTCGGTCTCGCCCGCAGCTTCCAGGTCTCCTCGCTGCTGCTCGACTTCTCGGCGCTGCGCAATGTGATGCTGGCGCTCCAGGCGCGGCAAGGCTCGAGCTTCCGCTTCTGGGGGCCGGTGATGAAGGACAAGGCTCTGACCGACCGGGCCATGGCGATGCTGGAGCGTGTCGGCCTTGCCGAGCGCGCCGGGATATCGACAGGCGCGCTCTCGCATGGCGAAAGGCGCCGGCTCGAGATCGCCGTCGCGCTCGGGCTGGCGCCCAAGGCCTTCCTGCTCGATGAGCCGATGGCCGGCATGGGGCCGGAGGGCTCGAAGGAACTCACCCGCTTTCTCGACGGCCTCCGCCAGGAGGCGCCGATCCTTCTCGTCGAGCATGACATGGACGCCGTCTTCGCGCTCGCCGATCGCATCTCGGTGCTGTTCTATGGTCGCATCATCGCCAGCGGCAGCCCGGCCGAGATTCGCGCCGACGCGCAGGTGCGCAAGGCCTATCTCGGAGAGCCGCAATGAGCCTGCTCTCCCTCTCCGGCGTCAAAGCCTATTACGGGCCCTCGCAGGTCCTGTTCGGCGTCGACCTCGAAGCGGGTGAGGGCGAGGTGGTGGCGCTGCTCGGCCGCAACGGCATGGGCAAGACGACCACCATGCGGGCCATCCTGGGGCTCACGCAGCGGCGCGAAGGCATGCTCAGCTTCGCCGGCACGCCGCTGCTGAAGCTCAAGCCGCATCAGATCGCGCGGCTGGGCTTGGGGCTGGTGCCGGAGGGCCGGCGCTGCTTTCCGGCATTGACCGTCGAGGAGAACCTGATCGTCGCGGCACGTTCCGGCGTCTGGACGCTCGAGCGCATCTATGAGCTTTTCCCGAGGCTCGCCGAGCGGAAAGCCCAGCCGGCGCGGACGATGTCAGGCGGCGAGCAGCAGATGCTCGCCATCGGCCGGGCGCTCGCCACCAATCCGAAGCTTCTGCTGCTCGACGAGGCGACCGAGGGCCTGGCACCGGTGCTGCGCCAGGAGATCTGGGCGGTGATCGCCAGGCTCAAGCGGGAGGGCCAGTCGATCCTGATCGTCGACAAGATCCTGGCCGAGCTGCTGCCCGTCACCGACCGCTGTTTCATTCTGGAGCGTGGCCGGACGGTCTGGATGGGCGAGCCGGATGGGCTGACCTCCGACCTGCAGGGCAGGTATCTAGGCGTGTAGCCGGATGGCCGTTTCCAGCACTTTTGCAACCGGGGCTGGTGTATAAGATTCTAACGGAACTCGTCGCCGCGCATTTACTTTCTTGTAATAGCGTCGCCACGGTTTTCTCGAATCGACGCCGGTTGTAAGCTTTGCCGACAGGGGCATGACGTTTTCCGTGAGCCGTGTGATGAACAAGTGCCGGACAGGCGCTCTGGCGGCGTTGCTTTGGCTGGTCGCGACGGCGGCCGGAGCGCAGACGCCTGGAGTCACGGCCGAGCGCATCCTGTTCGGACAGTCCGCGGCATTTGGCGGCCCCACCGCCGATCTCGGCAATGAGATGCGCCGCGGCATCCAGGCCGCCTTCGAGGAAGTGAACCGGGCTGGGGGCGTCAAAGGGCGCCGCCTGCAGCTGCGCTCCTATGACGACCGCTACGAGCCCGAGCTCGCCATCGCCAATACCCGCCGTCTCATCAATGACGACGGCGTCTTCGCGCTGATCGGCGAGGTTGGCACGACGACATCGGCGGCCAGCGAGCCCATCGCCCGCGCCGCCGGCGTTCCCTTCATCGCCCCCTTCTCCGGCGCCGAATTCCTGCGCGATCCGGCGCTGTCCCATGTCGTGAATGTCCGCGCCTCCTATTACGAGGAGACCGAGGCGATGGTCGAGCGCCTGACCTCGGATCTCGGCGTCACCCGCATCGGTGTCCTCTATCAGGATGATTCCTATGGCCGCACCGGTCTTGCCGGCGTCCGCCAGGCGCTCGACCGGCGCGGTCTCGAGCTCGTCGGCACCGGCACCTATATGCGCAACACCACCGCGGTGAAGACCGCCGTCCTGGGCCTCAACCAGCGCAATCCCGACGCCATCATCATCATCGGCGCCTATATGCCGAGCGCCGTCTTCACCCAATGGGCCCGCAAGCTCGGTATCAGGGCCCGCATCTTCAACATCTCCTTCGTCGGCAGCGATGCGCTCGCCGAGGCGCTGGGCCAGGCGGGCGACGGCGTCTACATCACCCAGGTCGTGCCGTTTCCCGAGGGCGGCTCGCTGCCGCTTCTGAGCGAATACCGCAAGGCGCTGGTCGCCAATGACGCGTCGGCGCGGCCGTCCTTTGTCTCGCTCGAAGGCTACATCGCCGGCCGGCTCACGGCCGAGGTCCTGGCCCGGGCGGGCGATCAGCCCAGCCGCGAGAGCTTTCTCAAGGCCCTCACCATGACCGGTAAGTTCGATATCGGCGGTTTCACGCTGAGCTATGGTCCGGGCGACAATCGCGGCTCCGATCAGGTCTTCCTGACGGTGATCCAGAAGGGCGACATCTATTCCGCCACGCGGCTCTCGCCATGAGCACCGCCGCGGCCGCTCCCGAGCACAAACCCCGGCGGCGTCTCGGCCTGTCCTTCAAGCTCTATGCGGCGATCGCCGGCGCGGTGGCGCTGATCCTCGCGGCGAGCGTCGTCGCCTGGATCTCCTTCGTCGAGCTGGGCCAGCTGCAGCGCCGCA
Source organism: Pseudomonadota bacterium (assembly GCA_049323275.1). Taxonomy (GTDB): domain Bacteria; phylum Pseudomonadota; class Alphaproteobacteria; order Rhizobiales; family Aestuariivirgaceae; genus Taklimakanibacter. The sequence goes on from JBMOOM010000097.1 coordinate 35,975, forward strand.
TCACCCGCGAGCATATCCCGTCGATGACCGACTCGCTCAGGCTCGCGCAGCGGAGCGCGCTCATCGCCGCCACCGCGCCGGCGCTGGTCTCGGCCGCCGACGAGGCCGAGCGCGAGCGTTTGATGAAGGCGATGCGCGAGCATCAGCAGATGATCGTGGCGCTGATCGACGATCTCGACAGGCAGAGCGCCCGCGCCACCGATCCCGGCAATCCCAAGGAGCTGATCACCGGCATCAGGCAGGCGACCGGCGATCTCGCCACCATTCTCGACCGGCTCGATGAATCGGTCGGGCGGCAGCTTGTGCTCCGCGGTGAGCTGGGCGAGCGTCGCGACCGGGCGGTCGAATTGCATCGCCGCCTCATCGAGCGGCTGACGCCGCTTCTCGACGATGCGACGCTTTATCTGGTCACCGGCTATCGCACCCTCGACGATGCGGCGCCGGTCGCTCCGGACCGCCGCCTTTCGGCGGAGGCGCTGCTCGACTACACCGCCGTCGCCCAGCTCGGCATCGAGGGCAATCTGATCGGCGGATTGCTGGCCGAGGCCGCCAACACGCCCGACGCCAGCCTGTTGCCGCCCCTGCGCGAGCGCTTCGAGGCGGCGGCCGACCGCTTCCGCACCGCGCTCGCCGCCGTCAGGGGCAATGAAGCCGAGGTCCTGCGCGTCATCGCCGACGGCCTGATCAATCTGGGCGAAGGCGATGGCGGCATCTTCGCGCCGCGCCACGCCTTGCTTGTCGAAACCGACAATGCCGACGGGCTGGCCGGCGAAGCGCGCACCATCGCGTCGCGCCTGACCGGCGAGGTCGACCGGCTCGTCGCCAGCGTCCAGGCGCGCACCGATCAGGCCGTAGTCGCTTCCAACCGCGCCATCGATGTCGGCAGCAATCTGCTCCTGGCGCTCAACGGCGTCAGCATCATCGGCGCGCTGCTGATCGGCTGGTGGTATGTGGCGCGCCAGATCACCGCGCCCGTGGTGCGCATCACCGATGCCGCCGCCTCCTTCGAGGAGCGGCGCTTCGATCCCGCAAGCCTCGTCCATGTGCGCAAGCGCACCGACGAGCTGGGCGATCTCGCGCGCACCTTCACGCGCATGGCGGGCGAGGTCCAGAGCCGCACCGACACGCTCGACCGCCTCGTCGCCGAGCGCACCCGCGAATTGGAGAATGTCGCCAACCGCCTCGCCAAATATCTCTCGCCTCAGATATATAATTCGATCTTCTCGGCCAAGGGCGAGGCGACCGGCAAGCTCGCGCGCAAGAACCTCACCATCTTCTTCTCCGACATCGCCGGCTTCACCGACATCAGCGACGGCATGGAGCCCGAGCGTCTCGCCTTCTTCATCAACACCTATCTCAGCGAGATGTCGAACATCGCCATCGAGCATGGCGGCACTATCGACAAATTCGTCGGCGACGCGATCCTGGTGTTCTTCGGCGACCCCGAGACCGAGGGTGACCGCAATGACGCGCTGCGCTGCGCCCGCATGGCGCTGCGCATGCGCGAAAGGGTGCTCGAGCTCGACAGGATCTGGCACGAGAACGGCATCTCGAAGACCTTGCGCACCCGCATGGGCATCACCACCGGCTTTTGCACCGTCGGCAATTTCGGTTCCGAGCATCGTCTCGACTATACGGTGCTGGGCGGTCCGGTGAATCTCGCGGCGCGTCTGGAAACCAGAGCCGAGCCCGGCACCATCCTGATGGCCGACTCCACCTGGCTTCTGATCCGCGACGTGATCGATGCGACGCCGATGGGCGAGATCACGCCCAAGGGCTTCGCCCGCCCCGTCGGCTGCTATCGCCTGAACGGCCTGAGCGCGGTCGCAACCGCGGCGGGCGACGCCGTCACGCTGGCCGGCCGTCATGTGTCGGTGAATGTCCCGACGGGCGGCGAGATCAAGGATGCGATCGAGGAGCTGCGCCGCATGCAGGACGACCTGGAGCGCCGCCTTCCGGCCCCGCTCTCCGCTCCTTCCGAATCCTGACGGCGTGTTGATTCGGCCGGTTTTCTCACCTTAGGGCATGGTCCGAGTTTGCCGCGGGAAAGCGCCCAAAATACGCGCGTTAATCTTCCATTAACCATGGGCCTACAGGTTAATGAAGTTTTAAACGTGCAGGAACAGTGCCGACCATGCCGATCGCCAACCAACGAACGATGCGCTTTCTGGGGCGATCCTACATGGCCTTCGTCTTCACGCCGGAGGGGCCCATCATCGAATGGCTGGCGCAGCTGGACAGCTGGCTGGCGCGTTCGCCGGGCTTTTTCGGCGGCCGGCCGGTCGTTCTCGATCTGGTGAATGTGAAGCTGCACAAGCCGGGCATCGCCCATCTCGTCAACTGTCTGCTCGAGCGCGACATTCGCGTGATCGGCCTCGAAGGCGCCGATCCCGCGCAGCTTGGGCCCGAGCTTCCGCCGCTGCTCTCCGGGCGCGCCGTGAATGCCAATGAGATCATTGCGCTGGCGCGGCCCGAACCGACACCGGCCGCGGAGCCGGCGCCGGCCCCTCAGCCGAAACAGCCCGCGTCGCTTCTGATCGACCGCCCGGTGCGCTCCGGCCAGTCGATCATCTATCCGGAAGGCGACGTGAGCGTGCTCGGTTCCGTCGGATCGGGCGCCGAGATCGTGGCCGGCGGCTCGATCCACATTTACGGGACGCTGCGCGGCCGCGCCATGGCCGGTCATATGGGCAATTCGCGCGCCCGCATCTTCTGCCAGAAGATCGAAGCCGAGCTTCTGGCCATCAACGGCTATTACCGGACGGCCGAGGAAATCGACGCTTCGTATCGCGGCCGCCCGATGCAGGCGTGGCTGAACGACAATGTGATGATGATCACGGCACTGAATTGAATTGTGAAAGGAGGGTGTGAGAATGGGTAAAGTCCTGGTCGTGACATCTGGCAAGGGAGGCGTCGGCAAGACCACGACGACCGCTGCGTTGGGCGCGGCACTTGCGCAGGCGGGCGAAACGGTGGTCGTCGTCGATTTCGACGTCGGGCTCCGCAACCTGGACCTGGTCATGGGCGCCGAGCGGCGCGTGGTGTTCGACCTGATCAATGTTATCCAGGGCGTGGCCAAGCTGTCGCAGGCGCTTATCCGCGACAAGCGGCTCGAGACGCTCTGGCTGCTGCCCGCCTCGCAGACGCGCGACAAGGACGCGCTGACCGAGGAGGGGGTGCGGCAGGTCATCGCCGAGCTGCGCGAGAGATTCGACTGGGTCATCTGCGACAGCCCGGCCGGCATCGAGCGCGGCGCCATCCTGGCCATGCGCTATGCCGATGCGGCCATCATCGTCACCAATCCCGAGGTTTCGTCGGTCCGCGATTCCGACCGCATCATCGGCATGCTCGATTCGAAGACCGAACGGGCGGAAAACGGCAGCCGCATCGACAAGCACCTGCTCGTCACGCGCTTTGACGCGGGGCGCGCGCAGCGCGGCGAGATGCTCTCGATCGACGATGTGCTCGAGATTCTCTCCACGCCGCTGCTCGGCATCATCCCGGAGAGCCAGGACGTCCTGCGCGCCTCCAATGTCGGCGCGCCGGTCACGCTCGGCAACCAGCTGAGCGGCGCCGGGCGTGCCTATGCCGAGGCCGCCAGAAGGCTCCAGGGCGAAAGCGTCGCCATGACCATTCCGAACCAGAAGCGGGGCCTGTTCGACAAGCTTTTCGGACGGAGGGCCGCATGAACGTGTTCAAGTTCTTTCGCCGCGGAGGCTCGGCGCCGGTGGCGCGCGAGCGCCTGCAGATCCTCCTCGCCCATGAGCGCAAGGCGTCGAGCCAGCCCGATCTGCTCAACGTCCTGCGCGAGGAGATCCTCGCCGTGGTCGCCAAGCACGTCTCGCTCGATCCCGACCGGGTGCGCATCAGCATGGACCGCGGCGACCCGGTTTCGGTCCTCGAGGTCGATATCGAGATCCCCAACAAGTTCGATATGCCGAAAACCGGGGCGGCATAGCGCATCGGTCCGAAAACTGCACAGTGGTTTTCGGATCGACCGATGTACGAGTAAAGACACGGAGCGCGGGAAGGACTGGCGCTCTGGAGTCAAGTTTTGAACGCTTCCTGACGCTCCGATGTTGCAAGGGCAGGGCTGTTCGCCCTAAGCATTCCGGCCACTTTTGTTTTGGAGGAGGCGCGGCATGGACCAGTTCACGGGTGGGTGTCTGTGCGGGAATGTCAGGATCGTGGCGTCAGGACGCCCGTACCGGGTAGGCTTGTGTCATTGCCTCGCCTGCCGCAAGCATCATGGTGCCCTTTTCCATGCCTCCGCGATTTTCCCTGAAGCTGCGGTAACGATTGATGGTGAAACCCGCGACTATGCCGGGCGGCATTTCTGTCCCCACTGCGGCTCGCCCGTTTTCGCTCGAACGGGAGATGAAGTCGAAGTGAATCTCGGATCCCTCGACGCTCCCAACCAGCTGACGCCGACCTATGAAAGCTGGATCATCCGCCGCGAGTCCTGGCTGCCGCCCTTTCCACTCACGCGTCGATATGAGCGCGATCGTGACCACTCGGGTCGTTTTGAGGAGTAGGGGCGAATGATGCGTCAAATATCGGACTACGGCACGCGCCATGATGGGTATCTTGAAAGAAAGGGATCGCTGAAAGCGGCTGGGGAACCAGGATGCTCAGCGGCAGTTTGTGATTGTCCTAAATTGCTAAATTTTTGATCTCTTGGCGATCTGGGTGTCTTGGCACACGCGAACGGGCGGCATAAGCGACATGCGTTACCTTGAGAAACACGACAAGCCGTGGCGAGCACAGGTGCCCCCAAGCTTGTGGGAGGTCGCTGGGAAGTAGATTATCAGGACTGCGAACTTTTATATATAAGTGTCTGTATTTGCGGTGTTATTTAAAAGATGCGAACTTTTTTAGTATATGCGTAATATGCTCGTCTTCTCTGACCAGTGTAGAAAATTTGCTACCGGGCTACCCATGAACAACAACTTCCTAGACAGCCTTCACATACAGGGATTCCGCGCATTCCAGAGCTTGGAAATCGACAAGCTAAGCCAGGTCAATCTCATCGTCGGCAAGAATAATTCGGGGAAAACAACTGTTCTTGAAGCGCTGCGTCTCTACTTCTCGCAGATCGATCGATACAGTTTGTATGACCTGTTGCTATCTCGCGACGAATTTTCGTTTAGGTTGCGCCGAGACGACGGCTCTGTTCCTGGCGCGCTCGCGCTTGAATCGCTCTTTTACGGCCGCCCCATCCTCAACAGCTCCCGTGTCGCCTTTAGCATCGGGCCAAAATTAACACGCATCGGGCTGCCTGAACTAGCTGTTAGCTTTGCTTGGCTTCTACGCACTGTTGAGGATGATGATGGGCTTGTCCGATACCGCCCCGCAGAGGAAAGGGATGCAATTGCGTTAAGTGAGCAACAAGACGCGCTTCCGGGACTTAGGATCACTCATGGAGAACGATCATTCTACGTTCCAATGAGCCAGATGGGCCCTCTGAACCGTCCGGTATCATTTCGGCAGCGAAGGCCGGAGCAGGACTCCCGACCGATTTTGGTCTCGTCTTCTGGTCTCAGCAACGAGGACGTCGGACGCTATTGGGATTCCGTTGCGCTAACGGAGGATGAGGACGAAATAATCGAATCTCTTCGCGTGATCTTCAACTCGATCGAAAAGCTCGTGCTAGTTCAAGCCCCGCCCAATCGGCCACGTGGTTTCGATAGAATTATGATGGCCAAGATAAAGCAGTTTGCTGAGCCTGTACCATTTAAGACCTTGGGAGAAGGAATGAACCACTTGCTTGGGATATTTCTAGCGCTCGCCAATGCAAAGAATGGTGTTATCCTGATTGATGAGGTTGAAAACGGAGTACATTATTCGGTTCAGCCGCAATTGTGGCGCCTTATCCTCACGCAAGCGGCAAAGTGGAACATTCAGGTATTTGCGACTACCCACAGTTGGGACTGTGTTGAGGGCTTTTCCGTAGCGGCTACCGAAAGACGGGATGTTGGCTCTGAGTTAATTCGTCTCGAACGCCACGAGGGCTTCGTCGAGGGCATCGGGTTCTCACCTGCGGAACTCGAAGTAGCACGGCGCGAGCATATCGAAGTTCGCTGATGGCTGACGCCAACTCTCTCCTTGTTGAAGGGAAGAATGACCTGATGGTCATTTGCAACATTCTTCAACATCACCAAGTACCACAGGTGTTCAAGGTTCTAGAAAAGGGCGGAATTGACAACATTCTAGAAGTTTTACCGGTGCAGCTCAAAGGAAGCGGCGTGCGTAAGGTCGGCGTGGTTATAGACGCAGATCTGGGCGTACAACAATCGTGGGAACGGCTCGCTGGTTTGCTAAGAGCCGCAGGCTACGCTGCGGTACCTCCTCAACCGGATGCGAATGGCACGATAGTTCGGCAGGAGGGCTCGCCAAGCGTTGGCGTCTGGATAATGCCAAACAATGCCCTAACTGGAGATCTGGAGACCTTCTTGCGCTATCTCGTTCCGAACAATGATCAATTGCTACCACATGCTACACGGTATGTCGAAAGTGCTCAGCCGATACTCTATCTGCCCCAGTATAAGAATAAGGCGATAATCCACTCGTGGCTGGCGATCCAGGAGGACCCGGGAAAGCCCTTCGGTCAAGCAATCACAGCAAGATATCTCGATGCGGGCGCGCCGGAAGCGCTTAGATTTATCAACTGGATCCGGGGCCTATTCGTGGAGTGAGTCGAGCGGTTTGGCTAAAGCCATCAGATTACGTCGATCTTCTCGCTATCTAACTATGGCGGTACCTGATTGCTGCGCCTTGGTGTTGGTACTGGTCAGGCTATTGAAAGCCTTCCAAGAATCTTTTTTCCGCTTTTAGTTCGCGAAGAAGCAGATGCGTCGGAACCGCTTGGATAACAATAAGTCGATAGAGCATTGCAATCGCAGCTTCGACAGCGCGGGATCGCGTCTTGCTGATAGGGGCGAAGCGGAAAACCGAAGTCGAGTGGCTGGGACTTTATGCGGATCGCTTTTGACGATGAAACCAAAGTTCGCAGACTGCGTCCCCAATTCCCGCCCCCACAATGTACGAGATGGTGTCAACTATGCGCAAAAGGCCTATGCTTCATTGCGCGGAGACGGAGAGGGCAGGGTAGGACCGAGGCGAGCCAGAACGGGATGCATGACTGGGGTCACATTGGGGGCAATCCCACTCTCATGACAGCGATCATTTTGATCTGTTGTAACTGGAAATTGGCTGGGGAACTAGGATTCGAACCTAGACTGGCGGAGTCAGAGTCCGCTGTCCTACCGTTAGACGATTCCCCAAGCATGAACCGGAATTGTCCGGGGGCTTCATAGCCCCGACCTCCGGGCTGGTCAACACACAGCGTCAAACTACCCGAAAACTAACTTCCCCGTAATTTTCGGTTGACTCCCGGCCGGATTACGATCGAATATTCCGGCATGTTGGAAATTTGGTTCGGTTTCCCGGAAATCGTGCTCTGACCTCCCGGTCGCTCCCGGCGCGCAAACCCCTGGTCCCCCGAAAGAAGACTGACGGACATCGTCGCATGGCGCGGCGATGCTTGTGAAGAAGCAAAAAAGAGAGAGGAAGCACATGAAGAATTTCACCGCCAACCGCCGCTCGACGCTCAAGCTTCTGGGAGGGGCCGCCGCCGGCGCCCTGGGAGTCCCCTATATCATCCGCCCGACTCCGGCCTGGGCGCAGAGCAAGGTGCTCAACGTCACCACCTATGACAAGTTTCTGCCCGCTGATTTTGTCGAAAAATTCCAGAAGGATACCGGCATCCAGGTCAATATCCGGCTGACCGACGACCAGGGCAAGCAGTACAACCTGCTGGCCGCGGAGGGCGCCAATCCGTCGACCGACATGGTCACCGTCGCCGGCCACCGCTACACCCAGTTCATCTCCTCGAACCTGCTGACCCCGCTCGATACCGGCAAGATCGCCAACTGGAAAAATCTCAACAAGGCTTATCAGGACGCGCCCTGGACCAAGGTCGATGACAAGCTCTGGGGCCTGCCCATCCTGGCGGGTTACGAGGGCCTCGCGGTCAACACCAATTACGTGAAGGACCCGCAGAGCTGGGACGTCATGTTCGACCAGCAATATAAGGGCATGACCTCCTATATCGTCAGCGACTTCATGACCATCGTCATGAAGTATCTGGGCTTCGACGGCGACTTCGTCACCTATGTCGACAAGCGCGAGGAAGCCCAGAAGGCCACCAATGCGGCGCGCGACTTCCTGATCAAGCAGAAGGACATGGTCCGCAAATATTACGATGCGGGCTCCGAAGTGCAGCAGATGTTCCTCAACGAGGACATCTATCTCGCCCATTCCTGGTCTGGTCCGGCGGCCAAGCTCATCGCCGAAGGTCATCCGATCCGCCTGTCGGTGCCGAAGGAAGGCACTTTCGGCTTCTGCTATACGCTCAACATCGTCAACAACGCGCCCAATGCCGAGAACGCCTACAAGCTCCTCGATGCCATCCTGGCCGATCCTGCGGTCGGCGCCTCGATGACCCGCCAGTCGGGCTTCGCCTCGACCATCAACGGCGTGCCGGAGCTTCTCAACGATCTCGAGCGGGCCTCCAACTCGCTGCCGCAGGAGCAGGTCGACCGTATCGTGTTCTTCTCCTCGATCAACCGCGACATGAAGAACGAGATGATCGACAAGGCCACCGCCGAAGTGAAAGCGGCCTGATCTCTTCGACAATTGAAAGGCGTTCCGGCGGGTGATCCCCGCCGGAACGGCAACCCGCATGGCGAATGTCACCTCAGCCGGATCGGAGCTGGAGAAGAGCGCGCCCGGGCCGCGTTATTCGACCGGCTACAGCCGGATCATGAATTCGGGCCTCTATCAGGCGACGCTCGGCGCCGCGGTGGCGAGCCGGGCAGGGCGGCTGATCCTGCTCGCCGGCGTGCCGCTCATCTGGCTGGTCTTCATGCATATCGGTCCCATCTACCAGATGGCGAAGATCAGCTTCCTCGTGCATTATCCGCTGCAGATCGGGCAGGAGCCGAGCTACACGCTCGCCAATTACGCGATCTTCTTCTCCGAGCAGATCTACTTCATGCCGCTGATCCGGAGCTTCATCTTCTCCTTCGCGGCGACTGCGGTCACGCTCATCGTCGTCTTCCCCGTCGCTTACTACGTGGCGAAGGTGGTGCGCCCCGACCGGCGCTCCAAGGCGCTGCTCCTGCTCCTGGTGCCCTTCTGGGCGGGCGAGCTGATCCGCACCTTCTCGGTCATCATGCTGCTCGCCAATCGCGGCGCCCTCAACGTGCTCCTGCGCGATATCGGCCTCATCGACCGGCCGATCCCGATGCTCTACACCTCCTTCTCGCTGGGCTTCGGCCTCGTCTATCTGATCTGCCTCTATATGCTGCTGCCGCTCTATTCCTCGATCGAGAAGATCCCCAAGCATCTGCTCGACGCGGCGGCCGACCTGGGGGCGGGACCCGTCACCCGCTTCCGCCGCATCGTGCTGCCGCTGTCGCGCGACGGCATCGTGTCGGGCTGCAGCCTCGTCTTCCTCACCTGCATCGGCGTCTTCGCCACCCCGATGCTGCTCGGCGGCCCGACCACCGTCATGTTCCCCGAGACGATCAGCGGCTTCTTCCATGGCGCCAGCGACAAATGGCCGGTGGGTGCCGCCTTCGCGCTGCTCATGCTGGTTTCCGCTCTCTTCACCGCCGGCGTCTTCATGCGCATCGTCGGCGGCAAAGCGACGAAGTTGATGTGATGCGCGCTTATTACAACGACATCCCCCGCACCCTCCTGACCGCGGCCTATTGGGCCTTCGTGCTCTACCTCCTGGTGCCGCTCATGCTGATGATGGCGATGAGCTTCAAGGACGCGAATTTCGTCGCCTTCCCGATCGGCGACTGGACCTTGCGCTGGTACGCCCAGGTCATGCAGGACCGGCAGTTCCTGGAAGCCTGCCTCTATTCCATCGGCATCGCCGCCGCGGCCACCTTCTCGGCCACCGTCATCGGCGTGTGGGTCGCCATGCTCATCACCAAGGCGTCGAGCCGCTGGAGCGGCGTCCTCTTCGCGCTGGCCTGCCTGCCGGCGGTGGTGCCGGGCATGATCTCCGCCATCTCGCTGCGCGTCTTCATCTCGACCATCGACATGCCGACCGGCACCGCGGCCATCGTGCTCGGCCACACCGTGCATGCGGTGCCCTTCGTCGTCGTGATGGCGCTGACCCGCCTGCGCTCGATGCCGCCCAATCTCGTCGATGCGGCGCGCGATCTCGGCGCCGACAGCATCATCGCCTTCTTCCGCGTGACCTTGCCCTATCTGGGCCCGGCCATCGTCGGCGGCATGATCTTCTGCGTGCTGCTCAGCGTCGATGATTTCGTGCGCACCTTCTTCCTCGGCGGCTATCGCCCGACCTTGCCGATGCTGATCTTCGCCAAGGTGCAGGGCGGCATGTCGCCTGAGATCAACGCCATGGCGACGCTCGTCCTCGTCGTCACCGCCGCCGTCGGCCTCTATGCCGAATATATGACCCGCCGTTCGAGGAGCCGCTGATGCAACCGGTCGTTCAGTTCGAGAATATCACCAAGGCCTATGGCCCGGCGGTCGCGGTCGACAATCTCAACCTCACCATTGAGCCCGGCAAGTTCGTGACCCTGCTCGGCCCCTCGGGCTGCGGCAAATCGACGACGCTGCGCATGCTGGGCGGCTTCGAGACGCCCAATGCGGGCCGCATCTTGCTCGCCGGCAAGGACGTGACGCACCTGCCGCCCAACAAGCGCAATGTGAACATCGTCTTCCAGGATTATGCGCTGTTTCCCCATATGGATGTCGCCCGCAACATCGCTTTCGGGCTCGAACTGCAGGGCAAGCCGTCGGATGTCATCCATCGCCGGGTGATGGAGCTCCTGGCGCTGGTGAGGCTCGAGGCCTTCGCCGGGCGCCTGCCGTCGGAACTGTCGGGCGGCCAGCGCCAGCGTGTTGCGCTGATGCGGGCGCTCGCCCCCGATCCGCAGGTATTGCTGCTCGACGAGCCGCTCTCGGCGCTCGACGCCAAATTGCGCCTCCAGATGCAGATCGAGCTCAAATCGATCCAGGAGACGACCGGCAAGACCTTCCTCTTCGTGACCCACGACCAGGAAGAAGCGCTCACCATGTCGGACGTCATCGTCGTCATGAACAACGGCAAAATCGAGCAGATGGGCGACCCCCACACGCTTTATTCGAAGCCCGAAAGCATCTTCGTCGCCAATTTCATCGGCGAGGCCAATCTCCTCAAGGCCACCGTCATCGGCAGGGACGATGACAGGACGGCGCTGCGCTGGAACGGCCTCGAGGTCCAGGCCGCGGCCGCCGCGCATGCCGCCAAGGCGGGCGACACCGCCTGCATCGTGGTCAGGCCCGAGGCGATCCAGTTCTCGGCGAAGCCCGCCAATGGCGTGAATGCCATGCCGGGCAAGATCCGCCAGCGCGTCTTCAAGGGCAATCACACCTCCATGCTGGTCGAGGTCGCCGACGGCACCCGCCTCAACGCGCTCCTCCATCTGGGCGACGCCGAGGCGGTCAATGGCGAGGATGTGTGGATCAGCTGGAAGCCGCAGAACGCCACCGTCATCCGCGACGAGGCGGTGCCGGCGTGACGTCGCTTCCTCCCATCGGCGCCGCCATGGCGAAAACCCTGCCCGAGCTCGAGCAGCGCGTGCGCGACGATCTCGCCTGCCTCTGCGTGCCGCCGGCCAACTGGGTGATCCCGACCGAGGCGCCGGACGGCGAGACCGTCCACGACATCATCGTCATCGGCGGCGGCATGTGCGGCCTCGTGGCGAGCTTCGCTCTGCGCAGCGCCGGCATCCGCAATTTCCGCATCTTCGACAAGGCGCCCAAAGGCCTCGAAGGCCCGTGGCTGACCTATGCGCGCATGGAGACCTTGCGCTCGCCCAAGCAATTGACCGGCCCCGCTTACGGCATGGCCTCGCTCACCTTCCGCGCCTGGTTCGTGGCGCAATATGGCGATGCGGCCTGGGAGGCGCTCGACAAGATTCCGCGCCCGATGTGGGCCGAATATCTGCGCTGGTATCGCGACGTTCTGGAGCTCCCGGTCGAAAACCAGGTCGAGGTGCTGCGCATCCGCCCCGAGGGCGATCTCCTGCGGCTCGATCTCGCCGGCGAAGGCCGGCGCGAGGACAGCGTGCTGGCGCGCCGCGTGATCATGGCGACCGGCCGCGACGGCACCGGCCGCGCCAATATCCCGTCCTTCGTCGACGGCCTGCCGAAGAGCCATTGGGCGCATTCCTCCGACCCGATCGATTTCGCGGCGCTGAAGGGCAGGCGCGTGGTCGTGGTCGGCGTCGGCGCCTCGGCGGTCGACAATGCGGCGGAAGCGCTCGAGGCGGGGGCCGCCGAAGTCCGCCTCCTGGCGCGCCGCAAGGTGATGCCGACCATCAACAAGCTGATGGGCATCGGCTCCTTCGGCTTCACCGCCGCTTATGCCGATCTGAGCGATGCCTGGCGCTGGCGCATCATGCATTATTCGTTCCTCACCCAGACGCCGGCGCCGCGCGGCTCGACGCTCCGGGTGAGCCGGCACGACAATGCCTTTTTCCATTTCGGCGCCGGCGTCGAGAAGGCCAGTCTCGGCGAGGACGAGGTGATCCTCGATCTGAGCGGGGGCAGGCGGCTCGCCACCGATTTTCTGATCCTCGGCACCGGCTTCCTGGTCGAGCCGCTGGCCCGCACCGAGCTCGACGGTTATGCCGACAAGATCGCGCTGTGGCACGACCGCTATCAGCCGCCCGAGGGGCTCGAGCAGGACCAGATCGGCAACTTCCCTTATCTCGCCGACGATTTCAGCTTTCAGGAGCGCCATCCGGGCGAGGCGCCCTGGCTGTCGCGCATCCATTGCTTCAACTATGGCGCCAGCGTCAGCTTAGGCAAAACCAGCGGCGACATTCCGGGCATCAGCGAAGGCGCGGCCTGGCTCGCCCGCGCCATCGCCGCCAAATTCTATGCCCTGAATATGGAGGAGCATTGGTGGCGGCTCCTCGCTTATGCGACGCCCGAGCTGAAGGGCGACGAGTGGCGCGAAAGTGCTTTGCCGGACGAGGCGGCGGAAGAACCTGCCAGGAAAAGAGGCCAAAGATGAAGGATTTGATGCTGGAGCTGGCGGGGATCGAGCCCGACAGCCCGCTGGCGGCGATCGTCGCCAAGCGCGCCGATATTTTCGAGCTGACGCAGAAGACGCATGATGCGGCGTTGAAGCCGCAGGAGCCTGGCGGCCTGTCGCATGGCCTGCGCGCCGCGATCGGCTGCCGGATCGCGGCGCTCAATGGCGATGATGCCTTTCTCAAGCATTTTCGTAAA